>JAIPBT010000020.1 GCA_021738565.1 Bacteroidales bacterium
ATTAAATCAATAATTTGACGAACTATTGGTTTATTAGTATTTTTGTTTCTTCGGAACAGTCCCATACGATTAGGTTTTGGTGAAGCTTAACCAAAAGTATGGGTTCTGTTCTTTTTTTCAAAGTTTCGGATAGTTGTGACATTTTTTAATATAAGTTTTTGAATATAAATTTTTAGTCATTAACTTTGCCACCGCTTTTAAAAAGCAAAAATCGGATGATTCAGTAGCTCAGTTGGTAGAGCACCTCCCTTTTAAGGAGGGGGTCCTGAGTTCGAGCCTCAGCTGAATCACCAGGATGAAGCCTCCTTTAAGGGGGCTTTTTTCTTTTATTGGCTATAAATCTTCAAAAATAAGTGCTGCTATTTCTTTTCCATCGCAGATGTGGACAACTGTCACATTTTTTAAAGTCTCTGACCGGTTCTGGCCGAAGTCTTTTTCTGAAATAAGCTCAGAAAGATTATCCTCAGTAGGATTTTTAAATTATATTTATCCAGCTAACAACAGACCAAATAATTTGCATGATGCGATTTTACTATCTGAAAACAGTGATCATCCTTTTATCGTTTATGAACCTGAACAGCCTTAATGCAACAAAACTTGTTTCAGTTCAACCTGTTGATAACCAATGTATCGTACTTCATTTTCAGGACGGGTACGTAGAATACAACTGGGATGATACGGTGGGAACCTGTAACGGATGGAATGCTTTCAATACGGAAAACTGGTGGCTCTGTCCGGATAAGGATCAATATACGCCTTTTGGGGACCCTCTTCATACTGAAGTTTTAAAAGAAGTAAATTCATTTCATATCCTTTCAGCAAAAGATAAAAATTACGACAGGACAGAAGGCACTTCTCCCCTTTCAGTTTACAGGAAATCCAAAGTATGGGAGGCCAGTATTGATGAGAACATGCCGGTCATGCATCACTGGATATATCTTGAGCTGCCGCATGCAATGCAACACGGTAAGGATTATGTGCTTCGCCTGACAGATGAATTGAATTCGGACAAACAGTCTCATACTTTCTTATATGATGAAGAAAAACTTGTTTCACCAGCCATAAAAATCTCAAATACCGGGTATGAAGCAGACGCAGTTTTTAAATCCGCTGATGTTTATCTCTGGATGGGTGATGGCGGAGAGCACGATTTCTCTGCCCATACCGGAAAAGCATTCCACCTGATCAATACGTTAACGGGAGAGAAAAGCTTCACCGGAAAACTTGCTTTCAGGATGGAAAACATACCCGAACCGGCATTCGGTGCAGATTTCACCATGGCTGATGTATGGGAATGTGATTTTTCGACATTTCGCGGTGAGGGGACCTATAAGTTAGTAATAGAGGGAATCGGTTCCAGTCATGAGTTTGCCATGGGAAATCAGATGTTCGGGGAACCTTTCAAGGTGGCCATGCAGGGGATGTTCTACCAGCGGATGGGATGTGGAACAGAACCCGCCGGAAACCATCCCAGGGCACGGACCCCGCTCCATAAACAGGGTGTTGATCCGAAAGATTTTACAGTATATATTTCCAAAAAGGATATGGTAAGGGGAAAGAATCCTGATGATCGGAATTTTTACAAGGAAGAACTATCGGGCGAAATTGCAAAGGCCACGTGGGGTGGATGGTGTGACGCCTATGACAATGATCAGCGACCGGTGAATTTCGTTTGTGTATATGATCTCCTGCTCTCATATTACCTCCAACCGGATGTCTTTAAAGACAATCAGTTGTATATCCCTGAAACCAATAACAATGTGCCCGACATTATTGATGAAGCATTGTGGGAGCTCGACTGGTGGCTGAGAATGCGTGACTCCAAAGGCGGTTACCTGACCGGACTTACCAATATTCGTCCGCCGGAAAATATCAATTATGCCGGTGCACCATGTGCATGGCAGGGTTGGTGTGTTGCAGGTGCGGCTGCAATGGCAGCTGACTGCTTCCGCCTGGCAGGAATGAAAGAGATGGAATCAAAGTACAAAGATGCAGCCATTGAAGCTTTTGAATGGGCTTCCAAACAAAAGGACTCAATGCTGGATGTAAAAGTTGATGAATTGAGGGGCCGTGATCTGCGGATGACAGCTGCTGCATTTCTTTATAATCTGACTGGTGAAGAGAGATACGAAAAGATCATTGCGGAAGAAAGTGAGATCATGAAGGGCAATCTTACCATCAGAAGTTTTGGTGAATTCGCTCAGCAATATGCCTCTGTTGCCTATATTTTTTGTCCCGGGAAAATATCCTATCCGGAATTGCAGAAAAATATGAGGCTGGTTTTTATCAAACAGGCCAAAGAAGACTATGTTGATAAAATGACTGAAAGCCCTACCAAAGCTGCACGGTGGACTTCAAGATGGGAGGGAATGTTTCAGACATCCAATGAAATGTCACTTGTGGCCATCGCTCACAAAATTTCGGATAACAGTGAAGAGAAAGCCTATCTTGAAAAAGGTATGTATGCTGAAGCTGAATGGACCCTCGGCAGAAATCCTCTGGGATTGATACAAATGACAGGATTGGGTGAAAAGTGCATCACACAAACATTTGCTCCGGGAAGAAGAGATGGTTATCCCGGGGTAACCCCTGGCTGGACTCCTTACATGTGCCGGGATGGCTGGGGCAATGATGATCATATTGTCCGCTGTGAATGGTACACGAACCGCAACTATCCGGAAAACAAAGAGATATGGCCTTATGGTGAACATTTCTGGAACAGCAGGTACTGCGTTCCCAACAGTGAAACAACGCCCCAGCAGACATTCAGGCAAAAAATAGTTCTCTATTCTTACCTGTACGGATTGTCACAAAATTAATTCTGTATAACATTATAAAACGTTACCAACAGGACAATACAAGCATTTTGTACTTAGTACTTGCAAGAACCGAGTTTACGAACTCAGCGAAGCTAAAACGCCAATAGCTGCGTTATGCTCGATTTCAAAACAGTCATTTACGCTTAATAATGTTCGTTTGCAAGGGCTGCGAAGTCGGGAGATGCCGAGTCCTGATATATTATCGGGATGAGCAATTTCTCAACGAGCGTAACGCAGCAAACGGACTTTATGGACAGACACTAACTATAATTTACCCGTTTATCAATGTATTTTGAATTAATGGTTCGCAGTACCCCCATATAATCCATTTTGAATTCCAGAAGATCACCGACCTTGTAATTCTTTTCATTATTGCCCAGATCAATAACAAACATATCACTGCTACCCCCGACCATGTTTATATCTTTATCAACCAATTCAATATGACTCTCTTCCACATCCAGCAGACCTATATCTACAATTGCCCTGAACGAGCGTTTTCCGGCATTCTTCTGATCAAATTCAAAACTGCTGCCTTCTACATTCTGGCCCATTTCACCGATAGGAACCTGCGGTTTCTCAATTAATTCAATAATTTCAGCAAACAAACTGAAAACATCAGGGTTCATCTTGTCGATCGTTGAATTGTTGTAAAGATCGGTTCCAAGAAACAGTGTCTCTCCTACCCTGAAATGGTTGATCCCTTCCGGCAGCAATCCCTGGAAAATAAGAGGAATTGTAACTGAGGAACCTCCAGAAACAAAAGGGATATGCCTGTTGAATTTGGCCTCTACCAATTGCTCATAAAGACACAGCTGAATGAGTTTGTCATGGTTGGGCAAAACTCCGTACAGACAGGTCAGATTTGCTCCGATCCCGATTACTTCAATGTTCTTTAACCGGAAAACCACTTCATAAAATGCCATGAAGTCCTCTCCCATAACTCCTTCCCGAAGTTCGCCAAGCTCTATCATTATGAGGATCTTATGCTTCTTATTCTGTCTCTGTGCCTCTTCTGAAAGAAGTTTTATGGTATTGATCTCAGTGTTAACACTTATATCAGCGTATTGAACAACACTCTTTATGGCCCGTTTTGCCGGGGGCTTTATGTAAATGGTCTCAATGTCCGGTTTGAGTGATTTAATGGTTTTAAGGTTCGATACCCTTGAGTCACACACCTGCTTGATGTCAAGTTTCAGCAACTCCGACAAGAACATCCTGTTACCACTTAATATTTTGGTAACTACTGAGAATTGTATGTTTCTTTTCCTGAATAATTTATCAAGATACTCATAATTCTCCTTCAGCTTTTGAATATCTAATTCAATATATGCCATCGCTTATATTATAAGAGACCATTTGAAAAGTCATTGTTTCACCGACAAGGTCAACTACTTTTTAACCAGCCGGCTGTTTGAAACGCATCTCCATATATTTGCTGGTAAAGCCTACTTTTTCATAAAGAAAGCGAGCCGGGTTATCTGGTTCCACATGCAAGGCAATGTCACCTTTCGCATTTTCAATCGCTTTTTTCATCAGGTATTTTCCGATTCCTTTTCCACGCATCTCGTTGTGAGTTGCGATGTAAACAAGTATATTTTCAGGAATGTATCCCGACATTCCTGTCTGATTGACCACCACAACCCCTGAGATATCTTCACCCTCATAGGAAACAAGTAAGAAACCTCCGAAACTATGGTATTCCTTCAGCGAATAATCAACTGCCTTTTTGATATCCTCCCAGGAGTCACCATACTGCTCCAGGTGATGGAAGAGGAAATCAATAATGTTTTTTTTGGTCGTTTCATCTGGTTTTGAATCCTCATGAAACAATTTTGGTTCTGTCATAACTCATACAATTTTTTTGTTTTTACATCCATACATAAATATAGAAATAAATGAAATATACAAATCTTTTTTTATAAGAAACAGATGAGCAAACATAATATAGTTGCCTGACATCATTAAAAATCTCTATACATCCTAATGTATTTAATTGATTTTCTGTGGATTGTAATGAATAAAAATTCATCTCAAGCAGTCTCGATGTTATTTTGTTTGGTTTTTTATGAGAAGCGGCAGGTCTTACATATCTACATAAACGAATACATTGCCATTTCTCCTGCAGAAACAGAGAATTTAATGTACTTTTAGTATTACAAAAACACTTTTGTTAATCTCTTTCTCTGTGACACCTATATTTAAGGTCTTGCAATATGCTTTGAGCCCCCCGAGAGACAGGTATGACTTAAAATTACTGTTATGTTCCTCTCCTGCGATCCATTCGATGGCCCGGGTAACCAACCCTTTGAATCCACCGGGCAATGGATGCTGGTAATCCATGAGTATCATTTTTTTTGCGATCCTTTTGGCCTGTTCCAGAATTGAAAGTGCAGCAGCATATTCAAATTGATGGATGGCCATAGAGATATATGCAATATCGTATTGATGATCATCAAAACGCGACAAGTCCAAAGCATTCATTTCAATAAACTGAACATTGCCTGTATTGTTCTTCTTTGCTCGTTTTCGGGCAAATTCAATCATCTGACCCGAAATATCAATCCCGGTAACATTGCCTGCACGCAATGAACATAGAAAAGCAAGTGTGCCGTTCCCGCATGCAATATCAATCACGTTGCTGTTGACAGGGATCAGTTCGGCTGCTGCTTTGTGTGCATTACGAAGCAGCGGATCGATCACGGTCAGGTATGAATTAAACATAGGCAAAAGATTGGAAACAAAGAACAAAACTAATAAAAAGTCAATTTACGGGAAAAAACTGAAATAAATTTCCTGAGTTTTACGTCTCCAATTAACTCTGCGGTTAAATGTTGCGGTTAAATTCTGCGGTTTAAACAGTATCCGTGTTTTTATCGTTTATCCCTTGTCAAATCTCTGAAATTTCGGTCCAGCCTACAAAACAGAAATATCAAAGGAGAATATTGGGGAAGTCCAATGTTGCTTTCTGCTTGATTTCAACAGTTATTTTTTATACTTTGTTGCTGTTATCATGAGAACTGTTTTTTCAATAGTATTTTTTCTTTCCTGTTGCCTGCTAATGGTTTACAGCCAAACTGAACACGATTATTTTGAAGAAAGAAAAGAGGAGCGCCGCAATATGGTATACAGGGATGTTGCCAATTACAGGGGAATTGATATTTACGATACTGCGGTGCTGGGTGCAATGTTCAGGGTTCCCCGTCATGCTTTTGTAATCAATGAAATGCAGCCATATGCCTATCAGAATACACCTTTACCCATTGGATTTGAGCAAACAATCTCTCAGCCTGTGATTGTAGCCTCAATGACACAATTGCTCGAAGCAGAAAAGGAAATGAAAATCCTTGAGATTGGAACAGGCAGCGGCTACCAGGCAGCCATCCTGGCAGAACTTGGATGTGAAGTGTTTACAATTGAAATTGTGCCTGAACTGGGATTAAGGGCAAAAAATACACTTGAAAAATTGCATTATGAAAACGTCCGCGTGAAAGTGGGTGATGGTTACGAAGGATGGCCCGAATACGCTCCGTTTGACAGGATCATCGTAACTTGCGCCCCGGAACAGGTCCCCGCCCCGTTAAAAGAACAGCTAAAACCAGGCGGAAAAATAGTAATTCCAGTCGGAAGTACCCGGTCCATCCAGTTCCTGGTGGTTTTGGAAAAAAACAGGAAAGGAAAATTGAGGGAAAATATAAAATACCCGGTAAGATTTGTTCCCATGACCGGCAAAGCCCGGGAGAAATGATCTGATATGCAGCAAAGATTTTTTCTCTCGAGAGGAAATTAAAAATTGATGAACTGGAAAAGCTGATCAGTCAATCTCACATAGATTAGGATTTCAATCCCGGCATTTTTTCGTATTGACCAAACCAATTCAACCATAATTAAGTTATACTTGTAGCGTAATTATTTATTTATACCAATGCAAGCAATTATGAAAAGCTACAGGATAATTTTAATGATGGTATTGATTGCGGTTATCGCATATGGCTGCAGGGATCCTGAACCAGATGAAACGGAAATACTCAACGAATGGATTTGGGACGTGATGAATGACGTTTACCTTTGGTCGGAGGATATTGATCCAAGTCTTTACCCTACAAATGAAACGGATCCTGAGGCGTTTTTTTACAGTATTTTGTCTGATAATGACCGGTTTTCCTGGATCGTGGATGATTACCAGGCACTGCTGAACAGTTTTAACAACATTGAACTTTCTTCCGGTATTTCGCCTTACTTCATCAGAGCAGGAGAAACAGACCAGGTCGTCGTCATTGTGGAATATGTATCGAAAGGTTCACCTGCAGAAAGTGCAGGAATAATGCGTGGGGATATAATTGTAGAGATAAACGGTACAATGCTCACCATTGACAATTATGTTGACCTTTTTTACAATGAAAGCCTGACGCTGGAATTTGCTGATTTTACCGATTCCGGTATCACTGCCAATGGAAAGTCAGTAAGTATAACTGCCAAAGTGATAGAACAAAATCCAGTGATCTACAGTGATGTTATTGATTTCCATGATCAGAAAATTGGTTACATAGTTTACACTGGTTTCAGTCTCGGAGAGGGAAATAAATGGCAGGATTCACTGGATTATATCTTTGCAGATTTTCAGAACAGCGGAATCACAGATCTTATCATGGATATCCGCTACAACCCCGGGGGAAGGGTATCTGTGGCAACACATATTGCATCCACGATCAGCCCTTCGGATATCCCTGGCAGTGAGAATGTTTTTGTAAATTACGAATGGAACAGCGCCTATAACGAATACTTTTTGAACGAAGAAGGAGAAAACTCGGAAAACCTTGTGGTTCTTTTCGAGGATGATCCTTATATTAACTTCGATCTTGATAACATATATTTCCTTACTTCACCTCACTCTGCTTCAGCTTCAGAACTAATTATTATTGGTCTGCAACCATATATGAACGTGGTTCAAATCGGGGAATACACGTACGGAAAATGTTATGGTTCAATCACAATACCGGATATAGAAGATCCACCCAGGCACAACTGGGCAATGCAACCCATTGTGTTTAAATTTGCCAATGCAGATGGTTTTACAGATTTTAATGATGGACTCGTTCCTTCAATCTATATTGATGATAACCTTTTAATTGCCAAACAATTTGGAGATATTACAGATCCGATCGTGGCCCGTGCACTTGAAGAGATTACCGGTGTTTCACCCGTTTCTAAAAAAGCTTTATCAAGACGCACTTCAATCGGCTATGAATTGCTTCCAGATCCTGTAAGGGATATGAAGAGCAGTGCTATTAAATAGAGTCTGTCAATAAAGTTGCAGTGGCTGATAAACAGTGTCAGCACCAGTGCCTCAGGATTTGTATCTTTTTAACAAGGCTTTGTTGATCCTTCGAACAAATCCGGGACCGTTGTAAATGAAACCTGTGTAAACCTGGATCAAATCTGCTCCGGCATTCAGCATATTCATTGCATCAACAGCCGACATGATGCCTCCTACCCCAATGATGGGCATCTCCCCGTTTGTTTTCGTATGGATGTACCTGACAACTTCAAGACTCCTTGAAGTCAATGGTTCACCGCTCATGCCTCCGTTTCCTATTTCATGAATCAAATCATCACTTGTTTTTAATCCCTCCCTTGTAATCGTTGTATTTGTAGCAACAACACCATCGATTCCATATTTTCTTATGATATCCAGCGAAGCATCGATCTGCTTGTTATTCAGATCGGGAGATATCTTTAACAGAATTGGAATGTAATGATCCTGCTTGTTGCGTATCGAAGATAGTCGGCCCAGTATCTTTTCCAATCCATCCTGGTCCTGCAATTCATGCAGGTTGGATATATTTGGACAGCTTACATTGACAACAAAATAATCAACATATTCATATAAGGCCCTGAAACAAAATTCATAATCAGAAACTGCATCTGCATTTGCAGTATCCGTATTCTTGCCAATGTTTCCGCCAATGACAAGTCCTTTCCCGCGCATTTTTTTCAGTGCATCTGCAAGTGCCTCAACCCCGTGATTGTTAAATCCCATTCGATTGATCAATCCCTTGTCATCCGTTATTCGAAAGCTCCGTGGCTTTGGATTTCCTGGTTGTGGCCAGGGAGTCACAGTTCCAACCTCAATATGGGAAAAACCAAAATTGAAAAATTCATTGTAGGCCTCTGCATTTTTATCAAAACCCGCGGCCAGACCAACAGGATTTAAAAATTTCATTCCCAGGAACTCCAGCTCCAGCAAAGGATCACTTACATGGTAATATTTTCGCAAAATAATGGCTATACCAGGTATCTTAAAAGCAATTTTAACTACCAATAAAACAGCATTGTGGACATTTTCAGGAGAGAAGAAGAAAAGTAAAGGTCTGATTAAATACCTGTACATATAATTTTTTCACAAATATAACAGAATTCATTTTGCCGGCTTATAGGTATCGAATGAATTATCTGTATAGAGTAAAATGATCCTCGCAATTTCTTTTCCCCGCAAAGAATTGTCATTCATTCCTGCCAGAGAACCGCCAGATCTCTTAAGAAACTCCTGTGATTCAATAGCATCATTCGATTCATTGTCGCCATCTTTTAACTCATTCGGATCAAAAATAACCTGATCACCTCCCTCTGTCTTATCAATGCCCTTGTTGATTTCATTATCTTGCTGATCGCCAAATAGAGTGGTAGAGGCTCCACCTTGCCGTGAATACATGCTTCCCCTTCCAAGCAACAGCCATTCCGCACTTATCATAGGAAATTCCTTCAAAGTTTTCTGCAAAAAATCAAAACTGGGCTTGTTGCGGCCAGATATAATATGCGAAATACTCGATCGCTGAACACCAATAATGTCAGCGAATTTAGCAGAAGAAAGATGTTCTGCATCCAAAAGTTGAATTATGCGATCCTTCATATGATTTTCTGTTTTTACAAATGTAACAAATTGTTAGTTTACTTATGTAATTCTATATTATTTACATATGTAATTTTCTTTGATTTAAGTGTTGTTTAAACGGTTGTTACTGTAGAATCCTGTCTGTAGAAAAATTAAAGATTTTCCAGGAATATGTATGTAGAAGATATTTTGGGGATAATAATTCACAATGTTCAATAATACAACATATTGAATCAGATAATTATTGATTTAATAAGTGTCATATCGTTCGATTTGGTAACAATTTGCCATCCAAAACAGTTATATGAACTATAACTATATATAAATTTAGGTATTTTACTGGTTATTAGTGATTTAAATATTAAATATTTCTATCTGAAAGGTATTTACAATCAATCTTTTCAAATAATACCTATATTTTAATTTAGATGAGAATCATATATAATTGTTATACAGTCCTTTAAAAGCTATAAGTTACGAATTAAAAGTAGATATATTATTGATTACATATGTAATCTATATGTGTAGAGAAGTGTGTATACTTATGTAAACTTATTGGTGTTGGTATTTGTTAATCTGTTGCTATATGTAAATTTATATAAGGATGTAGTGTTCTGCAACTTAATTGGGTGTGGTTAACCTGAAATTCCAATAGTCATCATTGGCGCAAATCAATATCTTACTTTCTAAAATATCCTTACGGAGGGACTGGCAAGTTGCCTGTCGCTGTTTTGATATTATTATCCTTCGTATCCTAGTTCGCCTTCAGATTTTGCGACAATTGATGCCACGGTGGAGTCGCCTGTTATATTCACCACTGTTCTCAGCATATCGATCGGTCTGTCTACTCCCAGGATAAGGGCCAGTCCCTCAACAGGAATACCTACTGAAGTGAGTACAACAATCAGCATAACAATGCTTCCTCCCGGGACACCGGGCGAACCGATTGATGCCATAGTGGCAAGAAGCACGATTGATAACTGCTGGCTTATTGAGAGATCCATTCCGAATACCTGGGCAATAAATACTGCTGCCACTGCCTGGTAGCAGGAAGTGCCATCCATATTTATCGTAACACCCACCGGTAGTACAAAGTTAGCGATCGATCCGGACACTTTAAATTCATTGATTACCTGTTTCAGGGTTACCGGAAGGGTAGCCGCGCTGGAACTCGTGGAAAAAGCCACCATCTGAGCAGGAAAAATGCCTCGTAAAAAATCCCTGGGCTTAATTCCTGCAAACAAACGCATTGCCAAAGGATAAAATATTAAGATCAGTATAAAAAGCCCTGCACCTGCAGTAATCATATACATCCCAAGTGCACTGAATAGTTCTGCATCTCCGCTAAAATCGACAATTAAGCCGGCCATAAGCGCAAAAACCCCCACGGGTGCAAACCTCATGATAATATCAATGATCTTAAGTATCACATCATTAAGTCCGTCAAAAAACACCTTCACTCCTTTTACCTGTTTTTCAGGTACCATGATCATGGCCACGGCAAAAAGTATCGCAAAAAATATGATTTGCAGCATTTTAGAATTATCACTTGCCGCAAAGAATATATTCTCAGGAATCATATCCTCAAAAAAATACAGGGGAGACTGGTCCTTCACTTCATCTGCAAACAGCTGTTTGGTTGAAATATCTTCCAAAAACCTTTCCCTGTATTCTTCCTGCCTGTCATCGGGAAATACATTGCCTGGCTGAATCAGGTTAACCAGGCCCAAACCCACTGTAGTAGCTATTATTGTAGTAACAATGTAGATGGAGATGGTTTTCAGACCGATTTTTGACAGGCGAGAAATGTCAGAAAGACTTGAAATACCTTTTACCAGGGAAACAAATATCAGCGGAACGGCTATAAGTTTCAAGAGTTTAAGAAATATATTTCCCCATGGTTTTATCCAATCGCTAACAATTTCTTCAAAAGAGAGCCAGACTCCTGCCAAACCCACCAGGATCCCAATTCCCATTCCGATGAATATTTTAACCCAAAGTGGTAATTTTCTGAGCATTATTTTTTCTTTTTACCTGTTTAAATGATATTATTCTTTCAAGTAGCTATATATTTAGCGCGTTGTACAAAATCTCAACCGGGTGCTTCCCTGCCCTGCCTGTTCCATCCAGAACCTGGTGCCTGCAACTGGTACCGGGTATGGCTATTATGGTATCCGGGGGACTGTTTCTGACTTCAGGAAACAGCACCAGTTCCCCAACCTTCATCGAAAGGTCATAATGTTCTTTTTCATATCCAAAAGATCCGGCCATACCGCAGCATCCTGATGGAATTTCGGTAACCATATAATTTTCAGGTATTGAAAGCATTTTTAGTGTATCTGATGTGCTGGCCACAGCTTTTTGCTGACAGTGCCCATGCAATTTTATCACTGCTATTTCCCTGGTAAACAAATCCGGACCTATTGCCTGGATCTCAAATAAGCTCACAATATACTCTTCTATCATGAAGACATTCTCAGCCAGCTTTTGCGCATCATTTTTAAGATAAGTTCCGACGATTTCAGGATATTCATCCCTGAAACTCAGTATTGCTGAGGGTTCGGTTCCGATCAATGGTCTGTCTTCATTCACCACGTCCCTGAAGAGTTTAACATTTTCCCTTGCATGCTTGCGGGCCACCTTCAGAAGACCTTTTGAAAAATAGGACCGGCCACTCTGAGCGGATTTATAAATATATACCCTGATTCCCAGCTTATTCAGCAACTGAAGTGTGGCAATCCCAATATGCGGATCGGTATAATTTGTAAACTCATCAACAAAATAGGTTACTTCCCTGGCAGTGGCAGGAAGCTGATCGTTCATTTGTTTCAGGTTTCTTTTTGCCCATTGATGAACTGTGGTCTTTTGTAATTCGGGCATTTTGCGCTGATCAGTAAAACCAAGGGCACGCCTGATAATTTTTGGAACTGCCCCGCCATTCATAAATAAATTAAACAATGAAGGGAACAGCGACCCCACCCTGTTCAGAGAAGTTATATTTCCTATCATCCATGTTCTGATCGGTATGCCGTGCATGTCATACCAATGTTGCAAAAACTCAGCCTTCAGCTTTGCCATGTCAACACTTGACGGACATTCAGATTTACAAGCTTTGCATGACAGGCAAAGGTCAAGCACGTCGTAAACCTCTCTGTGGTCGTATGGCCCTCTTGTTCCTTTTTCTTTTAAAAATTCCCTAAGTATATTTGCCCTTGCACGGGTGGTAGTCCGTTCTTCACGTGTTGCCATATAACTGGGACACATGGTACCGCCTGTCTTTTCGGTTTTTCTGCAATCACCGGAACCGTTACATTGTTCAATATGCCGGATGATGCCACCTTCCCTTGTAAAATCAAAAATTGTTTCCGGATGTGCTGTGCGCACACCCGGTTCATGCCGCAGGAATGTATTCATTGGTGGGGAATCAATAATCTTTCCCCCATTGAACACGCGGTCTTTGTCCCATGTGTCTTTTATC
Organism: Bacteroidales bacterium; assembly: GCA_021738565.1. Lineage (GTDB taxonomy): Bacteria > Bacteroidota > Bacteroidia > Bacteroidales > M55B112. Next base: position 13,190 of record JAIPBT010000020.1, read on the forward strand.
TCACGCATTAGCCGGTAATTCCTTTCACCGACCATCAGGGGAATAAATTCACCGCGGAGTCTTCCGTCACCGTGCTCTCCGCTGAGGGATCCCCTGTATTTCTTTACCAACCGTGCTGTTTCCTCTGCAATTGTATGAAACAATTCTACATGCTCAGCATCTTTCAGGTTCATGATAGGGCGGAGATGAAGCTCGCCAACTGAAATGTGTGCATGATATACACAATCCAGATTATATTTTTCAAGGATCTTATTGAAATCTTGAATATAATTTTCTAACATGGAGGGTAATACACTGGTATCCTCAATAACAGATACCGGTTTTGCATCTCCCTTCATATTTGAAAGTACACCAAGACCTGCCTTTCTCAGGGACCATACTTTTTGAATGTCTTCACCTGTTATAAGTGGAAAATGAAATCCAAGTCCGCTCTTTTTGAATTCAATTTCCATGTTCAAAGCCCTTGATCGGATGTCATCCATGTTATCAGACAGGAATTCAACGATAAGAACTGCTCCGGGATCTCCTTTCAGAAAAAACCTGTTTTTGCGTTGAGCAATGTTGTCAGAAGTAAGATCGAGAATGGTTTTGTCCATTAACTCTACTGCAAATGGGCGATGTTTCAATGCTATCAAATTTCCCTTAATAGCATCCATGACAGAATCAAGATGCACCGGTACAAGTACTTTTTCCGGTGGAGGCAATGGGTCCAGGTGCAATTTGGCCTCTGTGACTATCCCAAGCGTTCCTTCTGATCCGGCGATCAGTCGTGAGAAATTGAATCCTTTATGTCTCGCCTTGTCTCCCTTGAATACAGGGGAAGAGACAAGTTCGTCCAGTGCATAACCGGTATTGCGCCTGACAACTCCGGAATCGGGAAATTCAGCCTCAATGGATGCAATATTTTCTTCGTTACTCAATACCATATTGATATGCCGGTACAATTCCCCTTCAAAATTCTGAAGTGCACATTTTTCCCTGAATTCCTCCCCTGTTAATTCACCAAATTCCGCAATGGATCCGTCCGCGAGAACCATCCTGACAGAAATTATGTGTTCCCTTGTTGAGCCATACACCAGTGATCGAAGGCCACTGCTGTTGTTTCCGATCATTCCACCGATCATGCATCGGTTGGAAGTTGAAGTTTCCGGACTGAAGAACAGACCGGATGACCTGAGGTCATTGTTCAGTTCATCAAGTATCACTCCCGGCTGAACACTCACCCGGCGTTCTTCCTGGTCCAATTGCAACGTTCGGGTCATATACCGTGAAATGTCAACCACCATTCCTCCCCCAACAACCTGGCCAGCAAGGGATGTGCCTGCTGCCCTGGGGATCAGTGTAACGTTGTTGTTCGCTGAAAATTTCACAAGTTGTATGACATCGGATTCATCAGAAGGGCGGCAAACTGCAAGCGGTATTTCGCGGTATGCCGATGCATCGGTCGCATACATGAGCCTGGTTGAAAGATCGGTGAAAATGTCACCGTCTATTATGGACTGCAGGAGGTCCAGTTCTTTCTGAAGAGACTCTCCAATCCCATTGTTTATGAGTTTTGCATCATGTACCATCGCCCATTTGACAATCTTAGATTTTTGATGAAGAACAAAGATAACAGAAATTGAAAAAGTACAATTAACAGAAATTTCAATGAAGTTGCCTTTTTAATGGATACAAATCTTAACCCGAATTATACATTATTCTTTCGTAACAGATCAATTCGTGAATATTTCAGGTTAAAAACTTATATGATGTAAATCATATTTATTCCTTATGTTACTTAAATAAAAATACCTAATTTTAGTTTTTCAATTTCATTTAATTTAAATATCTGATATTCAATGGATTTATTAAAATCAATTCGTACAAAGGCCAGTCAGGATTGTCAGAGGATCGTGCTTCCTGAAGGTGATGAAGAAAGAACCATACTGGCAGCACACCAGGTAATAAGCGAAAAACTTGCTCACGTGATCCTCCTGGGCGATCCGAAAAAAATTGGATTCCTGGTCGAAAAATACGGCTTGCACGATATTAGCAAAGCACAGGTCATTGACCCCAATGATCATAAAAAGAAAAAAGAGTATGCCGATCTGCTTCTTGAGATCAGGAAATCCAAGGGTATGACCAGGGAGAATGCCATGAAACTTGTAACAGATCCCCTCTATCTGGGCACATTGATGATAAAAGCCGGTGATGCTGATGGTGAAGTTGCCGGAGCAAGGAACGCCACAATCGATGTTTTACGGCCTGCTTTTCAAGTTGTAAAAACGATGCCAGGTATAAGCGTTGTGTCCGGTGCATTTATTATGATATTGAAGGACAAGGAATTCGGAGAAGATGGTATTCTTGTTTTTTCTGATGGAGCAGTTCACCCTGACCCCACGGAAAATGAGCTTGCAGAAATTGCGGTTGCTACAGCAAAAACAGTAAGGCATATTCTGGGATTTGAGCCGAGGATTGCAATGTGCAGTTTCTCCACGAAAGGCAGCGCAAAACATCCCCTTGTTGATAAAGTGGTCAATGCCACAAAACTGGCAAAGGAAATTGATCCGAGTCTTATTATAGATGGTGAACTTCAGATTGATGCTGCCCTGATCAAGGAGATCGGAGAAAGCAAAGCCCCGGGAAGTCCGATTGCAGGCATTGCCAATGTTTTGATCTTTCCTGACTTAAATTCCGGTAATATCGGATACAAACTGGTTCAGCGATTGGCGCATGCCGAAGCAATAGGACCTGTTCTTCAGGGAATGGCCGCTCCTATAAATGACCTTTCAAGGGGTTGTTCGGTCAGTGACATTGTAAATCTGGTAGCAATAACAGCCAACCAGGCCATTGGTATGAAAAACAATTAAATAGCATAATTCAAAATGATAATACTCGTCTTAAACTGCGGATCTTCCTCTGTAAAATACCAGTTATTTGAGATAAATGAAGAGACCGCAGTATTAGCCAAAGGAATTGTTGAAAAGGTTGGTTTTAATGATGCCATTATTATACACAAACCTGCAGACAAAGAAAAACATACCGAAGAAACTGCAATACCCGACCATACAATTGCAATTAACAAAGTTTTTCAGCTTCTTACCCATAAGGATTACGGTGTAATCAGCGATGTGAAGAAAATTGCTGCTGTAGGACACAGGGTTGTGCAGGGTGGTGAAGCCTACAAGGAAAGCGTTCTGATCACCAAGGATATTATCAGGGACATTGAAAAGAATATTGACCTTGCCCCTTTGCATAATCCTGCCAATCTAAAAGGTATATTATCGGTCGATAACCTGCTTCCAGGGGTTCCTCAGGTGGCAGTTTTTGATACATCTTTTCACCAGACAATGCCGCCACATGCATATATGTACGCAATCCCGCGTGAATTTTATACAAAATACAAGATACGTAAATACGGTTACCACGGAACAAGTCATAAATACGTATCACGTCAGGCAAGCAAAGTCATAGGAAAAGATACACGGGAATTGAAGATGGTTACATGTCATCTTGGCAACGGAGCATCCATTGCGGCAGTTGAATATGGAAAATCCATTGATACTTCAATGGGATTCACACCTGTTGACGGACTTATCATGGGAACAAGGACCGGTGACATTGATCCGGGTGTATTATTGTATCTTGCGGATAAAGAACATCTCAGTTTGAAAGGGATCAGCAATATCATCAATAAGAACAGCGGAATGAAGGGTATTTCAGGAATTTCAAGTGACATGCGGGACCTGGAACTGGCCTATTATGAGGGCAATGAAAAGGCGGCCCTTGCGCTTACAATGTATGCCTATAGGGTTAAAAAATTTATCGGCGCCTATGCAGCGATAATGAACGGCCTGGATGCATTGATCTTCACGGGAGGCGTGGGTGAGAATGATTTCAACATCCGCAGGATGATCTGTCAGAATATGGAATACCTGGGAATCATGTTCGATGAAGTTGCCAACCATGGAATCAAGGGACAGGACCGAATCATTTCAAAACCGGATTCAAAAGTGACTGCTGCCGTTGTAAAGACAAATGAAGAGCTGCTTATAGCATCGGATTCATATAAGATTGTTGAAAAATGTGTTTAATATCATGGCACAGATGTAGCAGATGAAGGTAGCTTTTCTGTTTATTTGACCTATTAATACAGTACGACCATGTTAAAGAAACTGGATGAACTCAGGCAGTTTTTACCCAAGACCGCCAAACCCATCAGATTGGTGTTAGCCGCTTCCCATGATGCACATTCCATAGGTGCAGTTGTCAGGGCAGCAGAGGAAGGAGTGATAGAGCCCCTGTTTGTTGGTGACAAGGAAAAAACAGTAGGACTCGCCGATGTGATGCAACTGAGCCTTAAGAAATTTCAGTTTATAGATGAGCAAGACGCTGAACAGGCTGTTATAAAAGCTGTAAAATTAATTCATGAAAAAAAGGCCGAAGTGCTTATGAAGGGTAAGATCGGTACTTCTATTATGTTGAAAGCAGTCCTTAATAAGGAATACGGATTGAGAACCGGAAAACTGCTCTCGCATTTTGCCTTGTTTGAGGTAGAAACGTATCACAAACTTATCGGTGTAACTGATGTGGCTATGAACATTGCGCCTAATCTCGATGAAAAGATCGCCATACTGAATAATGCCGTCGGTATATTCAATAAGCTCAATATCCAGGAACCTAAAGTTGCAGTACTCGGCGCGGTCGAACAGGTAAATACCAGCATGAATGCAACACTTGATGCAGCACTTTTATCGAAAATGAACCAGCGTGGACAGATCCGTAATTGTCTCATTGACGGTCCCCTTGCTTTCGATAATGCAATCAGTGCAGAAAGTGCAAGACACAAGGAAATAAAAAGTGAAGTCGCCGGTGATACGGATCTTTTACTCATGCCGGATATTGAAGTTGGCAATGTGCTTTATAAATCATTGGTTTTCTTTGCAAAAGCCAAAGTTGCATCGATGATCGTCGGAGCTACAGTACCCATAGTATTGACTTCCCGGTCCGACTCAGAACAGGCCAAATTTGATTCAATACTGCTTGCTGCCGCCAGCGCCAGTTAATAATCACATAAAGAGAATTCAATTACTGATCGAATAATGTATATTTATAATTTAATATTATTATTTTGCTCTTAATTTATTATTTTTAATATTATTGTAATTATAATGGAAATAAGTTATATATTGGTCATTAATCCTGGTTCAACTTCCACCAAAATTGCGGTATACAGGGGCAACAATTCTGTATTTCTGAAGACCATTCGTCATGAAGCGAGTGAATTGGCAAAATTTCAGGAAATAACAGACCAGTTTGAATTCAGGAAAGAATTAATTCTCAAAGAGGTCCTGGAAAATCATATTCCGCTGGATGAAATACGCATTGTCATTGGAAGGGGCGGTCTGATCAAACCCATCGTATCAGGTGTCTACGAAGTAAATGAAGAGATGATAAATGACTTGAGAAAAGGGACACTGGGCAAACACGCGAGCAACTTGGGAGGATTGATTGCTGCTGACCTCTGCAAAGAACTTTCCGGGGCCAAACCATATATTGCCGATCCGGTAGTCGTGGATGAATTGAATGATGTGGCCAGGATTACCGGACACCCTGAAATCAGACGCATATCCATTTTTCATGCCCTGAACCAGAAAGCCACTGCAAGAACCTATGCCCAATCGTGCGGAATGAGTTACGATGATCTGAACCTGATCATTGCGCATCTTGGTGGAGGAATCTCTGTTGGGGCTCATAAGAAAGGAAGGGTAATCGATGTCAACAATGCCCTTGACGGTGACGGTCCTTTCAGTCCTGAGCGCTCAGGCTCCCTGCCTGTTGGTGCGCTGGTGGATTATTGTTACAACAACAAGGTGACACACGACCAAATCAAGTCAATGATTAACGGGAAAGGCGGTTTAACTGCGTATACAGGATCCAATGACGCACATAAACTCGAAATAAACGCCCGCAGAGGCGATAAGAAGGCAAAACTGCTCCAGAAGGCAATGGGGTACCAGATAAGCAAAGAAATTGGTGCTATGGCCGCGGTTCTCGCCGGTGAAGTCCATGCAATAATCCTTACAGGGGGTATTGCACACAATCCTGATCTTACAGGATACATAAAAGAACACATTGCATACATTGCACCTGTTTTTATATATCCCGGGGAAGACGAAATGCGGGCACTTGCCATGAATGGACTCCTGCTGCTTAAGGATTCGGTACAGGCAAAAAAATACAACAGGGATAATTTCGTTGAAGGATTTTCCCTGGATAATTTGTAATCAGGGAGTGCTGTTTGAGACCTGCAGGACCTTGCCATTGAACCTTCTTCCACCTTCCAGCACAAACCATTTAATAAATGCTGCCATTTCGCGGGGAGATGTTCCCGCAGTATATCCGGGAAAGGCTGCTTCAAACATCTCCGTCTGGACGGCTCCTATTGCCAGCGCATTTACCCGTATGTTCATTTCTTTGAGTTCTTCAGCAAGACATTCGGTTAAAGTAATCAAAGCCCCTTTGCTTGCGCTGTAAGCCGAGAGTCCTGCAAATTTTGAAGAACCCTGGACCGCTCCCATGGTAGCGATGTTAACTATAGAAGCCTGGGCTGATTGCTGCATGAATGGTATGCATAACCTTATCAGCGCTGAAGGTCCAAAATAGTTAACACCAAATATTTCAAGTTCCTGCTCACTGGTGATCTCCTGGAAATCCTTGCGGATCAGTTTGCCGGCATTGTTAACAATAACATCAAGCTTACTGGTTATTCCAGACAATTTTGCTTTAAAACCATCTGTGTCCTTCAATAATTCATTCAGGTCATAAGGCAACGGATGAACGATTGCTTCTCCGGCCTTTTCATTACAACTGTCGCATATTCTCATAATCCGGTCTCTATTCCTGGAGACCAATATAAGCCTGTGTCGCTGATCAGCAAGCTGGTATGCAAGCTCTTCACCTATTCCCCTGCTGGCACCTGTAATTAATATATGCATCAAAGTATCATGTATAATCCGGTCAAAAGTAAAGAGTTTTTGGTACAATGAAAGTCCTATTTGCTTATTATTGCATATCTCAAGCAATCTTAATCATGAGAAAATCTTTATTGCTCATGCTGCTGATTTTCATGGTAAACGGACTTTGCAGTGCCCAGCATCGCTCTGAAATTGAATCCATTACACCCAATGAAAAAAGGAACGGACGGTTCTTCATCGTCCCTGAAACCGGCTTCTGGTTTGGAAGTTACACAAATATTGAAATTGCACCCCAAATTGGCTACTACATATTTGATCGCTGGTCTCTGGGCCTCGGTCCGCATTATGTTTTTTATAAGAACAACGGATACTTGAGCCCTGACATATATACAACGCACATATGGGGAATAAAAACGTTTACAAGGTTCTCATTGATCAGGGACGCATCGGAAATCCTGCCTGTATATTTATTTGATGAACTTTTTGCGCATATTGAATATGAAAAAATGAATATTGAAACAAAATATTTCAATATTCCCGGCACTCTTCCAGAAAGGTTATGGGTAGATTACTTCTACATTGGAGCAGGATTCAACCAGCAAATAACGGCCGGCGCCTCCTATTTTCTGATGATCCTGTGGAATCTGAATAACTCCATTTACTCACTTTACAGAAATCCGACCTACCGGGTCGGGGTGAATATATCATTTTGATGGCGCTTCCAAAAAGGTCATTGCATGGGATTAATGATAAAATATTGTTAATAATCCAAAGAGGTTGGCTCACTGGTTTAAAGTCTCGGATATATTTACTTTCTTTGTTTGAAATTTAAATGCAAAATATGGAAATTTCAAAGGAAAAAGTTGTATCAATTACTTATGAATTAAGGCAGGACAATGAAAATGGTGAGCTGGTTGAAAAAGTAACCGTTGACCAGCCATTGACTTTTATTTACGGCATTGGAGGAATGCTTCCAAAATTCGAGGAGAACCTGGACGGCAAGAAAACCGGGGAAAGTTTCAATTTTGGTCTGAATTCTGAAGAAGCCTACGGACCTGTGGTTGAGAATGCTGTTGTTGATGTACCCATTGATGTGTTCAAAGTGGATGGCAAGATTGATGACAATATGCTGAAAACCGGAAATATGATTCCAATGATGGACAATTCCGGCAACAGACTCAATGGAAAAGTTATTGAAATAAAAGAATCCGCCATTACCATGGATTTCAATCATCCCATGGCCGGAAAAGACCTTTATTTTTCCGGGAAAGTTACTGAAGTACGAGAAGCAACCCCGGATGAATTATCTCATGGACATGTTCATGGGAAGGACAACTGCGAGAATGGTGACTGCGACGACCAAGGTGAAAATGGTTGCAACTGTTAGTACTTTATATCTTTTTGGAATTACTTTAGCTGAAAATCATCGGCATCCTTCCATACAGGGAATTTTTTTCGAAATGATGTGATCTCTTCCAGATCCAGTACTGAATACAATATGCCCGGTTGATCTTTCAACCGGGTTTTATATTGTCCCTTCGCATCGATAATGCATGATGCTCCGCAATTCTCAACCCCTTCCCCATCAATACCACAGCAGTTAGCTCCAATTACGTATGATTGGTTTTCCAAAGCTCTCGCGATAAGTAATGAATCCCAGACATGTTTTCTTTCCATGGGCCAATTGGCCACATAAACAATAACGTCATAATCTTTCCTGTTCCTGGCAAACACAGGAAAACGAAGATCATAACAGATTTGCAGCAGAAACCTGAAATCTCCAATTTTTGCAATTACACGCTGATTGCCCGGTGAATAGTATTGCTCCTCTCCCCCCATCCTGAAAAGATGTCGCTTGTTGTAATAGGTAACCGATCCCATAGGATCCACCCAGTACAACCTGTTGTAATACCGACCTTCATCATTAGCTATTATGCTACCCGTAAGATATATCCGGTGAAATTGAGCGGTTCTGATCATCCAGTCCAGCGTTTTATTGCCGTGATCAGTATGGTCTTTTACATTCATTGTAAAACCGGTGGAAAAGGTTTCCGGCAATACAACGAGATCCGTATCACTATTGATATTCCCGATTAATTGATCAAATTTCTGAATGTTCGCCATGTAATTTTCCCAGACCAGTTCTGCCTGGATTATGGCTGTTTTGATTTTTAACGGTTCAGTGCTCATTTATCTTTGCTGAGTGCAGCTACCTCATCAATTATTGTTGTTACAAATGGTTGGTAATAAGAATAGTAAAAATTTGAAGCACGCTTGGATCTTTTTCTGGGCAGGTTGATCAGATCATTGATCCCCCATAACCTGGAAGGGAACAGTCTTACATTGTTCTTTCCAAAATCACCTGCCAGATAAAAGAAATGGTTGTCTGCCTGGATCAATGCCGGGAAATTATCAGGTATTCCCATCTTATTTAATTTTTGATGCCCCTCTTCCGTAGGGTTTAGCACAAACGAAGAGATTGTTTTATTTCTTCCGGGATGCAACACTGTGAACCAGCCTGAATAGTTTACTTCCTCAGGTAAGCCAAACTTCTCAACCCCCTCACTTGTGGTTTTTATGAGTCCGTTCGTTGACTGGATATCTTTCCCCTCCTCAAGTACCAGTATCCTTTTTGATTCGGGATTAAAGAAGACAATTCCAGGCCCTTTGGCATTCCATTCCTCACCAACATATTCCCTGTACATATCTGTGCAACTCATTTCCCTGTCACAATCCGGCTCATTGGCAAGGTTTTTTATATACCTTCCATGCCATCCAACGAAATATATGTCAGTTAATTGTTCAAGATTATAGCGGATAAGTGGTTCAGTGGGAGAACCAAAAAAACTGCATTCTGCTATCAGGTATTTATTTCTTGACATTAATTCCTTGATAAGTGTATAATCCGTATTGCTGATACCACCGTATTCAAGTCTGTTGCTATCAGTCCCGCCAATCTGGGAGGCCTTGATCCCGTATGCATCTGCATAGTATACAAGATCCACGTTTTCTGCTGTCTCCGAAACATCCTTTAAACGCGGATATCGGACATTGTATTCATCACCAAACCAAAACAATCCGTAATAATCCTTCTTTAAATTATATTTCGTATTGAAAGGTGTAAATACCTTTTCCTTATTCAGAATATAATTCAGGGATTTATTTTCACTTCTATCGAAATGAAGCATCGATTTATTGATCACCATAATATCCAGGGCTGTATTTCTTTTAAGAATCCAGCCTGTAAATCCAACCAAAGGAACAACCAAAATAATTACAACTACAATTGTTATAGTTTTTATTGTTTTCATGATTCCAGTTTTTATAAAATCTGAAGTGGCAATACAAAAGCAAGGTTAAAGAATGCCTGCAAACTTCTTTCATAAAAGTAGTAAATATTATAATACGAGTAAAGAACAGGAAATAAATCTCTCTTTTACTGTATGTTACGGAAAATCAAATATTTTTTTTGTTGCAAACCGGGAAGTCTTCATTACCCGAAGTCTTTTAACCAAATGTGAAAGGGTGTTCTATGCATCAAATTTATAACCGACACTTTTTACGGTAACAATCCTGTTCTGACCGATTTTTTCGCATACTTCAATACCATCCATACCAGGCATCATAACATCCAGCAGCACCAGGTCCGGCTTTATTTCTTTTACCTGCTTTAAAGCATCTTTGCCATTGGATGATCTGTATACCTGATATCCTTCACGCTTCAGATTATAAGAGAAAAACTCAAGAATATCCTGTTCATCATCAACAATTAATATCGATTTTTTTTTATTGTCCATAAAAAACAGTTTATATATTTGCTAAGCTAATTCGGATGGATAAACAAAATGTTAACTCTGTATTATTTAAAGTCTAAATTCTGATGGAATTGTCAAGATTGGATAACATCCAGTTTACTTTAAATTAATACTGGGTTAATGTTTCCTAATTTGGGAATGGATAATTTTGAACTTTCAAAACAAGCACCTAAAAAATGGAATCTTACTATCTTCTTATCGTAATCGTTTTATTCATCCTTGCTATTTCTGATCTGATCGTTGGTGTCAGTAACGATGCCGTTAATTTCCTAAACTCAGCCATTGGATCTAAAGCAGCGCCTTTCCTGATTATACTTACCATTGCTGCAATAGGTGTTCTCGTTGGATCCATATTCTCCAACGGAATGATGGAAGTGGCACGAAAAGGAATTTTCCACCCGGACCAGTTTGCATTTTCTGAGATAATGATTGTCTTCCTGGCAGTGATGATGACGGATATTCTTCTGCTGGATTTCTTTAATACCGTGGGATTGCCAACTTCAACCACGGTTTCCATCGTTTTTGAGTTACTCGGGGCTTCTGTTGCTGTTGCATTGTTCAAAATATTGGGATCGAATGGCGAATATTCGAACATGTCAACTTTTATCAATACCGACAGTGCCATGCTGATCATAGCTGGTATCTTTCTTTCCGTGATCATTGCATTTACTGTGGGGGTGATTATCATGGCACTGGTCAGGTTTGCTTTCTCATTCAATATCATGCGGAACTATAAATACTGGGGAGGTATCTGGGGAGGATTTGCCATCACTGTCATACTCTATTTTCTTTTGATCAAAGGTGCAAAGGGATCTACCATCGTAAGTGATGAAATGCTTTTGTACCTGAAAAAAAATACATTTCAAATATTGCTGATTAGTTTCGCCGGCTGGACAATTTTACTTCAACTGATCATTCTCTTCACCAGGTTCAATATCTTGAAATTTATTGTATTGGTTGGAACATTTGCATTAGCGATGGCGTTTGCAGGAAACGACCTTGTGAATTTCATTGGTGTACCCCTGGCAGGATTTTCATCTTTTAAAGCCTTTATGGCCTCAGGCTCTGATCCGAACGCTTTTATGATGACAGCTTTGACGGAAAAGGTTAATACTCCCCTCTTTTTTCTTGTTGCTGCCGGTCTCATCATGGTCCTGACGCTCAGGCTTTCAAAAAAAGCAAAGTCGGTTACTGCCACCACCATTGATCTCAGCAGGCAAAATGAAGGCAGTGAACGTTTTGAATCTTTTGGAATTGCGCGTTTTCTTGTAAGAAGGACGTTGGAATTCAGCAACTTTGTCGGCAAAATTACTCCGCGGCCACTACGGGAGTTTTCTTATACCAGGTTCGATGCCAGTAAAAGTTCCGATGAGTACAAATCGAACAAAATTGCATTCGATCTTGTAAGGGCCTCGGTAAACCTTGTTGTAGCCAGCATATTAATTGCGATCGGAACTTCGCTCAAACTTCCCCTTTCAACAACGTATGTAACTTTTATGGTGGCGATGGGGACCTCCCTTGCTGACGGTGCCTGGGGCAGAGAAAGCGCAGTTTACAGGATTTCCGGTATGCTGACTGTTATTGGAGGATGGTTCTTCACTGCGGTCACAGCATTTACAGTTTCATTTCTTATTGCCACACTTATCTATTTCGGAAAATTCCCGGTGATACTTGTACTTATAGCCATATCAATATTTATTCTGATCAGAACCCACGCTTTTCACAAAAAACGCGTTGAAGATAATAATAAAAAGGAAAATGGAAAGGTCACTGAATCAGTTGAAGTTCTTTCCAATTGTGAAAGTGAAGTTAAGAGCTCCATCATAGAAATATCCAAGCTGCTTTTCCTGACCTTTGACAGTTTTTCCAAGGAAGACCACAGTGAACTTAAATCCATTAAGAAACAGGCTAAAAAATTAAACAAAAGCATCAAATCAATCAAGGAATCTGTTGCCGACACCCTGAAGGTCTTCAGGGAGAACGAACTGGAAAGCGGGCATTACTATGTACAAGTGATCGACCATCTGAAAGAATCATCCAATGCACTCAATCACATTATATTCCCTGCCTTTAATCATCTCGACAACAATCACTCACTGGATCAGGAACAAAGCAAGGAATTGAAGGCATTTAACGATCAGATCAACGAATTCTTTAACTTCAGCATTACACTGCTGCAGAACAGAAATCTAAATAATCTGGATGACTTTATCAAGCAAAGGGACATTTTGATCAATACCATCAATGGCATTATAAAAAACAGGATCAAGATATTGAAGAAGAAGCAAAAAGGCACAAAAGTAAGCATGACCTATATTGAAATGCTAACTGAAACAAAAAACCTTATTCTGCATGTGGTCCAGTTGATTAAAGCTGATGCAGAAATGGTTAATTCGTTTGAAAATATTGAATAGACCTGTACACGTGTTGAAGGAGAATTTGATTTCTCGCGATGCAGTTAGTCAGGTTGAACATATTTATAACCGATCCCCTTTATGGTTTTTATGTATTGATCGCCCAGCTTTTCCCTGAGTTTTCGGATGTGTACATCGATGGTCCGGTCGCCAACAACTATATTATCCCCCCAAATCCTGTCAAAAATCTCATCCCTTGAAAATACTTTATCAGGTTTCGAAATAAGCAATGACAGCAGTTCAAATTCCTTTCGGGGAAAAAATATCTCTTTGTCTTTCTTAATTACAATATATCGCTCTTTGTCTATTATCAGATCTCCGGACACCAATTGATGTCCTGACTGTTCTTTATTGAAATTACTGTTAATGTTTGATCGTTTCAACAAGGATTTTATCTTGCTGATCAGCAATTTCGGTTTTATCGGTTTTGTAATATAATCATCTCCTCCGGCCTCAAAACCGGCAATCTGAGAATAGTCCTCCCCCCTTGCCGTTAAGAATGCAATCATTGTATTTTCCAGTTCCTGGATCTTCCTTATCTCCTCGCACGTTTCAATGCCATCCATACCTGGCATCATAACATCAAGCAGCACAAGTTGCGGAAGTTTTTCTCTTGCAATTTTCAGGGCCTCTTCCCCATTGCTGGCAGTATAGATCTGAAACCCTTCGTTGCTGAGATTGTAACCAATGAATTCAAGAATGTCCTTTTCATCATCTACAAGAAGGATCTTATAATCATTCCTGTTCATATCCATTTTTTATTAAACGTAAAATTAGTAAAATCAGTTAATTATGAAAATAGAAGTATCCTTTTTAATTTCTTTGAACTTTTGCTTGCAATTGATCTTAAATCATTGATGGATAAATCATTAGGGATGGCATTTAAATTGAGCATCATCTTTTTAAATGGTCATTAACAGGAACATGTGAAAAAATATTATTAATTCAATCCGAATCTTGACCGTTTTTTCAAAGCAATCTCATATTTTTAATTCCGGAATCAATACAACCATATTGCACCTCAACAATACATTTTATTAATGAGACCGATTGCTTTAATCCTGATAACGACAATCTTAACACTGAAGGTTAATGCCCAGGAAACGAACGAGGAGTATCTTGGGAATGGCACTGTTTCCGGGAAGATATTCAGTAATTTTCATTTTAGTTTAGATAATGCAAACAGGAAAACTGCGTTTGCGATAACACGCGCCTATTTCGGTTATGAACAACAACTGGGAGAATATTTCTCTGCAAATATAAAATTGGATATCGGAAGTCCGGATGATCTCTCGGAATACAGCAGGCTCAGAAGATATGCATATTTCAAAAATGCTGGTCTGACATATAGTAGAAATGACCTGACTGTCTGGGCCGGTCTGTTCGATATGCTGCAATTCAAGGTCCAGGAAAGGTCCTGGGGATACAGGTACATGTACAGGTCATTCCTTGATGAATACAGGTTTGGTCCAAGTGCGGACCTCGGCCTGGGTGTAAGGTATAGTTTTGCGGATAACCTTGAATCCGATATCATTGTGTCAAATGGTGAAGGTTACACCAGTCCGCAGAGAGACAACATTTATAAAGCCGGCTGGGGAATTACATACAATCCCCTGCCTTCAATTACATTAAGAGGATATTATTCCATTTTTCTGACACAGGTTCCCCAAATGACCTTTACCGGATTTGCTGGATACAGGAACGAAAATTTCCGGATAGGTGGAGATTTTAACTATCAAATGAATTTCCAGTCAAACCTAAACCGCGACCGTTATGGATACTCCTTTTACAGCACCTTTGTATTTTCAGAAAAATGGGAAATATTCCTGCGCTATGACCATTTGTACTCTAATATAGTTGGTGCCACAGAGATTCCATGGAACCTTGCAAACGATGGCAGTGCAGCAATAGGAGGCATTCAATTCACACCGGTCAGCAAGGTGCATGTGACTTTTGATTACCAGGACTGGTATGAATACGCTGCAAATGGAGAAAAGGAACAATTGTTGTTTTTACATCTTGAAGTGAATTTCTAAATGAATAAAGAATATGCAATAGCACTCTTTCTAATTACCATGCTGATGGGCAGCTGCAGAGAAAGCAATTTCTATATTGATGAAATTGATGTGGTTACAGATCTTGGAGGTGGTACGGGATCTGTCACATGGACCAGCGATAAAAGCTATCTTATCAGCGGATTTGTTTTTGTGAATGACGGACAGACGCTCACCATTGAACCCGGTACCGTGATCAGGGCAAAGACAGGACAGGGTTCCCTCTCCAGCGCCCTTATTGTTGCAAGAGGGGGAAGGATTATTGCAGAAGGCAACAATACTGAGCCTATTATCTTTACTGCTGAAGGAGATGATCTCAAAGGCAGTGTTCCCAAGGAAGCAAGAGGATTGTGGGGTGGTCTTATCATCCTTGGAAATGCACCTGTCAACACCGAATCGGGTGAAGCGATGATTGAAGGAATACCTGTCAGTGAACCAAGGGGTGTATTCGGAGGAATTGATGAAGACGATAATTCAGGGATATTGAGGTATGTATCGATAAGACACGGAGGCACAAACATTGGAGAGGGGAATGAAATAAATGGACTCACCCTTGGCGGAGTGGGACGTCAGACCATTATTGATCATATCGAAGTAATTTCAAATGAAGATGATGGTCTGGAAATTTTTGGAGGAACAGTAAACCTCAGGAATATTGTGATCTCCAATTGTGATGACGATGCATTTGATATTGACCTGGGCTACAGGGGCAAATGCCAGTTCCTGCTGGGATTGAACAATGAAAATTCCGATCGAGGTATTGAGTGTTCAGGAGGCCTGCAGCTCCTGCAGATCCTGCCTGATGCTTTTCCATCCTTATATAATGTGACCCTCATCGGAGATCAGGAGAACCTGCTCATACCTGCTATAGACTTTACAAGTTATGGCGCTGCTCACATCAAGAACTCCATATTCGTTCATACCGGATCCGGAATTGCAATCTTGCATTCTGAATCAACCGGGGATGTCTATTCAATGTTCAGGAATGGATCTCTGACCATAGAAAATTGTATATTTTTCGACGAATCACATTCAACAATAAAAATTTTTTGTTACAATGAACTCAACGATCACTTTTATGCTGAAAATGCTGAGTTGCAGGACTCAATTCAAAGCTGGGGAAATCTCACCGGGAATCCACTGAATGCACAAGGCACAGCTTTTCAATTAATGCCCGACAACACCGTTTTTGAAAACATGGCCCCTTATAACAGCAACTGGTTTGAAAAAGTCACTTATAAAGGAGCTTTCGGCTCTGAAAACTGGATTGAGGGCTGGACATTGCTGTGCGTTAATTAGTGCTTGTCAATAAAGTTGGGGTGGCTGGATCATAATGTTCGTTTGCAAGTCCTGCGAAGTTGGGAAATGCGGAGTCCCGATATATTATCGGGATGAGCAATTTACCGACGAGCGTAACGCAGCAAACGGACATTATGGACAGACTAATTAGGGCTTGTTGTGCGCCGGCCTTATCAGGTCGAATATGGTCTTTACCGGAGTAAATGTATCGGAAGAAATCTCAGCAAAAATTGTTATCCACCCTGCCATCGAACCGTTCCATAACCCTGGTAATTCAAGGGCTTTCAAATCTTTTCCCTTCACTGATTTAATTGAAATAAAACCTGTATCGTGATCTACATAATCCGACAGATTATAACTCCGTCCATTTTGTCTTTTGATACTGCAGACCAAATCCACCGGGTTAAAATGACTGGATCGACGGAACAAATTTAACTGATGCTCATTGTACTGATCTACCTGTGAAGGTTCTACGATCTGCAGGGAGACCTCCCCTTCCCGGTTCTTTGTAAAGAACGGTCCCCCACCCGGTTCTCCCTCATTTTTCACCATACCACATACCCTTAAGGGCCTGTCCAGTTTTTGTGTCACCCACTGTCGCTTATGATCATCGGGCCATGAATTATAATCATTTGGGATATCAACATACGCCTTATTTTTCAGCCAGTCAATTGCCTTATCAAAAAAATGATTCCCTTCAGGTTTGGCTATCTCCTGCATTAACTCGTTAACATCTGATCGCGCCTTCAACAGGATACCACCCAGCATTTTCTTATTAAGTATCCTGTTATCGCTGTTTCGATCAGGTGAAATGTTATCAATGTTGTTAATAAAAATAATATCACTGTTGAGATCGTTTAAATTTTCAAGTAATGCTCCATGTCCCCCGGGACGAAATACGATCTTCCCATCCTCATCACGAAATGGCCTGTTCTTAAGATCCACTGCTATGGTATCTGTTTTGCGCTTTTGAAAAGAATAGGTTATATCAAATTGCACCTGGTAGGCATTTTCAAGTGCAGGAACAACAGCTTTTTCCAATGACCTGAAATCATCAAAATGTTCCTCTGAAACAGTAAAATGAAGCTTTACTCTGTCACCTTCACCTATCAACCTGGCCGCTTCATGCAAGTGCTCCTCGAAAGCAGTCCTGCTGATATCGCCATAATCATGGAAACTGATCAATCCCTTTGGCAGCGCTCCATAATTTAACCCCTTGTTTCCAAGTATCATATCCAGTATTTTATCTGGCGGCTCATTGCCCTCCAATCCAAGTTCCCTGTAAAATGGATATTTATTGAGACTGTTAAAGAAATCATTTATCAAGGGATTTGAGGCTATATGGTTTATTTGATCCTGCCTGGTCCTCCCTACAAGCTCCTCCCTTTTTTCGTACAATGATTTAAACATTCTTGTTGCAGCACCTGATGCCGGCACAAACCTGCATATATCGTGCTCTTCTTTTCGCTTATCAAAATAAACTGCCAGTTCACCTTTTTCATCTTCATTGTATGCAGCAATTCCGCTGTCTATTGAAGCGGGCCCGACTAATTCAGTGAAGGGAAATCCTTCCTTGAATCTCTTAAGCTGTCTTTCGGTGATTTCAGGTTCAGCGCCATAATCTCTAATCTGTCTTTTATCTTTAGTAGTTAACATATATTTCCTTATTCAATTATTGCATTACTATTTCAAAACTTTAGCAGCTGCATTTTTACCAGCTATCAGTGCATCGATATTCATTTTTACCAATTCATCTCCCTTTCTGCCAAAAATATGGCGGACACTATCCTCCAATGCATTGAAATCTACATGTAGAAAGGATGACGCAGCTCCCAGCATTACAATATTCGATACTTTTCGTGACCCGATTTCCTTTGCTATATCATCTGCATCCAACAATATACTGTTTGATACACTATTAATTTCAGAGTACAACATTTCAAGATCGGGATAAGATGGTATATTAATGAATGGTTTTGAATTGGTTATTAGCCATCCCGATTCATCAAGGAAGGGAAGGTATCGCAGTGATTCCATTGGTTCCACCGACAGGATCAGGTCACAAGCACCTGCCGGAATCAAATCAGAATGTATGTCTTTATCCGACAGCCTCAGGTGCGATTGCACTGCTCCGCCCCTCTGGCTCATCCCGTGTACCTCCGATTGTTTCACATGAAGTCTACTGTTCATTGCAGCCATTCCTATCACTGCGGCAATTGATAATATGCCCTGTCCTCCCACTCCTGCCAATATAATATCTGTTTTCATTCGTATATTATTTAATCTTTTATATGTCAAATAGCCTGCCCAGAACTATTTCGGGGAAAATCGCCATGATAATTTATCAAAGAAACCTAACGCCACAAGAGAAACCCTTATGCACCATTGTTCGTAAAAGGTAATGAAAATAACATGAGGCCTCCATAGCATCAATATCTAAATTGTCATATATTGAGTTAATAATTCTGTCATGGCTCGGTTCATAATCAATTTGATTTTGCGATTAATTTCCTGTTGAAGCCTTCTTTTTTCTGGATGCTGTCTGGATGCATTCCCTCTTTGAAATGATCACTGAAACACCTTCATACAGCAGTTCCTTTGAAATTATACCGGTATTCTTTTCATGGTACTTCTTTAACGGATTGATCTCAATAATATGATCTTCTTCCACGCCAAGACCTTTACAAATGTTGTAAAGCCGGTCTGTTGCATGGGATTTCTGACCCCCTGTCATACCTGTCGTAGAATTATCGCTGATGATCACCGTAACCGGAGTTGATTCAACAATTGCATCGAGCAGTCCTGTCATACCTGAATGTGTAAAGGTTGAATCTCCAATTACAGCCACTGATGGTTTGAGACCTGCATCGGAAGCTCCTTTTGCCATTGTGACCGAAGCCCCCATGTCGACACATGAATTAATTGCATTATAAGGAGGGAGCGCCCCAAGTGTGTAACAGCCTATATCTGAGAATACCCGGCCCGGTCCATAAGGTTGCAAGGCCTCATTCAATGCATTGTACATGTCAATATGACTACAGCCTTTGCACAATGCGGGAGGCCTATTTGCAACAATATCAGGAACTTTCGGTCCGTCCCCATATTGCAGATTCATGGCCTTTGCAACGATCTGGGGATTTAATTCACCATCCCGGGGAACCGTACCATCCAATCTTCCTTTAATACTGTATTTTGATGGCAAACCTCCTTTGATCGATTCTTCAAGCAAGGGGTAACCCTCTTCAAAAATAATAAGCTCATCTGTCTGGTCTGCCAGTTTTTTAATCATGGACCCCGGAACCGGGTAATGTGAAATTTTCAGTACGGGGTATTTGAGTTGAAAATGGTCACTGACTTCCAGATAATAGTTGTAAGCAATACCGCATGCAATAACTCCCTTTGAATGATCATTGTTATCAATAAACCTGTTAAAGCCACTAATTTCAGCATCATTCTCCAATTGTTCCTGCATACTTAGCAATCCCTTATATCTTTTTCTTGCGAAAGCAGGCAGGAGTATAAATTGTGTAGGGTCTTCAGGTATACTCAGTTCTTTCTGAGGTTCCTTCTGTTTTAACTTTACTACCGATCGCGAATGTGCAAGACGGGTAGTAACCCTTAACATCACAGGCAATTTATATTTTTCCGACAATTCAAAAGCACTGTGTGCAAAATCATAGCATTCCTGCTGATTTGAAGGCTCAAGCACCGGAATCATTGAAAACTTCCCGTAGAACCTGGAATCCTGTTCATTTTGAGAGGAGTGCATAGAGGGATCGTCGGCAACAGCAACGACCAATCCACCGTTAATGCCTGTTATGGCTGCATTAATAAATGCATCAGCAGCCACGTTCAAACCCACATGCTTCATGCATACCATGGATCGCTTCCCTGCATAGGACATTCCAAGCGCTGCCTCCATGGCTGTTTTCTCATTGGCCGACCATTCAGAGTGAATGCCATTTTCAAGGGCCTCAGGAGATTGCTGGATGTATTCAGTAATCTCCGTGGAAGGTGTGCCCGGGTATGCATAGACACCTGATATACCTCCATCCAATGCCCCTTTAGCTATGGCTTCATCCCCCAACAGTACAAGTTTATTCATATTTGGTATACTTAATATTTAAAGCCTAAATTATATAAAATAATATGTGTTGATTTATATTGTTCAGCATCTGTCAGGAATATACCGTAATAACAATTTTCCTTGCACTGCTGAAGTTACGAAACTCACATAAATACACACCTTGCCAGGTGCCAAGGTTAAGCTTGTGATCTGTTATGGGGACCGACAACTCATTACCGATAAGAGAGGCCTTCAAATGTGCTGGCATATCGTCCGGTCCTTCCAATGTGTGCGTGTATACAGGATGGTTTTCAGGTACAAGCTCATTCATGAAACTTTCAAAATCAACCCGTACCGAAGGATCTGCGTTCTCATTCAGGGTCAATCCTGCAGAGGTATGCTTAACAAAAAGATGGAGCAAGCCTTTTTCAGGCATCTCATCCAGGTGATCGAGGATTCTTTGTGTAATGAGGTGGTAGCCCCTTCCATTTGTATGTACAGTTATTTCCTTCTGATAGATCATGATCATTTCGCTTCAACAAGTGTTAATAAAATACAAATTTAGTTGATCTCATAAGGGATAAGAAGCATAACTGTTTTTTTTAGTTATTTTTGGACAATATTTCAATTTTTATGCGGTATCTGCGGGTCGTATTATTTTCTGCATTTTTCCTTGTATTTTCTGCTGGTTCGCTTTCCGGTCAGTTTTTTTTCGGTGGCAGAAGCGATGAAAAACTGATACAATTTTCCGGGATCATAAGAAACCTGGAGCATGTTCCTGTTGGTCATGCGAACATTGTGATACTGAATAAAGAGAGGGGCACCACAGCAGATGGCAGGGGGTTATTTTCATTTGTTGTTCAGCCGAATGATACAGTAATTTTCAGTCATATCGGGTACAAACCTACCATTCATATCATCCCTGATAGTCTGACGGTTACCCATTATCCATCAGATATATTTATGGTAAGCGACACATTTAAATTGTCGGAAGTGAAAATCTACCCATGGAAAACATATGCAGAATTTAAAGAGGCCTTCATTTCCATGGAAACGCCAGGTGATGACGAACAAAGGGCGATGAAAAACATAGCACTGATAAAAACCCAGATTAAGATGGGAGATGCCGTGTCCACACCTACCATGAACTTCAGGGAGGTAATGCAGCAACAATACAATCAATTGTATTACGAAGGCCAGTATCCATATTACACAATTTTTGACCCCATCAGGTGGGCTGAATTCTTTGATGCAATAAAAAGAGGCGACTTTAAGCGGGATGATTAAGCAAGATTCCTTTCCAAAAATACAATTATTGAGGCGCATCATCAGTTATTTCTTTGTTTGGACTTGTGAATGAAAAAAAGCATTCTGATCATATTGTCATTTTTCCTTCCTGTCAACTTTATCATTGGACAGGATCATGCAATATTGTTGGGTCATATCATTGATTCGCTCGAAAGGCCCATCGATTTGGCCAATGTTGCTGTAATGAACACAAACGAAGGAACCATGACAAACTCTGCAGGATTCTTTGAGATCAAAGTTCCTGCAGGGGTTAATGTGCAATTGAACATTTCCTGTATCGGTTATGAGCCTGAAGTCGTTGAGTACAAACTCCAGCCTGGGGAAACCAAGGAAATAAAGGTGGTACTCAGACAGCAGGTCAAGACCATCGATGAAATATCTGTAAGTGCCAGGCAGGATCGCGCAAGTACCTTCCAGAACATTGATGTAAAGGACCTGGATTATATGCCCAGTACAACGGGGAAAATTGAGGCAATTATTAAGTCACAGGCGGGAGTGAGTTCCAATAACGAATTAAGTTCACAGTATTCCGTCCGTGGTGGTAATTTCGATGAAAACCTGATATATGTCAATGATATTGAGATCTACAGGCCTTTTCTCGTGCGCTCCGGTCAACAGGAAGGATTGAGCTTCGTGAATTCAGATCTCGTCTCTTCTATTCGTTTCTCTGCAGGAGGATTCGATGCGAGATATGGAGACAAGATGTCCTCTGCACTTGATATTACCTACAAAAGACCCGATAAATTCCGTGGATCAACCTCGCTAAGCCTGTTGGGTGCATCCTTACATTTCGAAGGGTCCTCCAGGAACAAAAAATTCAGTTACCTGGCGGGATACAGGTACAAAACAACTTCATACCTGCTTAATACTCTTGAAACAAGTGGTGATTACAATCCCTGGTTTTCAGATCTTCAGTCGTTGATAACCTATCGATTTTCGAGAAAAGTAGAACTGTCATTCCTGGGAAATTACTCTTCCAACAAATATCTGTTCATTCCTAAAACAAGGGATACGGAATTTGGAACCGAACAACTTCCCTTCAACCTGAGGATATATTACGATGGACAGGAACTCGACCAGTTTAACACCTATTTGGGGGCTTTATCACTCCATATCAAGCCCGCCAGCAACCTGAGCTTAAAATTCATTTTTAATGCATTCCAGACAATAGAGCGGGAAACATTTGATATAAAAGGGCAATACTGGATCAATGAACTTGACAATACAGCTGGATCAGAAACATTTGGTGACAGCATCCTGAACCTCGCAGTGGGAAGTCTACACAACCACGCCAGGAATTACCTGGATGCATATGTACTTTCCGGCTCCCACCTTGGTAAGCTCCTGCTTGCCAACCATACATTGAAATGGGGAATTAAATACCAGTACCAGGATTTCTATGACAGGATCAGCGAATGGGAGATGGTTGATTCAGCAGGTTATTCAATTCCAAATAGCGGGAATGAAATAGCCCTGGTGGATCAAAGAAGGGCAGAGAACCGCATCAACTATGATCTTATAAATGCTTTTATTCAGGATACCTGGGAGTTAACCACCAGATATGCAGAATATTTTCTTACCATGGGATTTCGCGGCTCTGTCTGGAATTTCAACAAAACCTTCATGCCATCCCCCAGGATGACGATCAGCTTGCAGCCTTACTGGGAAAAGGACATAATGTTCCATCTGTCCGGGGGATATTATTTTCAACCCCCTTTCTACAAGGAAATGCGCATGTCAGATGACAGGATCAATTATGACATAAAGCCTCAAAAATCCATTCATGTCCTTTTTGGGGGTGACTATATTTTTACAGCCTGGGACCGCCCATTTAAGTTAACCGCGGAAATGTATTACAAATGGCTCAGCGATCTGATTCCTTTCAAAATAGAAAATGTACGCATCCAGTATGCAGGTGAAAATATAGCATCCGGCTATGCAACCGGGATTGATATTAAACTAAATGGTGAATTCGTCCCCGATGCAGAATCATGGTTCACAGCATCGTTGATGCAAACCCGGGAAGATATCCCCGGAGATTCCATAGCAGTTACCATTGACGGTAAGAAGGTATATGAAGATGCAGGTTATTACTCCAGGCCTACAGATCAGCTTTTTACCGCAGGTGTATATTTCCAGGATTACCTCCCCAACAATCCCGATTACAAGGTCACACTGAGTGCTTTCTTTGGCACCGGTCTGCCATTAAGTCATCCCGATGAAGACAGGTATTATACAACCTACAGGATGAAGCCCTACAGGAGGGTTGATCTTGGTTTTTCCAAAAGCCTGAAGCGAAAAGATCAACAATTAAATATATCCAATCCCTTCAGGCACTTTTCCACAATCTGGCTGAGCGCGGAAGTTTTCAACCTGTTGGGAATCAGAAATGAGGCATCATACACCTGGATCCGGACAACTTCCAATCAAAGTGGAATCTCTGCCCAGTACGGTGTTCCAAATTACCTTACAGGCAGGAGATTCAATGCAAAAATTACCGCGCGCTTCTGATCAGAATGGATTTTTAGTAACAAATTCTGACACTGATTTCCTTCCCTGCCTTTTGTTTTCGCGTTCAGCAATCTCGCGTGGCAGCTGATCAGGATCACCTTTATAACCTATTGCTATCATCGCTGCAGGTTCATGTACGTTCGAAAGATTAAGCACCTTTCTTGCTTTTTCATGATCATATCCTCCCATCTGGTGCACATACAACCCCATATCTGTTGCCTGTGCAAGGAGGTTGCCCACAGACATACCGGTATCATACCATGCAAAACGGTTCAATGAAGTTCTTCCCGGTGGCACTGTTTCCACTATACCCAGTGCCAGCATGGGTGCTGTTTTTACCCATTTCTGGTTGGAATCATTGATCAGATCAAACAAATACCCGTACATCGTATCCACATCCTTAATGCCATAAATAAATTTCCATGGCTGCGCATTAAAACTTGAAGGCGCCCTTGAAGCAGCCCTGAATAAAAGCTGAATGGTATCATCATCCGGAACCTTTTTAGAAAATGCCACCGGGCTCCATCTTTCTGAAATTATGCTGTTCAATTTCATATTGCAGTCTTTAATATTTGTAACAAGAAAAAGAACTGAAGGTTCTTATAACCAAATAATATGTTGAAGATTCATTAAATCTTTTTTTCGCAACATGATTGAAAACTTTATGTTTACATTAACTTTACCACCTGATTTTAGTAAAAGTAAAACCTTTATTTCATGAAAACGCAAGATTACATTAAAAGAGAAGAGAAATTCGGAGCTCACAATTACCATCCTTTACCCGTTGTGCTTGAAAGAGGAGAAGGTATTAACGTATGGGATGTGGAAGGAAATAAATACTATGATTTTCTTTCTGCCTACTCTGCAGTAAACCAGGGACATTGCAACCCAAAGATCATCAATGCCCTTTCAGAACAGGCCAATAAGCTAACGCTTACATCAAGAGCTTTCTACAACAATGTGCTGGGAGAATTTGAAGAGTATGTGACCAAATTCTTCGGATATGATAAGGTGTTGCCCATGAACTCCGGCGCCGAAGGTGATGAAACAGCATTGAAGCTTTGCCGCAAATGGGCTTATGAGAAAAAAGGGATCCCTGAAAATAAAGCGAAGATTGTTGTATGCGAAGGTAATTTTCATGGAAGGACAATAACAATAATTTCAATGTCAACTGATCCTGATTCCTACAAAGGGTACGGTCCATATACCCCGGGTTTTGAGGTGGTTCCGTATAACGACATTCCCGCACTGGAAAAAGCACTTGAAGATCCAAATGTAGCAGGTTTCCTGGTTGAGCCGATACAGGGGGAAGCCGGTGTATATGTCCCTGATGACGGGTATTTGAGCACTGCCTATGAACTTTGCAGGAAGAAAAATGTGCTTTTCATTGCTGATGAAGTTCAGACAGGCATCGCAAGAACAGGCAAACTCCTTGCCTGCGATCATGAAAACGTAAGACCGGATATTCTAATTCTTGGTAAAGCACTGTCTGGCGGTGTTTATCCTGTTTCAGCCGTTCTTGCAGATGATGATATTATGCTTGTAATAAAACCAGGTGAACATGGTTCAACATTCGGTGGCAATCCGCTCGCAGCTAAAGTAGCCATTGCTGCTCTTGAAGTTATTGAAGAAGAAAAACTTGCTGAACATGCGGATAAGCTTGGTAAGATCTTCAGAGAGGAATTAAAGAAAATAGAACACCCGATGGTCAATCTTGTTCGTGGCAAAGGCCTCCTGAATGCCATTGTAATAGAACCAAAGAACGAAAAAACTGCATGGGATGTATGTGTTGCGTTGAAAAATAACGGTTTGCTGGCCAAACCCACACACGAACATATTATCAGATTTGCTCCTCCGCTCATTATTACAGAAGAACAACTCATGGAATCTGTTGAGATCATCAGAAAAACCCTGGATGAGTTTTAGTGAAAATTCAAGGGCAGAGATCTGGTGATCAACAGCATTATTTGTGCCGATTCTCCAATATTTTGACAACATCTGAAAGCTCGTACCCTTTTTGGGTAAACAAAACAAGCAGATGATAGAGCAAATCTGCTGATTCATTGAGTAACAGTTCGCGGTTGTTGTCTTTTGATTCGATGATGAGTTCAACAGCTTCCTCCCCTACTTTCTGAGCGATCCTGTTGATACCAGACTTAAATAATTCTGAAGTGTAACTTCCCTCCGGCATCTCTGATTTCCTGGCTTTTATAATATTCTGCAATTGATCGAGGAAATCAATACCGGCTTTATTGACTTCTGAAAAACAAGTATCAGCGCCAGTATGGCAAACCGGACCTTCAGGAACGACTTTAATCAGTAAGGTATCATTGTCACAATCCTCCATTATATCTCTGACATTTAAATAATTACCACTTTCTTCCCCCTTTGTCCACAACCGCTTTCTGGTTCTGCTGTAAAAAGTAACACGTCTGTCCTGCCTGGTTTTTTCATAGGCCTCTTCGTTCATAAATCCTACCATAAGTACCTTTGAAGTAACGGCATCCTGGACGACAACCGGAACCAGCCCGTTCATTTTTTTAAAATCCATAATAATTTATCTAACGTTTATATGATGTTCTTTCAGATAATTTTTCAATTTTGGAATGGGTATTTCATTGTAATGAAAGATACTGGCTGCAAGCGCTGCATCTGCTTTTCCTGATTTAAACACATCCTCAAAATGCTTTTCTGTGCCCGCCCCGCCCGAAGCAATTACAGGTATTGAAAGGATTTCTGATAATTCCTTCAGGGCATCACATGCAAAACCATTTTTAGTACCGTCATGGTTCATCGAAGTAAAGAGAATTTCTCCAGCACCACGTTCCTGGACTTCCCTGGCCCATGTGAATAGTTCTTTACTGACAGGCTGGCGCCCTCCATTTATGTATACTTGCCACCTTCCTTTTTCAAGTTTGGCATCAATTGCAACGATAACGAACTGACTTCCATAACCCCTGGCGATTTGATCCACAAGCTCAGGATCCCTTACAACAGCACTGTTAACGGAGACTTTATCTGCACCTGCTGACAGTAGAATATCAGCATCTCTCAATTCATTTATTCCGCCTCCTACAGAAAAAGGTATGTTCAGATTTGCTGCAATCCTCTGAACCAACTCTGAAAAAAGTTTTCTTTTTTCATGTGATGCAGTTATATCAAGGTATACAAGCTCATCTGCCCCATCCATGGCATATTTAGCACCAAGTTCAACCGGATCACCTACCTCCTTGATATCCAAAAAATTGACTCCTTTGACGGTCTTCCCATCACGAATGTCCAGGCACGGTATTATTCTTTTTGCAAGCATCTTTTAATAATTAAAGCGTTCGAGTTCCTTCAGATCAATTCTTCCCTCGTATATTGCTTTTCCTATTATTACTGCAGGTATCCCTGCTTTTTCCAGTGAATAAACGTCATCTAAACCTGATACGCCACCACTGGCAACAAGATAAAGTCCAGGAAATTGTTTCATTATTTGAACATAGGTCCTTTCTGAAGGCCCCTGCAGAATCCCGTCTCTGCTTATATCAGTGCAAATTGTTTTTTTAATGCCACGGTCAATCCACCTCTCAAGAAAAGGGATCAGGGATTCCTCTGAATTCTCTTGCCACCCGGATACAGCAATTCTTCCGTCCTTAAAATCACTTCCCAGAATGATCTTTCCCGGCCCATATTTTTCCAACCAGCTCTCAAATGTTTCAGGATCCTTTACAGCTACACTTCCCCCTGTTGCCATTTTTGCTCCGCATTCAAATACAATATGAAGGTCTTCATTACTTTTAAGGCCTCCTCCTGCATCTATTACAAGTGAAGTTCTTGTTGCAATTTTTTCAAGTACCCTGAAGTTGATCACCTTGCCTTCCTTAGCGCCGTCAAGGTCTACGAAATGTAAACGGGATATTCCGTGATCCTGGTATTTCATAGCCATATCCAGTGGATCCCCATATTCCTTTCTTAGTGAATAATCACCTTGGGTCAGTCTGACACACTTCCCCTGAATAATATCAACAGCAGGTATAATATCAATCATAGAGAAATAAAGTTTTCAAGTACCCTCTGGCCTGTCTCTCCGCTCTTTTCAGGATGAAACTGTGTGGCATAAAAATTATTTTTGTGCATTGCAGCGCTGAACCGGTTGATGTAATCACATTCAGCAACCGTATCATCGCATACCGGGACATAATATGAATGAACAAAATATGCATACGCTCCCTCCTGCACGTTTTTGAAAAGAGGCCCCACAGGATTTAGAAGCTGGTTCCAGCCCATGTGGGGCACCTTGTCCTGAGGAGGAAATTTTAATACGGGCTGATCAAATATGCCAATGCAATCCGTATTGCCCTCTTCCGACCATTCACACATCAACTGCTGCCCAAGACAAATTCCAAGAACCGGTTGCGAAAGACGCTTCAAAACCTTATCCAGCCCATTTTCCATTAAGTACTTCATGGTACCCGACGCTTCACCAACTCCCGGAAAGATCACTTTCTTTGCAGCATATATGCGCTGTATATCATCAGTAATCTCTGCTTCAATACCCATCCTTTTCAAAGCAAAATCAACCGATCGTATGTTACCTGCATTGTATTTAATGATCACTACATCCATGGTCTTATAATTTACCTTTTGTACTGGGCAATTGATCATTGTCCGGGTCAAAGCCCACAGCCCCTTTCACTGCTTTGCTGAAAGCCTTGAAAATCGATTCGATCTTATGGTGCTCGTTATTGCCTTCGGATTTAATATTTAAATTACATTTTGCAGCATCGCAGAATGATTTAAAAAAATGATAAAACATTTCCGTTGGGACATCACCAATTTTTTCCCGCTTGAATTCTGCATCCCAGGTCAGCCATGATCTGCCAGAAAAATCAACAGCAACAGCAGCCAGTGAATCATCCATTGGCAGTGTAAAACCATAGCGCTGTATTCCTTTCTTCTCTCCAAGAGCCCGTCTGAAAGCTTCACCGAGGGCTATAGCTGCATCTTCAATTGTGTGATGTTCGTCTACATGAAGGTCCCCTTTGACCTGCACCTGCAAATCAAAATTGCCGTGCCTGGCTATCTGCTCTAGCATGTGATCGAAAAATCCGAGTCCGGTTGAAATTTCTGATCTGCCATTCCCATCAAGTGAAAGCTGTACTCTTATGTTGGTCTCACTGGTTGAACTTTCAACAATACTGCTTCTAATTGAAGACCTGATGTATTTATAAACATCATCCCAATTTTCAGTTACAAGCGCGCAATGATCGTTGAGGTCAGCATCAGCAATGTCTTTGCTCATTGAGGAAGGTCCAATTAATATTCCCCTGGCCCCAAGGTTCTTCGCAAGCTGAATATCGGTAAGTCTGTCACCAATAACAAGACTGTTTTCCAGGTCATATGTTCCGTCCATATATTTTTTCAACATACCCGTACCCGGTTTCCGGTTGGGAGAATTGTCCTCAGGCACCGAAGGATCAATAAAAATATCATCAAATTCAATTCCCTCATTTCTAAAAGAGGTAACGATCTTCTGCTGCACTTTCTCATATCTTTTAACCGGATAGGCTGAAGTTCCGAGTCCGTCCTGGTTAGAAACTATAACAAGCTGATAATCTGTTGTTTTTCTAATCAGATAAAGATTTCTAAAGACACCCGGATAAAATTCCAGCTTTTCAAGCGAATCCACCTGGTAAGCCACAGGAGGCTCGATGAGCAGTGTTCCGTCGCGATCAATAAATAGTACTTTTTGCTTCATTATTATGTGTTATAAACCATTCATATATCTACACTTCACATGATTCAACAAAATCACGCTGATATTGCATCAAAGCTTTTTCCAATTTCTTATTCTCCAGAATGGTTCCGACCGTTATTCTGAGGCTTCCTTCACACAATTCAATATTTGACCGGTCACGTACAACTATTTTCTTTTCAATCAGATAGTTGTATACTTTCTTGGGTTTCCGAACCTTCACCAAAAGAAAATTTGCATCAGAAGGATACACCTTTTCCACAAAACGGTACCGCTTCAGCTTTCGTTCCAGTGATGACCTTTCCTTCAGGATATTTTCAATCCACTGATTCACTTTATCTTGATTTTCAAGTGATTTCATGGCAAAATCCATGGTCAGCATATTAAGGTTATACGGATATTTCACTTTGCCCATAAAACTAATGATTTCCGGAGCTGCAATCGCAAATCCCAATCGGATGCCTGCCAGCCCCCACGCTTTTGAAAAAGTCTGAAGCACGACCAGGTTGTTTAATGCGGCAACCTGGGATTTCAGACTTTCGCGCCGACTAAAATCTATATAGGCCTCATCCACAACTACAATCACATTGAGCTTTTCCGCCAGACCAATGATTTTTTCCGGATCGAATGAATTGGAAGTTGGATTGTTGGGTGAACATATGAATAGCAGTTTGGTATGATCGTCACAGGCATCCTGTAGTCCGTTGATATCCAACTCAAAATCATTAATGAGCGGCACTTTTTTCAGATCAACATCATTTATATCGGCGGCGACCTGGTACATGCCGTACGTGGGATCAATTGAAACGGCGTTGTCCTTTCCTGGCTCACAAAAGATCCTGAATAACAGATCGATGGCCTCATCGGAACCATTGCCAATGAAAAGCTGTACCGGATCAATACCTTTCAGTTTACTGATCTGCTGTTTCAGCAAAGTCTGATGCGGATCCGGGTAACGATTGTAGGGTGCATTGTAAGGATTCTCATTTGCATCCAGCAATGTGGCATCCGTACCACTGTATTCATCCCTGGCAGATGAATAGGGTACCAACTTTTTAATATTACCGCGAATAAGTTTGTCTATATCTTTTTTCATACTATATCTCTGCATTTTTGAGCCTGATAGAAACGGCATTACTGTGTGCCTGTAATTCTTCTGCAGCAGCCATTTCCGTAACTGCTGAACTGATATTGAATAACCCGTATTTAGTGATCTCCTGGAACGTAATTTTCTTAACAAAAGCATCCATATTCAAACCGCCGTAAGCATGGGCCCATCCATTGGTGGGAAGTGTGTGGTTTGTTCCTGAAGCATAATCTCCTGCACTTTCAGGAGTATAATTACCAAGAAAAATACTGCCTGCATTCTTTATCTGTTCTGCCAATTCCATGTAATCATTACATGCGATGATCAGGTGCTCAGGTGCATATAAATTTATCATCCGGACCATAAGTTGCTTGTTTTTTAAGAGGATCAATTTACTGTTTCTCAAAGCCTGTTCTGCTAGTTTCTTTCTTGGCAGGTTTGAAAGCTGATCATTGATTGAAGCCACGACATCCTTTATAAGTTTCTCATCATCTGTAACAAGCAGAACCTGGCTGTCGGGGCCATGCTCTGCCTGCGACAAAAGATCTGAAGCAACATAAGATGCATCTGCTGATTCATCAGCCATGACAACCAGTTCAGAAGGTCCGGCCGGCATATCAATGGCAACGCGGTCCCTGCTTACGATTTGTTTGGCTGTAGTAACATACTGGTTTCCGGGACCAAAGATCTTATTCACCCTGGGTATGCTCTCGGTGCCATGTGCCATAGCAGCTATGGCTTGTGCCCCTCCAGCCTTAAAAAAATTCGTAATTCCAAGTATTTCAGCTATATACAATATTACAGGATTGATCTGCCCACTCCTGTCCGGAGGTGAACAAAGAACTATATTTTTGCATCCGGCGATCCTGGCAGGAACGCCAAGCATCAGCACTGTAGAAAGCAAAGGTGCGCTTCCTCCCGGGATATACAGGCCGACAGAATCTATTGGAATTGTCTTTTGCCAGCATCTTACTCCTGGGGTGGTCTCTGCATATACATCTGCATGCAATTGCCTTGCGTGAAATGTCTCGATGTTCATTCTTGCTTCCTCTATTGCATTTTGAAGTTGCCGGGAAACCTGAAATTTTGCATCGTTCAGTTCTTCTGGTGATACCCTGAGTGTTTCCAGTTCCACTTTGTCGAACCTGTAAGTAAATTCTTTAACTGCTCTATCACCATTCTGTTTTACCTTTTCAATGATCGCTTTCACCGACTGTTCCAGTTCTGAGACATCATACAAGGGGCGTTTCAGCAGATCATTCCAGGTATCTTCGGCTGGATTTGTGTATGTTTTCATGATAAAATAAATAATTTTAAACAATCATTTTCTCAATAGGAATAACCAGTATTCCCTGGGCTCCAAGGGCTCTAAGTTCACCAATGATCTGCCAGAACTGGTCCTCACTTAATACAGAATGTACCGAACTCCATCCGGATTCAGCCAATGGCATGACGGTGGGGCTTTTCATTCCGGGTATGAGATCAATGATCTTTTCCAGTTGTTCATTGGGGGCATTCAATAATATGTATTTGTTATTGGTCGCCGCCAGGACGCTCCTGATCCTGAACAGCAGATCATCCAGTATGGCTTGTTTTGAATCTGGAAGATGTTCCCTGCCAATGATCACCGCCTCAGAATGCATCACCACCTCAACCTCCTTCAATCCGTTGCTTATTAATGTGCTGCCGGAACTGACAATGTCAAATATTCCATCAGCAAGTCCAATCCCAGGTGCTACTTCAACAGACCCTGATATTTCGTGAATTTCTGCACTGATCCCTTTTTCATCTAAAAATTGCTTCAGGATTACCGGGTATGATGTGGCAATTTTTCTGCCTTCAAAATATTCGGGACCACTATAAGATTCCTGTTTTGGTATGGCAAGGGAAAGTCTGCACCTTGAAAATCCGAGCCGGTCAATTATGTTGATACCGGAACCTTTTTCTGAATAAACATTCTCACCGACGATCCCAATATCGGCTACCTTGTCCTTTACATACTGTGGTATATCGTCATCCCTCAAATAAAGGATTTCCAGCGGATAACTGCCTGAGACCGATAACAACTTCCTGGCACCGTTTGTAACTGATATGCCGGCTTCTTTGAGGATCGAAACGGACTTTTCACTCAGACGCCCTGATTTTTGAATAGCTATTCTTAATTTTTCCATATTCATAAAACTAAAAAAGGTCTGCAGAATCTCTGCAAACCTTTAATTTATAATATTTTGTTTACATAATTCTACCCCATTCAATCACTGTTGAAATGATGATGTACTACATGGTGCCTGTTATGTAAACTGATAACGCTCATTTTGCCTTGCAATATTAGTTATAATAATTTAAAAAATCAAAGTGATAGATTGCGGAAGGAAAAAAACTAAAAAAATATACACTTCAGAATCAAATGTCTTTAATGAGAATGTTGGAAGGGCTTTCACGCATTCCATCGATCATATGCTCATGGATTTCCATGATCTTATCAAGTTTATCCGATTCTGACACAATGGGGTTGTCTCCCCCTAGTTTTTCAAGCCGTGTATACAGGACATCTACCGATAACTTGCTGATATCCAAGGCAGGCTGGTAGCTCCTGACTTTATCATTATCGGTAACGAGCTCGGCCAGGACCCCACACTCCACCATCGCAAAAATAAGTTCATTCACCAACCTGAGCGGGATTCCAAGTTCATGTGCTATGTCCCCATTTGTCATGGCCTTGCCTCCCTGTTCAAAATTATTGATGATATGGTGAACCATTAGCAGGGATAATATTCGTTTGTTGTCATGATTCAGGCGCATGGCCTCATCCTCATACTGATAATTTTCAACATTCTGGTAAGCAAATGAGATTTCGGCTCCCATAAGAACAATTAGCCAGGTAATCTGCAACCAAACCAGAAAGAGTGGTATTGCCGCAAAACTACCATACAGCGTATTAAATCTTGTCACTCCTATCTGAAATTCAAAATAGCCCCACTGAACCAGCATAGAAAGTGTCCCGGCCACAATTCCTGCAATCAATGCATATTTAAATTTCACCTTGGTATTTGGCATTACCATATAAATAACTGAAAATAAAAGCCATATGGATGCATAGGGAATCAACTTGATTATTGGTTGTATAAATTCAAAATTGTTGGCAGCCTGGTTGATCTTAACGGTAAAACTGCCTGAAAGAGCAATTGCAAAAGGACTGATGATCATAATGGCCAGGTAATCCGAAAATTTCCTGATCGGATTTCGTGCTTTTTTCACCTGCCATATATCATTGAACGACAATTCAATATTATTCAAAACCTGTATGACCGACCAGAAAAGTATGACAAATCCAATCCCGGCTAAAAGTCCTCCCTTGGTATCATCGAGCAGGTTTGCAACCATATCCTTTATCCAGTTGATCATCTGGTCCTGTCCCTGAAAGCTCTTATCAATAAAGGAGTTCATTCGGTCTTCAAAACCAAATCCTTTGGCAATTCCGAATCCCATCGCGAAGATAGGAACTATGGAAAGCATCGTAAAATATGTTAATGATGAAGCCCTTAATCCGGCCCTGTCTTCCCAGAAGCCCTTGAAAGCATATGTCAATACCCTTAACTGCCTGATAACAAACCCTCTTCGTCTGGATTTGCTGTTGAGATCACCGGTCCAGACCTCTTTATGAAAGAAGTCCTTAATTTTCTTGATCATGAATAATTGGTTATGATTTTAAGCAAATATAAAGATAAATGTTGATTGAGATTCATTGAAGGTCATTAACTTCTGTATCTCAGGCACAGGCAATTGAAAATATAATGAAGTCAGATGTGTGCCTTTAAAAAGAATCCAATATAAAAAATGTAAACTTATTGCAGACAAATCAGATTCAAAGGATCGCCACAAAACATTTGATATCTTGATCATGATATAAAGTATAAAATTGAATGTGCATGTTCGTTTCAAGATATAAACAAGGGGCCTTGTATGCGATTTTTCATATCTTGCAAGATACTATTAACAAAATACTTGCTATGGAATTGAAAAAAATGGTTGGACTGCTGATCGGAGTCCTTATTCTAAATGCCTGCAATCAAGGTGAATTTGAACCAAATTATGACGAATCCAGGGTTCCTGATTATACATTACCGGAACTGCTCAAGACAGAAGATGGAAATATCATTACTGAATTTTCACAATGGAGAAGCACGCGGCGTCCTGAACTTCTCAAAATATTTGAAAAAGAAATGTATGGATTTTTTCCGGATAGTGAGTACAAAATTTCTTTCAAAGAAAATATACTGGCTGACTCATTCCTGAACAACAGAGCAATCCTTAAAGAAATTACCGCTGAAGTAACAACTGAAAATGGGAGTGAGGAATTTACCATATTGTACGTTTTTCCAAAAGATCAGCACAATGTACCTGTTTTTGCAGGATTGAACTTTGCAGGCAACCACACTGTAAACTCTTTCCCTGCTATTTCAATACCCAAAGTCTGGGTTATGAACAGTGAAAAAAGAAATATTACCGGAAACCAGGCCAGCGAATCATCAAGGGGATCCAGCTCATCAAGATGGCCAATTTCCATGATAATAGAAAATGGCTACGGAGTGGCAACAACTTATTACGGAGAGTTCGATCCGGATTACGACGATGGTTTTAAAAATGGTTTTCACCCCCTATTCGCAACCGAAAAAGAAAGGAATGTTCACAGCCCCGGATCAATTTCTGTATGGGCAAAAGGAATGTCGCTAATTGCGGATTATCTATACTATGACAGTATAGCAGATCCATCCAGTATTATTGCTATCGGGCATTCCAGGCTGGGTAAAACAGCCCTTTGGTGTGGGGCCAATGATGAGCGGTTTGCAGCTGTTATTTCCAACAATTCGGGTTGTGGAGGAGCTGCACTTTCCAGGAGAGCCTATGGTGAAACGGTGGGACGGATCAATAATGTATTTCCCCACTGGTTTTGTGACAGATTCAAAAAATACAATCAAAGAGAGCACAAATTACCGATTGATCAACATATGCTACTGGCCCTGATAGCCCCCAGACCGGTATATGTTGCCAGTGCATTAGAAGACCAGTGGGCCGATCCAAGAGGTGAATTTCTCGCTCTTAAAGCAGCATTGCCTGTTTATGAATTGTCCTCTGCTGCCGAAATCAACTTCCCTGAACAAATGCCCCCGGCCGATAAACCAATTTTTAGCAAGACCGGTTACCATTCAAGATCCGGAGGTCATGACATTACAGAATACGATTGGCTGATGTACATCAAATGGTGTAACAAATGGTTGAGCAAATAACCTTTAGATTTATTTCAGGGTAAGAACCAATATATAGTCAAGTTCCTGTTGGTGTTCCGGAATACTGAATGCAATGGCATCCCCTATTCTTTTAAATTTAACACCCTGTGAGTCATCAAAGGTTTGAAGACCAACTGGCTTCCTTCCCTGTAGCGGGATCTCCAGTTCCTTTTTATCATTACTCAAAACATGAATATAAATTCTGTCGTCCATAACGGTTGTGGTTCCCCAATCGCCTTCCACGGGACCTCCCCTGGTTCCATAAACAGTTTCACCATAAATATCCATCCATTCTCCCATTTCCGTTAAAGTTCTGACATTGGAGGGCTGGATCTTTCCGTTGGGCATCGGACCTGTATTTAAAAGTAAATTTGAGTTTTTCCCGGCTGCCCTTATCAGGAGATGCAGTAATGATTTCGTAGATTTGAAATTTGTATCAATAATACTGAAACCCCAGGAACCGTTCATTGTTTCGCACATTTCAAGGGGTAGGTCACTGATTCCTGTTTGGTTAAACCCTACTGTATTCTGACCAGGAAGATCCTTTTCAAACATCTGAAAATCCTCTCCGGGGAAAGGCATTTTATGGTGGTTACTTCCTATCAAAGCACCCGGCTGAAGTTCGTGGATAAGGGCATATGTTTCATCCAGTTTCCATGGAGCATCCCATTTGTCCCACATCCCGTCAAACCATATCCCTCCTATTTCTCCATAGTTTGTAAGCAATTCGGATAACTGGACATCCATATAATCAATGTACTTGTCCCAATTCCCACTCTCGGGCCTTCCTGTAAAGGTTCCTGTCCTTCCCCTGGGATAATAATCCGGATGATGCCAGTCAAGTTGAGAATAATAGAAAAACAACTTTATCCCCTGGCGATCACATTCATCTTTCAGCATCTTCATAACATCCTTACCATATGGGGTGGCATCTGCGATGTTGTAATCAGATATTTCGGAGTCATACATAGCAAATCCATCATGATGTTTCGATGTAATGGTTATATATTTCATACCTGCCTTTTTGGCGAGACCGACCCATTCAGCAGGATCAAAATCAATTGGATTGAAAAAATCCGGAAGCATTTCATACTGGGATACGGGAATTTTTTTCCGGTGCATAATCCATTCTGCGATCCCTTCGTCACCTCCACCTCCCATAATGGAATAAACACCCCAGTGAATGAACAGTCCGAATTTGGCATCCATGAACCATTCCCTGTTCTCCAGGTTTTCCTGTGTGGGTTGATATCCTTCCTGGGCATTACTGCCAATACTCAACAGTAACACTGTTGCTGAAAAGAAAATAATAACGATATATTTCATTGTTATGTAATTTGATGATACCGAAAGATAAAGTTTTTTTGGACGGAAAAGCATTGTTTGCCTGGTTATATCATCTAAGCCTGGATTAATATCTATGAACAATTTATCTTTGCAGGTGTTTTCAGGCATTACTAATGCAAAGAACCTGCTTTCAAAAAATACTTAACAATGGCTTCACTACAAGAGAGACTGAATAAATGGAAAGCCCGCAAGTGGCATCAAAAAATGGGTGATATAGTTTTCTGGCTATTCCTGGTAATGCTCATTGTTCCAGGCCCAAGAAAATTCATAGCCACCAACTTAAATAAGGTAATGCTTCATCTGCGACATCCATCCATTGAAAATTATGATAAAGCATACCAGCTGTCTGCTGGCGAATATAATTGGGACATTTACAACGAATCCGGTCAACCCGTAACTCCGGAAGACTTAAAAGGAAAAGTTATCTTTCTTAATTTCTGGGGTACCTATTGTCCTCCATGTATTGCAGAAATGCCTGAAATACAGGAAATCTATGACGAGTACAGTGATGAGGTTATGTTTGTTCTTGTCACAGCAGAAAATCCTGAAAAGGTCGGTTCATTCCTTGATGATAAAGGCTATGACCTGCCTGTATTCTTCGGAGGCAGACAAATGCCGGAAGCGCTTTCCGTAAGGTCCATTCCCACAACATTTATTATCGGGAAGGATGGCCGAATTGTTACAAAAAAAATAGGCGCTGCCGATTGGAACAGTCGCGCTACAAGAAAAGTATTTAATGAATTGCTGACTAAGTAGAAAATAAATATTACAGGAAGATTCTGCCTTTATTGCAATGCTCTATGCAGTTTTTCTGTAATTAAAAATGGCAAGTGAAAGGATCAGTATTCCATATAGGGTCAGACTGTAGAATTCCCTTGAGATATCGGCAAACCCCGAACCTTTTAAAAGTACCATCCTGATGGCTTTCATAAAATAGGCCAATGGATTGATTACATTCATTTTTTGAGCCCAAACCGGCATACTTTCAACTGGAGTAAATACCCCGCTCATAAGTATAAATGTTACCATAAAGAAGAAAGCAACAAACATCAATTGCTGTTGCGTGTTCGATATTGTACTCAGAAACAATCCTATACCTAAAGCAACAATAAGAAATACAAATGCTGTCGAGAAGAGAAGCAGCAGGCTGCCACGAACAGGCAGATCAAATAAGATGCGTCCAATAACAAGTCCGAATGCAAGCTCAAAAAGTGCTATCAGCAAGAACGGAAGAAGTTTCGCGAGCAGGAACTGGTATTTTTTCATGGGTGTAACATTCATCTGTTCGGCTGTTCCCAGTTCTTTCTCCCTCACAAGATTTAGCGCTGTTAAAAACATCCCTATAAGGGTTACAACGATCACAAGTATCCCTGAGAACATATATATCTTATAATCAAGGAGCGGATTGTACCAATAGGATACTGAAGCGCTCATTGCAATCAATCCGCTGCTCTTATTAAGACCAAACCACTCTGCCCTGATCTCCTGATTGTAATCTGATATGATCTTACCGGAATACGCTCTGATCAATCCAGCCTCAGTTGCATTGATCGCATTGATGATCACCTGAACATCTGCCTGCTTATTTATAATGAGTTTTTTCTCAAAATCAGGTGTAAAATTAAGTATCATGTCTGCTTCATCCCGGATCAATGACTTCTCAGCCTCATTATATGAAAAGGCAGTTCCCTCAACTGTAAAAAAAGGCGATCCCTCGAAATGGGAAATCATTCTTCCTGATGCCTCACTCCTGTCCTGATCCACAATTACAATGTCAATGTTCTTCATCTCAAGACTGGCAGCATAAACCAGCACGATCATTTGCACCACTGGCACAATAAATATTATTGGCAGCATCATCCTGTTCCGCAAAATCTGCAGTATTTCTTTTCGCAATAATGTAATCAATGTCTGCATAACTTATTCCAGTCGTGTTTTAAACCTTCTAATTGCCATAACTATAAAGAATGATGTCATAAAGAGAAGTATCAGTGTTTCTTTCCATACAAATGCCAATCCCGTACCCTTGAGCATAATGTTCTTGATGATTACTATGAACCACCTTGCCGGCATGATGGCCGAGAACCACTGCAATACCTTTGGCATATTCTCAATCGGAAATATAAATCCTGACAACAATATTGTTGGCAGCATCAATCCTACCATGGAAATAATCATGGCAATCTGCTGTGTTCTGGCCGCTGATGAAATAAAAACACCAAGGGATAATGCAAGTGTAATGTACAGCAGGCATTCAAAGAGCAAAAGTAGAATGCTTCCACGAATTGGCACGTGGAATATCAATACTCCAAGGATAAGAATTGTAAGCGCATTGATAAATGATAACATAACATAGGGCGTTACTTTGCCCAGGATGATCTCCCTTGGGTGCAACGGGGATGCAAGTAAAGGCTCCATTGTGCCAAATTCTTTTTCACGTGTTATGGTAACAGAGGTCATCAATGCAGATATAAGCATCAATATCAGGGCCATCAGACCAGGTACAAACATATAAACACCCCTAAGTTCAGGATTATACATCATTCTTGATCTTACATTCACCTGCCATGGAATAGAAACATTGCCTTTCCATTTATTGAAATAATCTGCAATGATCGCCTGTGCATAATTCACAGAAAGCACCGCTGAGTTGGCATCGGATGCATCAACAACAAGTCTGAGAGAAACAATATTTTCAGTATATAGCTTTTTTTCAAAATCACGGGCAAACACCAGTACAAGCTTTGCTTTCTGACTTTTGAATATCCTGTCTATTTCATCTTCAGAACTCAAATTTCCTGCATTGACAAAATAATCCGAAGACAGTATCTTTTGGCTTATTTCCTTTGAAACCGGATCTCCCGACTGATCAAGTATTGCCAGTCTGATATCTTTCAGGTCATTGCTGACAACATAACCAAACAATACGATCATTACAACGGGCAATCCGAATAATATGACAAGTGTCCGGGGATCCCGGAATATATGTCTGAACTCTTTTATTACAAAACCTCTGAATCTTTTCATCTGATATATTCAGTTCTATTATTCACATGCACTATAAATCAAATTGACCTGTTCATTCAGACTGATTTCATCAAATCCAGGGATATTATTCTCCTTGCCTTTCAATGCGTGTTTTGGCAATATTTTTTCTTAAACCCACTGTATTCTAACCTGAATTATTCATGAGTTTTTCGTGATGAGAATTCAGAGCGCCAAGCGTTAAGGGAAGCGCAAACTTTCGGCTCGCAGGAATAGCCTTAGTTATTTCGAGAACCGAAAGTTGAGCATTCTCTTTAATCGCAGGCGATATGGATTCGTAACAGATCAATTCGTGAATAATTCAGGCTAAACTATTTGCCGTTTTTTGCCTTCATTGCAATCTTTAAAAATACCTCGTTCATGTTTGCAGCCTGGTAGGCTGATCTCATTCTGACAGGTGTATCAAGCGCCTCTATCCTGCCATCCACCATTATTGACACCCTGTCACAATATTCAGCTTCGTCCATGTAATGGGTAGTAACAAAAACTGTCATTCCCTGTTCCGCAGTCTCATGTATCAATTCCCAGAACTGGCGCCTTGTTATGGGATCAACCCCGCCCGTTGGTTCATCCAGAAACACAATTCTTGGATTGTGAAAAACAGCAACCGAAAATGCAAGTTTTTGCTTCCAGCCCAGCGGGATCTCACTGATCCTTCTTTTGCGAATCGCCATCATTCCAAGCCGCTCAAGCAACTCCTCCTCCCTGGTAATTATTTTCTTCTTACCCATACCATAAATACCGGCATAAAGCCTGATGTTCTCTGATACGGTAAGGTCTTCATACAAAGAGAATTTCTGAGACATGTAACCAATATTCTTTTTGATATTCTCCCTCTCATTGTAAACATTGTATCCGGCCACTTCTATCTCCCCGGAACTTGGATATGAAAGTCCGCACAGGATCTTTATCGCTGTTGTTTTCCCCGCGCCATTGGCCCCCAGAAAACCAAAAATCTCTCCCTCCCCCACATCAAATGTCAGTTGGTCATTGGCTGTGAATGATCCGAATTTTTTAACGAGATTTCTGACTTTTATTATGGCCATTCGCTATGATTTGACAGTTTGAACAGATAACAATTGCATAAAGTAGTCTTCAATTCCAGGATCTGATTTTCTCAGATCAGCATCAGGAATATCCCACGATGCTATTGACGACCTTAAAAGGTCCGCATCCCGTTCACTGGTAGTAACAATATGCAATTCATCACCGAACAACCAGGCGGAAATGGTATTGCTGATGCCATGTATCTGTTCCAGGTAATTGTATACTTTCCTGCTCGATTTGAATATAAATAACTGTTTGTCAGCACTTAATCTGAGATCTGCAGGGTCGCTGACCGATAGCAAAGTCCCCTTCTGGATCAACCCGACCCGGTCACATTGAGCAGCTTCATCCATATATGGAGTGGAAACCAGTATGGTAATACCTTCACTGCTGATCTGATGTAACATATCCCAGAATTCCTTCCGCGAAACCGCGTCAACACCCGTGGTCGGTTCATCAAGGATAAGTACATCAGGTCGGTGTATCAGTGCACATGACAATGCAAGTTTCTGCTTCATACCTCCCGACAACTTGCCTGCCAACCGGTCCTTAAATGGTTCAATCTTCATGTAAATGTCCTTAATAAGATCATAATTCTTTTCTACTGAAGTACCGAAAACCGTAGCATAGAACTGAAGGTTTTCAATTACTGAAAGGTCCATATAAAGTGAAAACCTGCCCGGCATGTATCCAATGATTTTTCGTATTTTCCGAAAATCCTTTCTTACGTCCAGCCCTTTC
Source organism: Bacteroidales bacterium (assembly GCA_021738565.1). GTDB lineage: Bacteria > Bacteroidota > Bacteroidia > Bacteroidales > M55B112. The sequence goes on from JAIPBT010000020.1 coordinate 55,911, forward strand.
ACTGTGGCCGATCCCTTGTCGGCATTAAGCAAGGTAACCAGGATTCTGAATAATGTGGTCTTCCCAGCTCCGTCCGGACCAATAAGACCAAAGATTTCACCCTCTTTTGTACTGAAAGTGATATCTCTCAATGCATCTACATCTTGAAATGATTTCGATATGGAATGTAATTCAAACGACATATTACAGTTTTAATTCCCCGGGCATTCCTATCTTAAGTTCTCCCTGGTCATTGCTGACTTCAATCTTTATGGCATATACCAGGTTAACCCGCTCCTCTCTTGTTTGGATGATTTTTGGGGTAAATTCTGCCTCCGATGATATCCATATCACCTTCCCTGTAAGTTCTTTCAATGTGTCTCCCTTATCATAATATACACGTACATCCTGACCGATCTTAATATCCGACAATTGTCGGCCGCTGATATAGGCTCTGAGAATCAATGTATCCAGATCCGCAATTTTGTAAAGCGATTGGCCGGGCATCACGATCTCCCCCTCCTCTTTGTATTTTTGTAAAACAATACCACTGATCGGGTTATTAATGATCGACCTTTCGATCTGATCATTTACCAGTGCAAGTTGTATATCCAGTGCATCCGACTCTGCAAGAAGGGTCGCCTTTTGGGTTTTCATCGCATTGATCTGTGATGCAAGGAAACGAACATTGCCTTCGATCTCATCCCGTTTCTGTAAAGTTGCAGCGCCATCCTTTACAAGGCTTTGGATCCTGTTGTATTCCCTTCTCACATTCTTCAGTTGAACCTCCTGGGCCTCCACCTGGGAAAGCAAGGTATGCATCTTTGTTTTAAGTGTCTGCATAGAAGCTATGATCTGCTGCTTTTGCAGATGGAAGGTTGTTGTATCCGTTAAGCCAACAGGAACATCCGCAGAGAAGTAAAGTCCCTCTTCTATTTTAAACCTTAATAGCTTCCCCTGACTTTCAGAAGACACGATCACCGGATTGGCCTCAAAATTACCATATGCATCAGGACCGTCCCCATTGTTATTACAGGATGGAACTGTAATAGAGGAAACAAGAATTATTGCGGATATATACAGTATTTCTCTCATGATTGTTTATTCGTTTAATATTTATCATTTCCCGTTGTAATATCATGATTACCAGATACCATGTTCGTTTCATTTTATAGTGTTCCGTTCAAAAGATTATAATTGGCAATGGATTGCCTGAGCTTTAATTTGTGAGTGGCTCTTGCAACACGGGTTGACACTTCTTCATTTAAAACCTGCAGAAAATCCGTTGCTGAAATAACCCCCTGATCCAGTTCAGTCGATGTAACCCGGGTAATTTCCTTTCTGAGCTGAAGCATTTTTTGATCAAGGTCCAGCGCGCTTTCCAAATAATCCATCTTCCTGTACTCTTTTTTCATTGCTGCATCTGTATGCATCAAAAATGTCTCTTTCGAGTTTTCAATGATCATTTTTCTTTTTTCCAGCAACTGCTCCTCCCTGTTTGTCTTGTTCCAGTCCCAGATATTCCAGTTCAAACCTGCTCCCACCATGTAGTATGTATCAAGTTGGTCATTCAACATGTTGTATCCGGGCATACCAATCCCCGCCTGTCCGAAAGCAAATAACTTTGGCATGCGATTTACCCGTGAAATTTTCTTGCCGATATCCAGCATTTCCGACTGAAGGTTGAAAAGATCGAGTTCAGGCCGGTTGATGTCATTCGTACTATAACATTCAATATATGGAGAGATGAAAACCGTTCGCTCATTCAGGACCCTTCCAATATAGACAGACAAAACATCAAGTGTTCCATGCCTGGCTGCATCAAGCTCTGATATCAATTGAAGAATCTTAAGAATTTCAACCCTGATCACATTCAGGTCTGTTTCCCTTGCAATACCGTTTTCAATGGCAGAGATCAGGATCTCTTCCCTTGATTTGAGATTTTCCAATGCAATTTCAAGATTATTCGTATTCTCCTCCAATAATAAAACTGAAAAATACAATTCAGTTGTACTTCCCTTTAAAGAATGCAAATCAATTTCAGCTTTTTTCATAGAAGATTCTGTTGCTGCAAGTTCATATGCTTTCCTGTAACCTGACAAGCCACCATCATATATTGTCTGCCTGATATCTAAATTAATACCATACTGCTCATTTGGCATTTCAGGGAAATCGATCATTATGCCCGGCTGATCAATTTCAAATGAGACCACATCAGATTGATAAGATGCTTTTCCGTTTAATTCCAGTGTCGGATACCATGATGCTCTTATGTTGTCCTGTATCAAATGTCCCTGTTCATCAATTATCTGTTTATCCCTTAACCTGGGAGCATTCTCAATTACAAGTTCAAGGCACTCACGAAAAAACAGGGTATCCTGGGCAGTGACCATCACGGGAAGTAAGAGAAATAATAGGGCAATTCTATGTTTCATCGTTCATTCTATTTATCATTCTTTCTATCATAAAAGGCACCATCTGTTTCCTTTCCTTCATGGCACGGATATAGGCATCCTCATTGCCATCATACATAAGATTTAGGATCATTGACCTTGCTGCAAAAGGAAAAATACACAAACTGAGTGCATTCATGATCAAATGACGGGGATCAACAGGCAATTGCCTTAAAAACTCATCATTTTTAAAGGTATCGATCGCAAAATCGCTGTCAATACCCAGCTCTTTAACGATCTGTGGCATCCGGTCCGGATTCGATGATAGCTCCTGTAAAACAAAAACTGGAATCTGAGGATTTTCAATCATAGTATCTATGATAACATGAACCAGTTGGGTCAGGTAGTCCCTGAAAGATCTTCCATTGTGGATCAGCCTGGCAATTTCAGGTACAAAGCGACTGAGTGTATTTCTGAAAACCGCCTCGAAAAGTTTGTCCTTGGTCCTGAAATAATAATTCAACGAAGTCCGTGTGATCTGCGCTTCATCAGCAATATCCTGCATCGAAGCACCATTTTTACCCTTTTGGTAAAACACCTTCTCAGCTGCCTCCATGATCTTGATCTCTGCTTCGGTAATTGATTCCATTTGACAATTTTGTTATACGAAAATGTTTGACATTATTGTTTAACTATTTCGTAAAAATACACAATAGGTCGATATCTGTCAAGTTTTTTAAGAATATATTAAAATATTTATCATTACTTTTATGGCATTCTATTTAGTACTTGTCAATAAAGTTGGAGTGGCTGGATCATAAAGTTTGAGAGCAAAGCGCGCAAAAATCTTAAACCGCAGTATCCGCCGACGGACGGATTTGAGGATTTAAGATTTTTGCAGCAATGCAGCTATCGGACTTTATGGACAGACACTATTTACACACTCGTCAAAGTATTCACAGATGAAGCTGAACATTGGAGGGCTATACATGCTTGTTGCGATATTTCTGTTACAGGCATGCAAACCAGTATTTAATCATCAGATAACAGAGACTGAACTGAAGGAAAGCGTTGCGTTTTTTGCAAGTGACAGCCTAAAGGGACGATATCCCGGAACACTCGAAGATTCTGTACTGGTATCCTATATATTAAACAAAATGGACCTCTCCGGGATGCTTGCCCTGGGCGATAAGGGCAAACAACTCGTAAAGGCAGAACACGGATTCACTGTTGGAGATCGCAGCAGCATACGGTTGGAAGATGGTACAGAACTGAGATCATCCATGAACGAACTGATCATGTATGGTTTCAGTGCCAACGGATCCTTTTCTGGAGAAATTGTCCGGGCAACCCACCTGCCAGAAAACAAAGCGTCTGCACCTGACAGCTTTATGTTAATGATTCCCTACCCGGCAAATGTTCCTGAAGAAGAATATGACGCTTATGAATTCCTCCGCACAACAGGTTTAAAGGCAGCCGATGCCGGCTTCAATGCATTAATATTTGTTTATAAACAGCCGGTCAAAGAGTTGTCCGTCAAGAAACGGCTGCCACTGCCCATTCCTGTTATTGCTGTGTCGCAAGATAATGCGGCCACGATCCTTGAGAAAAATCCTGACATCAGCTTTGAAGGCATTCTTAAAGAAGATTCATATAAGATTACTACATCTGGTATTGTAGCACATGTAACTTCAGAAATTATTCCCAATGAGATCCACACTTTCAATACGATCTCGAAATTAAAGGGAAGCGACAGGAAATTAAGCAACGAATACGTAATTATCGGAGCGCATCACGACCATCTTGGAATGGGTGGAAGGGGATCTTCCTCCAGGAGGCAGGATACTGTTGCTGTGCATTATGGGGCAGATGACAACGCATCGGGAGTAGCAGGTCTGATCGAACTCTCTCAGAATCTGATGAATCGCTCTCCAAACAGAAGTTTTATATTTACTTCTTTCGCTGCTGAAGAAATGGGATTACTGGGTTCAAAAACTTTTGTGGAAGACCCGGTAATAGACCTTGCAAATGTCCAGGCAATGATCAACCTTGATATGATTGGAAGGCTGAACAATGACCGGCAACTTCAAATCGGTGGAATTGGTACGGCTCCGGTTTTCAGGACCCTGCTGGATTCTGTCAACCTTGATTACGAATTTAACATTGCATATTCTGAAGCCGGATACGGGCCCTCAGATCATTCTTCCTTTTACGCAAAAGACATTCCGGTACTGTTTATCTCAACCGGGGCTCACATTGACTATCACACTCCTTTCGACACACCTGATAAGATAAATTATGCCGGCATGCAGGAGGTGCTCTCATTTATATCTGATGTAGCTTTCACTCTGTCTGACATGCCAGGAAGGTTAACCTTCACTGAGGCAGGTCCCAAAAAAGCATCCGAATCCAGGGGAAGAGAAGGCATGATCACCTTTGGCCTGATGCCGGATGTCATGTACGACGGAAATGAAGGCATGCCGGTCTCATTTGTTACCGAAGGAAAACCCGCAGCTGTTGGAGGAATGAAAGCCGGGGATATTATCAAAGCAATAGATGACAAATCTGTTGGGAATGTTTATGATTACATGGAAAGATTGTCTGAATTAGAGGAAGGACAATCAGTTATCGTTACTGTTGATCGGGATGGCGAAAACCTTGATTTATTGTTAAAACTATGATGCAATGAGACTATTGATAAAGAAAATCATTTTATGGTTCGCGGCGGTATTGATTACCCTGGGAGCATCTGTATACCAGAGAATGACTGGTCCAACCTACCCCAAAGATATAACACTGAGGTTCGATTCTGAAATTTACAGGTTTGATCTTCCAAGATCCCATGGAGGAAATACCGACTGTCCAGTGGAAATTGAGTTGCCCAAAGAATTTACCGGAAAAATAATATATCGCCGATATCCGACCAAGGATAATTGGGATACCATAAGTATGTATCGAAACAACAGTACATTGCTGGCATATTTGCCCGCTCAGCCTCCTGCCGGCAAACTGGAATATCACCTCAAACTTGAAAAGGACGGCGTTCCTGTAGCATTGAACCTAAAGCAAAATATAGTTGTCCGCTTCAAGGGAGAAGTTCCTGTCTGGGCTCTGATACCCCATGTATTTTTCATGTTCTTTGCCATGTTGTGGTCAAATGCAACCGGTTTGCAGGCTGCCACCGGTATCAGTGCTTATAAACGCAACACCCTTATTACTGTCATTTTATTAATGATCGGAGGCCTGATCCTGGGTCCGATTGTTCAGAAATATGCTTTTGGTGCTTTCTGGACCGGTTGGCCATTTGGTGAGGATCTTACCGACAACAAGGTGCTGCTGTCAGTAATTATCTGGCTCGTTGCTTTATTTGCAAACAGGAAAAAGGAAAGAAAGTGGCTTGTGATTGTCGCTGCGGTATTCCTTTTTGCCATATATATGATACCCCACAGTATGAGGGGATCCGAACTGGATTATGATTCAGGAAATGTAATCACGGGCCTTATTCTACTGTTCACCTTTAAAAGGATGAAGATCAGGAAATGATCGAAAGGACGAAAAGCGAACATTAGAACCAAACTTCATCATGTTCTGGAAATAAGAAATGAATTCCAATATGGAATGAAGCGCCAACCGGTCTTGAACATTCTGATGGTTACAATGATATTAAAAAATCGCTATATTCGTTTGTAAAAGAAAACCATCGGTTGAAATGAAAAAATATCAATGCACAGTCTGCGGATATGTTTATGATCCGGTTGAAGGGGATCCGGATTCAGGGATCGCCCCAGGAACACCATTTGAAGAAATTCCTGAAAATTGGTCGTGCCCGGTATGCGGGGTAGCCAAATCAGAATTTGAACCGGTGGAATAGAATGCGATTTCAGATTTTATTAATTCATTTGAACCGCATGCTGGTGAAACCAAAATCATCCTCTGAAATGAAACAGTGTATCAGGTAGCAATTAATACTGCTAATTCCTTAAAGGAACCTGCTTCATCAATTCAAGAAGAAATAACCAGAATTTTGATACTGATTCAATATTAATCCTTTCATCCGGTGTATGTGCTCCTTTTATTGTGGGACCAAAGGAAATCATGTCAAGATCCGGATATTTTGTAAGAAACAATCCACATTCAAGACCTGCATGAATCGCCTTTACCTCTGGCTCCTTACCAAATAAATTCTTGTAAATATGCTCCGATATCTTTCGTATAGGAGAATTCATGTCAGGATTCCAACCCGGATAACCATCTGAGTGTCTTACTTCCGAGCCGGCAAGCAAGAACAATGCTTCAAGTCTGTCTGATATGTCCTTTTTTGCTGATTCACTTGAGCTTCTCTGGCTCGTTATGATCTCAATGTAACCATTCTCAATTTCATGAATCACTGCAAGGTTTGTTGATGTTTCCACCAATCCTTCAATATCCTGGCTCCAGGCAATGACCCCGTGCGGACAGGCATACAGCACTTGTATCAGCCGCGACTGGAATGTTTTTGCAAAGCACAACTCTGGCAGATCATTTTCTTGTGTGCTTAATTCAAAACCCGGTTCAATGGACTTTAATTCCCTGGTAATAATTTCACCGAATGTCCTGATCCGGTCCCTGATCATTTTTTCATCGCCCGGAAGACAGGTAATTACCGCTGTGGCCTCCCGCGGAATCGCATTGCGCAGCTTTCCTCCCTGGATTGATGCAACGCGTATATCAAATTCCTTATCAAGATTCCAGAGACAACGATTCATGATCTTGATTGCATTGCCAAATCCCTTGTGTATCTCATCCCCTGAATGTCCGCCCTGCAGCCCCTGGATGGTCAGCATCAGTGCTGTGCTTCCCTCCGGTACCTGAACCATATCCTTTTTCAGACGCGCTATGGTATCAATACCGCCGGCGCACCCTATAAATATCTCTCCTTCATCTTCCGAATCAAGATTTAGCAGGATCTTACCCTCCATAAATCCTTCTTCAATTCCGAAAGCACCTGTCATACCGGTCTCTTCATCAACTGTAAAAAGGCATTCGAGCGGTCCGTGCTCAATGTTTTCCGATTCCAGAATTGCCAGGGATGCAGCAATACCAATTCCATCATCTGCACCCAGCGTTGTTCCTTCAGCAGTTACCCATCCATCTTTTATGACCGCCTTGATGGGATCCCTCATAAAATCATGCTCAACATGCATCAGTTTTTCACCTACCATATCCACATGGCTCTGTAATATCACTGTCTCCCTGTCCTCATATCCCTTTGCTGCAGGTTTTTTTATCAGGCAGTTACCGCTTTGGTCAATGGAGAATTCCAACTGATGTTCGGCTGCAAAATGCCGCAAATATTCAATTATTCTCTCTTCGTGTTTGGACAATCTTGGTATCTTAAGTATCTCGTCAAAGTAACCCCACACCTCTTTTGGTTCTAAATTCTTCATATACAAACTTTTATCACATCACATACAAAAGATGTTATGCAAAACATTTTACATAAATATGATATATAACAAATACGGGTCGAAGGCTTTATTATATATTTAGCAAAGATAAAAAACTAACCTGAATTATACATGAGAAAAAGAACCATCGTAATCCTTCCTGGTGACGGGATCGGCAAAACGGTGCTCAACGAAACCTTAAGGGTGCTTGAAAAAGCCGGATTCAATGCTGAGTATGTTGAAGGTGATATCGGTTGGGAATTTTGGAAAAAGGAAGGAAATCCCCTTCCCGACCGAACAATTAAATTATTGGAGAAACACGGTATCGGACTGTTCGGAGCAATTACTTCCAAACCCAAGGATGAAGCAGCCGAGGAATTATCTCCTCGACTTCGGGATAAAGAATATGTATATTCCAGTCCTATTGTTGGCCTGAGGCAGCATTTCAACCTTGATATATGTATAAGGCCCTGCAGGACGTACAAAGGAAATCCGCTGAACTTTATCAGAAAAGGGCCCGGGGGTAAGATTGAGGAACCCGTAATTGATGTAGTAATCTTTCGTCAGAATACAGAAGGACTTTACGGCGGCGTTGAATGGAGCAATCCACCGGAAATTGTCCATGAAGCACTTAAGTCCCATCCAAAATTCATGAAGAATTTTTCCAGAGTTCCCAGGGAAGAATTATCTGTTTCAACAAGGATCTTTACAAAAAATGCAACCGAAAGAATTCTCAGGCATGCATTTGAATATGCAAAAAAATACGGGTACAAGAGTGTAACAGTTTGCGAAAAACCGAATGTTATCAGGGAAACCTCTGGGATGATGTATAAAATGGCCAAAGAGATGTGGCAACGTGAATATCCGGACATTGAACTCTGGAACACAAATATTGATGCGCAAATGATGTGGTTGACAAAAAATCCGGAGGACTATGGGGTTATTGTTGCAGGAAATATGTTTGGCGACATCGTATCGGATGGATTCGCCGGTTTGATCGGTGGATTGGGATTTGCCTGCAGTGCAAATATTGGAGAAAAAGTTGCCGTATTTGAACCGACACACGGGTCGGCACCTAAATATGCCGACTTCAATACTCCTATCGTAAATCCTATCGCCATGATAGAATCAGCCTGCATGATGCTCGATCATCTTGAAGAGCATAAGATTGCAGGAAAGATCCGACAGGCCATTGCAGAAGTCATTGAAGAAGGAAAGGTGAGAACTTATGACATGCTGAAACTTTCCGGGAAACCCGATGTAATTGACAAAGGTGCAGCCTCAACCTGTCAGATGACAGATGCCATTCTGAAAAAACTTCAAACGCCATAAAATGAATATCAGTACAGAAATATTGGAATTATGGCCTGAGATACTCTGGATATCGGATATCGATCTCAGGCAAAAAGTTGCCAGGACCTGGGAGCTAGCACTGAAAAAAAGTGTCCTGACAACTGATGATCTGAAAACCATCCCGTTTACCCTGTTGTGTGGACCGGACCTGAATGTCAGTTTTATGGATCACAAACGGGCAGTTGTGCATATCGTAAGGGAAAGTGGACAAAAAATCAAGGAATTTTTTAAAGATTCACTGCCTGTAAACATGGACGTATTGATCGCGGGTGCAATTCTCGCCGATGTGGGAAAATTACTTGAATATGAACTCAATGAGGAAGGAAAAGCAATACAGGGACAATATGGCAAGTATCTCCGCCATCCGTTTTCTGGTGTATCTCTGGCAGAAGATTGCGATGTGCCCCCGGCAGTATGCCACATCATTGCCACCCATGCCGGGGAAGGAAATATGGTAAAACGCACTACAGAAGCATACATTGTGCATCATGCCGATTTCATGACTTTCCTGCCATTTAAGGAGAGATTGGAATAGAGCCTGTTTTGTCAGGAAAGATCTTTACGATCCTTTCACCTGTTGAATTTGCATATGCCCTGAACATTGCGGAGGTGTTGAATTCCATTGCGGCATTTCCATCCTTATCAAGGCAGATGATCCCTCCTTTCGCCCCCATGGCGTCAATTTGATCATATATGACATCCCTGGCAGCCTGTTCCACAGTGTAATTTTTATACTGGATCAATGAAATTATCTCTTTCGCAGCTGAAATCCGGATATAATATTCGCCCTGGCCGGTACACGAAACTCCTGCAACTCCATTCTTCGCATAGGTTCCTGCACCAATGACAGGCACATCACCGACCCTTCCGTGCTTCTTATTTGTAATGCCTCCTGTTGACGTTCCTGCAAAAAGATCCCCGTGCTTGTCAAGTGCCACACATCCAACTGTTCCGAACCTGTCATTGTGAATGGCTTTTTCAAGTGATCTTTTGCTTTTTTCAGTAATAAAATAGTCCTGGGGCACGATTTCCAGCCCCTGCTCCTTTGCAAACTTTGTGGCTCCTGAACCTGAAAACATCACATGAACCGAACTGTCCATCACCCTGCGGGCAGCTGATATGGGATGCTTAACATCAGTAAGTCCCGTTACAGCACCAGCATTCAGATCTGAACCTCTCATAATGGATGCATCCAGTTCCGCAATTCCTTCACTGGTGAGGGCCGCCCCTCTCCCGGCATTGAACAGGGGATTGTCTTCAAGATACCATATTACCTGTTCCACTGCATCCGCCCCGGATCCTCCTGATTCCAGGATGTTAATCCCTATTTGCAAAGCAGAATCCATTGCACTCTGGTAAGCATTTATCCCCTTTTCTCCCAGTTTCTCAGGAGTTGCATATCCTTCTCCACCATCATCATCTGCAATTTCGTAGCTGGCATCAAGTGAAATAAGACTTTTTCTTGTCTTTAATATATCCAGTGATTTGTTGATCACAATCTTTTTCAACCAGGCACCAAAAGTTACTTCTCCCCTGTATGTATCAAGCTTTTGAAAAGCAGTCAGAAAACTCTCCTGCATGACATCTTCTGCCTCATCAATTTTATTCAGGACTCTGAAAGAGATGTTAAACATTGTTTTGTAGTAACGTTTATAAAGTTCCATCTGCGCTCTGTTGTCTCCTTTTTTACAGTCGCTTATCAACTCATTAAGATTCCTGTTGTTATATCTGGTTTTCATAACTGACTAAAAGACGAATCAATATTTACAATGTTGCACCGTTGTGTTATTTTTTTGGTAGAAACACAACAACCACTCAATAATTAAAATTAAAAAAATCAAACCAACCAACACGGTTTAATGTTATATTTGATATCCGATAATAAAATTTCGTTTAATTCTACTTTGACAGATTAACAAATTGTTGATAAAACCCCTGAAAACATTACGTTTTCAGGGGCATCGAAAAACATGATTTTCGTACCTTTAAGGTATGTTCAACACAAGTTAAAGATATAAAAGAATATGGAAAA
>JAIPBT010000021.1 GCA_021738565.1 Bacteroidales bacterium
AGAATTAAAAAGGAAGGATTACTTGCGTGATCCTTGTACTCCATCGGTCAAACCAGGAAAGCCCAAAACTGCTGTGGCAGATTATTCATGGATGGAATAGTCTGTAGAATTAAAAAGGAAGGATTACTTACGTGATCCTTGTTGCTCCATCGGTCAAATCAGGAAAGCCCAAAACTGCTATCGCAGTTTTCACGGGCTTTTTTAATAGTCTGTCTTATGAAAGCGAGCTTTCAACGCCATCCTATTAAAAAAGCCCGGCGCTATCGCGCTGGGCTTTCCTGATTTGTGATTCCGGAAGGATTCGAACCTTCGACCTACAGCTTAGAAGGCTGTTGCTCTATCCAGCTGAGCTACGGAACCTAAGGTTTTTACAAAGCGTTGCAAAGATATAAAATATATGAACTGAATATGTCCGAACAGCCCAAACTTTCAAACATGTCATTGCAATTAAACAATAAGTGAATATAAATCGTTAAATTTGTAGAAACTATGTTACTGGAAATTATGGGTACAGCAGAATTAAGAAAAGAAGCTCATCGCTTTATCGAAAGAGCAAATGACAAGGTTCTAAAGACAGTACTCGCTCTGGACGCAGAAAATGAGAAAATCGTCATTGTTGGCTATGAGCCTGATGGAACACCTATTACCCAGGAAGACCTGATAAGAGAAGCCAAAGAAGCTTCTGCACGTGTTAAAGCCGGAGATTACATCACCCAGGAGGACCTGGAAAAGGAAGTGGAAAATTGGTAAAAAAGAAACTTCCTGTTCGGTATCTTTGTATTGCACCAAAAGCAAAAAGAGAAAATGATAATACTGCCATTGAAACAGCACATAGCCGGGAGTGTTATGGCGTATTTACGCAACCATACGAACCAATTCACAATCTTAAGAAAAAAAACAAAAATGCTTAAACGAATTTCATTATCAACACTATTTATTCTGATGGTTCTATGTTCATGTGAGGAGTTAGATCTTAATAATTATGATTACACTGGGATCGTGCAAAATGAAGACCACTTTTTAACCTGTTCTCCGGAGGTGTGCTTCGTTAAAATAAGCCAGGGATTAGACAAAATTGATTCAGTAGCCTGGAAGAATGAAAATTGGGGCGATAGCATTTATTCTGTTCTGAATTTTCCAGAAAAACTCAGGAAAGAAGGCTTGACGGTTAAATTAAAATTAAGAATGCCGGATGAAAATGAATTACCAAGCTGTTATCAAGGTGAAATGCCAATAATTATTCAGCCAAAAGTATTTGCGATTGATGTGAAAACAGATTAAACACGCCATAATAAATAGCCTCTTAGCGGCCTGCAAGGCCCGGCGATGAGTACATGTTGAACTATGACCCGTAATCGTAACAGTGGTTTTTCAAAGAACACTTATATCCAAAATAATTGTTAACCTATGCTGAAATTAAAATTTTGATTCGTTCAATAAATTCGGTTGCTGATGGAAGCAAATCTTCAACATCCTCCCTGCCCACAGTAATATAATCGTCATAATCACTGGCATGTCGTTTATCGAACAGGTCTGTGAAAACTTTTCCGAGATCTGTAGATATTTTTCCGGTTTTTACGAAGTGAAGGCCAAGCATCTGTCTTACTCATGAATGAGTACCTGCTTTAATATCATTTTGCAGGAGCAATGCCGTTACTGCATAATAACATGCATAATAAAGTCTGTTAATTGCTGTATTCCAAAGTCCATTTTCCAGGTGAATCTCTATTTCCTGAAGCGTTTCCGATGCTCTCTTAAGCCTGTATTCAATAAGATCTGCTTTTTCAGAGTTTTTCATAATTCAATTCCTTCTGAAATAACATTCTGGTAAAACGGAGTGAATTTGTGCCTGGTCTCCCAATCCTTTCGTGAGATTACCAACGGGCTAATTATCTGTCCTGACTCAAATTCTATATCATAGAGCGGATACTTGATCCGTTTCTCATCCTGCCTGCTTACCTGGTCCTTATCAATAAGAATTATAATATCCAAATCAGAATACTTCCTGTTATCCCCCCCTGGCAAATGAACCGTAGAGAATAATTTTTGCTTCCGGTTCAGATGAGTGAACGGAATACTTTATCCGCAATAATATGTCATCTGTTTGAGCCATTAACCAAAAATACTGAAATTAAATTTATCACACACCCGGCTTACCAGGTATGAAAGCAAAGACGTTCAGCCACCGGCCGATGTACTAAAACGACTTTCTGAGATCTTTGATGTTTCCATTGATTACCTGGTCAATGGCAACCAGTCAGATAAAGTGGAAAAGACTTTAAAAGACGCTGAACTGATCAAGAATTTCAAGCAATTGTATATAAATTGACAATTATTGACAATCCTGATATTGTGTAAGGATTGATTAGTTATACAGTTCGGACTGACCATGTACATTTTTGATTATGACCAGAAATCGGTCATACCACTTTTTCGATCTGAAAGCGATATTGATATTCTGGTAAAATTCAAAAGAACACCATCCCTGCTGGATATGGTAAAAATTCATAACGAACTTTCTCTTCAAATTAGGAAAAAAATAGACATAGTGACAGAGCCTTCAAAGTCTTTCGGTGTTCCCAGGTCATCCTTAAGTGTTCCCAGGTCATCTTTCAGGATGAATAAGCTTGCCGAACCTCGAGTCGAAGGACAGCTAACATCCAACGCTTTTGGTAACGTAAGGAGCTCACATCGTGATCATTATGTGGTCCTTCGGCTTGTAACTCGGTAAACTCGTTACTTCGCTCAGGAACCGATCTTTTTTGTTAGGAGGAGATCTCGACACGCTCGATCTTACCGCCCCACACCCCAACCCACCGGTTCCTGACCGCCTTCGTTTAACTACGGCGGTGAGGATCACCTAACGGCCATGAAGTGGCCCCCTAACGTTCGCCTTACGAACCCCTAACGCTCCCGCAGGGAGCCCCTGACGTTACCGAAGGTACCACCGACCACAGGGCTTTGACCATCTCCATATACAAGTTTTTTCAAAAGGCTTGTCTCAAGTTCACAAATATTTTTCTTAACTTAATTCCTGTCGTGGAATTTAATTTTCGAAAGTGTTGATATATAGCTGTTTTGGGAGAAAATGTGCACTTTGTGCGTTATATTGTGTCCGATAATCAAAAGCTTCTGCATGCTGAGACAACTTTCTCAATTGAGGTTAAAGCATGCGGACCATCAGATCCCTCTCCATAGTTAAAAACCTCTCCAACATCAGTTTTTGAAGTTATATTTCCATCATTGCTATAAGTTATATCCATATCATCACTGCTTCATTATAGAATATATCAAAGATTCAATTTCTCCTGAATTTCACCACTGTTATTGATAAAAATATTACCTTGCATCATACCACAATCTATTTGTATATGCTGTTATGAGTGATCTTTCTTTTTCATCCGGAAAGCAAAAAGCCGGGATGACAGTTCTGACGATTTTGAGGGTTGGCATCGGGTGGCATTTTTTGTATGAAGGGTTTGCCAAACTTATTGATCCCACCTGGACCGCCGCCGGGTATTTGAGCAGCGCTACAGGACCCTTTGCCGGAATTTTCAGGGCAATGGCAGAGAATGACCTGCTTTTGCAGGTTATCAATGTGCTGAACATCTGGGGATTGATCTTTATCGGACTGGGTCTCTTTCTCGGTCTTTTCACCAGGATTGCACAGCTTGCAGGAATTCTGTTGCTGGGGATCTTCTACCTTTCCCATCCTCCCGTTTTTTCTGATCCCGGATTCTTCAGGGAGGGTTCCTATTTCTTTGTAAGCAAGGACCTGATTGAGATACTCGCACTTGTGACACTGATGTTCTTCCCAACCGGAAGGTTTCTCGGGCTTGATGCATTGATGATGCGGTCTTTCAGGCAAAAAGCACACAAAATGGACCATGGCCAGCCGGACACTGAGGAGCACCGTGCAGATGTTGGTTCGATTGAAAGAAGGGAGGTCCTGAAGCACCTTGCAACGGTGCCTTTCCTGGGAGCAATGGCCTACGGGGTCATCAGGAAAAGCAGGATGGAAAGCATGGAGGAACAGAACCTTGTTGACGCTTCGGCAGGTCCGACACAAAGGTTTGTTCAGCAAATGCAGGCAGGGTCTAACCAACTTGCACTTGATGAACTTAAGGGAACAACATTCAATGAGATCCAGGATGTACAGGGGCAACTGCCAAAAGGTTTGTTGGGAACACTTGAATCTTCAAAACTTATCCTGGGAGGCAACCTGTTGAGTGGTTATGTACACTCCCGCGACCTGATATACGTCTCCAAGCTTGTTCAGAATTATCATCAGAAAGACAGGGTTTTCAAAACACTGATGATGGCAGAGCAGGCAGGAGTAAATACGCTCCTTTCCAACCCGGTTGTGATGCCGCTCATGGAAGAATACTGGAAAGAGGGGTATGGCGATATTCAGTTTATCTCTGATTGTGCGGGATTGATCTACTGGCCTGAATTGAAGCCCATGCCCTTTGACGAATATGAGAATATAGTAAAATCTGCCATCGATAGCGGAATTCATGCCGGGTATATACAGGGTGAAACTGCAGATTATTACATAGAGAACAATGAGGTGGATAAGATAGTACACATCATGGACCTCTTGCGGAAAAATGGCCTGCCAGCCGGTATCGGCGCCCATAAAATAGAAACCATAAAAAAATGTGTTGAGCTCGGGCTTGAGACCGACTTCTGGATGAAGACACTGCATTCGCATGATTACTGGTCGGCCAGGCATCCAACCTGGCACGATAATATTTACTGTTTTGATCCTGATGAAACCGTTCAATTCATGGAGTCCCTTCCTGAACCATGGATTGCTTTTAAAACGCTGGCAGCCGGTGCATTGCATCCCGACAAGGCATTTCCCTATGCGTTTGAAAGGGGGGCCGACTTCCTTTGTGTGGGAATGTATGATTTCCAAATCGTTGATGATGTCAACATTGCACTGAATACACTTGACAATATTAGTAACCGCCGACGTCCCTGGCGGGCTTAATGTTTAATTTTAAACTAATGAGTTTACAGTTTCATTCTTCCGTACTTTTTTGCAGTAACCTGAAGAAGCAAAGAGAGTTTTATGAAAAATTTTTAGAGCAAAAGGTGAAACAGGACTATGGCAGGTGTGTTGTTTTTGCCAGTGGGTTCACACTCTGGAGTCCTGCTGAGGAATATCCCGTTTCAAAGGAACTTGGTTATACCTATGAACCGCTTGGTAACCGGAACCTGGAATTATGTTTTGAGACCGATTCATTTGAAGATGCCGTCGAAAAGGTGCTGATGAGCGATCTCAGGATACTGCATAACGTAACCGAAGAACCATGGGGACAATATACCATCAGGTTCTATGATCCTGAGGGCAACCTGGTAGAGATCGGTGAAACTTTAAAAAGCATGGCAAAAAGAATGCGGTTGGACGGAATGAGTGAAGATGAGATCGCCGGTAAGTCTGGTCTGGATAAATCATTTGTAATTAAATTGTTAGCCATTTAAGTCTTTATTCCCATTAAAAATTTCTCTCTGAATTATTCGACTTCGACTTTTCAAAAACTTATCTTTGAACAAACTGCTGAACTATGGTATCATCTTTTCAATTTTCGTCGTTGCCTAAGATCTCCTTTGGTCCGGGAAAAAGGCTCGAACTACCGGTCCTTGTGAAACCATTTGGATCAACGGTATTGATGTTGACGGGGTCAACTTCGATTCACTATTCAGGGCATGGCGATGAAATAGTAAAAAAATTAAAGGACAATGGTTTTACGGTCCACATTGAAACCATTGGTTCTGAGCCTTCTCCGAAGATGGTTGATGATATTGCTGAGAAATACAAGGGAAGAGGCATACGTGTTGTAGTGGCTGTAGGAGGAGGGAGTGTAATGGATGCCGGGAAAGCTGTTTCGGCAATGCTGGTGGTGGAATACCCTGTTAAGCACTACCTTGAGGATGTGGGTGACATGGATCATCCGGGTACAAAAATGCCGTTCATCGCAATGCCTACAACCTCCGGAACCGGAAGCGAGATGACAAAGAATGCTGTTCTTTCAGAGGTTGGTAAGCGTGGGTTTAAAAAATCGCTTCGGCATGAAAATTTCATCCCGAATATTGCCATCATTGACCCGGAGATGATGCTTACCTGTCCCCCGAAATTAACCGCAACCAGTGGGATGGATGCTTTTACACAGTTGCTGGAATCCTATGTTAGCAAGCAGTCGAATCCCATGACCGATGCACTGGCACTGCAGGGATTGAAAATGATCAAAAGACATTTGCTGAGGGCTTATCTTGAGGGAGAGAATAACCTTGAGGCACGATCAGGAATGGCGCTGGCAGCGATGTTTTCCGGTATCACACTTGCCCACGCCGGACTGGGTCTTGTTCATGGGTTTGCTGCTCCCATCGGGGCACATTGCAACATGCCGCATGGTGCTGTGTGTGGCAGCCTGATGTCAAGGGTAAACGCGATGACCATTGATAAGATCATCTCCGACAGGAAAAGCCCGGTGTTTAATAAATTCCTGATTGTTAGTAAGATATTTTCTGATTTCAAGTATAAGGATGATGCTGAATACCTTATTGCTTTCAAGGATAAGCTGGAGCATATAACCAATGTACTTGAGATATCCCCGCTTGATCCGGAAGTATTTACAGATGAGATGATCGCAAAGATCGTATCAGAAACGAGGCACAAGCATCACCCTGTCACCTTTTCAGAGGAGGAGCTGGAGATAATGATAAGGAGAAGGCTGGCCGTCCTTAAATAGTGCTTGCAAGAAAACGCCAATAGCTGCGTTATGCTTGACTTCAAAACAGTCATCCCGATAATATATCGGGACTCCTGTTTTTCATCTGCCATTGCTTATTTTAATTGGTCAGATGGAACTCGCCATGACAGCTTTTCAAAGGTTCCTTGCCTATAAAGTGTTATAATCATACATCTTATTTGTTCCGCCAACCGGCGGATCATGGCTCGGTTCAGTCATCGCAGGCCTTGCTCTTGACGTTTTCTTATCAAGCACTGCTAAATAATATGAGTTGTCTTTCTGACACTAAATAGAGTCTGTCCATAATGTCCGAGATACTCATGAATAGTTAATTTCAATGGTATTTCCCGAAGTATCGGGACAGGCAGTGAACTCACTTCGTTCGGTTCTGCGTTGCTGCTCCGCGCGCCTTGATCTCGAACATTATGATCCAGCCACTGGATTGTATTGACAGGCACTAAATAAAATCATTTCAGCACAGCAAAATTGAGCAGTGAGCAGCGCTGCGCATTGTGGCCAATGGGCCGGTATTCCTATTTTCCTAGATCGATTCCTGTATTTGAAATAAACAGCTTAACAGCTATTGCCAGCAGGATAATACCAAAGAATTTTTTTAGGATATGTAACCCGCTGGGACCAAGTATTTTTTCAAACCACTTTGTGAGACGCAAAACAAGGTAGACTACGACCATATTTATCGTCAGTGCAATTAGTATATTGATCGATTCATATTCTGCCCTCAGCGATAACAATGAGGTAATTGAACCCGCACCTGCAATCAGTGGAAATGCTATTGGAACTATGGCGCCGGTGCCGCCAGGTTCGGTTTTGAATAATTCTATACCCAGGACCATTTCCATTCCCATTAATAAAAGGACAAAGGAACCGGCAATGGCAAAAGAGGATATGTCTACTCCGAAAATACTGAGCAGTGGTTCACCTATGAACAGGAACAGCAGCATAATACCAAATGCAACCAGGGTTGTTTTTCCGGCAGGGATATTGCCGGCTTTCTGCTTTATCCCAAGTATTATGGGGATGGAACCAAAAATATCAATCACCGCGAACAATACCATAAACGATGCGATAATTTCAAGGAAATTAATGCTCATTGCGTTAATGTTTGTAATTATGGGCACAAAAATAGCCCCTTCTTTTAGCAGGACCATATCTTGAAGGGGCTTTCTTTTATATTATTCAACATTTATAGTAGCGGCAAATCCGCCATACGGAAGCAACGATACAGCAATGCTTTCACCGTTCTGTATCCTGATCTCACTGAATTTGAATACTGTATCTGTTTTTCCATCGGCAATCATATTGACCTTATAGTTACCTTCGGGAAGGAAAGTAGTAGCAAATTCATATTTCTGATTGTCATCTGTTCCGTTAATGCCTGCCACATACCAGGTATCGCCATTTTTCCTGGCCAGGATAATGAAATCCCCCGGGTAACCGTCGATAAACCTGGTATCATCCCATACTGAAGGAACCTCTTTCAGGAATTGCTTTGCCTGGTCGGGCAGGGAAAGGTAAGCTTCCACCTTATCTGCCATGTGAATGATTCCCGACTCAAAGATCACTGATGTTGCAAGTTCGTGAGCATAAGTGGTCAGGTGTGGATAGGTATGATCCGAGAACATAACAGGTGTATAATCCATCGGGCCCACAGCGTTCCGGGTAAATGGCAAAACGGTATTGTGCCAGGGAGCATATTCGGGATAGTTTTTTCCAAACTTGTATACCTCTCCACCCGGAACTGCTTCAAGCGTGACCATATTGGGCCAGGTCCTGTTCCATCCCCTTGGAAGTGTACACCCATGAAAATTGCACATTACTTTATTTTCAGCAGCATCCTTCAGGATACCCAGATACTGATTGATGATCGCCTGTTTATCACTTTGGAAAAAGTCCACCTTCACACCTTTGACTCCCCACCCGGCAATTTTTTCAAATTCAGCGGCCCTGATCTCCGGGTCCCACATTTTATTCCGGGGAGCCTCTTCAACCTGGTTGTGATTGCCCCCTGAATTGTACCACAATATGGGGCCTATACCGTTTTTTACAGCATAATCTATGGCATCAGTAACATGGCCGTCCTTCATCTGGTCCCAATTGGCATCGATCAGGTTATATTCCCATCCCATCTCAACAGCAAGATCCGTAAAGCGATTCTGTTCCTTTACATATTGCGGTGAAGGCGAGTCGCTCCACCAGCTCCAGGCTGCTCTTCCCGGTTTTATCCAGGAAGTGTCTTCGATTTTTGACGGATCCGCAAGGTTTGTAATGAGCATTGTTTCAACAATGGTAGCCGGAGTGGGACCAACCACGATAACGCGCCAAGGACTGTTCCATGGTAATTCGAACACAGGTTTGTTGCTGTGTTTTCCGAATGCTTCTTCCGTTTCGGGGAACCTGATCCTGTAAACCCCGTCCTTGCATTCTGCTTCAAGGTGTGAGGCCGGGTAGGTTCCGTCAAGGTTCGATTCCGAGATCATTATCCATATGTCATTGGTATTGAAGGTAACAGGAAAGGACCACCCGTTCTTGTTCTCCGGAGCATTTGTTCCAATGTCCATTGACCGCGTGTAAAAGGTCTCATAGGCCGGTGTCCACTTGGAAATGGTGTCGTAAGGCTGGCTCCAGCAAGTTCCGATATCCGGCAGGTTAAATTCGGTCAGTTCATTCTCAATGGTGTACTCTTTTTCACTTTCCCCGGGGAATTGGTAACGGTAACCCAGTCCGTCATTGAATACCCTGAAGACGATTTCAATCGTGTTTCCCTGATCATTCTTAAATGTAAAGGTCGACTGGTTGGATTCGTATTGTACCTCTGTTTGCTTGCCTGTAACCAGTTCGTAGCTCTCATTATAAGCCTCAGTATTTTCGGATATAAAAACCAGGTCCTTTGAATAGTTGCCGTCTTCGTGGATAATTCCCACCGCGGAAGGCTCAATTGCAGTTATTGTCTTTTCATTGCTTTCAAGGAATACCTGGTAATACAATTGCCCTTGCTTGTCCAATTCCAGTAAAACACTGATGTTACCGTCAGGGGATTGCATGGTCCAGTTCCTGGTTTGATCGCAGGATGCCATAAAAATGACAAACACAAAAAAGATGGCTGTTCGTTTCATAGTCAGTTAATTTGTTTCATCAAATATAATAAATCCGGGATACTAATTTATGGGCTCGAAGTTTCTTTATTGAGAATAGTCAAAGGCCAAAAGCCAGTTTCGCCAGGCTCGTCTGGTATTCGATATTCCTTCGGCTTATAGTTCGGCAGGTTTCTCGGTACTGCGCTGTCTCACCGCTATAGCTTTAGCGAAAATAGTCAGGAACCGGCTGGTTGGGATGTGAGATGGTAAGATTGAGCGTGTCGAGATATGCTCCTAACATTATTGACCGGTTCCTGAGCGAAGAGGTGAGCTCGCCGAACCTCGAGCCGAAGGACCCAAAGCATGATCCACCTTTCAGATATTCAAGCGCCAGTCCGTAACCTATACCCCTTGAACTTCCTGTTATGACGACATTTTTCATTATTTTTCGAAGACTATGATCAAACAAATACAGGACATACGGGTTGAAATGTCAGATCAGGGGTTTTAGGTTTATAAATTGTTATTCAGGTTGAAAATGAAGAAATTATTTCTCGTAATTTTAAGTGCAGTGGTATCAAATATATACTCACAGCCCATAGTCATTGATGAACCCCGGCATCTATCTGCTTAACTACAGGCCAGGTGACCGGGAGTTTACCGGTAAGGTGTACGTGGATTGATCAGCCCCTGGTTTTGATCGTGCACCCCACTGCTTTAACTTCTTCAGGATCTACCTTAACCCCTTGTTCCAGTGAAATAATTGCCTGCTCAACGTATTTTTCGCTGACTGCCTTCTCATCCATCGCGTTGTTGTCAATAGCGCCAATAAAAGCCACGGTATAATCACCTGAACCATTGTTCTTCAATAAAAATACATGGGGAGTCCGTGTTGCACCATACGCTTTGAAAACTTCTGAATTGTCCTTCAGGTAAACAAAGGGATACTCTTTTTCTGATGCCCTTTCTTTCATTTTCTCCATTGTATCGTCCGGGGAAAGTGAAATGTCATTGGGATTGATTGCCACAACCGGGTATCCTATTGTAGAGAACCTGTTGTGCATTTTAATTATTCTCTGTTCATAAGCCTTGGAAAACGGACATGGATTGCAGGTAAAAATAAGGATCACACCTTTTTCTTCAGCGTAATCTGACAATGCAACCATTTTTCCATCGACATTGGGTAGCTTGAAATCTACAGCTTTGTCGCCAGGCTCTAACTGCGCATTGGTTACCATCGATGCCGCGAATGCGATCAATGCAGTAAACATTAATTTTTTCATGGTTTTGAGATTTTAATGTGTTATTGTATTTGATTCCGTAATCTTACAAGTTCCTTATTTTATTGACATTTTCAAAAAGCTGTTCCCTGGTCAGTTCTCCTTCGAAAAAGATCTTTTCATTGCCTTTGAAGATGAGCGTCGCCGGAATTGCCCCGGACCAGTTTGCATCAACTTCAGAGATCCATGAATTGTAATCAAGGTCAGTCATCTGCAATACTTCTGCGGTGATCTTATTTTCTTTGATAAAAGGGATTACCCTGCTTTCCAGCTGGTTTGGAAAATCAAGGTTGACCAGTTTTACATGCACATCCTTATTGCCGTAAACATTATGGAGGGATTCGAAATATCCTATTTCACTGACACAGGGGGCACACCATGTGGCCCAGAAGTTAACAACGTAGGTGGTTTTATTTTTACTTTCTAATAGCTCCACAAGTCCATCTTTGTCTATAGGCTGAACATTTTGCCCATTCAGTACAAATGGCATCAGAAATAATATCAGTATCAGAAATCTGCTTATCATACAGTATAAAACACCAAAAATGTTTTTTTGTTTATTTTGCAGGGCTCTCTGAAAAAAAGTGAATAACGATAAACAATTACCGGGGTTCAATTGTAAATGAGTATAAACAATGCATGGTACAATGTTGTTAATTATTCAATATTTCGGACAATCAAATTTAAAAATTTACGATTATGGCATTTACATTGGAAACAGGTGATAAGGCGCCGGATTTCAATCTTCCGGCAACCGATGGTAACAATTATTCACTTGATAGTTTTAAGGAATACAAATACCTGGTCATTTTCTTTACCTGCAATCATTGTCCCTATGTAATAGGGTCAGATGAGGTTACCAGGGCTACAGCAGAAAAATATGCATCCAGAGGGGTGAAATTCGTTGCAATAAATTCCAACAGCAAAAACACCTACCCCGAAGATGATTTTGATCATATGGTAGCAAGGATGGAAGAGCAGAAATTTCCATGGGTCTATCTTTATGATGAACCCCAGGAGGTAGCGCTTGCTTATGGTGCATTGAGGACTCCGCATTTCTATGTATTTGATGAAGACAGAAAGCTGGTTTACACGGGCCGTGGAGTTGACAATCCAAGGGATGCATCCAGGATCACAGTGAATGACCTTGACAACGTATTGAATGAACTAACTTCAGGTCGGAAACCCTCACTGGAAAAGACAAACCCCATAGGTTGCAATGTGAAATGGGAGGGCAAGGAAAAGCATTGGATGCCCGCTGACGCCTGCGATTTGGTTTAAGGTTTGGTGAACTTCTTTTGGTCGGTTGGTTATAAAGGACTTTGTCTGTAAGATTGCAATGCTGATTTGATTGCTCAATTGTTATTTCTCAGGAGATCTTCTTCATCGTGACAGTCGGTACATTTTACATGATGGATGTTGTTTGGACTTTCAGGATCAAAATAGCTTGTATTCATTGTTTCATGGTCCAGTCCGCAGTTAGAAATCACCGGGTGGCACTTTGTACATGAATTGGTTGCATCATTTGAATGTGTTTCGTGGCAGGCCATGCACGCCAGTCCTTCGTGAACTCCTGAAGGGGTACGGTCATCTTCCGTGCCTGCCTGGTGTTGCCAGTTTGGTGAGTGGCACTGAACACAAACACTTTGCAGTGGATTGGGTGTAATTTTCAGTTTTCTTTCACCGTCATACATTTCCGGTACGGGGAGGTGGTCAGCGCGCAGGTACATTTCATCGGCCCTGATGTACAATCCGGCTTTGGGGTTCCTGTTTGCGTTTGCCTCTTTTCTCTCGTAGAATATTGCCTTTGGATCTTCCAGTGAAGAGGCTGCCTTCCGGGTGTCGTTACCAGCGTGAATTTCATGGCAGGACATGCATGTCATAACAGGATCATTCTCTTTCCCCTCATCAATAATTTGCCATGGTCCCCGTGTTGATACCGGTTCAATAAGGTCATAGATATTGCCTTCATAATGCATTCCGTGGCAACGAAAACAATCCCAGTAGGGTCTTTCCATGTTATTGTGTGCTTTGTTGAGAAAAATATCGGCATAGGCAGCAGCGTGTCCACCGGATTTCCACTTCTTTTGTTCTTCCTGGTGGCAGTTTGCGCATCGATCCATGGTCTCAATAACCTGTGTCTCGGTTAACCTAATGTCACTGTTCAGCTTTTTTTCCCTGATGTGGGTGAAGACCATCCCGGTCTTTTCTTTGATGCTGTGGAAACCATTGCTCATAGCCGTTCCATGGCATTCCTTACAATTGATATCGCGGTGTGAACTGATCTGCCACATTTCCAGGGAGGGATTTATCTCATGGCAGCTGGCACAGGTCTTTTCAGGGTTGGCTGCGTTCCACGCAGCATATCCTGAAAGGGAAACCGCTATAGCAATAATTACAACTAATGTTATTGCAAAAAAGATTCGGTTGTTCATATTTTAAATTCCTTCTCTGATTGGTTCGCCGATCCGGACGAATTTGTTTCAGTGTTCGACTTGTTGTTCTCTTTTGTATCCTCTTTTTTGTTTACAAAAGCTCTCATTGGTTAAGATTTGAATTTCGATCCATTCCAGTTTTTTACGATATACCCGGAAGTATGGTATGCCACAGCCATAATAGTGAGTACCGGGTTAAATCCTCCTCCTGACACAAATACACTACCATCTGACACAAAAAGGTTGTCCACCTCATGAGCCTGTCCGAATTTATTCACAACCGAGGTTTTCGGATCGTTTCCCATTCTTATGGTGCCGCACTGGTGCTGGTGTCCACTGGGGCCGCCACGTCCGCCAACGGTTTGCCAGGTCCTAAACGCCCCGGCTTCTTTGACGATTTCTTCAGCTCTGGCTGATAAGAATTTACAATGCTCATGATCCAATGGATGCCGGTTGCCTGAAAGTGCAACTACGGGAATTCCCCAGTGGTCTCTCAATTCAGGATCGATTGTAACACGCGAATCAAACACGGGCATTTCCTGGATCGGACCGTGCAATCCTACCATTCTTTTAAGGTATTTTATCTGGAACTCCTTGTGAGATTTGCCCCACCGGGGTTCCCCGGGAGGCCTTGTCTGTGAAAATGCATATGGCAGGCGGTTAAATTCATTGCATAACACCCCGCCTCCGATAATTCCTGGGTTGTGATGGTTGAAATCGCTTAAACCAATGGTTGCTCCCGGTCCTGCAAATTCTTTCAAATCTTCTTCAAAGAGTCCGAAAGCTCCTGTATATGCATGTCCCTGGAGGTTCCTTCCCACCCAGTCGTTGTTGTTTGCCAATCCATTGGGGAACAAATTGCTTGTTGAATTTAATAGCAGGCGGGCCGATTCGGTTGCTGAAGCAGTGACAACCACAATATCAGATTCAATGATCTGTTCCCTGTCATTTTCATCAAAATAGCGGATTCCTTTCACGCTTCCGCTTGACTGTGTGAGTATCTCGGCTACCTTTGAATTGGTATACAGGTCACAATTACCGGTTGTAAGTGCCACAGGGATCACCGTATTCTGACTGCCGTTCTTTGCATCCACAGGACATTGAAAGCCCACACAGGTTCTGTTTCTAATACATCCGGGACGTCCACTGTAGGGTATCGAATTTCTCAACATGGGAATGGGGAAGGGGTGTAAACCCAGTCTTTTCGCAGCAGCAGTAAAAACTTCGCCATCCCTGCCAGGTTCAAATGGGGGCATGGGATATCCTTTTTTCCTGGGTGCTTCAAACGGATTTGCACCGGCCTCTCCTGAAACTCCGATTTCCCATTCGGCTTTTTCATAACAGGGTTCAAGCTCATCATACGAGACAGGCCAGTCATCAAGGGTAGATCCTTCCACAGGTCCATAGGTACTTTTAAGCCTGAAATCTTCCCGCAAATACCGCCATGCCATTGCCCCGTATGTTACTGTGCCTGAGCCGACACAGGCGGCAAGGGGAGAATAACGTCCGTCGTTTGGAAGGACGGTCTCCCTTCGTCCGTCGGGATGTACATATACCCTTGGATTCTTTTCCCATTCTGGGCCTGAGACAGAAGCAAGCACACTTGTGCGCTGGGATATCAGTTCATCATTGATATGCTTGTCATAAATAGGCCAGTCGCCTCGTTCCATCAGCGCTACTGAAATACCTGCTACCGACAATTCTTTTGCAATAATGCCTCCGCTGGCGCCGGCACCTATTACGACCGCATTGTATTGTTTCTTCTTCATACAGCAAAATTATTGCGCTTTAAGATGGCGATACCTGTTCTGACCCACGATATATGGATAGTCAAGGTTCATCAGCCTGTAACTGATATAGTTCTTGTTTCCGCCATGTCTCGGGGAACCATAAAATCCCTGCATGGTGTGCTGCACCATTGTACTGAATAAATTACCCTGGTTGATGTCACAATTCCATGCTTCAGCCGGGAGTTTGCCTGATTCCATTGATTCGAGCATGTCCGTCTGGGTTGAGAATTCAAGCGCTTCAAATTTTGAACCATGTAATTTTACCGCGCATCGCTGAATAGCAGGAATGCCCCGGCGGTACTTATCCCGGTCCCAGGTAAATACTTCATCAAGTTGTTTGTCTATGTAAAATATTACTCCTGCATAAGTGGCGCCGGGGCCATGATCGTCTGTTGGAATGATCTGTTCGCAGATCGCAGCCATACAGATCGCCTCTTCTTCCGTGAAGAACTGCCAGGGTGTGTAATTTTTCATACAGGATGGCAGCATCATGACACTGCCGATTCCCAGGATCCCTGTTTTGAGAAATTCCCTTCTTGAAGTGTCTGTTAGTTTCATTGACAATTGTTGGTTAGGTCGTTGAGGTAAAAATAGTCAATAAAGACATATTTAATAACGTTTTGCATGGGGTCTTTATATTATTTAGAGTCTGTCAATACAGTCCAGACACTATTTAAGGCGCTGTTTGTATTCAACTAATATTTTATAAAGACTTTCATAATCAATTTGCTGAACCGCACAAGCCTGGTCAATTGATTGCGCGGCTGCGATGGCGGAAGATTGTCCAAGGACCATAAATACAGGTTCCATTCTTATGGATCCAAATGCAATATGTGTGGCACTCAGGCAAACCGGGACCAGCAGGTTGGTGCATTCTTTCTCTTTTGGGACAATCGATCTATAACTGATGGGGTAGGGACCTTTTACATGGGCCTGTACATTTCCCTCATTCCTTGCAAATCCTTCCCCAGTGATATACCGTTGTACGTTGTGTGAATCCATACCGTAGGCTGCAAGTCCAACGGGATCGCTGACCACTTCGATCCCCTCACAGTGTTTTTGTGTCATTACCATGTCACCGATCATTCTCCTCGCTTCCCTTATATAGAGTTGCTGCTGCCAGCCGTCTTCTCTCTCAAATTCATCTTTGCAGGTTCCCCAGCGGCTCACCTCTTTCCTGATCTTTTCCGGGATCCTTTTATGATAAGCAAGTGACCACATCAGTCCTTTCTGGTAGTTCCTGTGCCTTTCAATGATTTTCTCCCTCTCAGCGTATGATGCTTCAGGGTAATCATAATTCTGCCCGATGAAGTCGGTTGAGAAACCATCCTTGTTGTTGGTATCTGTCTTTTTATTCGGCATGCTGCTGTTGATCCAGGGGATACGGTCATATCCCGCTTCATAGTTCCTCAGGAGGAGTTCGTAATCAAGTTCATTGTATCCTTCGGGTTTTTCAAAAGGAATCCTGTTTTCCGGGTGGTCTGTAAGACACATCCTGAAGCAGTAAGCCTGGACACGGAGATCGCCTTTGCCGTCTTCACCAGGGCCCTCAGGATCTAAAAAAGGAAGCAGTCCGCTTGATCCGTCTCCCTTAACCGCATAAGGATCCACTCCATGAACAAAATTATGGTTTCTTCCATTGACAGATATATTTCCAAGCAGTGCTAGACTTGTATCGTTTGCCTGCACTCCATTCAGACTTTCTCCATATTGATCATTTGATTCCCTGCCCACTGTATAAGAAATGCCAGCAGCTGCCATCAGGTCACCCTCATATGTGGCATCAATAAATATCCTGCCGGAATAAGTTTCCCCGGATTCCATAGTAATCGACGAAATTGTACCATTTTTTTTGGAGACGCCTGTTTCCCTGTTGAGGTGTTGTTCGTATACCAGGTCTATTCTTTCATCTTCCATCATTGAATGATAGACCTTCAAAGCTACTGAAGGCTCAAATGTCCACATGGCATCTTCTCCCTCTTCTGTCCTTGTCTGACCTCCGTCCCGGTATTCAATTATCTCCTGCCAGATCCAGTTTTCCGGGTTTTCATAATACTTTTTGATATTCTGATAAAATTCCCTGGAGATTCCTCCGATGGCCTGCTTGTTTCCAATGTCAGTTTGCCCGAGACCTCCTGTTGTCAGCCCGCCAATTCTGTTCGTTGTTTCGATCAGAAGGACAGACTTATCCATTCTTGAGGCCTGAATTGCTGCTGAAACGCCTGCAGATGTTCCACCATAGATAATAATGTCGTAGTCCTTTGTCGTGTATGCACGTTCGCATCCCATGTATAAGGTCAGAACCAGGAAGAATGATAAAAAGAGTGAGATTAATTTTTTCATGGTATTGATATAGGATTATTACATTTTCAGGTAATTATTTTTTTAATACAGAAGTTGAGTCATTTGCCGGATATCAAAAATATTCAGCTTAATGTATTGTCATTCTTCGTTCAGCATAATTGCTTCTATAATGGCAGCTATTTCTTCAGGATCAGCGATTAGTTTCAGGTAATTGTGATTTCCTGATTCTGAGGGCATCCAGGTGTTTCCTCCTGTGCTGTCAGGGATGCAATAACCATTCTCACTTTTTTCCCAGAGGGAGCCTGAACCATCTCTTACGGCATAGATAATTGCAGTTTGGTCATAACTGGAATTATCCAGGACCTTGCCTTCATAGTATTCTTTCATCCACGATGCATGTTCACTGAAGTATTTGAATCCTGCATACAACGGAGTGTTTTTATCCCTTTCATTTAATATGGCACCTGTCTTTATCCTGACACCTATTTCATATCCGGTAAATGTGACCGGAAGTTCAATATTCTCAATCACGAATTTTGTCACACCGGGCATGTTGCCGTTGAAATTCCATTCATTATCACCTTCCGGGAATTGTCCACCCATGATTACAAACTCTTTTACCTTTTGGTGTACAAGTTCTTTTCCGGGGAGTGATGAGTACATGTCCTCACCAGACTCCAGCAGTGCTTTAATGTTGTAAAGGGGACCAACCGTTACTATTGTGATGCTGTTGTCACTTGCAGTCGAGAGGATCTTCCTGTAGAGGGTTGTGGCATCTTCGGCCGTTTCAGGTGTTAATTTATAAGTAAATCGATCGGCTATGGACTTACCATATGCGTTTTCATCCCTGTAGTAGGTGTCTTGTTTTCTGACACCGACTGGGATTTCAGGATGTTTGTAATACCTGTTTATTGCATCTATGGCTGGAACGGCATGCTGCTCAGTTGCCCAGCACATTACGGCAAGCAGGTTACATTCTCTTTTTTCATGCAGGTTATGCAGCATAGCAAGTGCAGCAAGATCGTCCGCATCGCCGCCGAAATCGGTATCGAAAATTATTTTCGGTTTATTGGATGGCTCAATGCATGAGGTCATCATTACAACGAGCAATAAAATTTTAAATACTTTTTCCATTCTTATATTAAGTTTATGAATTCACCATGATGATCTTATCTGTATTCTATGATCAGCACCCAGTCATTGCCCCTTTTTTCTTCTCCCGGGGGATCTAAATAAACCAGCCCTTCTGCTACATTGAATGCTGCTTCCTGTCTGCAACCCGTCCTTGGATTATACCACTCGTATACTGGTTTTTCTCCGGAAAGTTCATTTGCGTTGAGTTCTATATTTTTTCCAGTGGGGATGTAAACGAGGCTGTAATTTTTTCCGGAGCAGGCCACCAGGCGTCCGGGTGGATCGTGAATGTTCTTTGCAAGCAATGACTGATGGGGATGCCGGCTGAAGAAATCAAATTCCATGATCAGGTTTTTCAGATGGATCATCTGTCCCGCACCTTCAAATAGCAGGGCCTGATCCCATTCAACGGAACAGGAACTTGTCATAGGCAGAAACGGATTTTCCTCTTTATACATCTGGAAAACTTCATGGGCGCCATAAGTATGACCGGCTGCACCTGCAAACACTGACCAGTATGCGATCTGCCTTACATCAAAGGCATCAAATCTTCCCATGGAGATATTTTTATAATCGTAATTCACGGGAATATTCTCATAGGCGGGTTCGCTGTTGACAAATGGTTTGTGATTTTTTCGGTTCCACTCATCCCATCCCTGGTAGAAGGCCCTTTCGAAATTCCTTTCCCCATGGTACGAGCCCCATGTGTGCATATCGATCCAGGCATCATCAGCAAACCATAGCCATGATGAAGGGTAGCAATGATAGGTCATAAAGGTGGAGGCATAACCAGCTTCTTCATTGAAATTGTATTCATTGTTGACCGCATCGGTGATGCCCTCTGCCATGGCTCTCCATATATCAACGCCTCCCGGTTGTTCATCAGGCAACCTGTCCCCTCCGAGTATCCATATGATGTGGTCGTTGTAGTCTTTCAGCCATTTACCA
Source organism: Bacteroidales bacterium (assembly GCA_021738565.1). Lineage (GTDB taxonomy): Bacteria > Bacteroidota > Bacteroidia > Bacteroidales > M55B112. The sequence goes on from JAIPBT010000021.1 coordinate 19,745, forward strand.
ATGAAATGACCGTAATTGTAGCCCTGGACGGTGGAACTGATCGTCCTGTATCTGAATCTCGGTGTCACATATTCTCCCCAGCATGGAAGCAGTCCGACAAGCAGGTTGTATTGCCGGGCCGTCTGCAAAATAAACCTGACATGATCCCAGTAATCATATTCTTCCGGATTCTTAGGGTTGTTTCCCGGTGTGATCTTTATCTCTTCAATTTTTTTTCCCTCCAATGGGAAATCCCCGTAAGCATTGGGTGTTTCAAATGCTTCGATTTCATAAAGAACAACAGCCTGTATGACATTGTATCCCTGTTCTTTCCTGATCTTAAAATAATGTTCAACTTCCTCCCTGTCCAACCTGTGAAAAAGTTCCCAGCCAGTATCACCCTGCCAGAAGAAGGGCCGCTGGTTTTTGTCGATAAGGAAATGGTTTCCCGGGTGAACAAGAAGAGGTTGCCCGGAAAGTACAGTGCATGCACATGAGATTATGACCGTTGTGATCAGCCTTTGCATACTATTTTCCATCTTAGATATAGAAAATTTTTGAAAAAAAGAAAGATACAATGAAAAAGTTAAACTGACCCAAATCTTTCGGGGATATTATTGAAATTTGCAGGAAACCTCCGGAAATTTTCTACATCATACGCTGTAGGGATAGCCACTCACATAGTGATTTTGGTTTGGCCAGATGGATCGGGGCTGGTTGTAATTAACAATTAAGGTAAGCTCTTTTGAGTTTTTCCTTAGCTATGTGGATGCGGCTTTTTACCGTTCCGATAGGAACGCCGGTCATTCTGGCTATTTCCTTATAGGCATAGCCGGCAAGAAATAATTTCAGAGGTTTTGCGCATGATGCAGGCAGGCTCCTGATCATATCCTTGAGCTCCTTTCGGTCGAATATTCTGTCCGGGTTCTCATTTGAGGGCAGAACTGCATTTGACACCTGTATGTCATTGTCGGTCCTGTTGAGGACTATGTTCCTGTAGTGTCCGCTTCTTAAATTATTGATGTGTGTATTTCTGAGAATTGTATATAGCCATGCATTTTTATACCGGGCGTGCTTGAGTCTGCCGAAATTCTTTAATGCCTTGAAATTTGTCTCCTGTACAAGGTCCCTTGCGTCCTCCTGGTCCTCTGTTAGTTGCAGGGCATAGTAATAGAGTTGTTCATTCGCGTCTAACAGGCTGCCGGTGAAATGTTTTTTGCTGGGCATATTGTCAGTGGTTTTCATTTTAACCGCTTTAGCTGTCCTTCAACAACCATGGGAAGTTACTTCTTCTACAATTTTAAATTTTACACTTGAGGTAAGTTACGATAATTTTTGTTACGGTTCAAAAAAAATCAGCCCGTTCGATCAAACAATTTTAACATTTTGATATACAATTCGTTTTATTTTTAATCCTTTATTCATAGATTTATAAGCCATATGGTCAATGTTGAGTTCATGTTCCAGTGGAACAGATTATTTTTCTGAAGAATGGTTAAAGGACTAATTTCAATAACATAAATTACCAACTATGAAGCGTAGAGATTTTTTACGAACAGGAATTGCCGGCACTGCTGCAATAGGATTATCTCCTGCAATACTTAGTGCTTGCACCACAAATGATCCCTTGCATGATTTTGGGATCATTTCAGGGGTTATTAAAAATGAACTGGAAGTGGACCCCAGGGATACCCTTGAGAAGATTGCGGAGATGGGATATAAATACCTGGAATTTGGAGGCACTTTCGGTATGGAGGTATCTGAATTGAAAACTTTCTTATCCGGTATAGGTCTCAAACCGCTTGCAGGGGGTTCAAGCATGGCTGCCTTCCAGGATGACGGTTTGCAAAGGCTGATCGATCAACAGCTTGAAATGGATAAAAAATACCTGGTTTGTTACTGGCCATGGATGCACAGTGCGGAGGAGATTACCATGGACGACTTGAAATTTGCTGTTGAGCAGTTTCACAGGATCGGGGAAGCATGCAACAAAAGCGGATTGCGATTTGCCTATCACAATCATGACCATGAATTTCGCATGGTGGGTGAAAGTTATGCTTATGATTATTACCTGAGCAATACCGATCCGGACCTTGTTACCATGCAATTTGATGTTTACTGGGCTTCAGTGGGGGGAGCCGACCCTGCAGAATATATTCAGAAATACCCGGGAAGGTTTGAATTGCTCCATGTAAAGGATGCATATGATCTTTCCAACCGCCAGAGCTTTGCCTGCGTGGGAGAGGGAGTGATCGATTTTGAAAGGATCTTCCGTTTGCGTGATACAGGTGGTTTCAAACATCTTATTGTAGAAAAAGATGGAGCAGTGCATGGCATCGAGTGTGCTCAAACCAGCATTGAACACCTGAATTCGCTCAATTTTTAAGTATGTCCGCACCAAAGTTTGAAATTATTCAGTAATTTTAGAAATTTAGGGTCGCGAATTGAACCAATGTCTGTTTAACCATAAACTTATTTAAAATGAAAAGAATTAATAACCTGTTTAAGCTTTTTTCTATTGCAATCATGTCAGGAACAATAATGCTCTCTTGTAATACAGGAGGTAAGTCAGAAAAAGAGGCAACCGATGATAAATCAGAATCAAAAGTTGAGACCGCAGCTTTGAATACGCTAACTGCTGCAGAAAAAGAACAGGGGTGGATCCTACTGTTCGACGGAGAGGGGCACGAAGGCTGGAGAGGTTACGGTAAAGATAATTTCCCAGGTGCCTGGGGCATTGATGAAAATGCACTTCATTGCCAGGGTTCCGGCAGGGGAGAAGCAGGAGCCGAGGATGGCGGTGATATTATCTATGACAAGCAATTTTCCAATTTCCATCTGAAACTGGACTGGAAAATTTCCGAAGGAGGAAACTCCGGTATATTCTATCTCGGACAGGAAACTCCGGAATATGAGTTTATCTGGAAGACCGCTCCGGAAATGCAGGTTCTCGACAATGAAAGACATCCCGATGCCATGCTGGGCAAGGACGGAAATCGCCAGTCAGGCTCTCTTTATGATCTGATACCGGCCAGGCCGCAGAATGCCAAACCTGCAGGCGAATGGAATTCAGTGGAGATCATCTGTTATAAGGGAACCGTGGTTCACAAGCAAAATGGTGAAACGGTGCTGGAATACCACCTTTGGACCCCGGAATGGGAAAAGCTTGTTGCCAATTCAAAGTTTCCTGAATTGAATGAAACCTGGGCAAATGTTGCCAAAGAGGGTTACATTGGCCTCCAGGATCACGGTGATGATGTCTGGTTCAGGAACATTAAGATCAGGGAGCTCTAAAGAACATCCATACAATTTTATTTGCAAGGCAGGTTCACACACGGACTTGTCTTGCTTTTTTTAAGGCGGATCCGGACTTTCAAAGTGATGTATTGGGACAATGCAGTATGAACAAGGTAGAGATACGATCTATGTTTTCAAGCAATACTTTATTATCTGATTTACCAATTGCTCGAAGGATTCAGGTGCAGAATAAGGATATAATTTTCTGCTTCGGGGTTACAGAACTACTCTTTTGACTTCTGGTAACTCTCAATATTCTGGGCTATTTTCCGGATCAATAACTCCCGGGCTTCTTTTGATGCCCATGCAATGTGAGGGGTAATGATCAGTTTGTCCTTATCATACAGTTTCAATAAGGGGTTGTCCTTATGAATGGGCTCGTGCTCATGAACATCGAGACCGACACCCCCGACAAGGTTATCATTCAGCGCCCTGGCAAGATCATTTTCATCCACAATACCACCCCGACCAAGGTTCAGAAGTATTGCACAGGGCCTCATAAGTTTAATTTTTTCGTAGGTGATGAGACCTTTCGTGTTTTCATTAAGTGGTGCATGTATGGATACCACATCTGAATTCTTTAGCAGGTCATCCAGCTCAAATCGTTTGTAGTTGATGTTATTGTTTCGGCCTGTAGTTGAGTAAAATACAACTTCCATTCCAAATGCTTCTGCAATCCTGGCAATCTGTCTTCCGATGGTGCCAAGTCCGATAATACCCATTCGTTTTCCCCTCAATTCCCAGAATGGTTCACCATGGTGTGTAAAGGAATTGCTTTTAGCGTAGGCCCCGCTTTTCACGTAATTATCGTAGTAAAAGGGACGGTTAACAAGGTGCAGCAGCATGGTAAAAGTTAGCTGAGCGACAGAATCAGTGGAATAATTAACGACATTCTTTACCTGTATCCCTTTCTTTTCAGCGTGGGTGAGATCAATGTTGTTCATCCCGGTTGCAGCTACACAGATAAGCCTGAGATCAGGAAGTTGATCAATAATCTCAGCTGTCATTTCTACTTTGTTGGTAATAACGATCTCTTTGCCCATGCATCGTTCTACTACCTGCTGTGGTTCAGTATTGTCGTAGAGATCAACCTTACCCAGCCTCTTAAGTAACTTCAGGTTTTCAACTGTTCCTACAGTGGAAACATCCAGGAATACAATTTCATCCATTGAAAAATAATTGACCGTTTTATTAACAACAATAGAACACCGGATGAAGTATAAAGTTCGATGATTTCTGCAGGTAAATGCACAAAAAAAGGTGCGTCTCAATGAAACGCACCTTTAAAAAATTTTAATTTGATTTACTCGGCAGGTTCTGGTTGTGGAACAACTATAGATGTTGGTTCACCATCCTTGGCTGCATCCAGCGCTGCTTTAACAAGCTCTGTTGCATTATGAGAGGAACTGGTTGCCCCTGAAAAACCATCTATGCTGTCAAACTGCGGAACAATGGTAGCGTTTGCAATCTGACTTTCAATTCCTGGAATGAACTGCACCGGTCCAACTCCTACAATGCTGAACATCCTGCTTTGGTAAGCAGTATCTTCAGATTTGCGAAGACCATCAGCATTCAGGTAATCAAAATCTACTTCACTGATCACATCTTCAGTAAGAGTGAACTCTACAAATGCCTGCCATCCGTGTGAATCAAGCTCATCGTACTCTGCAGCATAAGTTCCGTCAACATAGGTTCCTTTGTCACAAGCTGTAACTGCAAATACGATAGCAACTAAAAGTAAGAGTGTTTTTTTCATGGTTCTAATAGGTTTTAATATGTACATATCTGCAAATATAACTATTTTGTGAATATTTTAACAATAAAGTAAGATTTGAATATAATTTAGATTGTTTCAAAGTTGTACACGTGTGTTGGCGCGCCTTTTTCTTTTGTAGAGATCATGAACAATGCGCCTGCATTCGGAAATTCCTCAAGCGCTTCTTTGCCTGTACCGATTCTCGCAGTTGTAATGTAAAGGTCCCTGAGATCAGGGCCTGAAAAAGCACAGGATGTCACATTTTTCGCAGGTACCATGATCCGTTTCAGCAATTTGCCGGTTTGGGGATCAAATTTGCACACAGCAGACCCGCCCCACATGCATACCCAAATGTTGTCATCCGCGTCAATGGCCATTCCGTCAGGTGATCCAAGAGAATCTGCCACCGTAACTGCAATACGGGGATTGCTTATATTTCCTGTGGCATTTTCATAGCTGTATTCCATTACCTTCTTCGTGGGTGTATCAATGTAATACATCTGTTTTTTATCGGAAGTCCAGACGATGCCGTTTGAAATGGTTATCCCATCGAGTTTCACTTTTACATTGTTTTCTTTATCCATGCTGAACAGATGGGAAGATTCTTTACCTCCTGTGAGGGACATCGTTCCAACCCAGAACCGACCTGCGGGATCACACTTTCCATCATTGAATCGTTGCGTGGAATCATTTTCAGGCGGGCAGGCAAGAAATTCAAGATTTTTTTTCTCCAGGTTGTAACGGTATATGCCATCTTCCAGTGCCACAATGACGTGGTCCTTATCATCGACTACAACAGTGCCGATCATTGAAGGCATCTCGTAAGCTGTTTTGTCTCCGGATACCGGATCGAATTCAAATAATTTCTTTCCGATAATGTCAATGTAGAAGAGGCGATTGCCATCTGCATCCCATATGGCACCTTCGCCCAGTGAACATAATGTGGAGTCAGCAATTTCAATGGTACCTGTGGTGTTTAAACTGTCATTCATACAACCCAAAAGCAATGTGACGGATAATGCCAGTAAAGTTAGTTTTTTCATAAGTTTAAATTTTTTAATTACTTGTAAATTTTAACCAGCAATATATGTCATTGGCAGCTGGATATAGTTAAAAAAAGTTAAGCAGTAAAATGGTAATTTGCTTTTGCTTAAATTAACGCATGTTTTTCCGGATTTCAAACATTTTGTTACTGCTTCTGGTTAACTTATCAAGTGCAATCCCGCAGAATGTTAATACAACCACCTCTTTTGTAGGTGTGGTTTACGATGAGAACTTAAAGCCGGTTCCCTATACGCATGTGATATCGCGCCTGACCGGTATAGCAGATGTCACCGATACCCTTGGTATTTTCATACTTCGTGTATTACCCAGGGATCAATTATCATTTTACAATCTGGCGTATCACGATACGACTGTGAATATTGACACTTCCTACACCGGGTTTTATCTGAAGCTTAAAAGAAAGCGCTATCCATTGAAAGAAGCAAAGATCTTCAACTGGGGATCGACCTATGAAGATCTTTTAAATGAAGTTGAACGGCAGGGGGTTCCTGATGATCTTGGAGAACAACTGGGATTGCCTTCACAGGACCCTGACCTGATTCCCTTCGAAATGGACGAAAAGAAAATCAAAAGTCCCGGTTTCCTGATCATGTCCCCGGTGTCATTTTTATATTACAATCTTTCAAGAAAGGCAAAAGGAGCCCGGAGGGCGTTTAAATTAGAGCAGGACAGGGAATTGCTTGAACGGTTCAGAAAGGTCATTTCGAAAGACAACATATCAGATATTACCGGACTGGCGGGGGAGGAACTTGAAGCATTTATCATATTTCTTAACATGCGTATGAGTTGTGACCACAAATGCGATGAATTTGAACTTCTCAGTGAGATCCATTCGGTCTGGAAAATTTACCAGGAAAACAATAAGATTGTGCAATAAACAATCTTTTTTCTATTTTTATTGGCTCGTACATATGTCCTGGAATTACGTAATTAATCATAAATAATACATTATAAAACAACACATTAAATAAATAATATCATGAAAAAAACAATTTTCCTAACACTGGTCTGTTTTGCATTGCTTCCATTTATGAATATGTATTCACAGGAAAAGATCACCGATCCCAAGGACACGGAAAAATGGAGTCCCGTACCTGTTGTTGTCACACCGGGTGAGGGGACGGCACCTCCTTCGGATGCTATTGTATTGCTGGGAGAAGGGAATGACCTGTCGATGTGGGAATCCCGGGACGGCGGAGAGGTTGAATGGGATATCGAGGATGGGGTTCTGACCGTTGTCAAGGGAAAGGGCGTTATAAGGACGAGAAACTATTTCGGGGATTGCCAGTTGCATGTTGAATGGCGCACACCTTCGGAAGTTGTTGGTGAAGGACAGGGCAGGGGAAACAGTGGTGTATTCCTGATGGGCAGGTACGAGGTCCAGGTACTGGACAGTTACAACAACCGCACCTACTCTAATGGACAGGCAGCTTCCATATACAAGCAGCACATTCCGCTTGTTAATGCCTGCCGACCTCCCGGAGAATGGCAAACCTATGATATCATCTGGAAGGCGCCTGTATTTAATGAAGGTGGAAGTGTAGAGGAGCCTGCCTATATAACCGTCCTTCACAATGGGGTTCTTGTTCAAAACCACGTAGAGATCAAAGGAACAACAGATTTCATCGGGATCCAGACATACAAACCTCACGCGGATCGACAGCCGCTGGTTCTGCAGGACCATGGCAATCCGGTCAGTTACCGCAACATCTGGATAAGGGAGTTGTAGGGGTTCGCCTGCGGAGAACGTTAGGGTAACTGCTTCGTAATGGAAGGGTTACACAGACCACGGAGAAAGCACAGAGAAGAATTTGTTGGTGTCTTGCAAAATTCGCTGGGGCGGACGATAGGTGCTCACTTAGGGAGCGTTAGGGGTTCATTCGTGATCAATAGGAGGTCCTTCGGCTCGTAACTCGGTGAACTCGTTACTTCGCTCAGGAACCGACAGGCAATGGGGGGTAATGAAACCTCGGCAGGCTCGGTTTATAATCCGCTTCGATTTTTCTTTTTCTATAGGCATTTGGCTGCTTCTTTTACGGCTCCGTTTCTTTACCTGGTGTTCCTTGTTAAAAGCACCTTCCACACTTTCAAATTCCTCTTAACACACCCGGATCGAGCTTGCCGAGATCCCTATCCTAACTAACTTATAGCCGGTTCCTGAGCGAAGAGGTGAGCCTGCCGAACCTCGAGCCGAAGGACAGCTAATTTCATTAAGACCGGTTCCTGAGCGCTTTCGCTTAACTACGGCGGTGAGACAGCGAAGAGGTGAACTTACCGAATCTCGAGAAGGACAGCTAATCATCTTAAAACCGGTGCCTGACCGCCTTCGCTTAACTGCGGCGGTGAGACAGCGTAAAGCTTGCCGAACCTCGAGGAAGGATCCCTTAACGGTCATTATTGTTACAGGATTTTGGAATACCTGATTTTAAGTCCGGTTCCTGACCGCTTTCGCTAACGCCTTTTCCGGGTAGTTTCAGTGCCTGTGGAAAGCTATATTGACAGCGTGCTGAGTTTAAATCTTTGAAACCACTGTGTTAAATGAGTTCTACAAATATTTCTCTCCGGTAAAGTTTATTAACGCAGAAATCTTCAGCATTTATCATTGGAAATTCGTTGAAAAATTGGTTATGTCCAAAAACAGGAATTTGCTTGACTTTTATGGCTGTATTTCTTAATATTGCTTAGAAGCCATATGTGAAAAACCTGTAGATATTATTTTCACTACACCCTCTGAACTATTGATTTGATTTAATGCCAAATCATTGTCCTTCTGGAACACAAAGAAGAATTAATCTACAAATTGATCATGCAGCGATATCACCTGTAAAATGTAACGCACATTTTAAATGTCGCTGAAAACTGTTTTAAAACCCTTAAATCTGGTAAATAAAGGAGTAAACATTGTTTCAGCAAATATTTCTATTATAGCTGAAGGAGATATTGTAATTCAATCAGATGTCTTTGTTGGATATGATTCAAATTTAATATTAGATGTTGGTGAAGAGATAGTAATACAATCGGATTTTGAAGTAGCATTAGGATCCACATGCTTTATTAAAATAAACTGAATAAAGATTAATAACCTATGTGAACTACAATGAAACGATTTTCAATATTTATATTTTGGATAATTTTGGTTGTCAGTTATTCTTTTGGACAAGATACCAAATGCCAAATAGGTGTTGTTGGTGGACCATCCTTTTACTGGATTAGAGGAGAAGGGATTGAACCCGAATCTCATAGTGGAATAGGATATTCATTAGGGCTCACACTGGAGTATCGCTTTAATAACAATTTTGCATTTGAATCTGGGATATATTATTTTAATAGAAAATTCTACTATGAAACTCCACCAACTGTGCTCAATTATTCAAATCTAAGTAATACGGAATACCGATTTATTAATTTTCCTCTTAAAACAAAATACTATATTGGGAAGCAGAAGAATATTTTTATTGGTACTGGATTAGCTTTATCAAGAGTAATGTATGCTATAACTACAATCTATGATCCTTTGTTAGATGATCAGCCTTTTTTTTTAAATGATATAGAGTTTTATGATAAATTTCAAGCAAAATTTATCGGAAATATTGGTTATAAATTTGCACTTTCTGAAAAAGCTGACATTTACATTGAAATTGTTGATTATCTTGGATTATTAAATATTACAACCTCTCCCCATCCTATTCGAAAATCAAATAGTCTAAATCTATTGTTAGGATTGAGATTAATAAAATGAAAAATAAATATTTCACAATTATTGTTTTTGCTATTGTACTATTCTCTAACCAGGGAAAGTCCCAATCATTAACACTGATCTCAACAGATACAAGCAATTCATGGGAGTATTCTTTTGACGGGTTTGAAGCTGGCGATATGAGGTATCATCAAAAATATTTAAAAGACACAATCATTGATTCTTTAGAATATGCAGTTTTTAAAATTGACAGTTATTCATATTATAATCCGGCAGGACTTTTCATCGGTGAATATTCTTATTACAGTCGTGAAATATTAGTAAGAGAAGAAAATGGGAACCTTTACGTTGTTGGATATTACAATGGAATTGAATCTTTAGTGTTTAGTTCAAATTGGGAAATAGGCGATACTATTATATTTAGGGAAGATGACTCTGAAGATGATATTGTATTAATAAGTATCGATACGGTTAAGTATGGCTCGCGTGAAAGAAGAGTGTGGAATTTTACTAAAGTTGTCGGTTTTACTGTCGCTTCATTTATCGAAGGTATAGGTAGCACACTTGATATAATCGAAACCCCTTTATCATATTCTGACTACTATTATGGTTTTTTAGAATGCTGTATCATTGAAGGCGAAACAATATACAATGATTGTCTTTTCCCACTGAACACAGAATTTAAACAACGCTTAAATGTCGGTTTTGAAATATATCCGAATCCTGTATCTGCTGGTATATTCTTCATTTCCACCCAACAAGATGATCTTAATAACCTCAGGTATGAGATTTTTGATATTTCAGGCTAGGCAGTTCTAAACAATAAGATTGAAAATAAAGTAACACAGGCAAAAATACCCGGGAAGCTGCAAAATGTTTACACAGTGGCAATTTACAGGGGGGCTCAACTATTGAAAACTTAAAAAATTGTGTGTGTTAATAATTCAAAATGATGGCTTTCCGGATATAGGTCCTGTCACCGGTCTTCAGGCGGATGAAATAGGTGCCCGGCGGTACCTTTGAATCGTTGGAGTTTTGCAGGTCCCACCTGATCTTGATCTCATTCTCGTTGTTGTTGCCATTATACAGCTCCCTGATGCGCTTGCCGGATGTATCAAAAATGTCTATTGCCAGGGTCTGGGGTTCACCGGAAAAATAGTGAATGTAAAGATGAGTTGCTGACGGGACAGGGTAGACCCTCAGGGGATTGTGATCGTTTGCCGGCAATCTGCTTACCGATGCTATGATATCCTTAAAATCAACCGCATGTGAGGATGTTTTAATTGACACAAAGTCGGTACCTTCAAAAGATGCCACTCCGCCGGCTGTGGCAAACCACAGTATATTGTCCGGGCCCTGGGCAATGTCAAAAACCATGTTGTCGGCAAGGCCATTTTCCATCGTGTAATTGGTGAATTGCATGGTATTCTTATTGAACTTGCTGATGCCCTCACTGGTTCCCATCCAAAATTCATCTCCGGAATCCTGGAAGATGTCGTTAACTTCATCATCTGCAAGACCGTCTGTTGTGCTCAGATAGAGGCCCCAGCCTTTATCCCCATCCTGGTGTGTATGGCAGGATACCCCCTCTGTTGTCCCGAACCACTGGTATCCGTCATGGTCCGTAAAAATGCTTTTTATCGTATTTCCGGCGATGCCTGTCCATGGCTGCTCGTAATAGCTGGCTCCTGAAAATCCGTCGATCTCATTGATAACCCTACCTGCTCCACGATTCATTGCGCCGACATATACAGTGTCGTTCTTGGCGCCCAGCGAAAGCAATTCATAATTTGGGATCCCTGATTCTGAAGGTCCCCAGCCTTTCTCAAGCCATGTCCACTGGTCATTTTCAAAAACGGCCATCCCTTCGGGTGTGGCAAAATACCTGGTGCCGGAGCTGTCCAGCACGATGTCAACAACCCGGTTGGATCCAAGTGCGCTGTTCACGGAATCATAGCGGACGGCACCGGTTATTCCCTCATCGTTGTATTCCGCGGCTGCAATACCGTTGTCTGTTCCTATCCATAAAATGAATCCGTCATCATCTTGCTCAGCAGCAAGTGAATTGACAATTCCGGGTGTGGAAGGCCTGGTATTGTATGCCTGCCAGTTGGTGCCGTCAAACCTGAGCAGCCCCATGTTCGTCCCGAACCACTTAACGTTGTATTCATCTACATATACAGCCCTTACTGTGTCTCCTGCAGGTTGCCCGGAGACACGGAAAAATGCGATCAATGCGATGAGGATGGCAATGTAATTTTTCATAAGAGGGCCAGGGGCCAAGGGCCAAAAGCCAGAGGGCAATAGCCTTTTTTATATTAAATAATCATTTTATTGTATATGAAGACGTATGTTTTTTCAATTTGTTACAATTTGCTATGAAATTTCTTCTTTTTCCCTGTCCCAGGTAATTTTTCGTCCCTCTTTATAGGATATGGTTGCCATTGCTGCTGTGATCCCCTCGTCAAATGCCTGGTCGATGTCACAGCTGGGTTGCCTGTTATCCCGTATGGCCTGTACCCATTCAGCAATATGCAGGTGAGTTGTATCTACCCTTCTTCCTCCCCTGTAGGTATAAAGCAACCCACGGCCTGCAAAATACTGCTCGGTGGGGGAGGCTATGGCATCCACATCTTTCCTTCCTGGTATGTATGAGTATATTGGGGTATCGGGATCGATCAGTCCACTGCGGATCTTGTCCCTGTACCGGGTACTTTCCCTGCACGCGTATATGCTCAGGTTATTGCCCAGTTCCATGTGGCCGTCATGTCCCATGATCACCTTACCCCGGTCGCGGTTGTTCGCGAGTGTTGCACTGTAAAGCAGGGCAAAATTCTTTTCAGGGTATTCGAATGTGGCGTTCCAGACATCCGGCACCTCGCGGACCTCATTTACAAAATGTTCAGGTTTTTCATAGAAATAGACGCCTCCTGAGGATACAGCGGTTTCCGGGATCCCCATTTTCACGATCTGATTGACGGCATCATATTCATGGGTCAGCAGGTCACCGGAAAGTCCTGTTCCATAGTCCCACCAGCACCTCCAGCGAAAGAATCTTTCAGGGCTGAACGCGTGTTTGCTTTCACAGGGTTCTTCAAACTGTTTCCAGTCGATGGTTTCGGGTGTCCCCTCCGGGTCAATGTCATATACCCAGGCACCGTTGGGAGAATTGCGGTTGGTTGTGACCTCAATCAGGTTGATATCTCCCAGGAGTCCCTTTTCAACAGCTTCTGCTGCTTTAATGTAACTGTCTGTTTGCCTGCCCTGGTGACCAAGCTGGAATACTACGCCGGTGTCCTTTATTACATCCCTGATGGCGAAGACCTCTTCAGGCAGCCTTGTCAATCCTTTTTCAACGTACACATGTTTGCCAGCCCTGGCTGCATCGATGGCAATTTTTGTATGCCAGTGGTCTGGTGCTGCAATGATCACTGCATCAATGTCATCTGCCCTGATAAGGTCCCTGTAATTTGTATATATTTTTGGCATCCTCCCATAGGAACCTTTGAGTCCTTCCCGGTTGATATTTGCAGCTGCTGATGCAGCTTCATCGTTACGCTTTGTAAACAGATCGCAAACCCCGTTTACAATGATATTCAGATCATCCTGCTCTTTGAACTCAGTATACCGCCTGTCATTGCTGTTCTGATCGGCACTGTCTTTCCAGTTCTGCACCTGTGAGGGCATTGCAAATCCTGCTGCCTTCATAAGTTGTTTTCCCCTGATCCCGAAACCGATAATACCCAATCTCAGAGGTTCCCCGTCCCATATCTTTTTGGGCTCCCCTTCGGGAGTACTGCTCATGTTCAGCTCCCTGCTTAGCTGGTGACTGCGGTAATGATCAAGTTTCTTTTTTCTCCATACTCCGAATGCAAATGCACCGAGTACGGGCACAGTTGCCATTCCTTTAAGTAATTCCCTTCTGTTGAGTTTATTTTTTGGTTTTTCGTTCTTTTGCTGATTCTTTTCCATAACAACAGTATTTAACCATCAACACGTTTTTTGGATATAAACCGATCCAGTCCGATTATTTTGCTTGTAGGGAACACCAACAATACAATGAGTGTCAGCAGCTCAATAAGATTTTTATTGATAAGCATATAGGTTCCCTCTGCAGGAATCGCATACACTGCATTTATAAATGGCGGATGTGACAGGTAATACATGGCAAGCAGGGCGATTCCGCCGTAATATGCAATCCTCGTAAACAAGCCCAGTAAAAGTGCCAGTCCAATAAGGATCAGTCCCCATATATTGAGGAAATCTATGATCTCAAGCAACCCTGTATTTCCTGCGATAGCATGAAATAATCCGGAGAACCATCCCCTGGAATCCATCAGGTACCCTACGGAGGACCAATTTGGATTCATTAATTTGATGATGCCTTCATATAGAAAATGCCATCCTATTGCAACACGCAGTATTACAAGGAACCAGAGCTGTGTTTTGGTATATTTTTGATCCATCTTACAAAGTTTGATTCAAAAAACAAAGCCCTAAATTTAATAAAATTGTATTACCCGGGAAGCTGAAAAAATCACTTTACCTTAAATTTTGCATCAATTCCTGCCATTGAAATTTTTTGTTTGCCGGGAATCAGGTCAATGGTCTGATGGTCCCAGACAAACACACCTTTCAATGCCGGCGGAATGGTAATGCTTCCCTTGACCCCCCCTGTTTTGTCAAACTCCAGGTCAACGGCAATGTCGCCGTAAAAATGAGGCATCCCCGCCTTGATCCATTTCAAACCGCCCGGGTGGGGTTCAACAATGATACTTTCGAAGCCCGGTGCTGCAGGCCGGATTCCTGCAACTGTTGCCAGCAATTCATAAAGGGGGCTGGAACTCCAGGCATGGCAGTCGGATCTTGTATTTTCTGTATCAGGAATCTCGGCAAAAGTGGTCAGGCCATCTTCCAGCATTGCATACCAGGGTTCCATCATCGTAAGGTATTTGTTCCCGAGTCCTGATTCTATAGCAGCTCTGTTCACATAGTATCTGAAATACAGGGAAGATTGTATAAGTGATTCATCCCTCAGGATCTTTTCCATGAATAGTGCCCTTTCATTTTTATTAACAGCATGTGCAAGTATAGCAAAGGTATTGGCATGCTGACTGAATGATTTTTTGGCCGGTGTGTCGGCGAACAAACCTCGTTCATTATCCCAGCAATGTGTACGCGTGGAATCGATCAGTGCCTGTGAGGCGGAAAGATAGTCTGCAGCAAGGTTATCCAGCCCGAAGAAACCAAATATATCAGCAGCCTGGTCGAGTGTCATTGCATACTGAAGTGTGATGATCGATGAATTTCCTTCGAGTCCACCCGGGGGTACCCCGCCGATCCTTTTATCGTTGTCCCAGGGCCACTCCTTTGTCCAGTCAACAAACGGCCAGTATTCAATGGGCCCCAACATTCCTGTGTTGTTATCGATCCTGTTCTCGAACCACTGCAATACATGCTGGATACTTGTGAGATACCGTGCTGCAAACAAATAATCATTTCTGAGCCACAGGTAATCATGGATCATCGATATCCAGAAAAGGGAGTAGGTGGGTATGACCTGCCTTGGTTCAGTGGGGTAGCGGCTCAATGTCAATCCCTCAGGGATGATGGAGTTGTAAAAGTCATTGATGGACTTACGCATCAGCCTGTCATCGCCGGAGACATACAATGAAATCAATGCCTGGATCCTTGTATCTCCCACATATTGCATCTGCTCGTAATAGGGACAGTCATAAAACAGTTCATTGGCGCAAAGCCTCGAGGTTCTCCATCCGGTTTCCCAGACTGCCTTAACTGAGGGATCACTGGAATTGAAATAGGCTTTTTCTTCAAATGGGTAACCGGTAAAAATGGATGAAATGTTGTTAATGACGAGCGGATCCCCGGAGGTTTCTATTTCGAGCTGAACATACCTGAATGTTCTGAACCACAATGTGGTGTAGTTCTTTTTTGTACCTCCGTCAGGTATAAAGAGGTCTGAGTTCCCCTTGAATTCCATATCCCTGACGGAATCTCTGTGCCGTTTCTTTCCTGTATCGTCGTACAGGGCTTCTGCATAAGTCGCCTTAACTTTTGCATCTTTTCCTCCTGAAAATATAAATTCCGGGTAAGCTGTAACGAGCTCCTGCTGATCAAGGAGGATTGTTTCTGAAGTATTGGCGGGGATCCTGTAATCTTTCAATACTTTGCTTTCGGCTTTATTTATTATTTCAGTATAAATTTTCCTTGCAACAGGCTCATTGATCCTTCTTAATTCCATTCCGGGAATGGTCCTTGGAACCAGTGCATGTGTTATATCCGTTCCGACCCCTTTTGGTGCACCGCTTGCGATTGGCTGCGGATTTTGCCACTCTTCCATATTGAAGCTTTCCGATTGCCAGTTCCATGGGATTTTGTTTCCCCGGAGTTTTTCGCCCGGGCCGACAATGATGAAAGTCCCCAGGGCCCTTCTGTCCACATCCAGGGGTTCATACGCTTCGATCTTACTGCATTTCCAGGTACCGGGGGTGTTCAGTTCCGATGACTTTTCAGCATTGCCCTGGACGATGAATCCAGTGAAGAGGGAAAGCTGTGCCCAGGGTTTGTATTCTCCGAAATTCCAGACGATCGCTGCAACGACATTGGCTCCTTCCTTAAGATAACCGGCGATATCATAGGTTTCGAACATCCAGTTATCGGCATTGCTCCTGGCCGGTCCGAGACCTATCCATTGTCCGTTTACAAAAAATTTGTATCGATTATCTGCTGAAACGTGCACGATATATTCATCGGGTATTGTATTCATTTCCAATTCATTCCGGAAGTAATACACCCCATAATCGTAAGCAGGAGCTCCCGGCACTGTTACCCAGGAGGCAGTCCAGTGGTTCGTAAGAAGATCCGGGTTTACTTCAGGATCAGGGATAACCTGGCCATGTGTCTTCAGCAAAACTGGCATCAGTAACAGTGAACCAAATAATATTCTGTTCATTTTTTAAAAAGTTTATTTAACCGTTAAATTCACCCATACCTCATAATCACTACCTTCATGTCCATCATACCTGAAGAAATCAAGATCGCCGTCCGGTTCCAGGTCTGCGAGATATGAATTGTATGCTCCGGTTTTTGTCAGAAGCTGCTCTTTCCATGTAAGGTTATCTCCCTGGTTCAGGAACAGTTTTACGGGGCTGTTCTCCGGATCGCCCTGGTCCCCGTTGTTCCCCGATAATACGTCATAATCCCCGTCCAGGTCCACATCGCCGACCTGAAGGGTATGGGCAAAGGTATTTTTTCCGACTACGTGCATTATCCACGTATTTGCATTTTCATCAACCAAGTCATACCATGCCACCCGGTCCCTGAATTTCTCGGAGCATGAGATAAATACCTCGTCTTTGTCGTCATCGTCAATATCGATGCAAATGATCTTGGTTGCATTGTATTCCCAGGAGGATCCATCATCGCTGTTCCAGTAGGGATCTATATTGGTTACTTTCCATTCACCTGACATGTCGCCGCCGGGATTGTGGACCCAGAAAGCTGTTGATATGACATCAATGTCCCCATCGCCGTCAACATCCCCTACATGCTGGCCTTCATGTAGTGCAGGGACGAAAACATCTGCAGCTTTGTTCCATATGGTGGGAAAATCCTGCCGGTAGACGATCATACGGTGAGCGTCGAAGCAGGTGCCGGCAACATCAAGCTTTCCATCAGCATTAAGATCTACCAGGTCAATATCTTTGATAAAATTCGGGAATTTACCGATATAGTGTGGTTTCCAGTCTGGGGCCTCATACCAGTAGAGGTAGGTTGGTTTGCTGCTTCCTCCCCATTCCCCGGGATTGGCAGGTCCAAGTACATCGATGTCCCCGTCGTTATCAATATCGCCTGAGGCCAGGTCTCCGCATCCAAAGACATTGCCTTCCGGGTCCGTTTCTGCGATGAGGTGTTTTACAGAATTACCCGGGCCCTCCGTGGTTTCATACCAGCACAGGCTGCCACCGTATGCGTTTTCGGTTACAACAAAAAAGTCGGTCAGACCGTCGCCATTAACATCGGCATGTGAGCGTGCCCACCAGTGTGTGGACTCTCCGTCAATTATTTTTATGGTCCGAAATTCAACCTGTCCCGACAAGTAGTTTATGAATGAGGTGGAAATCAGGGCCGTAAGGAAAAATTTGATCGTACTTTTCATAATTGATCAATTAATTGCATGGATATTTCAAGGGATTTGTTTTCAGTTCTTAAATATTCGTTTGGGAACTTCATCTAACGTCTGGTCATCACCGATATCCCTGGGTTCGCAGAACCAGACCAATTTGCCTTCAGGAGTCAGTTTTTCAGGACAATTTGAGGCATCCGGATGGGTTTCCATAAACTTCCCGATCATTTCCTGCTGAAGCATTTTCAATGTTTCTTTGTTTTCCTCAAGGTGCGAAACATCATGATGTTCCAGGGGGTCTTCCTCAAGGTTATAAAGGCGGTGCACAATTCCTGACGGACCGTATCCTGTTTTGTAGCCAATGCCAAGGTCACGACTTCCTGTTGTAAAGATATACTTCCATTTTTTGTTTGCAATCATCGCCATGTTATCTGTGAGGTATTCAGAAAAAACATAGGAATTGTGATCTTCCGACCTGTTTGTTATTACATCAGTGAAGCTTTTCCCTTGTGTGGTCCTTAGCAGTTCTGAACCAATGATATCGAGTACCGTTGGAACAATGTCAATATATTCTACAAGGGCACCTTCCTGTTCCCCCGGCCTGTAGTCATTCCCAACACGCATGATCAAGGGTTGTCGGTTTGCCTCTTCCCACATGGTGTGTTTTTCAAATCTCCTGTGTTCATTTAAAAGGTATCCGTTGTCACTGATGTAAATTACCAGGGTATTATGCGACAGATCCATTGATTCGAGAGCGTCCAGAACCAGACCGAT
This sequence comes from Bacteroidales bacterium, assembly GCA_021738565.1. Classification (GTDB taxonomy): domain Bacteria; phylum Bacteroidota; class Bacteroidia; order Bacteroidales; genus M55B112. Next base: position 38,459 of record JAIPBT010000021.1, read on the forward strand.
GTTCTTGTCCAAATATTCTGTTGAAGTGTAATATGATGCAATGATCCCGCGTTTTTCCCGGTCCGTAAGTTTCTTGTGGATCTCGGGGATCCAGCGGTCGTCTTCCGGGCTTCCTTCAGGCAGTGGCATATCCTCCGGGTTATATTTGCCTGCAAATTCATATGGAAAGTAATAGGGTTGGTGCGGTTCCTTGAATGCCAGCCAGAGGAAAAAGGGATGGTCCCGGTTTTCTTTCATGAACCTGATGGCCTGCCTGGCAAAATATGTTCCCTGGCTGTGGTGGTCGTCGATGGGTTGAGGAAGCACATTACAGTTCATCCACTCGGCAGTATTTTCCCTCACATTGATATCTTTTCTGGAATAATATTCAATTTCCCCGGGGATCGGTGGGGGTGGATTTTTTTCAAGGAATGACCTGTATTCGGCGTTTTCTATGATCGTATTGAAGCCGTGGTCGGGTGGGTTCTTTTCGTAAATCGGATACCAGACCCAGTTGTTCCAGTGCGTTTTGCCAATAATTGCAGTTTCATAGCCTTTTTCACGAAGGTGTTCAGCAATCGTAACATTCCCTTCATCAGGAAAGGGAGTAAATAAAAGGTTCACGCCTGTTGCGTGGGGGTATTTGCCTGTTAACAGGGATTGACGTGAGGCGCTGCAGATCGGGGCATTGCAATAGGCCCTGTGGAATGTGATCCCTTCCCTTGCAAGGCGGTCAATATTTGGTGTCCGGATAATTTGGTTGCCATAGCACCCTGTTACATTCAATGCGTGATCATCTGAAAGGATCACAACCACATTTCTTATTTTTTCAAATTCACGTTGGCATGAGGACATGATAAGCAACAAAAGTAAGCCCGGAATCAGGAATTTTTTCATGGTTGGTTACACCAGTTAGCGAGAACTAATATAAACAGAAGTTTTTTATTTCAGAAATTCATTTACACTTCCGGCAAGCCTTCTGCCGCTGGCAATTGCATTTACAACAAGGCTGGCGCCAGTAATAGCATCACCGGCTGCGAAAACGTTAGGTATGCTGGTCTTATGGTTAGGTCCTACCTTAATATTATTCCTTTCTGTAAGGTTAATTCCGAGATCTGAGACCAGTCCTTCCAATACCGGGTGGACGAATCCCATTGCCAAAAGAACCAGGTCGGCTTTTATGGTTTCTCTGGATCCGGGTACAGCTTTCATGGAATGTGACCCGTTCACGAGTTCCCATTCCACCTTTTCAATGTCAGCGGAAACAACATGCTGCTGCAGCCCATTGAATCCTGCCGTGGAAATGTTCCACCTTCGTTCACACCCCTCCTCGTGAGATGTTGAAGTTTTCAGGATTTTGCCATAGAAAGGCCATGGATTGTCGGGCGTTCTTTTCCCGGGAGGTTCAGGAAGTATTTCAATCTGGGTTACGCTTTTGGCCTTCTGCCTGATGGAAGTTCCAACACAATCTGAGCCTGTATCACCCCCGCCAATAACAAGCACATGCCGGTCCCTGGCGGATATACTGCTGTCATATGGGATCGTGGTTCCTGCAACAACCCTGTTCTGCTGGGTCAGGAAATCCATTGCAAAATGAATGCCGTCCAGATCCCTGCCAGCTATGGGAAGGTCTCTGGGTTTCATAGCCCCAATGGTAAGGCATACAGCATCATACGAATCAATGAGCTCTGCAGCTGATATTTCTTTCCCGATCTCCATATTGCATTTCACTTCAACTCCTTCTTCTTCCATAAGGTGAATGCGCCTGTCGATCGTGTATTTGTTCAGCTTAAAATCAGGAATACCAAATCTCATCAGGCCTCCCGGCTTCTCGTCCTGTTCAAAAAGGGTGACAGAATGACCGGCTTTATTCAGCAGATCTGCAGCTGCCATACCTGCAGGACCGCTGCCTATCACTGCCACGGTTTTTCCGCTGCGTTGTTTGGGAGGATTTGGTTTTATATAACCCTCTGCAAATGCTTTTTCAATAATGGCAACTTCATTTTCCCTTATGGTGACAGGTTCTTCCCCAATGTTCAACACACAGGAATGTTCGCACGGAGCAGGGCAGATCCTGCCCGTAAATTCAGGGAAATTATTTGTTGAGTGCAGAAGGTCAATTGCAGCTTTCCAGTCGCCCTTGAATAGCTTTTCGTTCCACTCGGGAATCAGGTTATCCACCGGGCATCCCCACTGACAAAAAGGAATTCCGCAATCCATGCATCTGGAGGCCTGCAAGGCCCTGTCTTCACTGTTCAGCACCTGTTCAACCTCACTGAAGTCCTTAACACGTTCATGAATGGGGCGATTCCCTGCATCCTTTTTTGCAATTTTCATAAAACCTTTAGGATCAGCCATACCTCATTTATATTTATATTCCATTAATATTCAGTCTGTAGATACATGTTCTACGTCTTTTTCAACTTCTGAAATGCGTTTGTTCAATTCAGCAAGTTTTTGTTCCTGCAATACCTTTTTATATTCGAATGGGATGACTTTCAAAAATTTGGGAATGTAACCATGTATGTCTGCAAGAATTTTTTCAGCAATTTTACTACCTGTATGTTCATAATGTTTGGAGATCAGTTCTGTTAATTCCCTTATTTCCGATTGTTCTTCAAGCAGGGAAAGTTCAACCATTCCCAGATTGCAATAGTAATCGATATTTCCTTTTTCATTGAGCACGTAAGCTATTCCTCCGCTCATACCGGCGGCAAAGTTCCGGCCGATCTCTCCAAGCACAACTACGCGACCTCCTGTCATGTATTCACAGCCATGGTCTCCGGCACCTTCAACAACTGCATTGGCTCCGCTGTTTCTTACTGCGAAGCGCTCTCCTGCCATTCCTGAAATATAGGCTTCGCCACCTGTTGCTCCGTACAATACGGTGTTCCCGATTATAATATTTTTGTTTGCTTCGAAAGTGGATCCCTCGGGTGGCACAACAATTATTCTTCCTCCTGACAAACCTTTTCCGAGGTAATCATTGGAATCTCCCTCAAGGTAGAATTCCATCCCTTTAGAGAGGAATGCCCCAAAACTTTGACCTGCAGAGCCTGCAAAGCGACACTTTATCGTTCCATCGGGCAGTCCCATGGAACCATATCTCTTTGCTACCTGGCCGGAGAGCATGGCACCTGTTGTTCGGTCTGTATTCTTTATCGCGTGGTGAATGGTTACTTTTTCTCCTTTTTCCAGGGCAGGAAGTGCTTTCTTAATCAACCATCTGTCCAGTACGTCTTCAATTTTATGCTCTTGTTTTTCAACTCTTCGCAGCGGATTGTTTTTTGCTTCCAGGGGCATATGCAACAGGGGAGAGAGGTCAAGTTTATCTGCTTTCCAGTTGCCTACTCCAGCGTCCCTTTTGAGCAGATCTGCATGTCCAATTATATCTTCAAATTTTTCAAAACCCATGTCTGCGAGGTATTCCCGGATTTCTTCCGAGACAAACCTGAAATAATTTACTACAAAGTCGGCATGGCCATGAAAACGTTTTCTCAATTCTTTGTCCTGTGTTGCTACACCCACCGGACACGTATTCAGATGGCATTTACGCATCATTACGCATCCGAGCACGATCAGTGCAGATGTAGCAAAACCAAATTCTTCTGCTCCCATAAGTGCAGCCATGATCACATCACGGCCGTTCTTCATCTGTCCATCTGCCTGCAAAACGACCTTTTTACGCAGGTTATTCATTACAAGGATCTGCTGAGTTTCAGTTAGACCCATTTCAAGAGGCAGTCCCGCGTGTTTGATCGATGAATTAGGACTGGCACCGGTGCCACCTTCTGCCCCGCTTATGGTGATAAGGTCAGCAGAGGCTTTTGCTACACCGGCAGCGATCGTTCCAACACCGGTTTCGGACACGAGTTTTACACTGATGTTTGCCGAAGGGTTGATATTTTTAAGATCGAAGATAAGCTGTGCAAGATCTTCGATCGAATAGATGTCATGATGGGGAGGGGGAGAAATGAGTGTGATTCCAGGTATTGAATATCTGGTTTTTGCGATGATATTGTCCACTTTATGTCCGGGCAGCTGTCCTCCTTCTCCCGGCTTGGCTCCTTGTGCAATCTTGATCTGTATCTCATCTGCATTAACGAGGTATTCGGCAGTAACCCCGAACCGTCCGCTGGCCACCTGTTTGATAGCGCTGCGGGCACTGTCCCCGTTGTCGAGGAGTTTGAACCTGGCAGGATCTTCACCTCCTTCGCCTGTATTGCTTCGTCCCCCGATCCTGTTCATAGCTATGGCAAGGGATTCATGGGCTTCGCGGCTTATTGATCCGTATGACATGGCGCCTGTGACAAAACGTTTCATAATGTTTTCAGCCGGTTCAACCCTGTCAATATCGATGGGACTCCTTTTTACATCAAGCATACCACGCAGAAATCCTGGCCTTTTGGTATCCCTGTCAACTATGGCACTGTATTCTTTATACTTAGAATAGTCATTATTTCTGGTTGCCCATTGCAACATTGCAATGGATTCCGGGTTCCAGGCATGGTATTCACCATTTTTCCGGTAATGATATATTCCTTCAGTCAGGGATGTATCCAATGCTTCCGGTTGAAATGCACGCTGATGCGGTATCAGAACTTCCTTTGTGATCTCTTCAATTCCAATGCCTCCGATCCTGGAAAAGGTCCCTTCGAAGTATTTATTGATCACGGATTCGTTGATCCCAATTGCTTCGAAAATTTGAGCTGCCCGGTAGCTTCTAAGGGTGGAAATACCCATTTTCGAGAGGATTTTAAGTAATCCTTTTTCTATTGCATGCATATAATTCCATTCGGCCCTGTCGTAATCCATCTGGATCTTGCTCTCCTTTACCAGCTTATCGATCACGGCAAAACTCATGTAGGGATTGATTATGCTGGCACCATAACCAAACAGCAGCGCAAAATGCATCACTTCCCTTGGTTCAGCGGATTCAACAACGATATCAATCTGCATCCTTTTACGGGTATTGATAAGGTGGTGGTGAACCGCGGAGACAGCCATTAATGAGGGCACAGGGGCCATTTCTCCTGATATCCCCCTGTCAGTAAGGATTATGTAATTTTTTCCTTCATCAACTGCATCTTCTGCTTTTTTACATATTTCTTCAACTGCCATTTCCAATCCCTTTGATCCGTCAGAAGTTTTAAAGTGTATTGGAATGGTAGAAGAGGAGAAGCCTTTATAGCTGAGCCTTTTTATAAGTTCAAAGGTCGTATTGCTGACCACAGGGGTTTTGAACTTGACCAATTTTACATGATCAGGGTGTGTTTCAAGCAGGTTGGTCTGAAGGGATCCGAGGTAACCTGTTAATGTCATCACAAGTTCTTCCCTGATTGGATCAATTGCAGGGTTTGTAACCTGTGCGAAGAGTTGCTTAAAATAATTGAACAACCTGTAAGGTCGTTTGGATATAGCAGCCGGGGGGGCATCGTTTCCCATGGATCCTGTAGGCTCTTTGGCTGTCATTGCCATGGGGACAATGATCTTCTCAATATCTTCGGTGGAATAATTGTAAGTTTTTTCATAAAGACCATATTCCTCACCAAGATCTGAAGGCACTTTCTGGCCGGTTTCAATCTTCTCCAGGCTCACCATGTTCTCATTGATCCAATCAATATATGGATGCTCGCTGGCCAATTCTTCTTTTATTTCAGGATCGTATTTAACAATTCCTTCCAGGGTATCCACGAGCAATAATTTACCGGGTCGCAACCTTCCTTTTTCCCTGATCTCACCAGGGGGGAATGTCTGTACTCCTACCTCGGAACCCATGACCATGATGTCGTTCTTTGTGATGACATAACGCGAAGGCCTGAGCCCGTTTCTGTCAAGCATTCCGCCAATGTACCTGCCGTCTGAGAATATCAGCGAGGCCGGTCCGTCCCAGGGTTCCATGAATGTTGAATGGTACTGGTAAAAGGCTTTCAATTCCCTTGAAATCGGGTTTTTGTCATTCCATGATTCCGGAATGAGTATAGACATTGCATACGGGAGTGATTTTCCGCTCATGACAAGGAATTCCAGGACATTATCGAGCGATGCGGAATCACTTTTATCTGGTTCGATTACCGGATAGATCTTTTCCAGATCACCCAGTTTTTCAGTTTTAAGAATTGATTCCCGCGCCTTCATCCAGAAGCGGTTTCCCTTAACAGTATTGATTTCTCCGTTATGTGCCAGCATTCTGAATGGCTGGGCCAGGTCCCAGCTTGGAAAAGTATTGGTACTGAAACGGGAATGTACCAGAGCAATGGCGCTTTCCAGTCTTTTGTCCTGAAGATCAATAAAATACTCACTGAGCTGCTCACTCGTAAGCATTCCTTTGTAGATCAGAACTTTTGTGGAGAGACTGGGAATGTAGAACTTATCTTTTTGACCAATTGAGGAGCCTGCAATGTATTTCTCGACTCTTTTTCTGATAATATAAAGTTTCCTTTCAAGGACTTCCTGTTCCATATCATTGCTTCCTACAAAAATCTGCCGGATCAACGGCTCAGCTGCACGCGAGATTTCTCCGAGTATGGAACTGTCAACAGGAACATCCCTGAATTCAATGAAATCAATCCCCTCGTCATTAATGATCTCAATAAGTGCTTTTTCACAAGCGAGGGAGGCAGCTTTTTCTTTGGGAAGAAATAGAAGGCCCGTTCCGAATTTCCCTGCATGAGGCAGTGTAAAACCCTGCATAAGATAATAATCTCTAGGGACCTGGATCATTATTCCTGCTCCATCCCCGGTTTTGCTGTCTGCTCCTTCTGCACCCCTGTGGGTCATATTTGTAAGCGTCTGCAATCCCTGTTGGATGATTGAATGTGATTTTACCCCTTTCAGATGCACAACAAAGCCAATACCACAATTGTCATGTTCTTTTTCTGGAAGGTACATTCCCTGTTTCTCCGGTCTTTCAGTTCTCATCAGCAACATCATATTAAAAAGAAGACCGTTCCTTCAAAAATTTCCGGGAACGGTCTGCCTTTTTCTGGTTATACATTTTTACCCGGATTGTCGCGAATTCATTGCAATCCTTTTATTACTACTGGTATGTTTTCCTGTTTTTGTCATAATGTAAATGCAAAGATAGGTATAAATAATTACGAATCAATATCAATAAATCTATAAATATTATAAATTATCATGATATAACAGTTGAAAACTTATAAAATGAAAGATTTTAATGGTTGGTTTTGTATGTGTATATTAATCTTCCACAGGCATAAAGTTCCTGTCGATTAGGAACTTTTCTGTTTCATAGAGTGTTTCGAAATAATCCTGGTCGTTTTTTTGTCTCCTGTTGAAAAAACCGTGTCCCCTGTCTTCGAATTCCTTCAGTATGCATACATCGCCGTTTTCATTGGCCATTTTACTAAATTTACGAATATCATCTATTTCAACAACCTGGTCATCGGTTCCGTGGAAGATCAATGTTGGAGGAAGTCCTTTCTGAAGCTGGTGCAACGGAGATGCTTCAAATGCAAGATCACCGAAACGGCTTTCACCGAGTCCATCCTTCCAGGTATTTACAACGGGATTGAATAGTATCAATGCATCTGGTCTGGCCGAAACACCCCGGAGTTTATCCACCGAGGTAAAATCATCAACAGTAGCGCAGGCGAGAGCCAGGTAACCACCTGCGGAGCCACCTCCAACTGCAATCCGGTCAGCCTTGATCCCTAATTCTTCAGCATTTTTCCTGATGTAACGGATTGCAGATTTGGCATCTGCAAGGCTTTCGAGGGGAGTGGTTCCGTGTCGGTCACGTGTCCTGTAATCGGGAGCGATCGCAACTATTCCTTTTGATGCGAGGTACTTACACTGGCCGGAAAAATGCCCCGGGTCACCTTTTACCCATCCTCCGCCAAAGAAAAAGACAATTGCGGGCAAAGGAACGTCTGTTTTTTCACCCCCGGGATAATAAATATTCAACTCCAAATGAACAGTGTCAATATTCTTGTATGTTCTGGTATGGTATTGGGGGAAAAGCTGCTGGCTGATCAGGGCCAACAGAACGAATGTAACCTGTAGTTTTTTCATATCTAAACCAGTTGGATGTTCAGGTTCTTTTAATTGATCGTGATGCCTGGACGGATCCTGTTTGATTTTTCATGTGAATAAACAATGATCTTTGTGGCAGTGATTTCTTTCCCTTTTTCGGGGTTCAGGAGTTTTATTTTTACTACATGCTTGCCGGGATCAAGTGCATAGGCCCATGTCAGTTCATGTCTCCTTGTCCTGTAGTCTGCCGGTATAATGACTTCTTCATGAATCATGTTGTCGACAGACACTTCAATTTGTCCGGAATATGAAGGGTCAGTGCCCCATGGGCAGCCACCTCCCACAACAAATCCATTCCCGTTGAATTCAAAACTGAACGATTGTTTTTCAGAATTAAGCCTTACATCAATATTTTTGAATTCTGCTGGATAATGGCCCTGGAATCCCTGTTCATATCGAACAGGTTCAGGTGACTGGTATTTGATTGTAACGGATTTTTCATCCGTTTTTCCTCCAAATTTATTGATTACCAGAAGGGCCTGATCATAACTGTATTTGTATGCTTTTGTCAGGCTTATATCGGTGTACTTGAAATTAATGTTTTCAACATTGTCGAGACCCAATTTCCATTCAGGAGGGATCTGCTCATACCCCATCATTGTACCAAGTATACCGCCAGCAGATGCCGGATTACAGTCGCTGTCCTGACCGCACAATGTACTGATCTTTACTGTTCTTTCAAAGTCTCCCTTACCATAGAGCAGGCCTATGACAATATATGCTGCATTGATCTTGGCATCTATATTGAAATCTGCAAATACACCATCGGGACAGCCAACTTCAGAGGCCCATTTTTTTTGGGTAAGGAACCAGTTCATCTTCCAGTCATCCGGATACTTTTCATACCACCTGATGACATCTGAGATCAGCTGATGAAAGGAACTTTCTGCAGGAATTGATTTAAGTCCTTCCTTCACTATGAATTCCACATTATTGGAAATAAAAGCCAGTGAATACATTGCAGCAACATACACTCCTCCATACCAGCCATCTCCATAGTTCATGATGTGACCAATGCTGTCGCATATTTCGCTTGCGGTGTTTGCCATCCCGGGTGACATAATCCCTGCAAAATCTGCTTCGATCTGAAAATCAATATCGTCTGCATGTGGATTGTATTTCCAGTGACCGGACATAGGCGGACTGATCCCGTTGAGTATATTGTATCTTGCTGCCTGGTTGGCATGCCACAGCCAGTAATCAGCATTTGCGAAAGCATCAGCAAACGAAGAAACGGGAGCGTCAAGACCCTCTTCCTGAAAAACCTCGACAAAGGTCAGATCCATATAAATATCGTCATACAACCCCGGAGCATTTTCATACCACCATTCAAAAACCCCATCGTACCAGGGAATGAAATGATCATCTGGTATCATTGTACCTTTGAAATCAAACTCTGTTGGCCCACCGTAGGTACAACCGATAACCTGGCCGGCCCATGCACCTTTGATCTTATCTTTCAGCAATTTCTTTTCAATTGTAATCATTTGATCATCAGATAATGCATCAGGATTTTTCAATGCCGGATTATTGCAGGAGCCGCAGGCAATGATAAACAATGTAAAAAATGTGACAGAAAGTTTCATGAGTGTGAGGTGTTAATTTGGTGTCAAAGATTAGTTATTGTCAGTAAATGTATTGTATTGAAGGTAATTTCCAAAATCAAATTATTCAGTCTTTTATATACGGGTATTCATCACCTTCTTCACCGGTTCTTATCCTGACGCTCTGTTCTATTGCTGATATGAATATTTTGCCGTCACCTACTTCGCCTGTTTTTCCTGAATCAATGATTGTTTTATTGGTGCGGTCGACATTGATATCGCGAACAACGATGGACAGAATTTTTTCATTGCGGATTGATTTTTTTTGATTTTCATGTTTCTTTTAAAATGAGACTGCAGCCACTATATAGTATTGCTGGGTGTCAGGATTCAATATCAGTGATCCACTGAGCGGCAGAGAGAATTTTTCTGTAATTTCAATTTCCTTTGAAACAGACATTTCAATGTTACATAGAGCAAACGAACCGTCTGAACTGTGCCATCCGTTACCGCCGCCTGCAAACACGCTCACCATTTCAAAAGAATATCCCAATTCAAAGTACATGTCTCCTCCAGCTGTTCCGGCGCCAGGAGCCTGATTAAGCATGTAGTTTGCACCAATGGATAACCCGCTTAGTTCATACCCGAAATTGACCTCAAAACCATGGGATCCTGTAGCGGTGCTATAGTCAAAGTAACTGGTTCCTGGGTAATAATAATCTGTCAGACCAATGCTTAATCCGAAGTCAAATCCATATGAAAGGTAGAGGTCTGCTTCAGAAAAATCACTGTCGGTAAATGCAAAAGAACCCCATGAGCCAAGGGCGAAATTGCCGGCACTGAATTCAACAAAAGGCTGGATTGCAGGTCCTGCTCCATACTTGACCCCCCTCCAGATATAATTGCTGACAATATCTGCACCTGCATCAAATGTAACTTTGGATTCAGTTTGAGAATATAACTTAGGATTAATAATTAATGTCGCTGTAAAAATTACAAATAAGACTCTGAATGCTTTAATAGATTTCATAATGTAAGTATTAGATGATTAATAATTAAAATTCGAAACGAAAGTATGTGTAAAAATATTATCATCCAAAATAATTGGGGGTGAAAATAGAAAAAATACAAAAATAATTTTAAAATAATTTAAAAAATGAGGGGTAATAAAGAATATAATACAATAAATGGTATTAAATATAAATAAAAAGAGGGGGTACAACAATAAAATATAGTTTTTATAAAATGTTTTATTGGCAGCAAACTTTATCTATTTTTGTGCATTGAAATGATATACTATATGAGAACTTCGGTTAAAATTTTATTATTGGCAGCACTGATTAGCAGTGCTTCTGTTTTTCAACTTAGCCTGCATGGACAGGAAAAAGCATTAATGATCATTGATATACAGGATTTCTATTTCCCTGGAGGAAGCCTTCCGCTGGATGATCCGGTTGCTGCAGCTAAAAATGCAGGAAGATTGCTGGATGTATTCAGACAGGATTCCGGACTGATACTATTTGTACGACATGAATACAGCCCGGGGGGTAATATACATCATCTTGTTGCACCCCGGGACAATGAAATGGTCATTACCAAAACAGAAGTCAATGTTTTTAAAAATTCACGGGTTGACAGCATATTAAAGAAGCATGGTGTGATTGAGCTGGTATTGTGTGGTATGCAGACCCACATGTGCCTGGAGGCTGCCGCAAGGGCAGCGTCTGACATTGGCTATTCATGCACTGTTATTGAAGATGCCTGTGCAACAAGGGCTTTAAAATACGGTGATTTGACCATACCTGCCAGGGAAGTTCATTATTCAACACTTGTGAGCCTGAGGCCTTATGCATTGATCATGTCAACAGATGCCTATTTGAAGGAAAGGTAGCGATCTTTGTAAGCAGGCAGTATGTTTAAAATTTGATAATAACGGGATCTTCATTCCTGTAATAACTGGCAGAAACATTTGTTAATTCTTTCATCTTACCCGTGTCCGGATCACCGATCCTGACTGTATATGTTCCACCATAAGAAAATACTCCTGGCTGGAAACGGCTGCCGGGTATCCTTATTGAATAAACAACTTCACCATTATCCTCATTTATTATCTGGAATACAGGATAATGTGCCAGTCCTTGTATTTCATAATATGGCAACCAGCTTCTAACCGGCCTGTTATAATTTTCAAATGCACTGATTGTTTTCGGCCATCCGGGGAACAATCCTTCTTCTGGTTTTTTGGGATTGGCATCCCTTCTCCAGCATTCGAATTTTACCTGCCCCTTTTCCTTGTTGAATTTAATAATGCCATAACCAACGGCCCGGTTATACAGCGCCCTTGGTTCTTTATTTGTTTCAACAGGATTTGCAGCGGCCCATACGGTTATCCTGTTGCCAAATCCGTCATAATACTTTCCCGTGTAGGGAGGCATTCCGGGTTGATGGTCCATCCCGGGCTCCTGGGGAAACCACCTTCTTGGCCAAAGGTTGCCTATGGCGGGCACACAGAATGAATAGCCGGCATCATCCCATGTGTCAATGCCCATGTGGACAAGAGAACCGAGGTGCTGATCACCAGCGATCATGGTCGCGAAACCTTTTCTAATAACAGAAAGTGCCTTATCGCGACCAGTCTGGGGCCAGCCATTGGAATCCATATCTTTTGCAACACGATAGTTATCAGGGATCACTCCGGGTGGAGGTGCAGCCAGCCTCGGTGTTCCGGCATCTGTAAGAAAGGAGTCAGGATAGGTGGACAGGTTGGCAAAGATCGTCTGGCTGATCGTGGCTTTCATATCTGCACCTTCCCAGTCTGAGGTCCATTCCTCGAGAAATTTCAATTGTCTTTCTCCCAATAACTTGGCAGCGGGATTGTCAAGGTTTCTTCCACTGATATACCTGTTTTGTGCAAATCCGTTTATAACTTTTGCCCGGGGGAGCATTACCGTGGGTGAAGATTTGAATTTCCTGTCTTCAAGTATTGCAAAATCAACCCGTCCATAATTCAAATCTGTGTAATATACATCTATGTCCTGTTCTACCGGTGTTGGATCATATGGATCCGGCAGGTGAGCAGTCTGGGTTGCCTGGATCATGTTTACCGAGGATGGTCTCAGTTTGTATCCACCCTGATCCTGTTGCCAGTGGTTTTCGAATCCTTTGTAATGGTCCGGATAGATGGAATCCGGGGGGAAGGGGGGAGCTGCTTTTCCGCCTGCCCCCCAAATGTTGCCATGGTAAACATCATGATCATCCGGGATGCAAACAGCAGGTGTGTTTCTCATCAGTTCACCAGTTGACCAAAGAAATATATACCACTTATAGAGGTAATCCAACTCTGTATTTTCCGGGGCAGAGAAGTCAGGAGGCGTAGGTCGTCCTTCATAGACCTGGTCGCCTGTGAAAAACAATATATCAGGCTTTTGAGCAGCTACCGATTGAACAAACTTGTTGTGTGGGAACCAGAGTCTTTCGGGATAGTTGCACCTGCTCCCGTTTATGTTGCCTTCCATAAGCGAATTACCGGTGAATGCCCCGACCACAAGTTCGGACTTGTCTGCTGGATCTGCCTTAATTGTTCCGGAATAATAATATGTCCTTTTTCGTCCCTTATTATCCATAATCCTGTAGCCCAGCCTGTAATCATGATCAATGGTACTGTTCCATCCCTCAATCCTGCCAGGTGCAATAAATCCTTCCCTTATTACTGGTATAGAATCAAGTTCCTTCCACACCTGCTGGTTCTTTTCCTTTATCCAGAAGCGAACAAAATGATCATCTTCAAGACCAATGGGGGGTAATTGTGCTGTTAATTTCAGGATATTATTACTCAAAGTATGCTGCACGCCCATGAACGGACCAAAACGTCTTGAATAGACCTCTTTCAGGTTTTTACCATGAATGTAAAGTTTACTGAACCAATAGGCTGGTTCCTCCAGTCCTTTTTCAATATGGTTGGATGCAATTGCAATATTGCCGTGCAGTCTTACCGGAGGGACCTTTGTAAGGTCATTGTGACTGATCCGGTTTCTTGTAAGCGGGTCGACAGCAGATGCTGAAATGGTAAAAGTACTGTCCTTGTTTAGGTATATTTCAATATGCAACAGAATGCTGTCGGTATAAGCAACCTGCGGCAGATCTTGCATTGCACCGATCACTTCACGGTTACTGGTATTATCAAGAAAAACAACCTGGCCGTTCTCATTTACAGCGATGATCAATCCACCGGCATTTCCAGGAGAGTGATGCACCAGTGCACTTCCCTTGTAATCAAGCTGGTCTTCTCCTGCACCAACAAGGATTCCGGCCCAGCCATCGTTTCCTTTTCTTTGAGCAACAGGATTTAAACCAAAGCTTAGTTCAATATTTATATCATTTTGATTGCTGTCGATATGGTGGGTAAGCATGTGAACTGTACGGAGACCGAGACTGTTGTTGATGCAGTGCAATTTGCCATCCTCCAACTTCCAGTCTTGCAAACGGTTTGCCCAGTATTCCGGTCCCACCCAGATCCTGTCTGGCTGGTATTCCCAACCGCTGGAGTATTTGACTTTTGATTGGTTACAGGAGTTGGTCAAAACAAGAGACATCATGACCATGCATAATAATAAGATAGCTTGCCTCTTCATTCGTTTTATTGTTTAAATTCTGTGATTATGGTCGATAAAGTTACAAAACGAGTGAAATTGACAATATTATTCTAATAAATAAAAATTTAGAATGAGATGGCGCGGTATTGGAAACAATTACCAGGCGCCATAAAACCTGAAATCATGTATTGGTTTACAATGGGACAGTTCAGGGTCAATTGATTAATAGTACAGGCTTACAGGTGTATGATCGGTTGTTTCCAATCTCCAGGTAGTAAAATCCGGGTATCATTGAGTTGGTATCAAATTTAATAATGCTCTTATTGTAAGGGATCTGCACCTTTTTCATGGCCGAAATCTTTCCGACGGAATCAAAAAGCCTGATGTAAACATCAGAATGACTAACAATATCTTTTTCAATTTCTATGTAAAGCATGTCTTTTACGGGGTTAGGGAAAACTTTAAAATCCTTTCTCCCATCTAAAGTAATAAAATCAAGTCCGGTCGTATCTGTATTGTCCGTTGTATCTTCATACACCAGTGACGTATCAGCAATTGCCCTTATAAAAAGAGGGGATTGGGACAGTGGAAGAGCGATACCTGAAGTATCATAATCCACCATTTTTGAAAAGCCCTCGGTTGAATTGTCTTTTAATTGAATAAGCACAACCGAATCAACCGGAAGGTCGGTCTTAAAATTAAAACTGAGACTGCTGTCCGGTATTTCGGGATGCCAGCATGCATAAACAGCAGTATCTCCTGTAATACTTTCATATTTGTACTGCCACAACGCATCATTTTCAGATAAGACTTCACTGAAATACATGCCTTTAAGAATTTTTTTCATTGTCAGCAGGTAATACCAGGAGGTTTTCGGTTCATGTCCCTCACTTTTTGAAGTAGTCAGCCCGCAATTTGCATACCTGGGCTGATCGCCGCCCGGATCCACATCCCTGATCATAAAATGGGCAGCGCGGTCGGCGCCTGAGGAAGAAAGAATGAGGAAGGTCCTGAGGTTCCATATAGCCTGTACTTCCTGCCGCGTATAATTTCCGATTTCCGGGGCCCTGTTCATGGAGTAGGGATTGGAATCGTACCCGAATTCCGTAACCCAGATTTCGCATTCCGGTGCGTTTGAGTCACGCCAAAGAACGGCCTGTTGTACCTTGATTTTAAAAAAATCTGCTTCCGGCGAGATGCCCGATTCGTTTCTTCGGAAGGCATAATGATGAATATTGATAACATCTATGGGCCATGCACTGTCGGGCCTGTTTTTTTCAAACCATGCCTTCATATCGGTTAAATATTTCGTATCAATATTAGCCAGGCCCCCCATGACGAATCTCATATCCGGATCTGCCTGTTTCATGCCGTAAAGAGGTCCCATTGTCCCACAATGCCCGTCGATATTTGCGCTGGCCATGGCAGCATAATGACCGGGTTTGAATTCAGCTTTTTCACCTTCCCAGTCCTTGTCCTGCTCATTCCAGTCTTCTATGTATCGGACCAGGTTCAGTCCGGTTTTTTTAACCTGACCTTCATTTACCATCAGGTTATCCGGATCGACTTCCCTGGAACCATATCTTCCAGCAAACTGGTACATCATTTCCGCAATTTCCCTGTATGAATAGGGCAGCAACGGATCTTCATCGTTTACTACCGGCCTGTAATTGCCATTGGGTTGCAGCCAGCCGGGCGATGCCCAAACAACCGGGCAGACCATGATACCGGCGGCTTTCAGGTCGGTATAGAATTCATCAAAATCCCAGAAACCATTCCACCTGTTGTACTCTAGGACATCATTCTCAATTTCATTGAACGACCAGTTGTGGTATTCTCTCACCCAACCCACCGGCTGAAGCTTTTCAACAGGAGCATCGATAAATGTATTGGTCCCTAAGAATTCATCCATGGTGTAGGTTGATCGTATTGTATCATATGCATCGCTGTCTGACTGTCCGGCAGCCGGAATGGCGTGAAGCAGCAAAATAAGTACCGTAATGGTTACAACAGGTGTCTTCATGATTTATCCATTTACACCTGTAAATGTAAGAAAAACTAAAAAGAATTATATTTTTGTTTGTTTGATTGGCATCCTATGATTATCCTTGGTATATCAGCCTATTATCACGATTCAGCTGCAGCGATCATCAGCGAAGAAAAAATTATTGCTGCAGCCCAGGAAGAGCGATTCACCAGGAAGAAGCACGACCCTTCGTTCCCGGTGAATGCCATTAAATATTGTGTTGAAGAATCGGGGTATGACCTGAATGAGATGGACGCGATCGTATTTTATGACAAGCCTTTTATCAAGTTTGAACGTTTGCTTGAAACATACTATCACTTTGCCCCCAGGGGATTGGTTTCCTTTATTACATCCATTCCGGTTTGGGTGAGGGAGAAGCTATTTCTTAAGGGATTGATAAAAAAAGAGTTGAAAAAGACCGGATCCTATGATCCGGCAAAGGTTCCCCTTTATTTTTCTGAGCACCACCTTTCGCATGCAGCCAGTGCTTTCTATCCATCACCATTTGAAGAAGCAGCCATCCTTACCATTGACGGTGTGGGCGAATGGTCAACCGCATCGATATGTCATGGCAAAGGGAATTCAATTAAGATACTGAAAGAACTGCATTTTCCTCACTCTGTTGGATTGTTGTATTCTGCATTTACCTATTTTCTTGGATTCAGAGTCAATTCAGGCGAATACAAGTTGATGGGACTTGCTCCGTACGGACTTCCCAATCATGAAGAGACGCAAGCATTTGAGCAAAAAATATATGATCACCTGGTTGAAATTAAGGATGACGGAAGCGTATGGCTGAACCAGAAAATGTTCAAATATGCAACGGGTTTGCGCATGGTTTCCGACAGGAAATGGAATCAACTTTTTGGATTCAGGCGCCGAAGGCCTGGTGATAAAATTGAACAGCATCATTGTAACCTTGCATATGCCATTCAGAATGTAACCGAAGAGGTTGTAAGAAGGATGGTTAAGCACACATATGAGGTTACAGGACAGCGAAATATTTGTCTGGCAGGAGGAGTTGCATTGAACTGTGTTGCCAACGGTAAAATACTGGAAGAGGGACTGGCCGACAACATATTCATACAACCGGCCGCAGGTGATGCCGGAGGAGCTTTGGGTGCAGCCTATACCGGGCTGTATATACTTGGCGGAAAAGAAAGACACCCGGTTCACCCGGATGCCATGCAGGGTGCATACCTGGGACCGGAATATTCAAATTCCCGGATTCAAAGGACCCTTCGGCGCCTGAATGCTGATTACAGGAAGTACAATGATTCCGATGAATTGATCAATGATGCTGCAGAGTTTATCAGCAGGGGTGAAGTTGTCGGATGGTTCCAGGGAAGGATGGAATATGGTCCCAGGGCACTTGGGAACAGGTCAATTCTTGCTGATGCCAGGAATCCGGAAATGCAAAAAAAATTGAACCTGAAGATAAAATACAGGGAGAGTTTCAGACCTTTTGCACCTTCAACCCTTGAAGAAGATATGAATGCGTATTATGATCTCCGGGCTTCATCGCCATACATGTTGTTGGTGGGGAAGGTCAAGGACCAGAGAAGAAAGCAGATACCGGATCATTATAATGATATGGCACCAATGGAAAGGCTCTACATTGAACGATCCGATGTGCCCGCTGTAACGCACATGGATTTCACCGCACGTGTGCAGTCTGTAAGCAAAGATACCAATGAACGTTACTGGAGGCTCATACATCGATTCAAGGAATTGACCGGACATTCCACCATCATTAACACAAGTTTCAACGTAAGGGGGGAGCCCATCGTAAGAAATCCTGAGGAAGCTTATATTTGCTTTATGAACACGGAAATGGATGTCCTGGTACTGGGTGATTGCCTGTTGAAAAAGAGTGATCAGCCTGCGTGGGACAGGGAGAAAAAAATACAAAAATTTAAACCAGATTGATATGAGCTTTTTAAGTGATTTTTGGAAATACCTGAGGGAAAGGAAAAAATGGTGGTTGCTGCCGGTCATCATTTTTGTACTGATCATTGGCGTTCTGCTTATCATTGGAAGTACCGGTCCTGCAGGTGCTTTTATATACACATTGTTCTGATTATGGATGTAAAACGATCATTTGAAACAATACTAACCATTTCAGTTGGTTTTTGTGTTCTTTATTTAATTACAGGAAAAGAACATGAATGGATGCTTTACGCGACGGCCGGAACTGGCATCGGTGGTCTTTTCTGGAAATTGTTCCGCCATTCGGTCCACCGGTTTTGGTTCTGGCTTGCCGACCAGGTCGGGTTTGTTGTTTCAAGGTTTTTGCTGAGCATAATATTCATACTGATTGTAATACCTTTTGGTCTTGTATCGCGGATCTTCAGGAAAGACCTGATGTTCCTGAAAGGCGGGAGAAACAGTTATTATGTTGAAAGGGATCATACATACAAGGCAGCTGATCTTGAGAACCCATGGTAGATCATAACAGAAGAAATTCAGGCAAGAATAGAAAATTTTTATTGGTAAGGAGATTGATATTCTCTCTGTTAATCTTTGTCTTTCTAGACCTGTTTACGGGATTCTTTATTACAGGTGATGATTTTCAGGGTTTCAGAACAGAACATTATTATTACCATCACGGTTTGTTGCCAGATCAATCTGCTATGGCTGCATGGGGCTCACTCTTGTACCCGTTTTATACCAATTCACTTGGATTTGTCGATTCCGCACAATACAAAGTTGAACTCAACACCGGTGCTGAGCGGATCCTGATACTTGGTGATTCCCATTCTGAAGGGGTTGGCGTACCCTATTTAAAAACCTTTTCGGGCCGGCTTGCACAGATACTTTCAGAAGAAGGAATTGAGGTCCTGAATGCCTCCTGCATCAGCTACAGTCAGAAAATAGAATATTTAAAGGCCAAATATATTATTGAAGAGCAGGGATTGAATTTTGACCATCTTTTTGTGCTTATCGATATTTCTGATATGCAGAATGAGCTTGTTTATGAGGGATTTGATCCTGGCAAAAATATCATTTTTAACAAGTTGGAGATAAAACTTAAATCATTCCTGAACAAAAGGTCTGCCATATATTACCTCACCACTGCGGCAATAAAACATAAGCGAAGCAGAAAATTCTTTGAAACTGCCGAGGTCTTTGAAGGAAGCACTGCTGATTTGGCTGAAACCAATTCAATGGAACTCTATTCAACTTTCTTCAGTCATTTTGACGACAATACACTGCTTTCAAATCCACAATTCCACGGAGTCTCAGAGTGGTATTATGATGATTATTTCAGGGAACTGGCCGACAGGGGCATAACCCTGGCACAGGAGTACATATTGCAGCTGCAAACATTATGTTCTGACAACAACATTCACCTGACACTATCGGTACATCCCTGGCAGACACAGATCATGAGAGGAGATACTGCGGATTATTATACGGAAAAATGGCGCTCTTTTTGTGAATTGAACGGAATTGATTTTGTTAACCTTTTTCCACTGTTTATAAATGAAGAAAATCCCGTGGTTGTAAATATGAAATTCTACATCAGGGACGATAATCACTGGAACGAATTTGGCCATAAGAAGGTGGCCGATTTTCTGTATGGTTATTACAGTGCCATAATACATCCGGATGTTAACCGATGAAGTTACAAGCGCTCATACCGCTGCTGTTTTTGCTGATTGCTTCATGCAATCCGTCAGATCGTTACATGGATTCACTTGAAGCTCTTGATCCTTCAGATGAAATAGAAGGATACAGACTCAGACTTGGCTATTCTGCAGCTGTAATGCTTGACAAAGTTACATATGAAACTGCAAAGGATATCCTGCTGCGATTGATAGATATCGGGGCATTTACAGAGGCCAGGTACTGCATCGATCATCTCCTTAAGAAGTATGGAGAAGATTCAAAACTTCTTTACATGAAGGCAGTCTGCCTTGAAAATGAACTGCAAATTGACCGGGCAACAGCGTTGATATCTTTTGCCATTGAAGCAGACACCCGGGATAGCGAAAAATACCGGATCGAATTTGCCGGAATGCAAAAGGAGAAAGAGGTTTGGGAAAAGATAAACCGGATCAATGAAATGCTGAGATCTTCTGATGAAACCAATGATCTGCTGATTGAAAGGGCAGGGTATTTGATTTCACTGGGGCAGTTCATGGCGGCAAATTTCGATTTGGACATGGTGATCAGGGCTGATTCCATGAACACTGATGCCTATTACCTGAAGGGAATGTCATATCTCTATGCCGGTAATTATGAACAAGCATATACGGCACTTGACAAGCTGGAACAGATGGATGAGGCAGGTGCTGAATCTTACAGCGGTATTGCTGAAGCTGCAAAATTGATTTATCACCTGTCTGCCAGAATCGGGGAAGCGTCACAAGATGCAATGGATTATTTAAATATGGCGCGGCAATTAAGCATGTTGGGAGCCAACGATCGCGCCCTGGAGATCATTTCCATGGGACTGAAGCTGAACAGGGATGATCTGCGTTTGTTACAGGCAAAGTTGCTTGTACAGTTGCAGACAGGCGACAGATTGAATGCGGTCCAAACCGCTAAGTATATAGAATCCCTTGGTTACAGCGTAGATCCCGAGTTGCTGGAAATGATGAGCACGGGTGAATAAAAAAAGGGGGCCGAGACCCCCTTTCTTCATTAACCTAATGTAAGGTTTGGATTATTTAAGTACTTTGAATGCTTCTTGTGTACCCTTGATCTTAATGATATAAACACCATTGTTCAGCTCCGATACATTGAGCTCGTTGCTAACATTTTCAGCAGTCAGCACTCTCTGACCGATGATTGAATAAACTTCAAGGTCAACAGGATTTTCAAAACCCTTGAGTCTCAGCATATCGTTGTAAATGTAAGCCTGGGCTTCTGCAACGTCTTCCTTGTATCCGATTCCAACGGGATTGAATACGTCGGTTCCAAACTCAACATTACCGGCGTAATATACCATTTTGTACCCATCATTTACTCCATTCCACCATCCTGAATATTCAAGGTCAGTTATTGTGGCCCTTGCTGATGGTTCGAAGGATATGATGGTTTGAACGGCGGGATCCATGGCCACATAGTTAGTAGCTTCGTCAGCTCCCCATTCATCATCGTAGAACATCAGGTCATCGAATGCGAGTTCAAGCAGGTACCACCAGGTTCCGTCGGCTTCTTTGATAAGCGCAACATCACCCACTGCAGTACCGCCGATACCGCCGCCCCAGCCAGCGGTAGCACCCACTGAGGTAGCATTTTCAACGATGGCTTCAGTTTGATCCCACTTTAGCTTCATGCCTCCAAGTTCCCTGAAACGCCCGTACTGGTCGTTCATATGACGAAAACCAAATCCGGCAGTATCTTCCTGACTTGCGGCCTGCCAGCCAGCTTCATAACGTTCATATTCCTTGGTCTGGATTGCTAGCTCAAACCAGCGGTCTGTTGAGATTCCGTCTGTGTCGACATATTTGAAGATCACGTAGAGTGCGTCTGAGTCATAGAATGCTTTCCACATGGCCCCAAAGGTTCCTTCGCCTGTGTCATCAAGGTCGAATGGGTCAGCCAGTTCACCAGCGCCGCCATCTTTTCCTGCAATCAGGTTCGGATCTCCGATCCGGTCCCAGATCGCAACGACATCTTCGGCAGTCATGGCGCCAATGTCAACTGCTCCATCCATGTTGGCATTTGCCATTGGGATGACGACATGGGATTCATTGTGGGGATTATCGGCCCAGTTTACATCACTGGGTTGATTGCCCCAACCTATAGGCGCAAAGTATTCTCCGGCAACCTGTCCAAATGCAAATGTGGCTGCTGCCAGTAATACGGCAATAGTAGTAATTTTTTTCATAAGCTTTGATTTTAGTTATTTAGTTAGCACTAGGTTAATTTACAAATGCCAAATTATATAATTTTTTATTAAACACAAAATCATAAATTCATCATTAATTAACATATGAAGTGTTTTTTTATAAGAAATCACCAATTTTTTACTAAAATTGTAATGACTAATTGAACTTCAAACTAACTAATATGAGAAAAATTATTTCGCGATTGGATTTTCTCGTGGTGTTTGCTTTGCTGATTTTTTCTGTTAATCAGCTATATGCACAGCGGGAGGTCAGTGGCACGGTTTCAGAAGCTTCTACCGGTGACCCACTAATCGGAGCGACCATTGTTGTTAAAGGATCATCTACAGGTACGGTAACCGACCTGAATGGAGCGTACTCCATTAATGTGCCTGGAGATGACGCTGTTCTCCAATTTTCCTATGTAAGTTATGAGACAAAGGAAGTAGTGGTCGGAAATCAAACCATTATTGACGTTGCATTGGTTGAAACGGCAACAGAACTTGAAGACGTCGTGGTCATTGGTTATGGTACCGTTAAAAAGGAGGATCTTACAGGGGCAGTTGCTGTGGTGTCTTCGGAGGATTTGAACAGAACTCCGATAGCAACATTTCAAAAAGCACTGCAGGGAAAGGCTCCCGGCGTACTGGTGTCGCAGACTTCGGGGCGTCCTGGCGGAGGAACAAGCATCCGTATACGCGGTATCGGATCCATCAACGGAACAGACGGTCCGATATATGTTGTGGACGGTATACGGACAGGTAGTCTTAACCAGATCAACCCGCAGGATATTGAGAGCATCCAGGTATTGAAGGATGCATCTTCTGCAGCCATCTACGGAAATGATGGAGCAGGAGGTGTGGTAATCATTACAACCAAGCGGGGACAGGCAGGAAAGACAAAGGTCCACTATTCCTCTTATTACTCAATGAATAAAGTGCCCAAAAAGATTGAACTTATGAACGCGGACCAGTACGCGGATCTTTTTAACGAAGCATTGGACTCCATTGGTGTATTTGAACAGGCCTATACGGATGAATTCCGCCAGCAATATTACGGAGAAGGCTGGGAACAGGGAACCGACTGGCAGGACGAGATCACTGAGACCGGTCTTGCTATGAACCAGTATCTCAGGGTTTCCGGAGGTGGCGAAAACGGCAATTTCAGTCTATCAACCAACTACTGGGATGAAAAGGGGATCCTTTTGAATAACCGCGCAACCCGATACAATGTGAGACTGAACTCCGATTTTCAGGTTGGGAAAAGAATAAAAATCGGTCAGAATTTAAATATAACGAGATATCATTCACAGAGCGGGGCGGGTAATTTTAACTATACCAAGACCGCTAGTCCGCTGCTAAGGGTATATAATGAAGATAATAAAGGCGGGTTTGCCGGTTCATGGGACAAAATGGGATTTGATGCCAACGAAAATGATACCATTGATGCCAATGAATATTACAATGTGGCGGGCCGCAATGATAAGTACAATCCCAGGGGTATGGCTCTGTTATCCGATAACAGAAGCTATTCAACAAATATCCTTGGTAGTATATATGCTGAGGTTCAGATCTTTGACTGGCTGAAATTCAGGACAATGCCAAGTGTTGACCTGACACAGGGCCGGAGCAATAACTGGACTCCGTCTTATGACATGCCGCCACGCACTGTGCCTGAAGCAACACTGAATGTAAATTTCTATGATAACAGGAGTTTGCGTTGGGAAAACCAGCTTACATTTGACAGGCAAATTGGAGATCATCATATTACAGCTACTGCGGTTTATGATGTAAACCGGTTTGACAGCAACAATTCAGGTGTTGAATCCATTGGATTTGATTACGAACAACTGCCTGTACTGAGTCAGGGAGGCAGTGTTTCTACCTCTGTTACCGGGGGAAGTGGTATTTTCAGGAGCATATCCTACCTGGGAAGGGTCATTTATGATTACCAGGGAAAATATTTACTGACTGCTTCTCTGCGGAGGGACGGAAATACAAGGTTTGCACCCGGTTACCGGTTTGGTAATTTTCCTGCTCTTTCTGTGGGTTGGAAAATAAACGAGGACCTCTTTCCGCAGGTTTCACAGATCGATATGCTTAAATTACGTTTTGGCTGGGGGGCCACAGGTAACTCAAGGATCGGAAGTTGGAAGTATGATGATTTTCTTTCTGATACCAGGGTTTTTGCACCAGTATTTGGAGAGCCGGCCTATGAGGCTCCGGGCCAGTACATTTATTATTCTTTTGCCAATCCGCTCATCCAGTGGGAGAGTGCCAACATGACCAACATCGGTATCGACGCCAATCTTTTCAGGAATAAAATCCAGATACTTGCTGAGTATTATATTAAGAATAACAACGACATGTTGGTACAGCGATCGATTTCCGGTGTTTTCGGAAGGTCAATGGATGGTTCGTTCCCATTTGTAAATGTTGGACAGGTAAGGAACAAGGGACTTGAATTTTCAGGATCCTGGAGGGAAACAAGGGGAGATTTCTATTACAACATTACAGGTACTTTTACCACCATTGACAACGAGGTGATCAGTCTTCCTTCCATTCTTTCAAGTGGAAACAACCGTTCAGAAAATGGTAAGCCCATCGGTTATCTTTATGGATGGGTTGCAGAGCGGATCATTACTTCTGACGATTTTGATGATGAAGGAAATTATCTATACTCCGAGCCTACCAGTGGAGTCCCTTCTCCTGGTGATCTGAAGTTCAGCGATCTCAACAATGATGGAGTCATTGACGACAACGACAGGACCATGATCGGACATGCCATGCCGAATCTGATCTACAGCTTAACCTTTGACATGGAGTACAGTGGGATTGACTTTTCATTCCAGTTCTCCGGAATGCACAACTACGATATTTTTAACCAGGAAAGGGCACAATTGTCAAGCTTTAATTTCCAGGACCTTGATCATAACAAACTGTTGGACTGGGCTCAAAATCATTATACAGTAAGTAATCCGTCAACCGAGTATGTCCGGGCTGACCTGAACAATGAGAATGTGAATGACAGGATATCAACATGGTGGATGGAGGATGGATCATTTCTCAGACTGAGGGATGTGCAACTCGGTTATTCTCTCCCTGATAACCTGTTAACGCCTTTGAATATGGAACGTTTAAGGTTATATGTAAGTGTCGCGAACGGATTGATCTTTACCAAATATACCGGACGGGATCCTGAAAACGGAGCCTTTAGCTCTTCGATGGGGTCAGGAACCGATGGAGGGGGGTATCCCAACCCAAGGACATTCACATTCGGAATACAGGTTGATTTTTAATCGAAAACAGTTGAAGTCATGAAAAAAATAAATCAAATATTCAAATGTATTGCGCTATCACTGTTATTCATGGTAGTATCCAGCTCCTGCAATGAAGATGAATTCATGGATGTAACAAATCCGAATGTACTTGCTCTGAGTTCATTTTATAAAACACCTCAGGATGCAGAGTTTGCCGTTAACGTATGCTATACTCCACAGATGCACCGGGGACTTTATGCACTTAACTGGTGGGTACTTTTCAATACCTTTTCGGACCGAATCCTCTTTGAGACCACTGGTCTGGACAGGATCGGTATCAATACAGGGGACGGATTTGTTCGAAACACATTTCTTGATATATACAGAATGCTCTGGCGGTCAAGCCATGTGATATATAACATTGAAGTGAACCAGGATGTGATGGGGATTGATGATGAAACCGTCATAAAGCACAAGGCCCAGTTGAAGGCTTTGCAGGGTTTTTCATACTTCTTATTGGTTTCAGTGTTCAATAAGCCATACTTCTATGATGAAAATTCACTTCCCGAGGACCCGGAGATGATCTATGGAAACAGTGATCAGATCGAATTCTGGGAAGGATGCCAGTCATCACTGGAATATGCGATTCAGTATCTTCCGGAGACCTATGAGCCGGCAAATTACGGCCGGGTCACGAAAGGGATGGCCCAGTCGCTGCTTGGAAAGGCACTTTTGTACAAATATTACCATTTTTACATGAGATTTGAGCAGACAATGACTGCTGAAGCCGAAGCTGATCTTGAATATGCAAAGCAATTGTTCTATGATGTAATTTACTCGGGCAACTATGAACTTTCTCAACCACTGGATATGAGCAGTCAGCTCGATGTCGTGAATGCATACCAGTGTAATTTCTCATATATAGACCTTCCCAGCAGTGACCCTGAAATTATGTATGATTCAGAGAACAACAGGGAGTCGGTGTGGGAAATACAGTATTCGGATGAAAGACTTGACAACGTGTGGCTGGGAGGATGGTTGTCGACTTCAAATCTGCTTGCACAGTATTTTTCAGGACATGTGAACAGTTATAAGAACCACGAGGGACACCCTGATCTTTATTACCTGTTTGAAGATGCGACGGGTCATCCGGCTGGTTTTGAAAAGGACCCGAGGGTTTACGGGACGATGTACATGGACGGGGACCACCTGGATTTTCGTGACAATGAATACAATGTTCCTTATGCAACGGGAACCCACAACAAAAGAATTGCAGAAAGTCGGGGTTTGAACCGACCGGGACAGCCTTCTGCAAGTTTTGGACTTAAGAAGTATCATTATCCCACTTACGTGGAAAACATCGCACCCCAGGGTTGCCCAAATAATGTAAGGTACATCAGGCTCTCCGATGTTATGCTGATGTATGCTGAAGTGTGCATGCTTCTTGGAGATCATAGCGAAGGTATCATTGAATTGAACAAGGTAAGGGCACGTGTTGGTATGCCTCCAAAAGCGGCACCCATAACCCCACAGATGATCATGAATGAGAGGGATTTTGAATTGGCTTTTGAAGGCCACAGGTTCCTGGATCTGATCAGGTGGAGTTTTGATCCTCAATTTGCGATCGATTGGTTGGATATCTTTGATGGAGATCCTATATTTAAGGTGGGAAAGAATGAATATTTACCTATACCACAATTTGAAATCGATGTCAACGAGGGAGGTTTGGAACAAAACCCCGGTTGGTAAAATGAATAAAATAAAATAAAAATTGTCATAAAATGAAAACCATATTTAACAGACTTTTGCTTGTTGCATTACTGCCAGTACTCTTAGCAATGGCATCCTGTTTCAGTGAGCCAGCTACTGAACCAGATGCGACATTTACGACGAATTTGACAGATAATACTGCTTATGCGGGTGAATCTTTTTACATGTACCTGGACCAGGCGCAGGGAGAATTTCTTACACTTTTTCCCGGTACTTCAGAAAGTAAAACTTACTCTCCGGATGATGGAACCCGGGCAGGAACTATAATTAGTACCTCCCTGGATTCATTTGAAGTTACACTTTACAACAATATGGGGACTTTTCCTATGACCCTTGTTGCTTCAAGTGTGGGTGAATTCGGTGATGAGTACCTGCAGGATATTTACGCTGTAGAATTAACCGTTGTTGACAGAAGAACCGGATTTATTTCCTTCCAGATCAACCAGGAGGAAGGTGTATACAATGACGACGGTACAGAAATCTATTTCTATACGCACGATCACGCGGACCTTTCCGATATCAAACCGATATTCACACTTTCATCACCGGATGCTGTTGTCACTGTTAACGATGAAGAGCAACAATCAGGGAAGATGTCGCACGACTTTACTCCTGATGTTGCTGGCAGCGGAGAGAGCAAGACAATTACCTATACGGTTATTGCTGCCAATGGTGATAGCCATGATTATGGTGTTAAGTTCATTCTCAGTGAGGCCAGTAGTGAAAAAAGGCTGCTTTCGCTGACAGCTGTCGGTTGGGGTGGTACAAAATTCACACTTACCGCTGAAGATGAAAATTCAAAATCTGTAAAGTTATTCTATGAACCAGGTTCTTCTTTAACAAAGGTAAAAATGAAGGCCGATGCCTACGCAAATCATGTTTTCGCAACCAATGACGATGGTGAACAGATTGATATTTTGCCTGAAGATGACAGGATAGATATTCTGAATTACCCTGTTGTTACTACAGTAGCAGAGGACGGGACCACCCAGGATTATGACCTGTTGCTGTATGAGCTGGAGGCACTTGATACTTTTAACCTTGTACAGGCAGGGGGAATGGCATTAAATCCTGCGGTTGAAGGAGTTATTGAAGGAAATACCATTACCTGTAAGGTCCTTTCAGGAACCGACCTCACTACGCTTGTAACAAAATTCGGAGGACTTGAATCAAGTATATTAAAATTTGATGGTGTGACACTTGAAAGTGAGGTTACAGTTGTTGATCTGTCTGGAAGTCCTTTAGTTGATGTTGTACATACCGACGGAACAGTGCTTAAAAGCTATACCATAGTAATCGAGGAACTGGAGTGATTCTTTTAGAAAATGAGCGAACTATGTCAAGGAGGGGCATCCTGCACGGGATGCCCTTTTCTATGTTTGCCCGGCATGGGCAATAACTATAGGGTGAAAGTCCCGAACGCACTTTGACAGTTGGAAGCGTTAGCCAAGAGCAAGGGTGTCCACCGTGAGGTGGAATCTGAAGGAAGCTGGCGGCAAAATCCCGGCCTG
>JAIPBT010000067.1 GCA_021738565.1 Bacteroidales bacterium
AAATCGGCTGTCCGACAAATTTAATTTCCGTATTTTTACTCATGTTGTAGTTGTTTCGCAAAAACAAATCTACAACATGAAGGGGAAACCTCCGGGGAGTACCCTTCTATTTATTTTTTTAGTCGGACACTAATGATAATCTTTAGGATATTGAAAGGAAGAAAGTTTCGATAATGAAGATATCGTGCTAAACGATTTAATAGTAAGATTCTTTTTATTTAATTGCTTCCTGAAGGCTTTTATCTTTTTAAGATTACTATCATTTTGCTTAAATCCTTTAATACCACCCCAGTTTTGTATTATCCAAAAATCAATTTCTGTTGAGTCAGCTATTGTTTCATACTTTTTATTAAGAATCCATTTAAGTTTAACATTTCTGTCAAATGCATTGCCACAAGATTTTAACTCTTGAATTTCTTGTTGTGTAAATAATGTATCAGGAATATCAAAGATGTAGTCAAATCGTTTTTCAAGATCAATATGACCATAGAGTACTTTTAATTTTTCAACAACTTTTCTCATATTCTTCTATATATATGTTTTCCTAAATAATTCTAAAAAGTGCTCCTACACCATCACTATTGCCAGGGCGTCCAACTCACAATATTGCAGCAGTGATTTTGTTATCCCGGCCCGTTCATAATCAGTCATTTCTTTAATTTGCTGAGCAATACGGCTTGTATTTTCAGTTCATCAATTCATTCGGGGTTTTGCCTTGTAAAGACTCTCACTTCTCCATTGTTATAATTATAGTAATGATGAATGATTCGTGTCTCAGAATACCCGTTCCATGCAAAGTCATTATATCCGGACCCATAACCTCCATAATAAATTATATCAGGTTCCCCGGAAGGATTGTTCCTTACAACCCAACCCAAATCTCTGTTCTCATCCCTGAAATCAGTCCAGTTGAGACCAAAACCTGTGCCCGGCTGAATTATTGCAAGTGCTTTTGGTTTCATTTGGTTTGTCCAGTATAGTGCCTGGTACGACGCCACTCCTTCTCCGCCCAGATATAATAGTGAAAACCTTTTTGGTCCATGCATGTTGTCCCGGTTTACATCGCGTTCGTAAACCGTCCAGGTAATAAATGGTTTCCAATTATCTTTGTATTTTTGATATGCTTCCAAATTAAAGCGGGGTAGGAATTTCGGTGTCCAGCCATTTGGGATTAATTCAGAATGCTTAACGCTCCTGCTGCCAAGGATATAGTAGCCTCTAAATGTGTTCTGTTCCTGCCTGAAATCTTCTTCACCTGTGGCATAGTCACAATAAATAAAACTGATAATATTTTGTGTTCTTCCCAGAGTATACACGGATGACTCGCTAAAGCTCGTCTGAAACGGGAACACGAACCGAAATCCGCCGCTGGCGGGTTCTGCGAAAAACCAACAAGTTTCTTCGTGACCTCCGTGTTTTCTCCGTGGTCCTCCGTGTAACCCTGCCGATACGAAGCAGTTACCCTAACGTTACCAATCCTTAATAAAATGTTAAATAAAATACCTTTCTGTCCTTTAATGTTCGATTCCGAACACTGATAATACGGTAGCGTTCACTTCTGTGAAACATCGGTTGTCTGTATATTTGTCGTAATTAATTGTTATTATGTGTGTTATAGTTTTTGGCACGCCTTATGTTATAGCTATGACAAGCAACTAAAAATTTATAAAAATGAAAGCAATGATCGACACAAACAGAACACAGAAAGCAATCGCAACATTTGCATTATTAATTGTATTAAGTGCCACAGCAATGGCCCAGGGCCTTCTGATAGAAGGCGTGGTAAAATTGTTTGACTCTTTCAGAAAAACTGAAATAGCTTCAGAGCCCATGTTTATCCATGCAAACCTGATCTCATCAAATGGAGAGGCAATAGAAACAAAGGCTGCCATTGAATTTTTCCCCGCAGTGGTCGAAAGTTATTCAGTAAAAAATGTATCTGTCTCCTTTGAATCAGAGATCGAAACTGAAAGCTGGATGACCAGGTCCTTATCGGAGAACATCGAAACTGAAATTGAAGTTGAGAACTGGATGACAGAAACGCTTTACGATGAAGAGGAATCAGAACTGTATGTTGAAGGGTGGATGACAGAAGAATTATATACGGGTACAGAATCTGAATTGGTGGTTGAACCATGGATGGAAAAATCATTGTATGAAAGCAGTGAAGCTGAAATTGAAGTGGAATCATGGATGCTGGAAACTTTCAGTCATGGCAATACAGAATCAAACAAAGTTGAAGAATGGATGACAGTTCCTTTCCGCGGACAAACTGACACAGAAGATATTGAAATTGAAGACTGGATGACGAAGCCCCTGATATAATCAACAAAGATTGTATCGATCCAGCTTTCAACATTCCAGGTTACATCATATTTCACGGCCGGTCTCTTCATTGAGCCGGCTGTTTATTTTTATACTTTTACCAAAAATTACACCGTGGCTTACAAACACCTTTTTTTTGACCTCGACCGGACCCTCTGGGATTATGATGCAAATGCCGGCAAGGCGCTCTCCTCTGTTTATAATAAATTCAAACTCGGCAGATTCTTCAGCAGTGCCGGTGATTTTTCAGATATATATTACCATCACAACGACCTCCTCTGGGACCAGTACAGGAGCGGTAACGTCAGCAAAGAAGAATTAAGGACCAGGAGATTTGCACTTACGCTGAAGGAGAAGGGTGTGAACGATCCGAAATTATCAGAAGAAATTGGCAGGGAATATATGGCCATTACCCCCGCTTTCAATATCCTTGCACCAAATACGACGGATGTCCTGGAATATTTAAAAACAAAGGGATATGATCTCTATATCCTTACCAACGGATTCCTTTCAACGCAGGTGAAAAAAATGACCAACAGCAGGATCAATCATTTTTTTGACAGGATCTTCTCTTCTGAAGAGATCAATGTCAACAAGCCGAATAAGGAAATTTTCCACTGGGCAGTGTCAAGTCTCAACGCCCGAAAACAAGAATGCCTGATGGTTGGAGATGATATTGAAGTGGATATAAAAGGTGCGATGCGATACGGACTTGATGCCGTTTGGTTCAATCCGTACAAGGCAAACTCAGATTTCAGTCCAACCTATACCATAACGGATCTCAATGAATTGAAGGATATTTTATAACAACCTCCCGCCCCGCGTTGATCAATATACATGAGTATATCGGACTTTATTGACAAACACTATTTGGTGGCCGTCAATACAGTCTGGTGTTTTCTCTGCAGATGATCCCTGCGGGCTAGAAAGGGACCTCTCCGTTGTCTGTTTTATGAAGGTCGGAATTGTCAGGATTTTCACTGTTGATCCTTGACTGAAATGTGGCTGTTGAATTTCCGCTTTCATCCTGAATTAATGAAAAATTTTCTTCGAGGTCGGAGAACTTCGCAAATTCCCTTGTAAATTTCAGTTGTACATCACCGATAGGTCCGTTCCTGTGTTTGGCCAGGATGATCTCTGCAATACCCTTGAGTGAATTCCCCTCTTCATCCACATCCATTCCATAGTATTCCGGCCGGTGAATGAACAACACCAGGTCGGCATCCTGTTCGATGGCGCCCGATTCCCTCAGGTCGGATAATTGCGGGCGCTTGTTTCCCGAACGCATTTCCACGCTCCTGTTCAGCTGTGAAAGAGCTATGATCGGAACATTCAACTCCTTGGCAATGCTCTTTAACGACCGGCTGATCGAACTCACCTCCTGTTCACGGCTCCCTGCATTGCCCGTCTGCCCGGAAGTCATTAGCTGCAGGTAATCGATGATCACTGCCTGAACATCATACTTCTGTTTCAGCCGCCTGCATTTTGCCCGGATCTCGAATATGGAGATCGCGGGTGTATCATCAATGTAGATGGGAGCCTGTTCAAGGTCCTTGATCTTATATTCAAGCTGTTCCCACTGATAATTCTCGAGCCTGCCGTTCCTGATCTTATCTGAAGGGAGTTGTGTCTCCGCCACGATCAGCCTGTTCACAAGCTGCAAAGATGACATCTCCAGAGAGAAAAACGCGATGGGCCTTTCATGGTTTACGGAAATATTGCGCGCCATGGACAGCACAAATGCTGTTTTTCCCATGGAAGGTCGGGCGGCTACAATGATCAGGTCCGACGGCTGCCATCCCGATGTCAGCCTGTCAAGCTGGGTGTAACCCGATGGCACTCCGCTGAGACTGTCTTCCCTTTTCCCGGCCTCTTCGATCTGCACAAGGGCATCATTGATCAGCTTGTTGATCTTTACCGTCTCCTTCTTGATGTTTCCTTCCGCAATATTAAGCAGCTCCCTTTCTGAAAAATCAAGCAGGTCATCCACATCAACGGTCTCATCAAATGACCTTGTCTGTATCTCTGACGAAACCCGGATCAGCTCACGCTGAATGTATTTCTGTGCAATGATCCTCGCATGGTATTCCAGGTGAGCAGCAGATCCGACTCGACTGGTAAGTTGAGAAATATAGGTGGCTCCTCCCACATCTTCCAATTGCTCCCGTTTTCTCAGTTCTTCTGTAATGGTGAGCAGGTCGATCGGCTTCTCCTTTGATGAAAGGTCCATTGCAGCTGAATAGATCTTCTGATGGGATTCCTGGTAAAAGCACTCGGGCTTCAGAATATCAAGCACGCTTAAGATCGCATCCCTTTCAAGCATGATGGCCCCGAGAACTGCCTCCTCAAGATCAAGTGCCTGCGGGGGTATCTTCCCGTAATCTGCCGCGATAACAGGTGGCTTTGCAGGTGTTTTATTCTGTTTTGTTGCCATAATTTCTAATTAAAGGAATCAAAGGTAGGTAACTGGAAAAAAAGTGCTAATGGTATGGCAGAAGATTTGTGAACATCATGACAGAAGTTATAATTAACAATTGTTGAAAAATAAATCTATCACGCACTTGTATTTGTTACATGGAGCATTTGGATAACCCTGGATAGTAAGTCGCTCATTTTTAAAGGTTTTGAAATATAATCATCACAACCGGCAGCCAGCACCCTGGCGGCATCACCCTCCATGGCCAGGGCTGTTTGAGCAATTACAGGAATGTCCGTATCTATAGTCTTTATAACTCTTGTAGCATCAATCCCGTTCATCTCAGGCATCAAAATATCCATGAGTACTATATCAATATTTCCGTGGTTGGCGAAAATTTCTACTGCCTCCTTTCCATTTCGGGCATGAAGTATTTCTGCTCCCGAATTTTCCATGACCCGTTTTATCAGTATAAAATTTGTTCTTTCATCCTCTGCGACCAGTATCCTTTTCCCTTTAAGTTCATCACTGTTTTTTTGCTTCCGGCTGCCCCGCTTGTATTTTTCCACATGTTCCCGCGGGGCCTCTGCACAAGGTATTGTAAAATAAAAACGGGTACCCTTTCCAAATTCAGATTCAACCCATATTTGCCCCCCCATTAATTGCACCAGGTTTTTGCATATAGAAAGACCTATTCCTGTTCCCGGATGCACCTTCACAGAATCCTCGGCCTCAATTTTTCGGAACCTTTCAAATATATCATCCATGTGTTCCTGTCTGATTCCCGGTCCTGTATCATTTACATAGAACCTGATCACTTCCGGTTCGTGAACATATCCTATGTCGATGTAACCTTTATTCGTGTATTTGACCGCATTGGATACCAGATTGAACAGTACCTGTTTTACCCGTGCGCCATCACCAAAAATTAAAATTGACTTCTCCGGGCATCCTGTCCTGATATCAACTTTCCGGTCAGGGTATTCCTTTAATAATTGTTTAAAGTTCATGGATACTTCATTGATGACCTTAACAGGATCAAAGGGTTCTTTCTTTATAGAGAGTTCCCCGGCCTCGATCTTAGAAACATCAATAATGTCCTCAATGATCCTCAGGAGGTTCTTGCTGTTGTCCTGTATAATCTTCAGGTAGGCTTCCTTTTGTTGCTTTGGAAGATCATCCTGCAGGAGCTGGGTGAAACCAAGTATGGCGTTCATTGGAGTCCTGATCTCATGTGACATATTGGCCAGGAAGGAGGTCTTCAGTTCATCGGATTTTTCAGCCCTTTTCTTCTCGTAAATATACCCGTTCTTGGCAAACATAAGGATGGCCCCCAACGCGGCAACAAACATATAATACGACAGGTACAGGTCAATCAGCCTTGAATATTCGGTAGCGTATGGCTTTGTGGCACCCGGAAATTTCAATTCAACCAAAAAGAACAATGTGATGTTGAGATAAAAAATTACGGTAAAAAAGATGCGTTCACGTCTATTCCAAACAAACAGCAGGTAAAGAAAGAAAGCCATGTACAAAAAAAGAATGGGTCCCCTCGAACCGTTGTTGATAAAGAAAAAATAGCTGAAAATGAAAAATAAAAAAAAAGTAAATATCCATTTGCCGAGTTTGATATTTGAAGCAAACCGGGAAAGGTAAAAAATAAACCAACTGACCATCGAGGTGACAGCTGCCAGGAAGATCAGATCCTTTCGGGCATCAATAATGATGTTGATAATGGTAGCGCCGATACCGATTATTCCGGCATAAAATCCCATAACATTGAACAGTCGTTGTTCCATGCTGAAAAGTGTCCTGTCTCCCTGGCTGAAAGAGGAAAATCTCTTAAAATTAAATTTTAATCCTTTCATCTATTGAATTAATTCATTCGTCAAATATAGATATTAAATAGAGTCTGTCAATAAAGTCCATTGGCCGGATCATAACGTTCAGCTGGAGAGAATCATTATTTTTATACCTGAAAAAAGACCAGCATGATATATTTATGCCCCGCAAAGATCAACATTGGACTTCATATTCTCAGGAAACGGGATGACGGATACCACGACCTTTCTTCACTGATGTTGCCCCTCCCGTTATATGACATCCTTGAAGTTATAAAAACCGGGGGACCGCCGGGTAAATTTGATTTTGAATCCACGGGGATTGCTGTCCCCGGAAGCACAAGTGACAATATTTGTTTCAAAGCATACCGTATCTTTAGCGGAAAAGTCAGTCAAATCCCCGTGAAGGTATTTCTTTACAAGCAAATTCCTGTCGGTGCCGGATTGGGAGGAGGTTCTTCTGATGCCGCCGCGATGATCATGGCGTTGAACAGGCTAACGGGATCAACACTGAATGATCAGCACCTGGAGGAACTGGCTCAGGAAGCCGGAAGCGATTGTCCCTTCTTTATTCAAAAGAGAGCTTCGATGATCGGTGGAAAAGGAGAAGCGCTCATGCCATCACCGATAGATTTAAAAGACCTTTACATTGTTCTCATGAATCCCGGCATCCAAATTGATACATCCCGGGCGTACAGACAGGTATCTCCTGACGGAAAACGTGAAGAGCTGGACCTGTTGCTGAAAAAACCAATCAAGGAATGGAAACATACCATTGTTAATGATTTCGAGACAAACATTATCAACGAGCACCCCGTGATCGGCAAATTAAAAACCGGTCTTTATGATTCCGGGGCATTGTTTGCCTCAATGTCGGGCAGCGGGTCCTCTGTTTATGGCATATTCCGTAAAAAAAAGAGGATAGGACCGGGGTTAAGACCATACATCATCTGGCAGGGAAGAATTTAATCCGGTTTGAGTTCGATCAGCACTTTGTTTTTTGCTACAGCATCTCCTTCTCTTACATGGATCTTAAGTATTTCTCCTTCCCGTGAGGCAAATATGGTATTTTTCATTTTCATGGCCTCCAGGACCATCATTGGTTCACCTTCTTTTACCTGGTCGCCATCTTTTACATACACTTTCTGAATGGTCCCGGGAATAAAAGCAGTTACTTTGTTTTCATCTTTTGGGATCCAGGGTTTTCTGTCCAAAAATTTTTTTGTCAGTTCTGTCCTGTATTTTCTGAATTCCACAACAAAATCATTCACTTCAGGAAGTTGAAGGTTCCTGTTTTCCGGACGGAACTCTTTTTCTTTCTTAACCATGTATTAACTCTTTAAAAAGGTGGCACACCATGTTTCTTCCGTGGCATTCCAATCTGTTTGCTGCCGCTGACTTCAAGTGCATGTTTCAATGACCTCCGTGTTTCCCTGGGTTCTATTACGGCATCTATAAATCCTTTTGCTGCGGCAACATATGGATTGGCGAATTTATCTATATATTCCTTCACTTTTTCTTTCCTGACCTTATCTGGGTCACTTGCTTCAGATATCTCTTTTCTAAAGATAATGTTGGCAGCACCTTCCGGGCCCATCACGGCCACTTCGGCATCCGGCCAGGCAAAAACAAAATCTGCACGCAGGTGCCTTGAATTCATTGCAATGTAACCCCCTCCGTAGGCTTTCCGAAGTATTACCGTTATTTTGGGCACCGTGGCTTCGGAATATGCATACAAAACTTTGGCTCCATGGCGTATTACACCGGCATGTTCCTGGTCAACCCCGGGAAGGTAACCGGGCAGGTCGACCAAAGTAACGATGGGAATATTAAATGCATCACAATAGCGTATGAACCGGGCCGACTTATCCGAGGAGTCAACATCCAGCACTCCGGCAAGGACTTTGGGCTGATTTGCCACAAAACCCACTGTCCGGCCGTCTATCCTTCCAAATCCAATAACAATATTGGCCGCCCACAGTTCCTGGATCTCAAGGAACTCCGAATCATCACTCACCGCGCGTATTACATCCCTGACATCATAGGGCAACCGTTTGTCGGCAGGAACGATCTTGTTGATGTCGTATTGCTTTTGGGGATCTTTCACTTCCTTTTTTTCCTGGAGGGAGATGTTCGACCATGGAATATAACTTAACAGTTTCTTTATCTGATCAAAACATTCTGCCTCCGATTCTGCAAAAAAGTGCGCATTCCCAGTCAACTCACTGTGCACCCTTGCTCCTCCCAGTTCTTCCATGCTGATGTCTTCACCAAGCACCGTTTTGATCACTTCCGGCCCCGTAATGAACATCTTGGAAATATTGTCCACAACAAAAACAAAGTCGGTAAGCGCCGGGGAATAAACGGCTCCACCGGCACAGGGCCCCAAAATCACCGAGATCTGCGGAATTACACCTGATGCGAGCGTATTGCGAAAAAAGATCTCTCCATATCCGGCAAGTGAATTAACACCTTCCTGTATGCGGGCGCCTCCTGAATCATTAATACCTATCAGGGGCATCCTCATTTTCAGCGAATGATCCATGATCTTCGTTATTTTCCGGGCATGCATGGAGCCAAGTGACCCCCCGGCCACAGTAAAGTCCTGGGCAAAGATGCAAACCGGCTTTCCTCCGATGGTACCCGTTCCGGTAATTACTCCGTCCCCGTGAAGTATTTTTCTTTCCATGCCAAAATCCCGTGCATCGTGCTCCACAAACAGATCGTATTCATTGAATGATCCCTCATCAACAATCTGAATGATCCTTTCACGGGCAGTCATCTTACCCATAGCAACCTGCTTTTGAATGGCCTTCTCACCGCCTCCAAGCTGGATCTGCTCCTTTCTTTGCTGCAGTTCGCGTACTTTTTTGGTTGATGCCATAATATGTAGGTGTTATATGTTTCGTTTTCTGAATAATTTCCGAAAATTAATAAATTTCCCCTTTATAGTTGAAGCCACCGGTTGACCCTGGCAGACAGGTCTCGGAAAAAAACCCCCGGAATTTAAACATGTTACTGTATATCAACTCTTTGTAAACCAGATCAGGAATCAGGCCAGTGCATTATTTTGGCGCCATTTTAAATAAGATCAACGCAACAATCATGAACAATATATTTGGTATCCATGCAGCAAGCATCACAGGCAGCAATCCGCCTATTGCAAACTGTGAGGAGAACTGCATAAACAATATATAAGAGAAACTGATGATCACTCCGATTGCTATTTGCAGACCTATGCCTCCCCTTATCTTCCTGGATGATACTGCCACTCCGATAAATGTAAGAATGAAGGTTGAGAAAGGGAAGGCGATCCGCTTGTGCCTTTCAATCTGAAATGCCTTCACGTTTGATTCGCCCTGCATTTTTTGCTGCCTGATGAATTCATCCAGTTCTTTCAGACTCATGGTTTCTACAATGGTTGTCCTCCTCGCGAAGTCCTCAGGCCTGATGTTGAGCGTTGTATCTTTGCTCCTGCCCGTGGTAATTACCTCTTCCATGCCATTAATATCCCGCTGGTAATACCTTCTCAATGACCATTTTCCTGAAACAGTGTCCCACCGGATTTGATCGGCAATCAGTTTCGATACGAGCTTATTGCCGTCAAATTTTTCAAGGGCAAAGTTATATCCCACTTTAGAAAGCGTACTGTAATTTTCAAGGTATACATATATTCCAGGTTCAATCTGGCGATGAAAGTTTTTTTCACTGAACCTGCGTGGAGTCTTGTGAATATACTGCTCTTCAAACTTCAGCTTGATCCTGTTGGCATCCGGTATCACCCTGTCGCTGAGCAGAAAGGAAAACAGCGCGATGACTATTGCAGATATGAGATAGGGCCTGAGCAACCTTCGAAAACTCATGCCACTGTTCAGGATGGCGATGATTTCAGTATTGTAGGCAAGGCGCGATGTAAAATAGATCACCGAAATAAATGTAAAAAGTGAACTGAACAACACTGCGAAATAGGGAATGAAATTCAGGTAATACTTAAAAATAATATCTTTAAGTGCTGCCCCGTTCTCTATAAAATCATCGATCTTTTCTGAAATATCAAAAACAACTGCAATGGACAGGATCAAAGCAATGGCAAGAAAGAATGTTCCCAGGAACTTCCTGATGATATAAATATCAATGATTTTGAGCCGGAGAAGCTTTATAATCTTGTATTTAATTTTTTCACCATTTGATCCTTCCATGGCTTGAATTCCCCTTTTCTGATTTGGTTAAATGCTTCCTTGACCAGCCAGATGTAAAATGACAGGTTATGCAATGTTGCAATCTGCGCCCCAAGGTATTCACCGGCTATGATTAAATGACGAAGATAGGCTTTTGAATATTGTATATCGGCATATGTATTATTCATTTCATCCACGGGCGAAAAATCATCCATCCACTTCCTGTTCCTTATATTTATAATTCCATTGGAGGTGAACAACATACCATTTCTCCCGTTTCGGGTGGGTATGACACAGTCGAACATATCCACCCCCCTTTCAATTGCCTCCAGGATATTCGCCGGCGTGCCCACTCCCATGAGGTAACGCGGCTGGTTTTCAGGAAGAATTTCATTCACCACTTCAATCATCCTGTACATTTCATCTGCAGGTTCTCCGACAGACAGACCGCCTATGGCATTTCCCACCGCACCGACAGATGCAATTTTTTCTGCCGAGCGCTTCCTCCATTCAGCGAACACACTTCCCTGCACGATCGGGAAGAATGCCTGTTCAAATCCATATTTTGGTTCACTATTCCTGAAATGATCCCAACCACGATCCAACCAGTGATGTGTCAGTTCCATGGATTCAGCAGCATATTTTTCATCGCACGGCCACGGGGTGCATTCATCAAATGCCATCATGATATCAGCCCCGATGGAACGTTGAATATCGACCACATTTTCAGGAGTGAAAATATGCTTTGAACCATCAATATGTGATCGAAAGGTGGCCCCTTCCTTTGTCAGCTTCCTGTTATCAGAAAGTGAAAAAACCTGGTAACCACCGCTGTCGGTAAGTATGGAACGGTCCCAGTTCATGAACTTATGCAGTCCGCCGGCCTTTTCAATGACCCCTGTACCCGGACGCAGGTACAGGTGATAGGTATTTCCCAGTATGATGGGCGCATCGATGTCCTCCCTGAGCTCCCTCTGATGAATGGCTTTTACCGAACCCTGTGTGCCAACGGGCATAAAAACCGGGGTATTGACAATGCTGTGGCCGGTTGTCAGAACCCCGGCCCTTGCTTTGCTTCCCGGGTCCTTATACA
Organism: Bacteroidales bacterium; assembly: GCA_021738565.1. Classification (GTDB taxonomy): domain Bacteria; phylum Bacteroidota; class Bacteroidia; order Bacteroidales; genus M55B112. The sequence goes on from JAIPBT010000067.1 coordinate 11,854, forward strand.
GAATTTCGTATTTCATGATCGGTGAACAGTCGGCAAAGATAGCCATTATGTTAATAAAAATTACCATTTCGGACAGCCAGCGGCGTTGTGAAATGAATTTTCTTTCCTAAAATTGCGCCATATTTACATACCATGTGGCTGGAACATCTTATTTATTCTTCACAGACCTGGATCCTGGTCGTATCTGGATTGATGTTGTCATCACTGCTCATTCAGCTGTATTGCTATATTTTCATCTACAAATCATTGCCATTTGCCAAATCCCCGGTTATCAGAGAGAAGAAGATGGGTGTCTCAGTGATCATTTGTTCCCGGAATGAAGCAGAGAACCTGGCCCGCAACCTGCCGGCATTCCTGAACCAGCAATACCCGGAATTTGAAATTGTGGTCGTTAACGATTGTTCAACCGACCACACGGAAGATGTGCTGATGGACCTGAAAGTCAACCACCCGCGCTTAAGATATACATCAATTCCGCTGGACAACAAATTCAGTCATGGAAAAAAACTCGCAGTAACCGTTGGAATTAAAGCAGCCAGCTATGATCATCTGCTGTTCAGCAACCCGGATTGCTATCCGGTCTCGGATCAGTGGATCAGGATGATGAGCAGAAATTTCAGAAGCGGAACAGAGATCGTCCTGGGTGCCGGAAAATATGAACGGAGGAAAGGACTGCTTAATACCATGGCCAGGTACGATGTGTTTTTCAGGAATGTTCAATACCTGTCAGCCGCACTGCGCGGGAAACCTTTCATGGGAGCAGGCCGTAACCTGGCATATACAAAAAATGTTTTCTACAAAAACAAAGGCTTTGCAGGTCAGCTGAAAACACTGTACGGAGACGATGATCTTTTTGTAAACCAGGCAGCAAATGCATCCAATACGGCAGTGGAATTCTCACATGACAGTTTAACATTGTCTGTCCCTCCGTCCGGGTTCAAAGAATGGTTAAGGCAAAAAAAACAGCAGATGTCCACTTTCAAATATTACAAAACTTCCGCCAGGATTAGACTTACAACAGAATTTTCCAGCAGGCTGCTTTTCTATTTTTCATTCATTTTCCTGCTGTTTTTCAAAGACTGGCAACTGATTGCTGCAGGAGCATGGCTGCTCTATTCAACCGTAAGAACAATTGTTGTTAAATTGAATATGAACCGATTGAATGAATGGGATTTATTGCTATCTTCGTTCATCCTGGATTTGCTGATTCCCGTGATTATAACAGGAATAAGGATGTCCAGTGTATTTATACCACGAAGACCTAAATGGAACTGAACAATAGCTTATCCAATAAGGCACAACAGGATATAGAATTGGTCAATAGGGCCCAGGATGGTGATCAAAAGGCCTATGCCCAATTGCTTGGAAAGTATCGTGACGCGATCTATTTTATGCTGCTGAAAATGGTAAAGAACCCTGTCGATGCTGATGATCTGACCATTGAAGCGTTTGGCAAGGCATTCAAAAACATCAAACAATACACCCCTATTTTCGCCTTCAGTACCTGGCTTTTCAGGATCGCATCCAATAATGCCATAGATTTCATCAGAAGAAAACGTGGAAGCACCATTTCACTTGACCAATCCATCGAGGGTGAAGAGAGCCTGACACCATCATCCATGATCCATTCAGACACTCTGGATCCTGAGTCAAACATGATCAATGATCAAAAAATAAAAATGATGCATGATGTGGTGACCAAACTCAAACCAAGGTACCGTTCCCTTATTGAACTAAGGTATTTCAAGGAATATTCCTACGAAGAGATTTCCGAATACCTTGACCTTCCCATTGGTACTGTAAAAGCTCAATTATTCAGGGCACGCGATCTTTTGTTCAACATACTGAAAACCACTGAAAAGAATTAACGGCATTCATGAAATTGCTGCAAAGGTATTTCCCCGGCCTTACTGATGATCAGAACAGGCTCTTTAAAAAATTGTCTGCAGAACTGGTTGACTGGAACAGCAGGATAAACGTCGTCTCAAGAAAAGATGTTGAACACCTGGAAGAAAGGCACATCCTGCATGCCCTCGCAATCTCCAGGTTCCTTTCATTCATGCCGGGAACAAAGATCGCCGATGTAGGTACCGGTGGAGGGTTTCCCGGACTCCCACTGGCCATCATGCATCCCGATTGCATTTTCACCCTGATCGATTCGGTTCAGAAAAAAATAAAAGTGGTCAACGCATTGAAGGAAAAACTGTCACTGAGCAATGTTCAAACAGTTCAGGTTCGTGCGGAAAAATTCACTGAAAAGCATGATTTCATAGTAAGCCGTGCAGTAACAACCTTCCCATTGTTTTACAAATGGACAAGGCACATCATCTCCGGAAAATCCTTCAATGCAGTTCCCAACGGCATCATCTATCTGAAAGGGGGAGAATTGGATCAGGAACTTGCCGGATTTGAACAGGATGCACAAATTGTCCCCATCAATAAATGGTTCAGTGAAGCATGGTTTGATTCCAAGAAAATAGTCTACCTGCCGGTTTAATTAACTCAAGTTGCCAGGTTCTAGCAACCAGCAACCAGTAACAAAATCAGTTCGGCGGTTCGGCGGTTCGACAGTTCGGCGGTAAATGATCAACGGAATCAGCTAAATAGCATCTGATATACCGCATCACCGCATCACCGCATCACCGCAACACAATTAAAGCCAACCAGTAACAAAATCAGTTCGGCGGTTCGACGGTTCGACGGTAAATGATCAACGGAATCAGCTAAATAGCATCTGATATACCGCATCACCGCATCACCGCAACACCGCATCACCGCAACACAATTAAAGCCAACCAGCAACTAGCAACTTACATCAATTATTGTCTGTAAGAAAAACTCGTCAAATTTAAAACCGGTTATTCCATTGCCAATTGATTATCACATTCATCCGAAACTTTTTCAAAAATAGCATAATTACCCTTTGTGTGCTTTTATTTTAGGGTGTTCTATTTGATTTTTCCGGTAAAAAAGTAGGCTATCTATTCAAAATAGAGTTCCTTGTTTATCTATATCAATT
>JAIPBT010000022.1 GCA_021738565.1 Bacteroidales bacterium
TCATCGCGGAAGCCGTGCAGAAGATCAGGGAGGGAGAAGTGGAACCTTCGCGGGTCACGAAGTCGGTGCTGGTGATTGATGAAGCCCAGGACATGCACCCCGACGAATTTGCACTGGTGGAGCTTCTCCTGGAGATGAATACTGAAATGCGGGTCATTGCTGTCGGGGATGATGATCAGAACATATACGAGTTCAGGGGATCCGATTCAAAATTTTTACGTGCACTGGCGCAGCAGGAGGGAGCAAGGCAGTTCGAGCTGGTGGAGAATTTCAGGAGCAGGCCCAACCTGGTAACCTTCACCAATATTTTTGCCAGGCGCATTGAAATCCGCATGAAATCAACGGAAATCATTTCCCGCCACAGGGAAAATGGTGCGATCAGGGTGTTCCGGTATCAATCAGGGAATTTAGAGGTGCCGGTGGTAAACCGGGTAATATATGCTGAATTATCGGGCACTACCGCTGTGCTGACAAAGACAAACAACGAAGCTTTGCAGGTTGCAGGACTGCTGAAGAGAAAGGGGATGCCCGTGCGGCTGATCCAGGGCAACGACCATTTCAGTCTGCTGAAGCTCCGGGAGTCGAGGTATGTATTTGAGTTATTGGGGAAGGACGTCGAGCGCCGGACCGTTTCAGATGATCAGCTGGAGGAAGTGTGGCGGAAGCTGCGCGACCGTTTCGGCAGCACCGTGCCCGCTGAGCTGATCGGCAGGGCCATTAAAACATTCCAGGAGCTGCATCCGAAAGTGAAATACCGCTCCGACCTGGAAATTTTCATCGGGGAGTCCGCCATGGAAGACTTCATCGAATCCGGCCGAGACACCATCCTCGTCTCCACCATGCACAAAGCCAAGGGCAGGGAATTCGACAATGTATACCTGGTGCTGGATGGTTTTGTGCCCGATGACGATCCAAAGAGAAGGTTGTTATATGTAGCTATGACCCGCGCGAAGTCCATTTTGGAGATCCATTACAACGGAGAATACCTTGACGGCATCCGGGCCGAAAATGTTGAGAAGGTTGAAGACAACACCACCTACGCTTCGCCCGATGAGATCGCCTTCCAGCTAACCCACAAACACGTGCAGCTCGGCTATTTTGGATACGTAGAACATCGCGTCCGGCGCCTCAAAACAGACGATCCGCTGAAAATCAACGAAGAAGGATGTCAGAATCAATCAGGCGACCAGGTCCTGAAATTCTCCGCCCACATGCGAGAGGAAATCCAGAAACTACAGCAACTCAGTTATAGCCCGGCCACCGCGAAAGTGACCTTCCTGGTCTATTGGTACGAAGAAGAAAAAGGTAAGGAAGTGCTGGTGGTGCTGCCGGAAATTACTTTTTTGAAGACGCCTTAATGCAGTTAATTTTCCTTAACTTTATTCAGCAAGCCATACAGATGAATTTGATCCGAATGATTCCAAAAAGCACAGCAGATTTTTTTTGGATAATTCATTAAAAAAACAGTCAAAAGCTAATAAATCAGTATAGCAGTGTTTACATAAATATATTTAGGTGAATTTAAAGAGACGATGAAAAAGTGTAAATTTGGAATATGAAAGAATCGACAATATATTCGATAGGGCACGGCAACAAAGAAATTGAGGACTTTATTAAAGAAGTCAAATCATTTGAAATCCATTTTCTGCTTGACATTAGGTCAAAACCATTTTCGAAGTGGAATCCTCAGTTTAATCAAAGCGAATTGAAGTTGAAGCTTGAAGAAAATGGAATAAAATATGTATTCGTTGGAGATGCTTTAGGAGGACTTCCCGAAGATAGAAGTTGTTATGACTATGATGGCAAGGTTGTGTATGACTTGATTAAAGATAAAGATTTCTTTAAAAAAGGGCTTGAAAGATTAACTTCCGCAAATGAAAAACACATCAGGCTTGTCATTATGTGTAGTGAATCAAAGCCAGAAGAATGTCACAGAAGTAAACTTATTGGTCAAGAATTACTGAAAGAGAGAATATCCATAAAACATATTATTTCTGATAAATTAGTAAAATCACAAGAAGTGGTGATGGCAGAATTAACAAAAGGAAAAGGGACTGTTGACTTGTTTGGAAATACAGTTGGGTTTACATCTAGAAAATCATATTAAAATGGAATTTTTTACAATAGGAGTATACAATTCCACTGAACAAGAGTATTTTAAAAAGCTAACTGATAATAGCATTGATACATTCTGCGATATTCGTCAACGAAGAGGAGTTAGAGGTTCAAAATATGCTTTTGTAAACAGTAATCGTTTACAAGCAAGACTCAATGAACTAGATATTAAATACGGTCACATTATTGACCTTGCCCCCACTTCCGAAATTCGTGAACTTCAAAAAGAAGCGGATGTACAACAAGGGGAATTGAAGCGGGATAGAAATAAACTTGGGGAGGTATTTATTCTTGCTTATAAGAACAGGATTTTAAGCAAATTTAATTTTGATAATTTCTTAGAAAAACTAGAAAACGTAAGCGCAAATCGAGTGGTTTTGTTTTGTGTAGAAGAAAAGCCAGAGGCATGTCACAGGTCAATAGTAACTGATAAGCTTCAGCAACTTGGCTATAAAATTACACACCTATGAAAGAGATAGTATTAATTCTTTCCAAAACGCAAATGAACGATGGTCATGTTTGTGTTGGAGGATTGACCTTACAAGGAAGATATTTACGACTTCTTGATGAGCAAGGAAATAATCAGCCAAACAATACAGATTTGGCTCCAAAACAAGTTTGGGAAATTGAATTTGACGAACGCCCGCATAACACTCCGCCACATGTTGAAGATATTTTAGTATATGATAGAATACGAAAGGGAAGTCTCAAGAATGAAATAACTATAAAGGATTTTATCGAGAAGCGAAATATTCCCATTTGGAGAGGTCACCCAGATGAACTTTTCGACAAGTTAATTCAATGGACACCAAGTGGTAGCGGTTACATTGACAGAGAAGGAGGAATCCCTACACATAGCGTTGGATTTTGGATAAGTGATAGAGATTTAAAAAGAAAGGATTTTAAGGGAATTAGATATCAATATCCATCTAATATTGGTTGGAGAAGTTTAAAATTTAAAGGGTTAGAGAATCCTGTAGATACGATCCCAGCAGGAACATTAATTAGAGTCTGTCAATAGAGTATAAAATGTTGATAATTAAAGGAATGTTGTCTTTTAAAGGTTCATGATTGTATGTAAATTTAATAAAAAAAGCATATGAGAGCCTTTGAAGATTTTAAGATAAAGTTCGAGAAGCCTGACTGGTCAAGGAATCCAGAGTTTGCCTTAATAGATACCATACTTGAAAAGCACCCACATCTTGTAGCACTTTTAGAAGAGGATATTACCAGGGGGCAAGGCACAGGGGTATTTGGCAGAAAAGATACTCCCAGCGTTGAACAAATTGTACGAGCAGCGATATACAAAGAGTTAAAGGGTCTTGATTACAGGCAGTTAGAGTATGATCAGACCGATTCAAGAATCTGTGCATTGTTTATAAAGATCGATGAACTACGTCCATACAGTTTTCAAATGTATCAGAAATACATATCTAAAATTACTCCTGATAAATTACAAAGGATAATTTTTGAATTGAACAAATTGGCCATTGAGGCTGGCATCGAGGATCTAAAAAGTATCCGGCAAGATAGCACAGTTGTTGAAACCAATATCCATCATCCCACCAATAATTCATTGCTATGGGACTGTATAAAAGAGTCTTACAGGCTACTTGAGCATTTAAAAGAAGAAATCGATGGGTTATCATATCAGGATTACAGAGTTCAGGCTAAAAAAACCTATTATAAGATAAATAACACGAAAGGAGATAAGCGCAAGAATTTGTTTGTCAATCAATTGACCTTGTTTATTAAAACTATCAACCAGGTATCGAATGTGATAAAAAAAAAGCTACCATTAAGCATTAGTGCATTTGCGATAATAGGGTTATTAGAAAAGCATCTGGAAGTGATGAAGTTAGTTTATGACATGGCTTATACCAAAGAGATCAAAGGGGAAAAAGTCCCTAACGAAGAAAAGATATTTTCTATTTACGAACGGCATACCGATATAATTGTAAAAGGTAGCCGAGATGTAAAATTTGGACATAAGGTAGACTTGATAAGTGGCAGAAGCAACCTGATCATGCACTGTAATGTAGTGCGCGGCAATCCGTCAGATAGTAAGTTATTTGCTCCGGCACTGGATTCAATAATAGAAGATTATGGAATCGTTCCTCGTGATTGTGCCACGGATGGAGGCTATGCTTCTTTGTCTAATCAAGCACATGCAATTGAAAAGGGGGTGGTAAATATTGTGTTCAACAAAATAGTTGGCAGCCTGCAAAACATATCAAGCAGCAAGAATATGGAAACCAGGCTCAAAAAGTGGCGCAGTGGGGCCGAAGCGATAATATCAAATATAAAACGCGGCTTTAATCTGGCTCGTTGCACCTGGAAAGGATGGAGAAATTTTGTATCAAAAGTACTATGGAGTGTAATCGCATACAATATCAGGGTTATGACTGCTCATGTAGTAAAACTGGTGTAGCAAAATCAGCCCCAGAAAACCATATACAGGTATATGGTAAGGGAAAAGCATGCTTAAAATATTAAAAATGAAGGTAATACTAACGCTGAAACAGAAAAATATTAAAAATGCCGAATAGAATCGAAGAATTATAAAGATTGATTCTAAAAAATTTCTCGAATTGAAAAATCGGTGAGAAAAAATTACAATTTTTCTCGACTTTATAGACAAACTCTAATTAGAGTGTCATTAGCAAGGTGGAAAGCATTTGATGTAGAGGAACAACCAAAATGTTGGTTGCAACTTTCTGGCTGGTATGACTTAGGAAAGCACTCAGATGAATTGGATGATTTACCATTTTGAATTACCTCCCAGGTGAACGTCCACATCATTGCAGCGGCTAACAAGGACTTGGCTGCTATATGCGGGCAGGGAATTTTCGGCGAAACCTATTTTACCGGATTGCGGTAAAAGAACTTCGGTTGCTGAAGCTGGCATCGCGCAAAACCTTTTGCTTAGTTTAGTTCTTGAATTATTAAAGTAAATGTATCAGTTTATAAGTTGTGGCCCCCATTTTTATTGTCAGCTTAGGTAATAGAATACGAACAAATTATTTTATCCTCTATTTGGTATGAGGTTCGGAGAAAAGTTCGGAGTAAGTTAGGAGAAAAGTTAGGGGGAAAACTGGTGATTGAAGACGATTACGGAAGAATTACGGAAGAAATACGGAAGAAATCGTTGTTTGGATTTTCCTGGAACCGGAAATCACCATGGAAGAAATCGCACAGAGAATAAATAAAAGTCAAAGCACAGTTGAAAAAACCATAAAAAAATTACGAGAAGATGATATATTGGAAAGAGTTGGATCAACAAAAGCTGGATACTGGAAAATAAATGTTTGAGAAAGAGACGGTAGAATATGATCCAACATTCAGAAGATAAAAAACTGAATCTGTTCAAAAGTCTCTTTAAAGGCAGGGAGGATGTCTTTGCGAGGCGCTGGGAAAAAGGAAATAAACGCGGGTACATGCCTGCTTATGATTATGATCCTTACATGTACCGACTCCATGCAATGAAGGGAGGCACTTTCAAAAATTACCAAGACAAAAGATACCTTCCGCTAACTGATCAGCAGGTGCAAAAGCATCTGAACGGTGAACAGTTTATTGGCATCTATCCATTACTGCCGGACAACACTTCCTGGTTTATCGCAGCAGACTTTGACAAAGTAAACTGGGTTGAAAACTGCCGAACGCTTATCAACGTTTGTACAGAAAAAGAGATTCCCGCATACATGGAAAGGTCGCGCTCAGGTGAAGGAGGTCACGTGTGGGTCTTTTTTGACAAACCTTACCCTGCCAGCAGAAGCTACATATATTTGAATGTCAATAAAAACAAGCAACTACTCAGGCAAAAACTAAAGTCAATAGACCAGGACTTAAATGTCATCAGAAATCAAGGCAGGCAAGCTTTTCTTGAAGAGCAGCGCGAAAATTTCAGCCGACTGATCCATGACTATACCGATGAAAGAAAGGGATTTATCGTTTGGAAAGACAAATTGGAAGAAAGACTATTGTAAATTGACTGGCCCTTAGGTAAAGACGATCGTGGCAGCATTTCGGAACAAATCTATCCTGGAGATCCATTACAACGGAGAGTACCTTGACAGTATCTAGGCCGAAAACGTTGAGAAGGTTGAAGACAACACTTTCTACATTGCACCCAATGAGATCGCCTTACAGTTGACCCACAAGCATGTGCAATTGGGCTATTTTGGATGCGTAGAACACCGCGTCCGGCGCCTCAAGACAGACGATCCGCTAAAACTGAACGAACAAGGATGTCAGAACCAGGCCGGCGACCGGGTCCTGAAATTCTCCGCCCACATGAAAGAGGAAATTCAGAAACTCCAGCAACTCGGTAACGCACCAGCCTCCGCAAAAGTAGCCTTCCTGGTGTATTGGTATTACGAGGAGCAGGATAAGGAAGTGCTGATTGTATTACCGGAGGTTACATTTTTGAAGTAGGAATAAATCTAGTTGTAATAGCCGTTACTTAATCTTCGGGCGATTTTTTGTGATATTATTTGGGTTACAGAGGATAAAACTGTTTCTTCCAGCAAGGCCATCAACTCCTGTTTCAAAAAATGACAATTGTATATTTCAATTAAAATTACCCAGGTATTTCAGATCAATACCTTATTTTAAATGCATTTATTGTGTATTTTGTGTTTTTTTGCAGTACTTCACTCATTCCCTTGCTCCATCACTGATTCGATGAGCATCCTGACGAAATTCATCTGAAAATGAAGTTTTGCAACTTTCCTGCGTAACAGCAGATACATGCTGTAGCTTCCAATGCTGATCATAAGGAATACTGCTGCAGGCAGGAGCGCCTGCATTGCAAGGATGATGATAACGGGGATAAGCAGCATGCAGGCAATCACCTGGAAGACCAGTGCCCATGAGAACCGGATATGAATACTTTCAAGGGTCCATTCACGATTCCAGTAAAGGAATTCCCGATAGGCTTCGTTGGTCTCCCGTTCTCCCAGTGCATCCATATACTGTTGACGGGATTTACGCCCGGTCCACTGAAATTTGCGGCTGTGACGATGCCTTAACCCATTGAATTCAAAATCGCCTATGACGAAGATTATATTCTCCGGGAAGTAACGCAGGAAAAAGATAAGTTCGTTCAGCATAATATGTGGTATTATATTTAACAACCGGAATACAATAGCAGGTATAACCTTTCAGTCCGCAACCTATCTTCAGACTTGCGGGTAAAATATGCCTCATCAGTTCTTTTGTAGCTGTTCATCGAATATATACAGATCAGCCATGTAAATAAGGTCATTCCCTTCTTTTTTTAACTTATTGTATGCCAATGGTATCCAGTCTCTGTTGGATATATGGCAGTGCTGCCAATCGTATAATTCAAAACCACAGGCTTTGGCTCCCCTTGCATGAATAGAAAGAACTCCGATGCCGTGATGCAAAATTCTTTGTAGAAGAATTTCGAATTCGTTTTCACTGAAGAACTTATTCAAAGGGTAACTTAGGTTGCTGTTGACCTGGATGGGATTCAAGCCGCCGAACAAATTTCTTTCAAGGTAGTCTGGCCAAAAATCGTATGCAACATCAATGCTTTGCAAAGGTCCGGATTCTCTCATATAATTAGTATTTTTGGGATATGGTACAAAAATACAGTACAACTCCGCAGACTAAATGCGGAGCTGAAAAATCAAGTATTTAATGTTACACGATCCTTTATCTTTACACTGAAATACAGGCGGTTTTAAATTGCAACTAAAATCTATACAATATGGCAACAGATAAAAAATCATTTGTCAGGGGATTGGATCCGAAAACTGCCATAAACCTTGGCATCCAGCGATCGGCCAGGGAATGGCTTGATAATATGGGAATTGAATTCAGTCTGGAAAAGATCCTTGTATCAAAAGATGAAAGCGGCAACGGAATTGTCGAAGTTCAAATCGAGGATGATATGAATGCTGCGATCCGTCGCATGAATCCCGATTTTCAGTCCGGATTGAACGCAACCGTGAAGATCGTATTTAGCTTTCCTGAAAAACAGAACTCCTGAAAAATCTACTCCGCAAATAGAATGCGGTGTTATGCCCTTTCTTTGTATCGTCATCAATCGTCCGGCATATGAAGAAAGTATTCAGACTTATCTTTTTAGGAGTAATCATAGGAATCACGGTAAAGGTTCTTAACAAGAAGCAGATCAGCATCCATGATCTTGCAAAAACACTCAGTGAGCAGGTAGCATCCGCCGTTGAAGAATTTATCCGGGAGGTCGGACAGCCTGATCCTGGTGAACAGGAAGATGATCGACAGGTTCATGCTTCTTTGCAGGATACAGAGCCATTGGCAACCCAGCCATTTTCGAATGATGTGCCGGAACGTGATGCAGGGAATGGCCTTGAGTTCAATGGTTCCCGCATCAGGAATAAGATCGACCTGACCGGGAGTGGTGTTTACGGACGGGAATATCTTATACCCAGGGACACAAAAAAAGATAAAGGCAGATGGAGGGAGCTGGATAAATGGGCCCGTGAGATTCCTCCCCAATATGAGCAATCCATTGAACAATTGATTGGTAAGCTCATGAAACCGGCAAAAAATGAGCTGGAGAAGGCGCGTCTGATCTATTCATGGATAGCCACACACATCCACTATGACGATCGTGGCTTCAATACAGGGTTCTACTGCGATACGGAAGCAGGAAGTGTTCTGAAATATAAAGTGGCTGTTTGCCAGGGCTACAGCAATCTCTTCACGGCCCTGGGCCTGGCTGCAGGTCTGGAAGTGGTCTCTGTCACAGGATATTCCAAAGGGATCAGTTATACGCCCGGAAGCAGGTTCCATGACACAAATCATGCCTGGAATGCCTTTAAGGCTGAAGGAATATGGAGGCTTGCAGATCTCACATGGGGCGCAGGACACGGGAAGGCGGTGAACGGAAGGCTGGTAAGCGAAATGGAGTTCAACGATTTCTGGTTCGATACAGATCCCGACCGCTTTATCTTTACACACCTTCCTCAAAGCACTCAATACCAGTTCAGTTCACAGCAGGTAAGCTTTGCAGAATACCAACGGATGCTGAAGATCAGCGAGGCGTATTTTGCTCTTGGTTTTGACGGGACAGCATGTCTTGCAAAAGTTAAGAATGGCCAAGCACTGGAACTCCCATTCGTTTATCATATTGATGGAGCTATACAAGCACTTTCACTGCAACAGGAACGAATTGTTCCGGCAAATCAGCCGATCCGACTGAAAGTACGTTCGGAAGAGGCAGTCGAAATGGCGGTCATCAACAACGGGGAATGGATTTATATGCAACAAAGCGGGGAAGAATTCCTGGCAGTGATCGATCCGCGGCCCGGGGATCTGTCGCTACAAGTGAAGTTCGATCCCGGGGAAAACTTTTTTAATACTGTGTTGAAGTATGAAGTCAGATAGAAAGCGCAATAAGCCAGGTCCTCCTTCGTTGAAGATTCGTCAGACAGGGGGCGGGAGATGTTTCCTTGGAATAATTGAAATTAAAGCCATATGAAAAAGCGGGGCTCAACTGTTCATAACAGCGCTGGATGGCCAGGGGTAATGAATACCTGAATATTCTGGTGTCCTGCATGCCGGAACAAAGCAGAAATCTCTATGCTTCTGGTTAAAAAGGGCAAAGGATTTCGGGATGAGACAGAGACTTCTTGCATTTAGGGAAGGGAATACTAAATTTGTAAAAACGACGCTATGCCTGCCAACAAAATTGCCAGTTTCCGTTACCGGGTGATCGACCACTGCCTGCGGAACAATGCCCGCGACTGGTCATTGCAGGACCTGATAGAAGAGATCAGTGATCAGCTCTATGAACAGTTTGGAAAGGATTCGGGTATTAGCCTCAGAACCCTGGAGGATGACATCAGCACCATGCGCAGCGATCCGCCCAGGGGATTTGGGGCGCCGATCATTCGCAAGGGAGGCTACTGTTATTACGAGGACCCTGAATACTCCATCGTTGACCATCCGCTGGTGCAGGATGATCTTGATAATCTGCAGGATGCCATGGATATCCTGAAACAGTTCGTGGGACTGCCGCATTTCCGGGGGCTGGAACAGGTGATCCAGAAGATCCAGGGACAGGTGTGGACAGCCGGACAGGAGAAGAGTATACAGTTTGAATCAAATCCGCACACGACAGGGCTAAGCTGGATAGAGCCACTTTACAAGGCTATACGGGATGAAGTGGTGCTGAAGATCCGTTACCAGTCGTTCAGGGCCCCGGAACCCAAGGAGGAAACCGTACACCCGGTGTTGCTCAAGGAATACAGAAACCGCTGGTTCCTGGTTGGATACAACGAGACCATGGGATTTTTGAGCAATTACGGACTTGACCGTATCATAAAAGTTTTACCCCTGAAGAACAAATACAACAAAGAAAAAGTGAAGCAGCTACAGTGCAGCTATGAACATGTGATCGGCGTTTCAATACCACCCGGAACTGAACCTGTGGATATCGTATTTGATGCGGTCGAAAGCCAGGTCCCCTACCTGGAAACAAAGCCTTTCCATCCCTCTTTAATGGAAATTGAAAAACTGAAGGAAGGAAAACGCTTCAGGGTAAGCCTGATTCCTAATTTTGAACTGGAGCAGCTGATCCTGTCCTTCGGGGAAAATATTACGATCATTTCCCCAGAGTCTTTCCGGAACAGGATTGCAGAACGACTTAAAAGAGCCGGCAGTAAGTATGAAGAAGAATGATTGAAGCGTATATCCGGAAAGGATGAAATACAGACGACAGCAAGAATGGGATTTGCCCTGAGAATTAATTTTAAGTGAATATATTTTTGTATGACCGCAAAAAGGCTGCGGTGAATGCGCTTACTTTTGTGGAGGATTTGATGTAACCCAGGATAACAGGGGAAGCAGCCGGACAACAGAATGAACGATATGACACTGCACGAAGCGATAAAAATAATACTTACTGAGGCCGGAAGGCCCATGAAAGCTTCTGATATTGCCGGCAGGATCAACCAGCGAGGATTGTATAGGCGAAAGGATGAACAGCCCGTGCCGGCATCCCAGGTAACTGCAAGGGTGGGGAAGTATGAAAAAATGTTTGCTTCAGAAAATGGCCTGATCAGCTTGCTGGATGCCGGTCAAAAAGAACTTGAGGCAGTTTTTAATGCCGCAGCAGAAATATTCAGGGACAGATGGCACCAGGCCAACCCGAGGCTCTTGATGGCTTCTCTTTTCTTTTATAAACGAATTCTTGATTGTCCGGAAATAAGAAAAAAATACTTAAGCAATATCGAGGGATCTGAAAGGATAGCATATCAGCATACCTCAGAAGCATTTCATGCCTTTTACCGTTTATTGGAACAATCCGGGCAAAAGGATATTCATCCTGGCTTCCCGCTTCTTGGTGAACAGGTTCTTGAGAACAACAAGTACCTGATCCTGGAGCATATCAACGAGAAGAGTCCGCTTGAAGAGACCCTGGAAGAGCTGGAAAATCATGTTTTTAGTATTCGCAGATACAGCATTGAGGAATTCGGAAGTTTTTTTGAATACCTGCTCCATCAGGTCTACTCCAGTATTCGATATCCAGATATTCTTACTCCGCCATCTTTAAGGGAATTATTGGTGCATCTTGGCGATCCGTCAGCATCTGAGGTCATTTATACACCCATGGCTGGCTATTATGGTATTCCTGCCATGATCAGGAGAATGACCGGGAAAGAAGTGAATTTTTACGGGGAAGAAAAAGATCAGTATAATTTCCTGATGGGCCTGATGAACCTGGTAATGAACGACCTGGACTTGAAGGGAGCATATTTTGGAGATGCGTTCGCAGATTTCCCGAATCTTGGCCATCCAGTTAGCATGGCGATCTCCGTTATGCCTGAAGACAGTGTCAATAATTTCATTACAGATGATCAGGGAAAAAAGGTATATGCGGATATCCGGTTTGACCTGATAAGGAAAGTATTGGATGTTCTTGATGAGACGGGCAGGGCAATACTGGTTGTTGGAGATGATCTGCTTTCGGATAATAAACCGGAGGTTATGGAACTTAAGGAATATCTTCTGAAGAAGAATTTTCTCGAAGGTATCATATCACTGCCATACAGAACAATGTTTGCATCACGCCATGGGGAAAGCATCATGATCCTTAACAAGAGAAAGGTATGTAATAAGGTAATTTTCCTGGATGCAGATCAGGCAGATCTTTATGCAGAAAAACATGGATATTCCGTTATAAAAAGCAGAAGGATTGCTGAGTTATACAATAGCCATAAGGAGATGCTTACAGGGGGAACAGGAACGATGCAGCTTGTTGAAGATCCGTTTTCGGTTTATGGGAATGAGGATGCAGGTTATTACACTGCAGAGGAAACAATAGATATGCTGGCCATTGCCGGAGAGGAGGAGATAAAAAATTCAGGATATAACCTTCTTGCAAAAAGGCATGTTGGAGTACTTTCAGTTTTTGAGGCAATACAAAACCAACCTGTCTCATTTATCCAACTTAAAAAACTATTTATTCCCCTGGAAAGGAAGCATTCCAGGATTCGGGGAGGATTACTTCCGCTTATTACCAAAGAACACCTGAAACCCTTTGCAGATGAGTATCCTGTAATACGAAGTTCTGAGCTGGAATGGCCCGCAGAGGAACAATCCGGAAAACTGGTCAGCACTGATTCTATCCTGGTGAGTCGGAGTTCAGGGAAACTGGCTCCAACTTTATTGCTGACAGAGGGTCGCGAGGTCCTTATTGATCAAAGAATCGAGCGATTTGAAATAGACCTGGATAAGGTGGATCCATTCTACCTGCTGCTACAGATGAAGGATTCCTCTTTCAGGGAACAGTTCAAGGCATATTCCCCCAAAGACCGTCGAATGGGGAATGCGAGTCTTTTTGGAATTCCGGAAATGTATATTCCATATCCTTCACTGGAAGAACAGCGAAAGTTCGTGGCAGAACGCAAGGCAGCAATTCTTAAGAATAAGATACAGAGTGCGGATAAGTTTGCAAAAACAGAGCAGATCAGGTACAATGCCGACAAGGAGATTCTCAGAATGCTGAAGCATGAACTGACGCCCCTGGGTGAAGCCATAGAGATGAATATTGAAACCCTGAAGAAGTACATTTCGCGGCTGAACAGGGCAGGCAAACCGCCTGACTTCAACGATCCGGCTTCTGCCAGGGAAGCCTCCAGGAGTGTGGAAGAACTGTTCAGTGTCTTGCTTTCAGATGCTGCCGGCATAAAAGGTATCATTTCTGATCTTCAGAAAATCATAGATGCGAACCGGGAGGACCTTCATCTTTCATCTGTGTCATTGAATGATCTCATACAGCGGATCGCTGCCTCATACTCGCAATATGTCGACTTTGAACTGATCATCAATGATGACAGCCCGGCACTAGCATATGGAGAGATTATGGTTGACGAAGGCCAGTTCCGGATATTGCTGGATAATTTCTTCAAGAATTCACTGAAACATGGATTTGGCAATGATGTACAAAACCCAGGGTACAGGTCGGGACATGAAAACTTCATCATTTTTAAAATTTCACACGATGAAAATACGGAATCCCTTTGCATTGATATGATCAACAATGGGAAACCTTTTCCGGAAGAATTCAGTTTCGAAGATTTTATTACATTAGGGTCCTATGCAGGCAATGGAACCGGCATTGGAGGTTATCTCATGCACAAGATCGTGCTGAACCATGGCGGCCTCCTGGAGATGATTGAACCAGGAAGAGAGCTTGTGGTGAATGTTACGGATCCGACAAGGCAGGGAAAGCCTCAATCCAGGTCCCTGAAGCCCGGTGTGCATTTCAGGATTACAATTCCATTTAATACAATAAGAGATGAGTAAATATAGAGTCCTGCTGGTCGATGACGATGTGAAGTATTCCAGGGCACTGGAAGAGACTGCCTATGACGATTATGATATTTATATCAAGAGTTACGAAGACTGGGAAAGCGCCTTCACTGAACTGGAGATGCATTCAGAGGTCTACGATGCTGTAATTCTCGACGGGAAGGGCAAACTTACTGCCGATGATCCCCAGTCCAGTATGAGGCATGTTGTGCAGGCCATCCGTGACCTTGAAAAACTTGAGTCAAGGGGTGTTTATTTCCCGTTCATTGTGAATACAGGCTACCTGGAACAGAGCGATGAAATTTTATCGGGTGTTAAGATCTTTGACAAGGGAGACAGGAAAGCCATGTTTAGCTACCTTATTGAGCAGATGGGCAATTCGGAACTATACAAGATACGGAAAAAACATGCTAAAGTACTGAAGGCCTTCAGCCAGCGACATATTCCCGAAGGACAACGGGAAACCATTGTAAATACTTTGCTATATCTGCAACATCCAGATGCAGGCTCTCTGCAGGAAAAATTCAATCCCCTGCGCACGGTTATGGAGGCAATGTTCCGGGTGCTGATCCGGAAAGGGGTCATAGACAGCCGCTGCATGAAGCATGACAAGGTTAACCTTAAAAATTCCATCAGTTATCTGAACGGAGAATACATTAACCTGGGAGCAGATGGTTCATTCAAGGCCGAGAAACCCATCACCCCTCTGCATATTAACCTTGCCCTGTTGTACATCTATGACACGAGTAACGCCCTGTCGCATGAATATTTTGGAGCAAAAAAGGTCAGTCCTTATATGCTGGAAAGTGTGCTGAATGCACTCAACGAGGTGCTGATTTGGTTTGTGGGTTATGTGGATGAAATGCATTTATAGATCTCTTTTCCCAAGGCCTGGAATCTTTCCCGGTATTTCTCTTTCGATATCGATTTATATTTGGAATCATTCCGAAGTTTAATGAAGTCTGATTTAAGCGATAATGCGGCGCTATAGGCTTCAATATCCTTGATTTTCAGGGCTTCAAGACTGAATTCATCCAGGGCTTTTTGAAAGCGGTTTTCAGCAAGAAGTTTTTTTATGCTGTCAAGGAAGGCCTTGCTGAAATGTGCCGATTGCTTCTGCTCCAGGAATTTATTTATAAAGCTTAGCCGGGACCGAAGTTCTTCATCCGGATCAATCCTCATCACTGCTCCCAGGTTCCTATTGCGGTTCACTTCCAGGAACAGGACCTTTATGCAATTCGCAAATGCGGCCATGGTCCGTTCAAAGCGCGATTCCGGAAATGAATCTGCAAGTTCATTACGTTGTTCGCTGCCATGAAGGAACCCCCAGTTAAAGCCTATTTTATAGTAGGTGAGTTCCTTCTCAAAATAATAATCAGATCCATTTTTTACTTTGGTATCCGTTGCCCTCTGATAGTTATTTATTGTGAGCAGCTCCGTTGCCTTCCATGATTCTTCAGGCAGTGTATTTTCGTTGGGATGACCCATCAGACCTTCATTGAATCCGGCTGAATAACCGATCCTGAATTTGTATCTCAAACGGTATATATCCGGCATAGATTACATGTTTTTTAAATGATTCTGTCATCATAGCTTATACAATTTTTCCATCTCTATTATTCTATCTATGAGCTCTTTCCGGTACCATTCCGGACCGAGTACTTCCACTTCCGCTCCCCACCCAAGCAAGGCTGCTGTGAATTCGAAGGTAGGTACAATGGTGAAGGAAAAAACATAACGGTCCTGCTCATACCGCAGCAGCATCTGTGTTTCATGCAATGGCTGGGTGGCGATGTAGCTTGCCTGTCTCTTCGTAAAGGCTACAACGATCTCTTCCGGGTCTTTTTCGAACCGGGTAATCCCCACCGAGTCCCTGAACAGCCGTTCAAAATCGGTAATGCCGGTATGAAATGTTTTCATGAATGTGCGCTCCATGGATTGGATCCGGTCCAGGCCAAAGGTTTTAAATTTCCGGTCTTCCTCGTGCCACGCGACCAGGTACCAGCGGTTGCGGTATTCTTTTAAAAGATGGGGGTGGAGGGTGTATTTTTTCGGCTCCTCCGAGTCAAACGAGCGGTAATGGGTTTTCAGTACATGCTTTTCCTTGATATGTTCAATAAGGGGTTCCAGGTGTTCGGTACCCTTTACCAGCGGGGCGCTTTCAAATTCAATGAAGGACATGTCATAATCCTTGTTGGCGAGGTGGCTCTCATTGATGGCATTGATGATTTTCTGAACGGCCCCCTCGTATTTCTCCAGGAATGCTGTATGCTGAAACTGTTTCAGGATCGTGGCAGCAAACTTCAGGGTCTCCACCTCATCGTCGTTCAGCCCGATACTGTCAATAGTGTAGCCAGGATCCGAATACTTGTAGGCCTTCAGGTAATGGTCATATACGATCGGTGCCTGGAAATTGAGCTGGGTGTCATGACGCATATTCTCAAGGTCTTTTTCAATGGTGCGCTTGGAAATCTCAATGCCAATAGCTTCTTTGCAGGCATCCATCATTTCTTTTGCCGATGCGTTCCTGCCGTTTACAAGCAGGGAATTAATGATGCGGTAGCGTAAATAAGGGTTCATGGGACATTTTTTCTTTAAAATACGAAAAATGTCATTATCAAGGGTATCCAAAGATGAAATTCCCCTGGAGCGGATGGTTTTGTTTTGCATGGCAGGAAGCGTGTGATGTCATTTAACTATTGGTTGTTTTGGTTTTCAATGTTTGCAGGATTGTTATTTTCCCCCTGTTCCATATTCCTGCTCCATCACTGTATTGATGAGCATCAGGGAGAATTTGAGCGATGTGTGCAGACTGGCTACGCGTTTTCTTAAGTATAGATGAACCTGGTACAGCAGCGCGGATACTCCGGAGATGAGCGCACCCTGTAGCACGTTTCCAAGTCCCAGGCACACCGCAGCGGGCAGCTGAAGCGCCATTGCTGAAACCTGCATGATCAGTGCATAGGAAAAGCGAATATGAATCTGTTCCAGCATCCATTCACTCAGCCAGTGTTTGAAGATGCGGTCGTTTTCGGGTGTTTCCAGAAGACTGAGATTTTCCATGAAGGCATTACGGGATTTCCGGTTGTGCCAGGGAAAATGATGGCCATGAAGGTATCTTACCCCACTGAAGACATATTCACCGATGTGGAATTCCATGTTGTGTGGAAAGAACCTGACGAGGAAGATAATCTGTTCAAGCATATTTTCAGGATTTTTTTGTTTCTATTTTTTATAGCCTATGCGGACCTGTTTTCGTACGTTAAGCGTTTCTTCTTCACAATACCTGATTAATTCATCCAGGTTGGGTTGTCGTCCGTTGAGCAGGCTGTCGATCTCGAACTTGCGCGCTATATTTTCAATCTGTCCGCCAGAGAACGAGTAGCCCCCGGAAAGCGTGTTTATTACCCTTGCCGGGACTACAGGCAATTTCGCTCTCCAGATTTTTTTGCGCATCTCCCTGGAAGGTGGATGAAATTCTATCTTGTAGAGAAACCTCCGATCGAATGCCGGATCAAAATTGCTGGTCATATTCGTGGTGGCCAGCAGGATGCCTTCAAACCGTTCCATTTCTTCAAGCAGGATGTTCTGCATTGCGTTAAACGTCTGGACCGAAGTACTTTCAGTCATATCCTTACGCATACCGAAGATGGCATCAGCTTCGTTGAAGAAGAGTATCGGCAGATGACTGGCATTTCTGCACACCTGCGCATACCTGGTGAAGATCTCCCTGATCTTTTTCTCTGATTCGCCAAACCACATGCTTTTTGACTGGGTAGGATCAACTTTCATGATGTCCCTGCGGCTTTTTCGGGCCAGCTGGAGCACCGCCTCGGTTTTTCCGGTACCCGGGGCACCATGGAAAAGCATGGTAAATCCCCCGCGCATATTCCTGTTTTTCTGTGGTGCCGAGAAATTCAGCAAGCATCTCCAGGTCACGGGTGAGATCTCTCAGCCTGTGAGCTTCAAGCCGACTGTCCTTGGCTTTTTCGGAGACTACTTCAACGATCTCCATCATGTTCGCATTTGGCTGGGTTGATATGTTTGTTTTGTTTTTCATCGTTTCCTATATCCGGGTACAAGTATAACCCGCTGGTCCGCATTCAATCTGCGGACCAGGTTTTTATCTTTGCAATAGTTCAGATAAGTGTCTGATGAAAATGGATTCGAACAGATCAGGAAAAACTGAAATGAGTAAACAAAGGATCAGATCAGAAGCAGTTAACATTTGCACCACAGGTGGATGGCTGGAGGAAGGAGCCAAATATACATACAGGGAGGGCGGCCATCGTATCCCGGTAATCCTGGAGGAGATCCTGGAAAATGCCGAATTTCTCAGGTTGCAGATATTTGCTCCGGAAATCGAAAAGCGTTTTGTGGTGGATCACCGAAATGATTTCAAAGGCGGATACATGGGGATGTGGCGATTATGCGATTATCATGAGGAAGATTATCTGCCTGACGAAGATGAGGAAGATGATCTTCCGGATACGGAATCTGTATTTCAGCCTGAGTTTACCAGGGATAAATACATCAGGTCACTCTCTTACGAGCAACTCGGGGGAATTAAGGCACACTTTCAGCAATTGAACGGGATCGACCGGATGGGTGAGAAGGAGTACAGGTTAACGTACCTGGCCTGGCTGATCGGTGCAAACCTCCTTGATGTCGGGGACAACTTAATCATCTGGGATATGGCCAGGGTGGATTTCGATGAACATGAGTACAGTAAAGACCTTGAAGCACATGGAATCAGTAATATCGACATCGGCAAGCTGGTTGACATATTCAAACTGGATGAACTGTACAGGAATGTACTGATTTCAGATGGCAAGTAATAAAATGGCTAATGAGCTTTTAGCTGAGGATGAATAAAATAGCAAATGGATTTCAGCATTGAATTACTTGAAGTGGAGGATTTGGATCGCGTCATGGCGATGCTGGGCAAAATCTTCGAAGGTCACGATACGATGGCTTCAGATCCCATTATGACTGAGTTGCATACACAACTGGATGTCAGCTACAAGGCAGTTTTAGATGGTGAGATCATAGGTTGTTACCTGATGAATGAAGATTCCATATACTGTGACGAAGATTATATTATAAGTGAAGATCTGACTCCATACAATCGTAAGGATGGAATTCATGGGGTTGCTATTGCACTCAGACCTGAATTTCGGGGCAGGGGGTACGGAAGGAAATTACTGGAGTTACCCCGAAAGATGGGTTATAAATACGTTTGGGGATTCAATGCAAAAAACCTGGATAACATCGATGCCTGGATAGGTTATGGGAGGAGGATTATCGGAGAAAGTGAGACCTGCTATATTACGTTGATGGATCTGTAAAACAGAGCTTATCTATGATAAGTTCCTCCGGAATTCATAAAGTTTTTTCAGCAATCCTTTTGTTACAGGGAATTGACCATGGGTTCGAAGAATAAGTCTGCTGCCACATGCAATGCATGATTGAAACTCACCATTAAATGAAAATTCAGAACCACCGCATTCCATGCAATACCCAACAGGCTGAAGTAGTTCGCCAATAAGGATTTCCGTCATGGGGTCTCCCCGGAATGACACATTGAAAGGATGGACCTGAACTGACTTTGAAACTTCCGGAGAGATTGCCTGGCTGATAACTTTTTGATTTATCCTGATGACAGGGTTTACGGAATTACCTTCATTAATATGCGATTCTATCTCCGCATTATTTGCTGCCCACTGGTTATCCATTGAGTTGTCAGGCTTTTTTATTCTGCCCATGAAGTGTGTGACCGGGGGTTCATCCGGATCATCTGATTCTTCATATTTACATACATCGAATCCAACAATCTCAATACTGTATTTATCGCAGAATTCAATCAATTTCTGTACATTAGGTTGCTCATTAACCATCCTGGCCATACCTGTCTTCTCATTCAGCTTCTGAAGGAGCATTTTGGCTGTATAGTAATCCCCTGGGAAGGCAAACTGGTCTTCAAAAGAGAACATTTCAGACAGTTTCTTTTCCTCGTCCTCTTTTAAAAGTTCCTCGTAAAACTCTTTGACGCCTTCTTCAAGCTTTCCCTCCTCGTAGTCTTTGTCCATTCCGAGTACTTTGGCAACATCCAGTTTTGTGATGTCACCTTTAGCGTTTTTCGATGTTTTACTCTCCATAATTTATAATGTATTGAATGCAACAGACTGACACAATTTACGATCAATCTGCCGTCAGGGTTACAAAAAGAGCCAGTGATCTACGGTTTCTTGGAGTAATTGAATTTGATTGATCTATGTCTTTTAGGTCATCAGCTTTTTAGCGATCGATCCAACTGATCAAATCTAATTCTCCACTGGCCGGTAAAATACCGCTTCCTCATCTTCTGCGAATTCATTCTGTTTGTTGATGTAGCCCCTTTTCCCATTATACTGAACTTTAACCCATTCATGATGGTTAAAATCGATATCATCAAATACAGCATCGGTATGCTGTCCCCATTCCATCATAACACCGTGTTTGCCATTCTTTTCGAAAAAGCCGACACCATTGGAAAAGCAGAATCCCATGTTATTATCCACTGAATCACAGTCGTCCACCAGAACTTCTTTCTTTACAATATCCATGATCCGCCATTTGTCTCCCTTTATCATGTGTGTGATCTGATTGGGGTACCCGATAAAGTCATATCCGGGCTCTACGATCCAGGTTCCCGGACCGTCGATTTTAAGAATTCCCCATTTGCCATCCAGCTCAGTCACTATTCGGTCACCGGTGTCCAGGTCTTCATGTGTCATGGTCATGAAATTGTCATACTTTGCTTCAAGTATTACTTCCCCAATGGCATTTTTTATATCCCATTTCTCTCCTTCCTGGAACACTTCCGAAGACAAATCGAAATCAGAGCCAGGCAAAACCACAGAAATAATAAAAAAGCCAAAAAAAAGTGGCAGTTTACAACTGATCATGCAAGGATAAAATCACATAAACTATATCCGTCAAATCATGATTGACATGACACTAGTAATTCAAGTATAATAATTATTTTATTCTAAACTATGAATTCCGAAAAAATTCAGAACCAGCTTCCTGTCCAGGAATTTATTGATGTTTTCACAGCAGGTTTCCGGCACCATGACGCAGGAATAACACGCAGCCATATTAGTTGTCATAAATCCCTGCCCATTACTTGTGATACACAATGGATCAGAAGAACACCATTTGGCCTTGTCTATTGCCTTGCTTATGACAGGTGTAAGATTCTGAGGCAATCCTTTTTCAACCAGCCCTCCCAATGTTCCCTCTGTGTCGGAAGATGAGGTATATATAAGAATTCCATTCATAAACTGATTCCCGTTTCGTTTGTTGCAGTATATGATTTCGGTTAATGATGATAAACTGTAGCCGCTGTCAATGGATAATTGCTGCATGATCATATGGGAGAGGGTATGCAGGAAAACATACCTTGCATTGATATTCTCCTGCCCGTTTTCGATTTGAAAGGTTTCAAAATAATTGTTAAGATTAACAGACATCTTATTGTACCTTTCTACAACAGCTTCTTCCTTCTCCCATTTATTTAATGCTTCGTTGTTGAAGGATAGAAAGACACCTTCACCTTTAACTTCAGAACACGGCAATTCATTTGTTTTCAACGGGTATTTTCTGGCATCACAGATTCTGGTATATTCATCAAGGCGACGACCTTTAAGATTGTCTGTGCTTGTTTCAAAGATTAAGTCTTCGTTTGCCAATGGTTTAATTCGTGTAAATCCTCTGAAAACCTTAAGCTCATTAATCTTGTCAAGTAGAGTTATCCTGTCTATTTTCACTGTGTCAGATAAAAAACCATCCTCCACTGCTATATGTCTTGCCTTGTACCAGATTTTTTTTGAACTGGTTATGGTTCTGTTATTGAAGCAACTGAACTCATCCAATCTTAACTTTTGTTTCTTGTCGGCAATCTGATTATCGCCCTCACTAAACAAATCAGCTATGACCTCTTCATACATGTCCTTTTCATAAATGAGCAGAGCAGGGGTCTGAGAATACAAATTTCTGAAATGCTCTTTCCATTGTTCAGAAGTGTAGCTTCTGTATGTATCTGGTTGTATTGCGATAAAACTGTTTTTCAGTTCTGTCAGTTTATTCAGCAATTGAGGATCTACAAGATTCAGACCTTCTGGCAACCTTATACCCTTAAATATTAAAGGAAAATACAGATTATTTGCCCCGCGCTGTAAAGTTCGCGGATATTTTCTTTTTACCAAATCTGCATTTTCGCCGATTATTTCACCATCAGCATTGCGATGTATCTGTCCGGGAGGTATTGAACCAACCAACTGACGGACGAAACTGTCCCCATCCCTTCCCAACCAGGGTTTTGACAGACGATCTTTAAGGTATGGCAGGTATTCATCATCTTGCGCAATAAATGTTGTTTCCTGATTAAAAATGTCTCCCAGGTTTTCTGAAGTAATAAACTTGCCGGTTTCTTTATCATAACTCTTCAGAGTAATACTGCTCAACGATGCTGAAGAACTTCCGAATTCAAGTTTTAGTTTGTTTCCTCTGCCTCTCTGATCCCTGAATTTCGGGTTTTTGTGAACATACCAATCCCAAGGAAAATCTGCGATAAAGCCTTCATCATTGGCTATAATAAATCTTGTTGGAACGAGTTCAACAAATCTTGCTTTGTGGTTTGGAGAGGGATTCTGACAATCAATGCAATAATATGCTCTTAATGCATCGTCAAATTTTATGGGATATGAATTTCCCTTTTGCGGGACTGTACCATTGTTATACTTTTCAAGATCCGGCATGAAATGAATAGTTCCACAGCTTGGACAATACTTTGACATGGGAAAGCGAACTGTCTTTAATGCATTTGGGGCAGAAATTTCTAGTGGTGGCAGAACAAAGTTCTGTATTCCAAACGCCTCAGACAAGCGTTTGTCGACAAGAATTCTTCTTTTTGTTATGTGTGCTCCGGGATTCGAAGTTTCTGCTGTCAGTCCCCAGTCACTTTCCTCGTGATCATGCGAGAGAAACATCAATGATGCCCCCGGAAAATCACCTATTGCGCCAGCAGCATAGGTATGAGTAATCTGAGATTGCCTAACTTTTATATCAGTCATTTTTCTTTATTTTTACCATACAACTTGGTTCGACGTCACGCATTGTACTTACTTTTGGAAGCAGATGTGATGCAATATCCAGGGAACTATATTCTGCACTCACATCCAGCACTTCACCGTTTGCAATAGTTCCAAGCGGTTGTGCCATATAGTCTCTGAAATTGGCAAAGCGCCTGTTCTTAGGATTCAGGTTCTTCCATTTATTCTTTACGCTTTCAATAATATGATCGAGATATGTTTCGGTATTATCTCCTAATCTTTGTCGGATTTCAACTTTCAGATCATCTATGAATCCTGAAATGTCGTCATTATAGTCAAATTTCCCTTCTGCAGATTTCCTTTGAATGATCCATACCAGAGAAATAACAACTGAGGGAAGTATCTTTTCCAATGCAGGCTGAGATTGAGGGGTTACGCTTGCCGGTTCAACATATCTGTAAAATGCCTGATGGAATGACTTGTAATTCTCATAGTGCGACCTGTCGCGGTTTTTGGTGGCACTGTAGAAGCTGAAGATTATCCCTGGATCCTCTCTTCCCACGCGTGAGCTTGCCTGAATGTATTCAGAAGAGGATTTAGGATGTCCGTTTATCAGCATTAAATTCAACCGCGAAATATCAACTCCTGTTGCAATCATATTTGTGGAAGTGGCTACTTTAACAGGATGACTTAATTGTTCTTTATAGTATTTTTTCAGAATATTGAAGAAAACTTCATAGTTCACCTTGTATTCAGTGCTGTGTTGCAGATCTAAGTCACCAAAGAAAGCTTCATTCATAATAATTGCTTTATTCGTTGTCTCTAGCCAATCCTGAATACCCCTGATTCCCTTTTGTTGAATTATCTTAATTTTTTCATCAATGACAAGTTCACCAGCAAGTTTGTTTTTCTTGAGGCTTTCAAGAGCATTGGAGACATCATCTGCGCTCATTGCACTGGACAATTCTATGTCTCTCCCGTAGTAGTTCTGATGGATCTTCTGAAATACAATCTTGTCCAGGAATTTTCGGTAAGCAAAAATATCATCGTCAATGAATGTCCGGAACTTGCCAAGTTCCTTCAGAGAGTTGAAATATACAAGCAGCGTATAATACTTGTCCAGGTCGGCGTTAATGGCATTTAGTATGTTCGGTGTTTCCATCAACACTGCAGCTAAACGGATGATAGCCGTTGAGGAGGTAAAACCCGATGACATGAATCCAATATATTTTCTTGGTTTATTGTCTTCGGTGTTTTTTCTCATAAAAAACGAATCGTCTGCTGAGATGCCCGGTGGTGGGAATTGCATAAAGTATTTCCTGTTGTAAAGGCGCTTGCATTGCTCTTTTGCGTTCTTCACAGTTGCAGTGGCACCAACAATTTTTGGTCGATGTCCGGACAAAGAACACAATTTATCGATTGCATATTCGAATACACCATAAATTGTACCCAAAGAAGAGCCAATCAGGTGCAGCTCATCCTGAATGATTAATTCCGGACCTGGATTTAAAAGGGAATTATTATTTTCGATATCAAGATTAAACAGTCGGGCACTTTCTCTTTTCCACGCGATCTGAGCATATTTGTCAACCGTTCCAAACAATAAACTGGGGCGTTGCTTGTAGATTTCATCATCCACAGTATAATACGGAAAAGTCAGGTCTTCCCTGTATTGGTTGTCCCGGGTGTTTTTGACAGTAAAGAAATGGCACTTATTATTTGTACATGAAACCTCGTAGTTTCCTTGTGGTCTTAATTGGTCTCGTTCCCTGAATTTTCTGAAGTATCCCCATTCTCCTGCTAATGTGTCGCCAATTCTTTCCTTTATCAGCCGGTTCCCGCAACAGGGACAATTTAGCAGGAAAGGGGAGTATTTAATTTTTCTGGAGTTATTATGGGTGACGTTATCGATAAATGCCTCTATATTGGAATTATACCCGTCACCTTCATTGAAATCTTTGTAGCGGTTCGGAGTAAGGCTCTGACCGACCCATATTCCAGACGTAAATCTTGTCAGGCCGTATCTTTCAGATGAATTGCTCCTTATTATCTCACATGCTGAAATCAGCAGATTGGCACGTTGAAACTGATCAAGATTAAGCATCCTTAATGTATACCTCATCATTACGGAGACTCCGGCACCATCATCAGGCGTTTCCTCCCGAAGCCGCCGAAAGAATAATGTGAAGGCAATCAGACCAAGATATGCTTCCGTTTTACCACCACCAGTTGGAAACCAGATTAAATCCGCAGTGTCTCTGTCATGAGAATGCGGATCGGCAATGCTCTCAATTTGAGACAGAATAAAAGCGAGCTGAAAGGGGCGCCATTTTGCATAGAAGCCAAAATTCTCATCATCGGCTGACCTTCCTTCTGAAGGTAATGACTGGAAATCCGGCAGAGGGCAGTCTTCATAGTTCTCAGAACCCGGAAGAACATTTTTGTGCTCTCTTCTCCAACTGGAAAACTGTCCCATCACACGTTGCATGAACATCGCCTTGTTTGCATCAAAAAAAGCTTGTTTTATGCGACTGTCAGAGAATATCAATTCAATACCTTTTTCCAGACGATTAAATAAATCCAGACAGGTTTTTAAGTTGACATCCCCTTGTTGCTTCAATTCACCTGGTATTGTAAGAGTGGAAAGTGTTTCTTTTTGATTCTTTATCCAGTCTGCATATTTTTTGATGAAGCCATGTAACTCATTCTTTAGCTGATCTTCAGTAAATGAATTCCTGCTGAAGTCAGGACCTGACAATCTTTTCATTTCAAGGATTGACCCCGTATCGTCAACATCAAAGCTGACTCCAAAGACTGTTTCTTCAGGCATCACTTCAGTCCAGATCTCATTCTTAAATAGGGAAGAAGTTTTATTACATGACCAGTTTACAGAAATACCGTGTCCCATGGCATAAATATGGTAGTCCCTGAAGAGAAGGGCTGTATTCAGAGCTTCTTCATCATCTTTTAAAATACTGTAGTTTACCTTGTCCGGAAAATACTGGAAGGCTTTATGTTCTGAAGAAACAGATAACTCCGGTTGAAATATGCAGTGCTGGTCCTTACGCTGTTCACGAACTGAAACATGAAGGGAATTGATCATGCTTATTGTGATCAGGCTGCAGTCTTTGCTGTCTGAACCAGCTGCTCTGACGAAAATGTTTATTCTTGCTTTAAAGTCTTCTTCATTTAATACAACGATTTCTTTTGTTGGCTTTTCGTCAATAATTAACTGTTTTTCCCTTACCAAACAAATTAATTCGTCAGTAACATGATTTCTTTCCCATCTGAATTCATTGTCTTCACTCTTTTTCTTTTGGTATCTGCCAAAGGCATACCTAAGTGAGAATTTCATTTCGTTGGCAACAATAAATGAAAAACCCATGGAAGACGGTGAAAAGCTTGTAGCCAGTTTCAACTCATCATCCGACTGGTCATAGTCATCATCACCTTTTTCGGTTGGGGTTGCGGTGGTATTTTCACCATTTTTTTTCGTTTCTGAATCATCTTCTGTACTGGATCCTTCCGGATTATCTTCAGGTTCAATTACGTCAGTAGATTCAAGTTGCTCACACGTTGTCTGAGGATACAGAATTCCCGTAGTGTAGAGGTTTAGTGGCCTGTAATGCAATTTTTCCTGAATGCCGTTCATTGGCCCCAGAATGATATCCTTGATGTTTTTTACAAGTTCGTCTCTCATGACTTATCTGATTACATTAGATGCAAATTCTCCTGAAATAATGGTCTCATTTTCTTTGTTTACAAAATATATAAATTGGTGTTTCGCTCTGGTGAATGCATTATAAATTATCTTTTTCTGTCTCAAATCGGTCTTCACATATCTTTCCGGTGCTATAAAAAGAATGAACTGGTTCTCCAAACCTTTGAAGGAATGTGCTGTTGAAACCATTACCTTATCGGTCCGGAAAAGAGATTTTTCATCTATCTTACAGAATAATTCAGGCTGAATTTGAATTATTTCATCAATCTTTTTCACATCGTAACATAATGCCGTGATCATTCCAGGGGATATGCCGTCCAGTCTCTTTTTCTCGATGAAGGAAAGAATCTGTTTTTTCAAGTCTTCAGATTCTGGATAGTATTTTATTTCTGAGTTAGCAACTTCCTCTTTGAAATAACAATCCTGTTTTGAAAGGCCGGTTATGTAATGTGCTGTATCAGAAAGCTTTTGAGGGTTCCGGCAATTATGTTTGAGTTTAACAACATAATTAGGGTATATACTTCTGAAGAAATTTTCAAATTCATCATCCTTGTCAAGATAGATATCCTGATTCTCATCATCCATGCAAATTAGAAAATTACCTGTCTCGAAATTCCCGTTTAGAAAGCAACCAAGCGCATCTATGTGATATTCATTAAAGTAATCCTGAGCTTCATCCATAATGATATAGTCAAATTTCTGGAAATGATAATCTTTGAATAGAGAATATACCTTCAGGGGAATTTCCTCGTTCCAAATTACAGAATCCGTAATTATTTCTTCATCATCACTATCCCTGCATTCCTGAATTACATCATCGAGTTTAAAACTAAAATGTTCTGACAGCATTTTATTGTAGAATTCATCTTTATGAATTACAAAAACATTATTTGCTTCAAGCAGCTTAATTTGCTGCCTTAAAAATAGGGCAAGGTTCTTGTTGAAACAGAGAAATAATACTTTGTCACCTTTTAGATCCTTCTTTTTCGCCTGTTCAAGAGCCAGCCACGTTTTTCCGGTTCCTGGTCCTCCCTTCACCAATGCTCCCATATGATCATTATCCTCAAGCATTGTAAGTAATTGTTCCTGAGCTTCGTCTGTATATCTTTTGAACTGTGTATCGTTTCTTTTCAATATATCAGTCCAAGGTAATTCAAATACAATGTCCCTTCGAATGAAATTCTTGATTTTGAATAATTCTTTACCAGAAATCCCGGATGGTTTCTTTCTTTGGTAAGATTCGTGGTTTTTCCAGAAGTGTGTTATATCCTTAATGATCCTATGGAAGCTCTTTCCTTGAAAATCAATATAATCTACAATAAGGTCCGGATCGTATTCTACAGATCCTTTTCTATGTTTGCTGAGGGAAGGAGGCTTTTTACAATCCGGGAAGAAAACACAATACCCAAAAATTAATCTTCTGACTTCATTTTTTCCATTAAATAATACAGGAAGCTTAGTGTCTCTGTAATCGAATAAATTTCCCGCAGCCTGGGCAAAGGGATCTTTTTCTTCCGTCCCATCCATCACCCACCATTTATTGGTAAGTGAATCATATTTTACCTGCCTTCCCTTTACTTCGATAAAAAGGATAATGTCCTGATCAAGATAGATAAAATCTGTTTCGCCTATAAGTTTGAAATTCCCCGGTGTAGGATTTTTTACACTGTGGAAGAGGAAGCAGGGATTTTCACCATTAAACATACCTGATTCCAAGGCATGCTGATAAACGTTGTATTCAGCATTTGAATTGAATTCATTCCTGGATATATGGTTTGGGAATATATTCATGATCACTTTATTATATATGATATTGTTTTTATATCCAGAAACTTATACATTTTCTCCAATAGTTCCGGGAATGAATAATCCGAAGTATAGATCAGGTCATTCATATTGGCTATATTCATTTTTTGCAGTTCACCTGGCAATCTGGTTTTCAGTTTTTTTACAGCCCTTATACTTATCAGAGTTTCATCTTTTTCAGATTCGACAAGTATTCCGAGATTGCATAAGACATCAATAAGGGTCTCCATATTTCTTGGTTCGTAAACATCGCCGTAAACCCATGTATGGATTGCCTGATCGCTTCCAATATTAAAGCCATTTTCCTTTAATAGCGCCCTGAATGAAGACTTGGTTATTTTGTTTTCCCTGAGATACGAGTCAATGTTTTTCCTCCATTTCATGTCTTGGTCCAGCAATTTTTTAATCTCAGGTTGTTCTTCTGCGATTTGCCAGATAAGTTTCTCAAATTCCTCTGCATCATGCATAACAAGAAAAATAATATCATCCACTTTAAGATCCCTGGCCTGTACATGACATTCTTTAAGGATTTTAGGGTCTTCCTTATGAATGAAAAAATATTTTGATTCATTTACAGTAACTGAGGTGCCATCTCTGAAAAACAAAATAATACTATCAATTTCCCTGGTTCTGTCATAGTTCTTGTAAACCTGATTGATTTCTTTTTCTTTCATCACATCTCTGATAAATGAATCCAGATCAAATTCCATTTGATCAGTTTCATCCGTCTCTGGTTTTGCTGAAATCACCTCTGGGTTACTGCCCTCTTCATAATCAAGATTAAGAATGTCATACAATTTTTCCCTGCTGCTCAGATTCCTGATCAGCCAGCAATTCTTGTTCTTATCGTATTGATCATGTTCAGTTTTATTTAGAATCAAAACTACATTGCTTTTGAATGAATTCGCGCAAATGGCATTCGACAATTCTCTTGTTGAATTTAAAACAAACACATTGGCATACTTTTCTAATTCTGTTAATGGATTCTGGATATTCCGGGGATTCATGAATTCAATCCCCTCCAGATGCATCATGGCTTTCAGGAAGTCCATATCGTCCTGGTTTTCATTGAAAGAAACAATACCGGTTTTTTCTTCAAGTCTGATGTCCGTGTTTGTGATTAAATACAATTTCTCGTTGCCCCGACTTGCTCTGATTTTATCCAGAAAAGCGAACAGAAAATTAAAAATATTTTCATATTCCTTGCCTGTGAACCAAGTGTTTCTAATTTCATTTAATGATGCCTGAACAGAATATAAATATTCTTCCAATGAATCAGGATTGTAAAAAGAATTAAACCTCTTTTTCAATTCGAACAGTGGTTTTACCAGTGGATCAATCAAATTAATAATATGGACCTCTTTGCATAAACCTCTGGCTATTCTTATGGCTTCTTTGAAATCTGAGCTTAAATCAGGTATGTTAACCAGTTTGGCTTCAGGCTCATGCATACCTGCTTTTGAACTGAGAAAATGTTTCTTTGCTTCACTATTAAGGAAAAAGGGAAAGTTATCAAGTTTCGATTTAAGTATATAATTGTATGAGTGTAAATCTTTTTCATTGAAGACCAAATAGATATCCTTTATTTTTCCTTCAGTTAATGGCTTTAAATAATTATCCTTTATTGCGTTTAAGACATTCTCCAATTCCTTCTGGTCTCTCGTAAAATCGAAAATTAGAGTATTTAACCAAGGGCGTTCTTGTTTGATTACGAAATATTCATTGAAATTGTCAAATCTGGAGAAAACGAGAAACTCCTTGATTTGATTTATTTGTCTGCCCGCAGTGCTCCTGTTGCTCCCTAACCTTTTGAAAGAAATGAGTCCGTTTTCAACACTCATCCTGCTTGCCGGGATTGAATTCAGAAAAGGGATTTCGTTAATCGTTAAATCCTTGAATTCTTCTGATTTCAGAAGTCCTGGATTATGTGTAAAGAATAGAGCTCCATTGAACTTATTATTCAAATCAAATTCGTGTGAATTCATTTTCTGAACCAGTTCAAGCGGGTTTTTCCCGATTCTTACAGAGCTATTATACTTTTTGATGCGGTTGAATACAGAATCAAGGTTTTTTCCGTAGGCAACCCGATTATTGTATAGTTCAAGCAAGGGGGCTTCATCAAAATCATAATATTTCAGTTTGCCTGACCCGGATTTTAGTATTATCT
The DNA here is from genome assembly GCA_021738565.1 of Bacteroidales bacterium. Lineage (GTDB taxonomy): Bacteria > Bacteroidota > Bacteroidia > Bacteroidales > M55B112. The sequence continues at coordinate 30,737 of JAIPBT010000022.1, forward strand.
CAGAAGAGGTAAAATTTACAGCCTTTAATTGACAAACATTATTATCATCATCAAGAATTCTTACTGGCTGATCCGGAAATTTCAAATTGCTAAAATTCAGACCATTCAGAAAAGTGTCTGCATTGGTCTTAAACAACGCCAGTGAATAGAAAAGTGGCAACCATACCACATCTTCTTTTTTTCTAAGAAACACTGGAATTATTCTGTACTTATTATCTGTTGTGTTCGTGTAGAACAAATAAGGAAGAAGCTTAGCTGAAATGAAATCTGAATCATCCATTAATTGAGAATTGATCCTGATTCTTCTAAGAAAAGGCATTTCATATGCCGTTCTTTCATCAATAATAGATTTAATGTTCATCATTAATTATCGTATTAACTATTTCAGCCAGTTGTTTTGCCAGAAAAGGTGGAACAGCATTGCCAACCTGATGATATTGTTTTGTTTTGGTTCCCCAGAAATAATAGTTATCCGGAAAAGTCTGTATTCTTGCAGCCTCGCGAACCGTTAAAGATCTGCATTGATCAGGATCATAGTGTATAAAGTAGTGTCCATCTTTTGAAATATGACTCGTAATTGTAGTAGCGGGTTTATTTGCAGCCTGAACCCTGAATCGATCGTTAAAACTACCTGTCTCAGCATTCCTGTGTTCGGGCATGAGTTCTGCAGGGTAGTCCTTCAATCTGGGAAATACACCCCCATTTTTTTTCGCAATATTCGATGCGAAAAGATAACGTTTCAGGTCTGATTCCAGATGATTTCTAGCTTCATGGTTACAAATCCCTTTTATATTGGGATCATTATACCACTTCCTTAATAATGGATTTTTAATTTTGCCTGTTTTTCTAATGAAATTTATTCCGGTATCACATTCAGGAGTATCATCCAAAGGATTGATATCTAATTCAATACGGAATCTATTGATAATATCTTTCCATGCTTTAGGAGAATCCTCTATTTTTTGGTATCTGTGCCTTATTCGATCATCCATTACAAAGGATTCGATGATTCTTTTAGACAATCCGCTTCTAAGCGGTGGCAAACTTTCAATAACATCCTTTACAGTGATTTGATTATTAGTTTGTTTAAGTATCTCAGGTGCTTTTCTTAGCATGTCAGCTCTGATTCCTAACAAAATAACCCGATGTCTGGATTGGGGCACTCCATATCTTTCTGCCCTGATCAGAAAGTCACTGTTATCTGAATATTCAGGGTCTTCTTTGATTAGATTGTTTGCTGGTGGCTTTACAAATGAAAATATTTTGTATGTACTTTTATTTGAATAGTCGGGATACACCTTCCAAGGTTCTTTTAAATCATTCAGAATCATCTCAAAAATACTATTACCCTTTAGTTTTGCAGAAAGCAATCCCCTCACATTCTCCATTACAAATACAACTGGTTGGTGCTTTGCAATGATTCTGAGATATTCTTGGTAAAGAAATACCCTGTTATCGTTTTCGCGGATGCCCCCAACCCTTGACCGCCCAGCCATTGAATATGCCTGACATGGTGGCCCTCCGATAAGCACCCATTCTTTTTTTCCATTCAGAGCCGCCTCGATCCTATGGTCTACAATTTCAGGTGGGAAGTTTTTACTCCCAAGTTCGCATCGCCAAACCTCTTTGAGCGCCTCCTCAGCCTCATTCCAGTATTTTTCGTATAGTCTGTCTTTTTTTTCCAGTCTTTTAGCCTTTTCATTTTCCTTAATTACATCATAGTATTCCTTTGGGACTCCTCCCGGATCAAATTTTCGAAAAAAGCTCCGGAATTGAAGGGTTTGATGAGCATTTTCATCCATTTCTATAGACAACTTTATATCAAAGCATCTTTTTCCATTTTCATCAAGAAGAGAAGAAAAACCTTCTCCCAGACCTCCAGGTCCTGCGAACAAATCTATTATTGGTATTCCCATTTTATTCCAGAATCTTTTTTAGGAGCATATTCAGTGTTTTGTCAAGGTTGGAGCCCTTCAGATCACATTCCCAAAGGGTAATTGTTCTGTACCCTGCTTTTATCAACTTTGTAATATTTTTGGCGTCCCGCTCCCTGTTTGCCATTATCTTCGATTTCCACCATTTTGTTCTTGTAGCCGGAAGTTTGAAATAACTACAATTTTCATGTCCGTGCCAGAAACAACCGTTTACAAAAATAACAGCATTGTATTTTTTAAGTGTAATATCAGGTTTGCCTGGCAAATTTTCTTGGTGAAGCCTGTATCTGAAACCATGGGCAAAAAGGAACTTTCTCACAATCATTTCAGGCTTGGTGTCCTTGCTCCTTATTTTACTCATGTTATAGCTGCGAACAGCAGGATCATGCACATCAGTCATTGCAGGAAAGCGTTTCTTGAAATTAGCAATAATTTCTTAATTGAACCTAGATTGAAATCCAGTGATAAGTGAATTTCTCTAATTTGAAATGACTCCAGATTATCAGATAAATAATATAATGCATTATTTTCAATCAATTAATTTTTTGACCGCAAATCCGCTTTTGCTTAGTTCAATGAAAAACAGACCAATAGATCATAAAATTTTTGAATGCTTTCTTAGCTTTCCAGGATAGGTTACTAGAGGGCTTTCAATCAATACTTCATCCTTATGCAAATGCATCAGCATCCATGCTTCTGCCGGCAGTTCAAATAATCTCTCTATTTCCACAGATTCGAAGAGGATGTCAGATTTTTTAGTGTCGTAATGCATCTTGGCGGTAAGAGGAAACAATGAACCTTCAAGCATTTCTTCTACGCCATAAAGAGGATCGGACTGCTGATTGATCTTGGGGAAGGAGCGGCCGGCGATGCCGAAGCGAGTGTCGTGCTTTTCCATGATGATGGCGTCCCAGTTGCCGTCGGCGCCTAAGAGGGTGACATGATTGAAGGACTGGGTTCCGAGGAAGAAGGGGAGGAGGTAGTAATCGTGGTTGCCGCTGTTCAGTACGATGTTGACACCCTTCTTGCATAGGGTTTCGAAGCTGGATCCCAGTTTTTCGTTCACCTTTTCGAAATCTGTATCCAGGTCGATCAGATCACCGGCGATGAGCACGACATCAGCTTTCAGATCAATGCATGCCCGCACGGTCAGGCACCAGGCATCTGTGAGGGATCTGAGGAGACGTTCTGCCTTTCTTCCACACATCGGTCCGCCAAAGTGGATGTCTGCAGTTGCGAGTATTCTCACTTCAGCTTGTTCTTCACTCATTGGATTTCTAAGGTTTCTAGAAATACTGTTACAGCCAGGTACGTGCTGTTCACCACTTCCTTCATCCGTTCAAAGTCCAAAGTGTAAATGGTGTCGGTCTCGCTGTGATAGTTCGGGTTCCTGATCTTCGCAGTATCCGTGATCATCACGGCGTTGTACCCGAATCTCCAGTAGTTCTTGTGGTCCGACAATCCGGCCAGTTCATCGTTCACCGGCAATTCGATCATCCAGGTATCGATGGCTTCGTTCTCAATCATCAGGTCCCTGATCTTCCCATTGAATGCTGGGGCGGAATCCAATCCCAGGATCATGGCAAAATCTCCCGTGTCGGGGATGTCAGGGACCAGCCATGGACGGGGATTGGGCTGTGAGCCGGGAATCTCCGAAAAGTACCCGATCATTTCGTAACAGATCATGCCGAGAATATCTGCATTCTGTCCGACCAGTGAAGATGCATGAACGAAGCTCCCCATGTTCTCCGTATTGAAAAATGGCGGTTCCTCAAGACAGTAGGCCACGAACTCCAGCCCGTAACCGAGGTCCGGACGGTTCGCACTCACGAGCCTGGCCGTTTCCAGCAGGCCCGCGATCCCGCTGGCATTGTCGTCCGCACCGGGATAATCGCAGCATACGTCGTAATGGGCCCCGACGACCAGCCGCTTTTCAGCCTGGCCATTGTATGTGGCGATTACATTCTTATAGGTTGCGCTATCGACTCCCCACTTCTGTTCCCGCACCTGCAATCCCGTTTTTTGAAACTCATCTCTGATGTATTGGGCGATGATGTTGAGCGACTGAAGGTGCCTGCTGTTCCGGGGTGGATGGATACCGGTCAGTACGTCAACGTCACGGTACATCCTGTTCTTGTCTGCTTTCATCGCCTATTTATAGATTGATTGTTCACGTTTTACGCAATTATTGTTATCGCCTGATTTCGCAGCTCGGAGGTGTGGAGGATCTTCATGGTCATTGTGTTGATGTGGTTTGTGATTCATTCGCCGACAGGGCCTGGTCAAGTTTCGCGATAACCTTTTCGTCGGGGAACGCTGTGAAGATCCCGGTTTCCCGGTTTTCCCTCACGCCCCTTAGGAAGACATAGATCACGCCGCCGAAATGTTTTTCGTAATCGAAGTCCGGGATCCGGATCTTTAGCCAGCGTGTCAGGGCGACGGTGTAGATCATGTACTGGAGGTGGTAGTTGCTGCCTTTCATGGCTTCCTCCAGTTTCGACTTGCTGTAGTCCTCCACCGCGTTGCCGAGGTAGTTGGACTTCCAGTCGAGGATATAGTATTTCCCGTCCTGCTCGAAGACCAGGTCGATGAAGCCGGTCATCAGCCCGCTGAGGTCGCTCTCGCCTCCTACGGTCGCCTCTTCACCGAGGTAGTCGTTCAGCACCGACCGGTTGATCCTGTCCACAGAGAAATAGAACTCCATTTCGGGGATCTTTTTTTCGTTCCTGATCTCCTGCAACCGGAAAGGTTCGGTACCGAGCGGGATCCTGGTTTTCATCACGTGGCTCACCATTTTTTTGAAATGGCCCAGCTTATTCTCCTTAATGAGGTTGGAATAGTATCCCGACGCATCCTTCAGGCTTTGTTCCCAGCTGTTTTCATCATTGAAGTCGAGGAATTCGAAGATGCTGTGCAGCGCGTTGCCTGCATTGGCACCGCGGGGAAGTTCCTGGAAGATGAAGTGATCGTAGGCACTTTCTCCGCTGAGATTCGCGGCTTCGAACGGGGAGATGTGGTGTGCCCTGCTCAGTGCGCTGAAGCTGTGGATGCCGAACGCGTTATGTATCTTTCGTACTTCTGTTTTCCTGGGTTCAAAGGCGGGCTCCTCTTCGGAGGGATCGTATGTTCCCGCGTCCGGACGAAATGCTGCCTGTGGTTGTTCCTCATACCCGATCAGATCAGGATCGGATCCCTTGCTGTGGTGCCTCAACACCCTGAGAAGGGATGAATCAATGGCCTCTTTCTGTGTGCCGTATTCCCTTGGCACGAGGGAGATGTAACATTTGTAAACCGCCCTGGTGAGCGCCACGTAAATCAGCCTGCGGTTCTCCTGCTCCTTCTGGTCGTCGAACAATGCCCTGTCTTCGTCATCCAGCCCGGGGTAGTCGAGTGTGACCAGGTATTTGCCTTTTTTCCTGAAATCATTGACCTTTCCCTTTTCCAGGGTCCTGAATTTGGGGATCATGGAAAGATAGGGGGCAAAGACGATCTTGTATGTAAGCCCTTTGCTTTTATGGATCGTGGATATCTGCACGGCATTCTCATCACTTTCGATACGTTGCTCGTACTCGTCCTCGTCACTCTCTTTTGCGCGCTGCATCCAGGTAAGCAGTTCTTCGGGTGTATAGCGGAAGGTCTTTTCCGCCGTGTGCAGCAATTCGGCAAGATGAATGAGGTTGGTCAGCACCCGCTGGCCCAGTACATCCTTCATACAGAGTTGCCTGATCCCGTATATGTCCAGGAATTCCGAGATCATGTTGTAGATGCCCTCATCGACCAACCTTTTTTTCAGGCCGAGGAATATCTCCACGTTTTTCTCCTCGTCCAGTGCATTGATCCTGTCCAGGTCGTACCCGAAATGCTGACTGTACATGGCCCGCCTGATGCCGCCGCTGGTGGGATCCAGTACCGCCTTCAGCAGGTACTGCAGCTGGATGGCTTCGTCCGATTTCATCACCCTCAGGTCGTCCCGCTTAACGGAAGGGATATTGTACCTGGCCAGCGCTGCCTTGATCCGGTCGCCCTCTTTGCCTTCACGAACCAGGATCCCGATGTCCGACGGCCGGATCCGTTCTTCGTTGATCCGTGCATCGCCGGTCAGCAACCTGTACACCTCCCTGGCCACCCAGGCATCGTTGGTCCGGTTGTCGTTGGTGCCGAATTCCATCACAGTCACCGGGACCACTTCCCTTCCGTTTTCAGTCATGCTGCCCAGTCCCGGGTTCCCGGCCTCCACCTTTTCATACCGGATCTTATCGTCCTTGAATACGTTGTATCCATCGGCAGGTTTGAACAGGATATTCAGTGCCTCGACCAGTTTTGCTGTTGACCGGTAGTTGTATTGCATGGAGTAGACCTCTTCACCCACGTCTTCCCGTGCATCGTTGTAGGTTTCCAGGTCGGCCTTTCTCCATCCGTAAATGGACTGCTTCGGGTCGCCGATGAAGAACAGGGTCCTGTTTTCTCCAAACACCCCTTTGAATATCCCGTACTGCATCCGGTCCGTATCCTGGAACTCATCGATGAACGCCGCGTCGTATTTTTCTTTGAGCCCGGCGATGAAGGTATCGTTGCGTAGCGCCTCGTGCACAGTCCTGATCTGGTCGTCGAAGGCTATGAATCCTTTGCGGCCCTTGGTTTCGCCAATGTTCTCCGAAGCCGTCTCGGCCATCCGGATATAATGGAATTTCAGCAGCCTGTCGGACGCCGCAACGATGGCCTCTTCCGCCTCTTCGAATGCACCCTTCATGAAATCGAAATGGGCAAAGTACTTGTTGGGTTCATCCTTTTTTTCTTTGACGACATTCGTCCTGAACAACCGGATGAACTTTTCTTCATCATCTTCCTGGATGGCATTCTTCAGGGCATTGCTGCCGGTGACTCCCAGGATGCTGTTGCGGTTCGACCTGACAACCTCCTTCAGGGACGCTTCCGCATCGAGGTAAGCCTTCCCGGTCTCCTCCTCCGTTTGTTCAGCAAGTCCTTCCGATCCTGTGAGCTCCATGCCCTGCATCAGCTTCCTCAGCAGTCCGGGTAGCGCTTCAAGATCGATCGATTCCCAGATCTTTTTGAAAAGTTCCCCGTTCTCTATGGTATTCAGGTGTTCCCTGAAGTAGGAGTACACCTGCTGTTTGAACAGCGGCGAATCGTCCTTCAGCAATTCGAAATCGAAAGATTGCCGGGTCTCGAACGTGAATTCTGAGATGGTCCGCTGACAGAAAGCGTGGATGGTAAAAACCGAGAGTTGGTCGAGCATTTGCACGGCCTCCGCCAGTTTTAATGCAGCCGTTTCATTCCCGGCGGCATCGATCACTGCCTCGATCTCCCTGTCGGTGCGTGTATCGTCGCGGGCATACTTTAGTCCGCTGCGGACGAACTTTCGGATCCTCAGTTCCAGTTCAGCCACCGCTGCATTGGTGAAGGTCACCATGAGGATGCGGTCGATGCTGACGCCCTTTTCCAGGATCAGCTTCAGCACCATGATGGCGATGGAATAGGTCTTGCCGGTGCCTGCACTGGCCTCCACCAGGTAGCGTTTCCTTTCAGGCTGAAAGGTGCCGGCTTCAAATGTCTTGGGTGTACTCATGGTTTCAATTTTCATAGGTTCAGCAATCCTGCAAGTTCTTGTATCTGCCTGTAAATTTCGTCCCGTGCCTGGTCATCCTGTTCCTCCTCGTTCGTTTCGGCAAGGTGATCAAAATACCCGTCATCCCGCAGGTTCCGCATATATGGGTAGGAGAAACCAGTGTTGCCGTTGTAGTCCGGTTCTGCCTCATCCAGGACCTTTTTGAAAGTCTTTTGCATTTCGGCAGTTCTGCTCACACTCTGTTTGCCTGCATCCAGGGTGAAGATCAGCGGGGCAGCGTTTCCTCTCCCGAAGTATTCCATCAGCTGTTCCAGGATACCGATGGCTTCTTCGCGGGAAGGCACTTCAAGCACTTCTTCCTTCCCGTTTTCCGTGAAGAACCTGGATTCCTGCACTTTCCCTTCTGCAGCCAGCAGGAGCGTCTTCAGGTAGGCGTGCATCCCGGGTCGGGTCTTACTGCTCGAAGTGGACCAGCTGACCAGCTGATCCCCGTAAACGCCGTCGATCACCCCTGTGATACGTTGATTCCCCAATTGAATATCAATGGCGATACTCTGCGGGTCTTTTCCGGCGATCAGCGGATCAAGGGCATTTTTCAGGTCTTTTGTTTCCTCCTTGTATGTATCAATTGTGTAGTTACCAAGATCCTTCAGCGGAAGCTCCCCCTGCTGTTTCAGCCGTTCACTGTATTCCGGCAGCGCCTCTTCATGCAGTGTAAGCAGGTTTGATTTCACACCCCATTTCTGCAGTGCATTCAACCTGAACAGTTCATGCTCCGGCAGCGACTCCACATCCTTTTCATAATCGATCTGAAGGATGTTGTTGAAATACCAGATCGCCGGGTGCTCGAAGAATTTCACAAAGGAATAGACCGTGACAGGCTCCGGATCGCTCTCCCGGGTTTCGTGTGTTTTTACCTTCTCTTCCACAACGGCTTTCTCCCCGGAATAGAGGTAGGTGAACAGTCGCGGATGGTCTTTCTGGTAACGCTTGCTGAAGCCGTGAAGCGGATGCTCCGTACGCAACTCGGTATACACCCGTTTGGACGTGTCCGTGTCGGGACATGCCGAGGCAATGTGGTCCAGCAGTGTATCCAGCAGGATTGACGGAGGGAGTTCGGCATTGTCCTTCACGCTTTTTCCGATGTAGCTGAGGTAGAGTTTCTCCCTTGCTGACTGGATCGTGTCCAGGAACAGGTATTTGTCGTTCTCCGTGAGGGACCGGTCGCCCGGCTTCGGGTACCTGGCGATCAGGTCGAATCCCTGCGGGGTATCCCTGCGTGGGAACACCCCGTTGTCGAGTCCGATGAACGCGATGACCCTGTAGGGCAGTCCCCTTACCGGTATGGGAGGGGAAAACGTTACCCGTCCCGTGTTGAGGCTGATCTCCCGGGGTTCCTGGAAGAGACGGTGCTTCAGTTCGTCGAGAAAGATTCTGAAAGAAATTTTTTCTTCCGGGTCAATTTCGTTCATGAACCTCAGGCTTTTATTGATCATGGCCATCTCTTCCCGGTCCTGCTTGCTGAAATCGTCCCGGTGGATCATCGGGTCGATGACCGCTTCGAACATCCAGGTCTTCCATCCGGTGAGGGTCATTTCTCCGCTCCGGGTCTGTTCAATGATTGCAATAAGTTGTTCCACGAATGCTTTCAGCATCAACAGGTCATGACTGTTGGACGATTCCGAGTTGCGGTAGGGGTAGTGGCCGTCGAACGGTTCATCCGTCAGCATTGCATATCCCAGGATGAGCCGGTCCAGTCCGTTTTTCCAGCTTACTAATGCGGAATCGTCCTCTTCCCGGTTATGCCATCCGAAGCGGATCCCGGCCTGTCTGACCGATGCCCGGAGGTAGTTAAAGTCACGTATGCCGAAGCGCTCCCTCATTCTCTTTGACTCCAGGAGGCTGATCACGTTTTCGGAGGTGAGCTCGTCCTCGCTGAAGGTCAGCACCTGCTCGATCGCCCCGGTAATGCTGTTGTCCGTATTTTTTGTTCTTCCCGAGATCTCGATGGGTATTTCAACCGGGGCATTCCTGAATACCGCCCTGATGTATGGTGCATACGTATTGATGTCGGGAACCATCACCAGGATGTCCTGCGTCCGGATGTCACTGTTCTTCTCCAGCGTGTCCAGGAGGTAATTGTACAGGCACTCCACCTCCCGTGCGGGAGTATAGCATGCGTTGACCCGGAGGGAGCCGTCCCGGAGATGTTCCGGCTTGACGCTCAGCGATGACCGGTTCTGCAGGATGTCCTGCTGGAGTTCCCCCAGCAGTGTATTATTTTCGGAAAGTGCTTCCCCTGGTTCCGGCTGACCGAACATCTGCATCAGTTCTGCCGCTTTGGCACCGAAGCTGACCAGGAGCTCATTACGGAATTCACCGGGTCTGGAAGGGATGCACAGGTAAAAGCCAACCTCTGTATATTCGGCGAGCTTGCGGAATACGTCCAGGTGGAACCGGGTATAGATCGTGATCCCGAAAAAGGCGATCCGTGGAAAGGCTTCCCGGATCTTTTCCCTGTTTGCTTCCAGCGCGGAGAGAAGTTGTTCCTTCAGTTCCCCCTTCGGACGGATATCCAGGCGACTCCATAGCCATTGCTGCCATTTCTCGTCAGGATCATCGCTGGTTGTGCTGCCAGCGGTCCATGTCTTCACCATTTCCTCCCGGTACAACTGGTACTGGTCGAACAGGTCGGCGATCTTCCCGGCCAGCTGAAACCGCCTGAGGTCATTTCCCGTGTAGTATTCTGCAACCGTCGGGAAGGCATGGATGAATGGCTCATCCTTCAGCAACCGGTCGATAGTAAATGTCATGCGTTGCTTGCGGTCCGTTTCGTCATCCAGTCCGAGCGCAATACACAGCGCCTTGAAGAGTCCGTCCTGGTTCAGGAACCGGAAATTTGCAAATACGCGGTTGCGTGCAGCCAGTTCCGTCTTCAGCCAGGCATTCGTCCCGGGGTTCTGTGTGACGATTAATTCTTTTGCGAACACATTGGTCCCGTCTTGCCCGCCCAGGTTACCGGCAAGGATATCGCAAAGCTTTTCCTGTGAATGAGATGCATATATCATGGTGCTCATTTTTCTATTGATTCAATCTTTTTTCCAGTCCGGATGCCCGTTCCACTTTCCTCTCCAGGCAATTGTGCAGGGTTTCCTCAGTGGTTTGCAGCAACACGTTCTTCATGGCGCGTGTGATGCCCGTGTAGAGCAGTTCGCGGGTGAGCAGCTTAACCCCCCGGTCGGCCGGCAGAATGACCACCACCTTTTCGAACTGCGATCCCTGGCTTTTATGGATGGTCATGGCGAAAACGGTGTCGTAGTGGCTCAGGAAAGCGGCCTGGATCTTCCGCGGCTCTCCCCCGGCTGTTTCGAAGAATGCATAAAACACCCCTTCGTTGCGCTCGTTCACGATCTTCCTGATGATCCCCACATCGCCGTTATAGATCCCCAGCCTGTAATCGTTCCTTGTGATGATGATGGGCTGGTTGTGGTAGAAGGCCCCTTTTCGCGGATTGAAGTCCTCGATCCTGCGGGCCAGGTGTCGGCTGATCCGTTCATTGGTCTCCTGCACATGTTCCCGGGTGGTGCAAAGAAAACGGACCCTGTTCATCTTCAGGAGGGCTGTCCTGGTGTCGGGTTCCCTGATGTAGTCTTCGTATAGAGCGGCGTATGTGTAGAACTGATCGTCTGAGAATGTCGTATCGATGGACACCTGTTCGTCGCCCTCGTAAGCCTTCAGGTCGGCAATGGAACCCCCGATCACTTCGCTGCTCAGCCGTCCGATTCCTTTGTCGGTTGAGAAGCGGCGGCTTCCTTCCAGGGTGGTTATTTTGCCGTTGAGTGGCACCGAATTTTCTGCCATGCACAAGTCACCGAATACCGAGCCCGCTTCAACGGATGCCAGCTGGTTCCGGTCACCGATAAGATAGAGCATGCTTTCCGGGTGGATGGCATCCAACAGTTTGGCCATCATGGCCCCGTCGATCATGGAACATTCGTCGATGATCACGACCTGGTAGGGTAGCGGGTTTTTCCCGTCGTGCCTGAAGAAAACGCTGTCGGGGATGAAGCCCAGCAATCGGTGAAGCGTTTCACCCTTAAGCGCTGAAAGCTTTTTGCTTACCTGTTCGCTGATCCTGTCGTGATGCCTCCTTACGTGTTCCCGGATCGCTTCCTCCATCCTAACACCTGCTTTCCCTGTGGGTGCTGCCAGCGCCACTTTCAGGTTGGGATTGTTACTGAAGCGTTCCTCCAGCGTTGTGGCCACACTGTAGGTCTTCCCGCTTCCCGGTCCGCCGGTGATGATCCTGAGGCGGTCGTCGAGGCCCCTGATCCGGTCAATGATCATGGATTCATACCAGAAGTAACGTTGCAGGTATGCTTTTCCGTTGTGGATGATAAAAGGTTTGAGAACTTCAGGATCGGTGGTGACGAATTCCCCGTCTTCACATTGATTCATGAATGCTTCCGGGGAACCCCAGAATTTAGCATCTTCTTTGGTAAAGGATTCCTTTGCCGATTCTTCTTCCAGGATGGCCGGGATTTCCTTTGCATAACCTTCGATGTCGATGCAGATATGTCCCTCGGCGAGCCTGGATGAAAGCGCGTAAGCCAGGGCTTCACACCCGGTGAAATGTGCCGCGAAGATCCTGTGATGGTTGTATTTCGGTTGAGGCATGGGTCAGATTTACATTATTGTATTCAACATCTTGAAGGTACGAAGAACCTGTTTTGGTTCTTTGGATAAGTTATTCACAAAGCCGGGGGCCTGTTCATTCCCTGGGATTCTTCCTGTTGAACCCGGAGTCCGGCGAAATAGAACAGGTCCAGGTGGAATCCTGAGAAAAAAAGTTCGTACAACAGGTAGTTATCAGGGTCCAGTTCCACGAATGCATCGAATGCCTGCTCCATCAGCTCCTGGTATTTCCGGTCGGTCGTTTTGGGGATGTGCCGTTCCATGAGCGTGGCGGTCGCCTGGTCGATCCGAAAGGGCCAGAGGGAGTCGGGATCGGTAAAGGACGCTGCAGTCAGGCTGAGTCCCAGGATGGGCTTCCAGGCATTGTAGAAGTCCCGGAACAGCCTTGCCCTGGCATCGATGTCCGTTCCGTATGCTTCCAGGATGCTCTCGCTGAGGGCGAGCGCCTGCAGGTGGTCCTGAAGAGCCGTTTCGAGCAGCTCGATTGCTTTGAGCATGATGCTGCGAATGATGTCGCGTTTATAGCTGGCAGGTGTGGGCATGGTACCGGATTATTTGGTTTTCTGACACGAAGATAGGAGTGAGGTCCGCAGTTTATCTGCGGAGTGATCAATTAATTTTGAAGTACAGGAAACAATATACGAAAAGATGAAAAAAGAACCGATGCACCTGTTATTTGTTTGCAGGCATCATATCATGCGCAGTCCGACAGCTGAAAAGGTGGTAGGAAATACAGATCAATATATCAGTAAATCAGCTGGTTTGTCTAAACATGCTGAAGTCAGACTTGATTGGGAATTACTCAATTGGGCCGACCGGATCTTTGTGATGGAAGAGGGGCACAGGGATGTGATTCGTCGTGTCTTCCCTTATTCGGCGACAAAAGAAATTATCGTTCTGGATATCGAGGATAACTATTCATTAATGGATCCCGAGCTGGTAAAACTTATCAGGAAGAAGGTGCTTCCATTGCTTCCACACGCAAAACTGGTTAAGAGACGGCATCTCAACAATAGCTGATAATACGATCGCAACATTATTCGAAATATCCATTGAGCTCAGGCATGTATAGCTAAGTACTATTGCCGGTTGCAATCAGTAAAGCTGAATATCGTATTCCCTGGCAATGCGTTCTTCCGGAACTGTAAACACTCCGAACCAGGCCATTTCCTTGTGCTCACTGGCCATTTTCTCAAAGGCATCCAGGTACCAGGTGGAATGCGCCGGGTCACTTGGGTGCCATTCACCGAGCTGCATCACATAGGCGCCTTTCCCAAGCGGTTTTCCGTGGAGCCCCAGGACGCCGATTCCAAGGTCGCGGGCACGTTCCAGGATCATCCTGAAATCCTTTTCCGAAAAGCTGCGTTTATCCGGACCGACACCTTCGGTTTCCAGGACCTCGAGTCCGCAGAACAGGTGTTTGTCAAGGAACGCTGTCTGTGTTTCCTTTGCATAGACCTTTTCCATACCGTCCTCTCTCCGGATGCCCCATTCGATATAGTCTGCTAATGCTTTCCGCCGCGCATCCCCGTCCGGATAATCCAGCGGATTCATGAAGTTCAGTCCGCTGTCGCCTTCATATACCTGGAGGCTGCCTTTGAAGAACTCTTCCCGGGGCGTTCCCGTAATGAAGTACCAGGCAGTTACTTTCCGTTCCCCTAAGAGCCTTGCGAACAGTGCCCGTGAAAGTTCATAGGAATCGTTTTTCCAGGATACGCTGAGTCCGTCCCCTGAAGTGGTCTCCCGCCACAGCTTTGCATGTTCCGGGTAGTAACTGTCGGGCGGGAAATTCGTGAAGACCATGATGGACCGGAGGTACCAATTATCAATCGCCTCCAGCAGCTTCCCGGGAGTAGTCACCATGCAGGACTCGACTCTGCAATACTGCAGGTCCATCTCGTCGAAGGTGATGGCTTTGTTTGGGGAAATTAAGAGCGGGGCATGCAGGCTGCTATAGATGATGCTGAGTTTTTTCATAGCGGTTATTGTCTTCTGGTAAGCTCACGAAGTTATTGGTTCAGGGTTGCAAAGATAGGGCAGAGGTCCGCAGTATATTTGCGGAGGGAAATAGTATATTTGTTAAAACAACTCATCTATCATGAAAAGCAGGCATTAAATCCTGGTTGTTCTTGCCATTGAACCCGGACTTGAAATTTACTGAAACAGATCATGAGAAATAAGACCGAAATATTGCAGGAAATTCGCCATGCAGCCTTCAGGGAGCGCTATTCTGATATGAAAAAAGCTCCGGAAGACCTGGATGTAACAGACCTTGTGGATTACACGATCATACACGAAAGGCCGGACTGGTTCTTGTGGCTGATGGAAAACGGAGATCTGGTTAATAAGCAAGGCAAGTTCTTTACAAAATACAGAAGCAGGCTCAATACTTCACTTACCTATGCCGTTTCTCATCATCTAGTGGATGTTTCGAGGTACTTATGGGAAAAGGGGGCCCGCGTAAGTCAGAACCTGCATGACAGACTGCTGTTAGCGATCCAGTGGAACAAGCATGAGATGGCCGAACTGCTCTTTGAGATGGGAGCCAGGATCCTTTACAAGTACAAGTTCAAAAAGTATTTGAAGATGGCCGATGAACGGATGAAAGTGATCATTGGCCGTAACCTGGATGCCTGTCCGCCGGGATCGGAAATAAAATGATCAGGTTTTTTGTAATTCAGCTATTGCGAAATGTGTATTTTCTTTCTTAACCAATATTACGGTGGGCCAAAGAATTCAGCTGGATAAAGAAAATCAGGTCGTTTTGCTTTTTAGTAAAGCAAGACAAAACTGGGAAGATAAAACTTCAGCAATAACAGCTATATATTCAGCATATTATTACCAAAAATTTACCGGATATGATATCTATTTTAAAGGTTCTGAAGGAAAATTCTTCTATAAGAAGGAAAACGTTCAATTCCTGGAGAAGACTGGAAATATCGATATTGAAAAAAAGGACGTTTATGTTGATGGAAAGATAGTTGATGCCCTCAGGGTACATCAGTTTGACCAAGGCTTTTATCGGGTTTATATTGGCAGGCACAGCCTTTTCACCGGGAACTTAAGGCTGGAAAGCAACACGCATAAGGACATTCTAAAATACTATTCAAATCTTGCTGAGTATGCTGGTCAGATTGCTGAAGAGAACAGTCCGCTATTCTTTCTGTCTCTCAACTATAAGCGCATTACTCCATCCGTTGATTCAGTGCTTTTTGATTATCTGAAGGGAGCGTGTAATCCTATCGGTAAGGAGGGAACCATGGCGCTTCCGTTTGATTTTAATCAGAGCCAGGTCAGCGCCATCGAATCAGCGCTGAAAAATAAAATATCTATTATTGAAGGTCCTCCTGGTACAGGAAAAACGCAAACTATCCTTAACCTGATAGCCAGTATTATATATCGTGGGATGAATTGTGCTGTTGTTTCAAATAACAATACAGCTATTGATAATGTCTATGAGAAACTGGATGAAGAAAATTTTTCTTTTATTGCTGCTACTTTGGGCCGGGCAACCCGGGTGACGGAGTTCTTTGAATCTGAACAGAATGCCGGAATTCCCAATTTCCTGGAAGAGGAAGGAAGAGAGCTCAAAAGGAATGACAGCTTGAGAATTAATATGTTGAGCAATGAGATGAAGAAGATCCAGGTTGCAGAAGTTGAAACTGCGATCCTGGAATCACAGCGCATCGATATTCAAAATGAAAACAGGCATTATGAAAATGTTCCTGATGATTCCCTGATCATCAAAAAGAGTTTATCATCCGCTGATTACCTGGCTTTCATTACGCGCCTGGAGACACCCAAAAAGATACGATTCTTTGAAAGATGGAAACTGAAAAGAAAATTCAAAGTCAATATTGCAAAAGAGGATGTACATAATCTCTTAAAAAATGCTGAAACGCTTTATTATCAGACGAAGATCAATGAACTGACCAGGAAAATAGAATCGGGAAAAAAATTCATAGAGCGGCATAATAAGGAGCGTGTCGGAAAAGAATTAAAAGCTTTATATCGGATTTTCCTGGAGAATTCAATCAGGAAGCATTACAGGAAATATGGTTTTAAAGAATTCACCAAGGCGTCTTATAAGTACGACTTTGAGAATTTCCTGAAAAGATACCCGGTAGTACTTAGTACCTCTCAATCCTTACTTAACAATGCGCCAAAAGGTTTTACTTTTGATTACCTGATCATTGATGAAGCATCACAGGGCGACTTGCTGAGTAACTTGCTCGCAATGAGTTGTGCTAAGAACTTAGTAATTGTTGGAGATTCACGCCAGCTGCAGCAGATTGATGATGAAAGACTATTTCCGGAGTCTAAGAAGCTATCTCTGGAATACAATGTTCCAAAAGCCTATCAATACGAATCTAATTCGATCCTGACATCTGTAAAAGATGCAGTACCGGAAGCACCTACTACACTATTGAGGGAACACTATAGATGTGCCCCTGACATTATAAACTTCTGCAATAAGATGTATTATGATGGTGCGTTGGTTCCAATGACTAAGAATTCAGGAAGGCATATTGAAGTCATTAAATCAGCACCGGGCAACCATGCCAGGAGTAATCCATACGGCAGTGGCTTATACAACCAGAGAGAAATTGATGAGATAGAGCAGGTCCTTATAAGATCGAAGTCGAATAGCATCGGAATCATTTCGCCTTTTCGTTACCATGCAAACCTCATTTCAAACAAATACGCCACAAACAGGATAGAAGCCGATACCATTCATAAATTCCAGGGAAGGCAAAGGGATGAAGTCATTTTATCTTTTGTTGTGAATTCTTTGGAGAAAGCTCCTGATGCTATTGAAAACCGACTGTACGATTTCGTCACGAATGCTAAACTTCTTAATGTGGCGATTTCCCGGGGGAGAGATAAAGTAACGGTTATCGTCGCTGACAAAGTCTATCATTCATCAAACAATGCCATAAAGGATTTCATCAGGTATGCGGAATATCTGTATGGTTCAGATATAACAAAGGAATCCGCCATAAGCTCGGTGTTTGACATCCTGTATTCTGAGTATACCGATGCCCTGCTATCGAAATTCAAAGAACGACCGAAGGGGCATGTAACGGAATTGCTGATGAGTGAAATCATTAAGGAAGTTCTTGATGATTATAAATATATTGGATTTTCGATGCATACCAGGCTTGGGAAACTGGTCACGGTTCCGGATACATTTACAGATGAAGAAAGAAGATATATTCAACACCCTTGGACTCATGTGGATTTTTTGTTCTTTAATAAACTATCAAAAGAAAAGCTCTTTGTCCTTGAAGTGGATGGTATCAGGTATCACGAACAAGATAAGAAACAGCATGAACATGATAACATCAAGGACCGTGTTTTGCAAGCCAACAATATCCCCATATATAGATTCAGGACCAATGAATCTAATGAGAAGCAGAGGTTGAGGGAAATTATGTATGGATTCTCCTATTAATTCATGGAGGTTTTGGTCGGAATCGATAGCTTGATTTTGGCGAGGTACACTTAATTGTTCATTCTCCCCTGGAAATACGCCTCCACTTCCTTGTCTGCAAAATAGACGTAGCACCCTTTCATTCCCCTGCTCATGAGGACGCGGTAGATGTTCTTCACGTATTCCTCGAAGTGCTCGGAGTTTCGTTTCAAAACGGGGTCCCGGGTGGCGGTGATGTCTGCTTTCAGCCTGTCTGAACTGCTATCGTACACCAGGTCTGGTCCGATGATGACACCGATATAATCGAATTCAAATCCCTGTGCGGTGTATATGCAGCCTACCTGCTCAAAACCTTTTTCCTTGATGGCCCATTGGTGCCAGGGCGGATATTCACCTGCCCACTGGTCGCCCTTGGTTTCCCAGGGCATGGCGAAATCACCGATCTTCACATCGTTCACCAGGGTGCCATCGGGATTGGGATTGCTCCAGGGCCAGCAGAAGCCTGCCACCAGGCGTGCCGTTCCGGATTTACCCTTCTCTTTCTCCTCAAGTGCTGTGTATAATGCGCCCGGACTGTCAAATATCCTGAAATCGAACTGGTCATTCTCCCGGTACATTCTCTTTTCATCCCGCAATCCCAGCACAGACTCGATCCACAACAGGTAGTCATTGGATCCCATGCACCTGAACTGGGAAACCAGTTCCACTTCTTCAACCGTGGCGCCCATGCGGGCGGCAGCCTCCCTGACCAGCTGTGAATTGCCGATTTCCAGGTGACGCACACTCTGACGGTCATCAATGAAAAATACGGAGGTGCGTGCCGACCGGATGACCTGGTCCACCTGCGGCAGGTCCGATTTGTGTTCAGGCTTCATGTACCTGTGTGTATTGCTGCGCTCGAGCCGGTGGGGTAGATCCTGTCGAAGAGCCCGGCATGGTCGGTCCTGCTGTAGTTATGACAATAGGCACAGCTTACCAGGCTCATCGTCGGTTCCTTCTCAAATTCCTCCACGAAATCCAGCAGGTAGTTGTGGTACCCTTTCACCTGCTGTGAGGGATGAAGCACGGTACGGTGACCTCCCCCGGTGAAGGTTTCCACGTAGTTGCCTTCGATCTCGGTGGCTTCAACCTTGCTCCATTGTTTGAGTTCCACCAGGAATACAACTTCCTGTCCGTTGCTTTTTCCAAACAGCAGGCAGTCGATGCGACTCTGGTTGTTGTAGGGGACAGAGTATTCAAGCGCGATGTAGTTCTCTTTCAGCTCTGCTACTTCCACAAGGTCCCGTACACGCGTCAGCGAGTTCTGCCATGAATTGTATTCGCTCTGCCCAGCATGTCTGCCGGTGAACGAAAAAAAGGTTTCGTCCATGACATCCGCGATCCGGTTCATGCGGTTCAGCCGGACAAATTCATCGGTGGTTCCCTGGTAGATCAGCATCTGTTAAAGATCGGTGTATTTCGTGGCGTTGCCTTTGGCTTTTGCGACAGGGTATTTTTCGGCATTCTTTTTAATCTTCTCCAGCACGATCTCTTTCACATCCAGGTTGTGTTTGCCGGCCAGCAGGAATGCAAAGGCGAAGACATCGGCCAGTTCTTCCCGGAGTTTTTCGCGGTCTGCGCTTTCGCTCTTTTCGACCGTCTTCCAGAGAAACAATTCATTCAACTCCGCTGCCTCGATGGACAAGGCCAGTGCCAGGTCCTTGGTGTTATGGAACTGCTGCCAGTTGCGTTCGTCACGGAATTTTTCCAGGGCTTCGATGATCTCTTCGATTTCAGTCATTCGCTTTTTCCCTCTAAAATAACAATTCATTTGGAGTTATCGGATGTGATGTCCCAAAATCAATACTTTCCAGACCGGAATATTATTACAGGATATGTTACTCTTTTCGGTCGTATATCCGACTCGCCTGTTAGAAAAGGATATCCAAGTTGAAGGGATTTCCGCAAGACCGATTTATTTGTGATATCACAAAAAAGCTTGGCGGTAAATGGGATGGGTTGACTTTATTGAGTCTATTGGTCCTTACTATCTATTTTTCTGTACGATTAAGATTGTCAATGAATGTCTATTGGCAATAGCAGGAGACCATTCCCCCAGGTTTCTTTCTTCGGAGTTTTTACCTATGTAGCTGCCAATTATGACGATAACGGTTATGAGTAAACTTCTTGGATATGTTTCTTATTCATAAATTCATGTGTTAAAGAGATTTTACAGAATCTCTAATGATAATCTCAGGATTCAGGAATATCTGTGTGGAATGAAGTTCCTCACCATTGATCTTAGCCATAAGTATTCTCACAGCAATTTTACTTATTTCACTCAATGGCTGTTCTATCGAAGACAGAGGAGTTTTAAGAAAATCAAAATACAGGCTGTTATCATAGGTTATTAAGGAGATATCTTCCGGTATTTTTATATTTTCTTCTTTCAATGCTTTCATACACCCAAGGGCTATTGTGTTGCTTAAAGTAAAAATGGCCGTAGGAATATTTTTTCCCTTAAGAATTAACATCGTTTCAATATATCCATTCTCCATGCTGAATGCATCTCCCTGAACCGTAGCCTGGGTAATATTAGCCTTCATGAGTGCGTCCTGAAATCCTTTCACCCTTTGTCGATTTGGGGAAGATTCTTTGTTTCCTTGTATACACACAATGTTTTTGTGTCCTTTTTTGATAAGTTCTTCAGTTGCAGAATATGCACCTGCGTAATTATCAGTTGCAACATAGGGTATATCAAGCCCTTCAAAGTACCTGTCTATACAAACCACAGGTAAACCAGTATCATGCAAGTACAGAATTTTTTCATATTTATCTCCGCTTGGAGCAATAAGAAGGCCTTCAATATTGTATGATTGAATTTTATTAAGTGTTGCGTTCTCAATGTCAATGTTCTCATCACAATCAGTTAAAATTGTCATGTAGCCATGCTTGTACATCAGCAAATTTATTTCACTGGCAATAGAAGCAAAGAAGGGATTACTAAGGACTGGCAGAATTAGCGCAATCGTTTTACTCTTTCCTGATTTGAGGTTTGCTGCAAACTGGTTTGGAACGTAATTAAGTTTTTTAGCTGTTTCCTTAATGTTTTCCTGTGTTGTAATACTTATACGATATTGTTCTGCCTTGCCATTCAGCACCCTGGAGACTGTTGTGATCGAAAGTCCTGTTGATTCAGCAATATCTTTTATTGTTGTTTTCATATGATGTAATTTGAATACGCTTGTGTAAATATATAAAAAAAAATAAATAATAGCACAAACGCTTGCGCATTTCATACCATTCGCATATATTTGTTCCGAATGAAAGCTATTTGAAACGATTAAATTATGTTTTCATGACTTTTTTAACAGTTCCACTTTGCTAATCAGACTCGAATATTTGCGATGGACAACTAATTCATAAACTAATAATTAACTAATAATTAACTAATAATTAATACCTTATAAATGAAAACTAAACCAATAGACTACATGGCAAAGAAATTACTGATTGTAATTTTGCTTCTGATGAATGTGTCTTTCATTTTTGCCCAAACAAAAATCGTTACAGGTATGGTTACAGATGAATTTGGTGCACCTTTACCTGGAGCTTCTGTAGTTATTGCCGGAACACAGGATGGCGTTGCATCTGATGCCAATGGAAAATATAGCATCGAAGTATCTGAAAATGACCAACTGACCTTCTCCTTTGTGGGAATGGTTGAACAGACAGTATCAATCGGGTCCGGTAATATTTATGATGTCACGCTTATTGAATCGGCCGTAGGTATTGAAGATGTTGTTGTGATCGGTTATGGTACTGTAAGGAAAAAAGATTTAACAGGTGCTGTTTCAGTGATTGATACTGATCAAATTGAAAACAGGAGGTCCAGTGACCTGGCAGGGTCAATTAAAGGACTTGCAGCAGGAGTAAAGGTTACCTCAGGAGGAATGGCAGGCGGAGAATCTTCAGTCATTATAAGGGGAATTGGGAACCTGACTAATAATGCTCCCCTCTATATAGTTGATGGAGTGCCTTCAAATGCCGGGCTTACAATTAATATGGCTGATATAGAAAGCATCCAGATTCTTAAAGATGCATCTTCTGCTGCTATTTATGGTTCCAGGGCAGCAAACGGAGTAATAATTGTAACAACGAAACAGGGGCATGAAGGGCCTTTAAAGGTTGAGTATTCAGGACAGGTTAGTTATAACTGGCTGCCTGAGCATGATTTGCTCTCAAGAGAGGAGTGGGTGAAGTTTGATGACATGGCTTACGACAATGCCATTGAAGCGGGAATTGCTACCAAAAGGCAGTCACATTTTCCTTATTCAACTGACTGGCAGGAGGAGTTGTTCAAGCCGGGAATGAAGCATAATCATAATATTTCTTTATCTGGTGGAAATAAAAACGGACAGTATTATGTCTCATATAATAAAATGTACGACGAAGGCACATTATATGGAATGTTCTACGATCGTAATTCTTTCAGGGTAAATTCATCCGGCAAAAAAGGAGTATTTTCATATGGGCAAAATTTACGTTTTGTGGATAACAGCTGGGATGGATATGCTGGTTCGCCTTTCGCAGAAGTAATCGCAATTTCACCTACTATCCCGGTTTATGACCCTAATAATCATGGAGGTTTTGGTTTCGGAGATCCGGACAGTTGCAATACTTACGCACTGAATCCAATCGCACGACAAGAAATTGAGGGGAGAGCTATTCGCAACACCTATCTAAGCGGTAATGTTTATGGGCAGATTGAGCTGCTAAAATTGTTTACCTATAAAGTTAATGTTGGATATACGACAAACTGGGGTGTGACGGATATACTTAGAAAAAGTGGTTCCTGGACAATGGGGCAGGCAGATGATCCTTCCTATCTTACAAAGCAGATTAACAGGTTTGGTGGATTCCTTCTGGAAAATACGCTGGATTTCAAAAAGACTTTTAAGAATCACAAAATCGAGGCACTGGCAGGCATTACCTATCAAGATGAACGGCCAGAAGACCTTAATTCGACGAAATATGATCCTCTTGTGGTTGGCGAGAAGTACTATATGACGTTAAACTCTGCAACTGGAGATGCTATGTCTGGCGGAGGATATGGAGAATCTGCCCTTCTATCATATTTTGGGCGTGTAAGTTATATCTACGCAGATAAGTATATTCTTAATTTTACTGTAAGGAGAGACGGGACCTCACGTCTTCCGATTGAGAACAGGTGGGGGAATTTCCCCTCTATATCAGGAGCATGGAGGATAAGTAAAGAGGATTTCTTTAATGTACAATTTATCAGCGATTTGAAAATCCGGGCCAACTATGGTATACTGGGAAATTCCAATATTGGCTACTGGGATTATATTGCAGTGATGAATACTGCTCCAAGGGCAGTTTTTGGAATTCCTGAGCATATGGACCTTGGAGTAATCCAGTCAAAACTTGTGAACAGAAATATTACCTGGGAAAAACAGATACAAACCAACATTGGGCTTGATATTGCATTTTTTGAAAACAAGTTCACTATGTCGGCTGAATATTTTATCTCGGAGAGCAGAGATCTGTTAGTTGCACTTCCCATACTTGCTACGACAGGAAACAATGGGGGGAATCCAATTGTTAATGCCGCTAGCCTGGAAAATAAGGGATTGGAACTTGATTTTCACTGGAGAGAAAAAGTTGGGGATTTATCTTATGGTACGTCACTTAATTTCTCCAGGATAAGAAATAAAGTGCTGGATTTGGGTTATGGCAAGACTGAGCATTATACCTATTTGTCTAAAACTGAAATTGGTCAGCCGCTCGGCAGTTTCTATCTGTATAAGATGCTTGGAATTTTTGATACCGATGAGGAGATTCAGGCACATGTAAACTCTGAGGGAATTGTTATTCAACCGGATGCAGTTCCAGGAGATATTAAGTACGATGATTATGATGATAATGGAGATATCAGCAGCACTGACAGACAAATTGTGGGTAGTCCATGGCCGAAATTTGAGACAGGAGTATCCTTATTTGCTAACTGGAAGGGCTTTGACGTGAATATTCTTGGACATGGAAGGTTTGGACAGATGATATGGAATGGGTCACGTGCAACGGCAGGAGACTTCACACAGAGTCAAAATAACTTTGTTACACTGAATCCATGGACAGAAACAAATATGGACACCGATCAGCCGCGACTTGTTTTTGGAGACACCAGGAACAGCAGAGGTGATCAGGACAGGTGGTTGGAAGACGGTTCTTTCTTCAGGATTAGTGAAATAGCCTTTGGATATACTGTCCCGGAAACTATTATTCAGAAGGTAAAAATGGACAAACTGAGATTGGGAATTTCATTTAACAACCTGATCACTTTCACAAATTACAAAGGCCTGGATCCCGATTTTTACGACAATGGAATCTTCACTATTTCTGCCGATAACAATGCTTATCCAAATACCAGGTCTGTTATGGCGTCTCTTACAATTGGTTTTTAATCTTCAAACGATACTATCATGAAAAAAATATTTATCATATTCATCATTGTTGCAATTACTGCATGTGATCCCCTTGATTTGTTGGAGATTCCTAATCCCAACACATACACTACACAGGATTTTTGGCAATCTGAAGAGGATATAGAGCTTGGTCTGGTTGCGGTATATAATATGTTCTACAAACAGGGTACCTGGACCAGGAATATATACACACAAATGGATGGAAATGCAGACGACGGCACCAGCAAGGCCGGTTGGACAGAGTTACAGGAATGGGCGAAATTCATTTATACGAACTATGATTTTTTTGAAGTTGGAATAAAGATCTGGAGTGAACATTATAAAGCAATATTCAGGGCCAACCAGGTACTCGATCATATAGACGATATAGAATTTGAGGATGAGGATTATAAAGAGAGTATCAAAGGTCAATTGTATTTCCTCAGAGCCTTCTACTACTTCTATCTCGAAATATTATGGGAAGATGTTCCAATTGTATTGCATACATCCAGTGCAGATGATGTACCGCAACAAATGCCGGCAGATAGTGTATGGGCACAAATAGAATCAGACCTGATTCTTGCTGTCGATCGTTTACCAGACCAGTGGAATCCTGAAGACCTTGGGAGGCCCACAAAAGGAGGAGCCCTTGCCTTGCTTGGAAAAGCATATATGCAGCAGCATAAATGGCAGGAAGCAAAAGATGCGTTGTATTGGCTGGTGGAAGGAGAAGGGAATGTTTATTATGGATTGGTGGATGATTATGAAGAGAATTTCACTTCTCTGAATGAACATAATGAGGAATCAGTCTTTGAGATTCAATTCAGTCAGGTGAATCCTACAGGTTTTGACGTCGATTTTGACCCTAACTCACAGTTGGGAACTCAGATTGCCATCAACTCCTCCCCAAAAGGGCTGGGCTGGAATAATATACAGGCAAACCGCTGGTTGGTCGACTATTATAAAAGAGAGAAAACTATCGATGGCAAAAATGATTATCGCTTGTTTATTAACTTCTGGTATAACGACAGGCAGGCAGACTTTCCGGATCAGACAGATTTTCTCATTTATGGAAGAACTTGGACCTCTGATCCAACATGGAGCAGGCAGGTATTCATACGTAAATATATGACAACCACATTGGAAGGCACTGAAGCGGAATTTTATTGGAACGATATTAATTTCCGTCTTATTCGGTATTCTGATGTATTGCTATTATATGCAGAAGTTCTGAATGAGTTAAATGGAGGACCTACACCTTATGCTATTGAATGTGTTAACAGGGTCAGAACACGAGCTAACTTGCCGTTGTTGCAGAACAGCACATATTATACAGATCCAGCAATCCTTACTGACCAAACGGCGTTTCTCAAGCATCTTCAAACAGAACGTGCATTAGAACTTCCTTGCGAGTGTGTGAGATGGATTGACCTGAAAAGATGGGGATTACTTATGACCCAGGAAGGATTGGATGAATTAACTGAAAGGGATAAGGATTTTAAATCTTTTGAATTAGGAAAATCACACCGGCTGCCTATTCCTCAATCAGAGGTGGATAATAATCCAAATCTTAATCAGAATGAACCTTATTAAAACACTGTTTACCAAATTAATACAAATATATTTAGTAATAACCGATTGATTATAAAATTATGTTCATAGTTGAAAATTACTCCCTTGCAATAATGTTCTGCTTCATTACAATGTTGTGTTGGGGTTCATGGGGAAACACCCAGAAGTTAGCCAGTAAAACATGGAGATACGAATTATTCTACTGGGATTACGTGATTGGAATTCTATTGTTTTCAGTCATCTCAGCGTTCACCCTGGGTAGTTTTGGAGACGGAGGGCGATCCTTCTTAACTGACCTGGGACAGGCAGACATAAAAAATATCGGTAGCGCCTTTACGGGAGGAATAATATTCAATGCGGCAAACATACTTTTGTCCAGTGCTATTGCTGTGGCAGGCATGTCAGTTGCTTTTCCTGTGGGAATTGGCCTTGCTTTGGTATTAGGAGTAATTATTAACTATTTCGGAAGTCAGAAGGGAGACCCGGTGTGGATTTTTATTGGAGTGGCTTTAATTACCATTGCAATAATTATCAATGCTATCGCCTATAACAGGACATCAAAAGACAATAAAAGAGTTAATACCAGAGGAATAGTATTGTCTATTGTTGCCGGTGTTCTAATGTCATTCTTCTATCGTTTTATAGCAGCAAGTATGGACCTTGAGGACTTTGTGAATCCAGCTGCAGGTAAGATGACACCATACACTGCAGTATTTATATTTTCACTCGGAATATTTGCGAGCAACTTTATTTTCAATACCATCCTGATGAAAAAACCAATAAACGGGCCATCAGTGAACTATAGGATGTATTTCAAAGGGAAGTTATCAACACACATGGTCGGGGTTTTAGGAGGTTTGATATGGGGTCTTGGAAACTCTTTAAACCTGATTGCTGCTGGTAAAGCTGGTGCAGCCATTTCATATGGTTTAGGACAAGGAGCCACTCTTGTCGCAGCACTTTGGGGTGTATTTATTTGGAAAGAATTCAAGGATTCATCCAAATCCACGAATTGGATGCTTGCAGTCATGTTTGCATTTTTTGTACTTGGAATATTATCAATTATTTATGCCGGTCAGTGAATCGGTTCATGAAAAATAAACAATCTGATAATAATATAAATAAAAGAATTGTGAAGAATATTTTAGTTATAGGAAGCTCGAATATTGATCTGATTGCCCAGGTAGAACGTTTTCCTCAGCCAGGTGAGACCATAGGAAATGCTATCTATAGTAAAATGTTTGGAGGAAAAGGAGCCAATCAGGCAGTTGCAGCCGTACGGGCTGGTGGAGAAGTGACTTTTGTGACAAGTGTAGGAGACGATGGGTATGCCTCCGAATTGAAGGAGCATTTCAAGTCAAACGGAATAAATATTAAGTATCTGCGCCAGGCAGACAATTGTCCTACTGGTGTGGCCCTCATTTTGGTCGATGCTGCCGGTGAGAACATAATTGCAGTCGCCCCTGGTGCAAATGCTAAATTGACAGCAAACCTTGTTGAAGAAACACTGATTGAATCAACTGATATAATACTAATGCAAATGGAGATACCCTATCAAACTGTCAGGGAGATAGCATTATTGGCAAAAAAGTACAATACAAAGGTCATGCTTAATCCTGCTCCGGCCAGGGTCCTTGATGAAGAGCTGATGGATTGTGTTGATTATTTGGTTGTAAATGAGTCGGAAGCGAATTTGATTTCCGGTTTAGATATTGAACGGGATGGACTTGAGGTGGTTGCACGAAAAATGCTGGAGATGGGCAGTAAGATGATCATTATTACCCTTGGTAAAGATGGTTCATATATCTATTCTGATGAGCTAAGGAAGGGGGTGAAGAGTTATACGGTTACTGCTGTTGATTCAACTGCTGCAGGTGATACATTTTGCGGTGTGCTGGCGGTAGGTATTTCAGGTGGAAATGAGATTACGGAAGCAGTAAGATTTGCATCAGCTGCTGCCGCCATTTCAGTCACCAAATTAGGTGCCCAGGACTCTATACCTCTGGCTGAAGATATTGAATCATTTATTGAAAAAAATCATCGAGTAGTTTCCTGACAATAGAATAAAGAGATAGGGTTATTATCTGGTTACCAAAACATTAAATTGAAATAATGCGAGTAGTTTTTTTTATGTTTTTGATGAGTGTCCTTCAGTTTAGCTGTACAAGTTCGAATTCTGACCCGACCTCACCTGAGCCATTATCTATAATATTTGATACGGATATAGGTAATGATATTGATGATGTGCTCGCCCTGGATATGTTGTATAAATATTTGGATCAGGGAAAAATCAATTTATTAGGTATAGTATCCAGTAAGGACGATCATCCATATTGTGCTGAATTCCTGGATATATTAAATACCTGGTATGGCTACCCTGATATCCCGGTTGGGGTATTATATAATGGAGTTTCCAGGGAAGATTCTATCTACAGGGATCATACAAAATACTCAAAACACGTAATTGAGCTGGAAGTTGATGGGAAACCAATGTTTGAAAGAACTTTTGAAGACTATGACAACACACCATACTCAGTTGATGTAATGAGAAAATTATTGGCTCAGGCTCCTGATACTTCAGTAGTAATTATAACGGTTGGTTTCTCAACTAACATTAGTCGATTGTTAAATTCTGAGCCCGATGAATATTCATCATTGAGCGGAAAAGACCTGATCACTAAAAAAGTTAAGTATCTGTCGATGATGGGTGGACATTATAAGAAATCTGAGGGGTTGAAAGAATTTAATATTTACATGGATGAAGCATCTGCGCGAAATGTGTTCAGCAATTGGCCTACAGATATCCTGGCAAGTGGATTTCATGTAGGACTCTCCATCCTTTATCCGGCCACCAGTATTGAAAATGATTTTAATTATGTTGATTATCACCCACTGGTTGAGGCGTATAAGAGCTATCTGCCTATGCCTTATGACAGGCCAACTTGGGACTTAACTGCTGTACTTTCTGTAGTTGAAATGAATCAAAAATATTTTGGGTATTCACCACCGGGCAAGGTAAGCGTAACACCTGATGAATTTATTTTTGAGGAAGATACGGCTGGGACACGAACTTTCTTGACCGTGACACCCTCACAAGTAATCAGGGTTAAAGAACGTTTTGTTGATTTAATTTCCCTTGTACCAAAGAATAGAATTAATGAGAAATAAATTATATATATGTGCTTACGCACTAATCCTTGTGCTATTTACATCATGTGAAAAAGAACCGGAGGGTTTTGATTGGGAGAACTATCAACAAAATCATACAACTTCAGATTCGGGGATCATAAAGGGCATGCAAAAAGTATTTTCTTTTGCCCCTCAGAATCGATATGCTTATTGCCCTTCCATCATTGAGGAGGGAAATGTTCAACATGTTTTCTTTTGCGGGAATCCTGACGAGAATATTTTCATAGACAATATATATTACATGACTATTGACAGGGAGGGCAATACATCCACACCTAAAAGTGTTCTGCAACCAACAAATGTTGATGGCCACTGGGATGATCAACACACTTGCGATCCCTCAGTGGTGGCTGGTAAATTTGGATACAAAGGTGTTGATTACAAATATGCTATGTTCTACCTGGGCTGTACAAAAGAATTCTATTACAACGAAATTGGTGTAGCCTTTGCCAATTCACTTGATGCCAATAGCTGGGTGAAGTATGATACAGTCTTACTCTCAAAACCCTGGAGTACAATTGGTGATCAACAGGTTTCCCCCGAAATGAAATCTTGGGGAATCGGACAGCCGGATGCCATAACACTTAATCCTGAAAACGGAGATATATTATTGAGTTATACCCGGGGAGATAATACGGGAACCAGGGTAGTTTACAGGCTAATTTCTAATATGAAGAATGTTGATAACATGCTAATTGGCCCGGAAAAGACCTTCCCATTAAATGGAATTAGAAAGTATAAGGATAATAGTCAGGATTATCTTTCAAATGCTGCAATTGCAATTGATGATACAAATAAGCAGTTGGTAATGATTCGCACAATGTCTCCAATGTCCAACCTTTATCCTGCTTTCATTCATTCCTACATGGAAGTTACGAGGATCGATACTGACGATTTTTACGCCGGAACAGGGACATGGGATCCAATTGCCCAAATCTCAGTTTCTGACACTAAATATCCCAGGAATCATAATCCGGGCTTGGTGCGCGATCAATTCGGAAATACAGTTTGTGCACCTGATACCATGGAAATATATTTTACAACAAGTTTAGAAGAGCCTGCAGTTGCCCCGAGCTTCGGCAATTTTGCAGAATGGACCTATACAATTTGGAGAGCTAAATTGAATCCTCTATAAAAAACAAATGAGAAAATTATTTTCAGTATTAACAATTAAATTATTAACTATGAAAAAACTTACTTTTACACTTCTTTTTGTGCTTGGCGCTTCATTTGGGCTTATGGCACAAAATATTATTGCAAATGGCAATTTTGATACCGATAATACGGGATGGGCTGCCTTTGCCAACGAGGGAACGCAAGTATATGATAATGTCACGGATGGTGACTTCACAGGGAATTGCATGCATGTTAAGGTAACCGAAGGCAGCGCCGACCGCACAGTAATCGGAGATGCGTGGAAGAAGGGAGTAAGGTATAATGTCTCCTTTCCTAAAGATGCTCACTACAATGTAAAATTTAAAGCAAAGGCAAGTACTGCATTACAATTGCAATTCATGTTCCAGCAAAATTTTGATCCCTGGGCTTCATGGGGTGGCACCAATGTTGATCTGACCACTTCAGTTCAGAGTTTTGATCTGAATATTGAAGTATCTCATGAAGTTGGAGGAATTTGGAGTTTCGTGTTTTATTTTGGCCATCTTCAAACTGACGATGAGATTTGGATCGATGATGTTGAAATAACTCAAATTGCAGGAGGTACAAATATTGTGGCTGGAGATTTCGAAACGGATGTATTAAATTTTGAGAACCATGTGCCTGGATGGGGATTAGTTAATGCTGATGGTGCAGATGCTATTGTAACCATTGATACAGAAAATCCAATTTCCGGAGCCAAATCAATGATGGTTGAATCTGTTCAGTCTTCTGTTGATGGATGGAGAATTCATGTCAAATGGTGGTGCTATCCTACAATTGGTCAAAGATATTGGTTAAGATTTAAGGCCAAAGCAAGCTCAAATGTTTCCCAGCTGGTTGTTGAATTGGTTGATGACTGGCCAGACAGACAGGCTGCTCTGTTTTATAATACCTATGACCTCACTACTGAAGCTCAGGAATTTAATTTTATTGGTCCACCTGTCGTAACAGAATATGATAAATACAACTTAAATTTCTGGACAGCTATGGTACCAAATGGCGAAAAGGTCTGGTTTGATGACGTAGAATTATTCCCATTTTACTATGTAACAGGATTGATATCTAATGCGATGGATGAACCAATGCCTGGCGTAACTGTTGCAGACGGAGTGGTGACAGATGATGACGGATTCTATGCTGTAATAGTTCCTCAATATGAAGATATTACAGTCACACCAACTCTTGAAGGATATGTCTTTGATCCTCCATCTTTTTCTGTCACAAATGCGATGACCGATAATAGTTCAGATTTTATTGGCTCTGAAAATGTATCTGTTGCAAAAATGGAAAAGACAGGCATAAAAGTATATCCGAACCCTGTAGATGATATAATTAATGTGTCATTGGGAGAAAATGCTCAGACCGGTATGCTGACATTGTACGACATTTCCGGTAGAAATATTCTCCACAGGGAACTTACAAATTCAATGAATACAATTGATATTTCAAGTCTCAAAAGTGGTGTATATTTTGTGAATATTACAAATGATCAGAAGCAAAATAAAATAGTTCGTTTAGTTAAGGATTAGTATTGGTTAAAGACCTGGGAATTATTTTCATAAATAATTCCCGGGTTTTTTTATTATCAGCAAATATTTAAAAAATTCATCATGCATAAATTATTCAGATTTATTGGTATTGAGTGGAGAGCTCCCCTGGTGTTTCTAATATTGTTGATAATACATGGGTGTTCCGGTAAAAGTGGAATTTCGGGAATTTGGGAATACCAGGTAATACCTCCGTCAGGAGAAGTGACTGGAACTATAAATATCGGGCAAAAGGGCGGCGCGTACTCTGGGTTCGTCACCATGTTTACTGATACATTTGATTTGACTTTGATTGAAGTGGACGATAATCACCTGAAAATGGAGAATGAAGGAGCTCAATTTTCAATGATCTTCACCGGAGATTCATTAAATGGGGAAGTCATCACAGCAAGTCAACAATTGCCAATCAAGTCAATAAGGACATCCAAAAAGTATGTAGCCCGGGATCAAATATTCAGTTCAGATAAAGAAACTGGAATTGCTGCTAATTACATGCCTAAAAACCAACCTGTTGCCTTGATCTTTGATTCTGATTTTGGACCGGATTATGATGATGTCGGAGCGCTTGCAATCCTGCATGCTATGGCTGACAGGGGCGAAGTAGAAATACTTGCAACTATCGCGAGTACTACTTATCCTAATGTTGCTCCCGTTCTGAATGCTTTTAATACCTATTTCCTACGACCTGAAATTCCAATAGCGATCCCCACAGCCAATGGTTTGGATATGGGTGATCCTCAACATTGGTCAGACTCCATAGTCGCAAACTATCCGCATAAGATTATGACCAATAGTCAAGCAGGCTCAGCAACGGAACTTTATAGAAGGATATTAGCCTCAAAACCGGATAACAGCGTCACAATTGTTACCGTAGGTTTCCTGACGAACATGGCCAATCTTTTGAAATCTCTACCTGATCAATACTCTGATTTAAATGGACAGGAATTGGTTAATAGAAAGGTAAGAGAATTAGTTTCGATGGCAGGATGGTTTCCAGAAGGTAAAGAATTTAATGTGATTAAAGATGCTGAATCATCAAAATACACTTTTGATAATTGGCCAACGCCAATTGTATTTAGCGGTTTTGAGGTTGGCTCAAAAATTTTCACAGGAATACCGCTGATAAATAACGAAAAAATATCCTCCAGTCCTGTAAAGGATGCTTATAGAATAGCCATTCCTATGGACCCGATGGATAAAAATGGCCGAATGAGCTGGGATCAGACAGCTGTGATATTTGCCGTAAGAGGTCCGGAACCCTATTTTAAACTGAAAGAAGGGAAAATGGTGACAAATACTGACGGATCAAATTCCTGGGATCAAAATGACAGTGGACACTACTATCTCGAATTTCGCCTTCCCCCGGCTGAAGTTGAAAATGAGATCAACAAGTTAATGATGCATGAGCCGACTAACCCCAAGAATCTTATTTACAACAATGAAAGTGAAAATCTGATAGATCCTAAAATAAAATATGAATTAAGTGGGGGTGCAGGATTTTACAATTATGCCCCAAGTGCCATAATTGACGAATATGGTATTTGTTACATGTATTTGTGCCAGAACAAGGATCCGTTTCAAATTGTTGATTACGTATACCTTTTTAAAGGGATACCTTCTGAGCATGGATACACATGGCAACCTGGCACGCCCATCGTCTCTCCGTCGGCTGATGGATGGGACGACTGTCATATCTGTGATCCGGATGTAAGAGAATTCACCTGCAAGTACAATGGACAGACTTATGATTATATTATGACATACCTTGGTGTAGACCAATGGGATAGTAAACACAATCAGATTGGGCTTGCATTCTCAAAAAGTTTAGATGGTCCCTGGATTAAGTTTGATAAAAACCCCCTTGTCTCTTATGAAAGAACTGACCGATGGGGAGTAGGGCAGAGCACTTCTGTTGTGCTGGATGAGAATACAATACGATTGTTTTACCATAAAAGTGAAAATAAAGATGCAACGATGGTTGCGAGGGATATCAAGCTAAGCAATCTTGATAATATTATTCTTGGGGAAGAAAAACTGATCCCCAATATCAGGCCAAATGCATATTTATCTTATTCTGAGAAAAATGTTTATTTAGTATCAGAAGTTAGAATAGATATGTCTGGTGAAATTCCTACTTGGGTTGGGAATTATGCAAGGTTTGCTTATATGCCGATTGAGAATGATATCCATTCCATTGATGCCAAGTGGATTGATATAGGATATGTTGGTCCCGAAGATACTGGATTCCCTCGCAATCATAATCCTGGATTCCTTACTGATACAAAGGGCTATATGTTATCGGACGATGAAATCACAATTTATCTGACAGCTGCAGTCACTGGTGAAAACTGGCTGTGGTCCTATGACCTGTATTCGGCAAAGTTCGATTTGAACCTTAAAAAATGATATAGCCATGAATTCATTAATCAAACGATTCCAAAGAAAAATCCTTTTTCTAGTTTTCCTTCTTCCCATTTTCTTTGCTTGTAACACCAATCAGGATATGGATAGCAAAATCCCGCTTATTTTTATTACTGATCTTTATCATCCTTATAATGATCCAGGTGATAACCTGGATTTGATTAATGCTTATGCCTTTTCTGAATTCGACCTGAAGGGAGTTATTCTCGATATTACAGATGCCTTCAGAAAACCTGTTGCAGATCACCCTACACTCTGGAAAGATCCGCGTGGGCCACGTGAAGCAGGTATTATCCCTGTCCTGCAACTCAATTATATCTTTGACAAGAACATCCCATGGGCAATTGGACCAATGTCACTGATGGAAAGCGAAACGGATCCAATGTTATCTCTGCCAGAATTTCAGGAAAATGGTATTGAGCTTTTTCTGCAAATTTTGAGGGAAACTCCCGAAAAGATAGAGATCATGTCAACTGGTTCAGCGAGAATAATTGCTGTAGCTTTTAACAGGGAGCCAGAACTGTTGAGAGAAAAGATTTCTAAAGTTTACCTGAGTGCAGGGACCGCAGCTCCTGACTTTAAGATGGGGAAGGATATTGGGGCAAATATGATTCCTGGAGGTGAATGGAACGTTGCACTTGACGTTTTTGCTTTTACAAGGTTATTAAGATCTGATTTACCCATTGCAATTTTTCCCTGTGCTGGAATTGACGGCGGATTTGAGAAAGATGTAAATAATACATACTGGGGTATGCAGGATATGGGTTTTGTCAGGCAGATGGATGAGAGACTTCAACGCTATATTGCTTATGCATTCACAAAGGAGTTGCGCCACGATTTCCTTCGGGCAATGAATGCTGACACACCTGTGATAATTGATACACAAGAATTTCCTTCGCCATTTCACTTTTGGGAACCCCCTATCTGGTTAATCGCCGCAAGAAGACAGATTGTAGAAAGAGCAGACGGATCTTATCGTATTCTTACCGAAGATGAGTTACTTAAATCCGACAGGATAATTCCGAATTATACCAGGCCCTGCAAATTAACTGTCAGGGATGATGGAAGGTTTTTGTTTGAATATACCGATGAAGCAACGAACTTCACAATCTATGTCAGGGATGATTTAGATGAGCATGAAAAGGCCTTCAGGGAAGCATTACCTGTTTTATTGAAAACATATGTGAGTGAGCTAAAGTGACTATTGTTCGGAGCGATAAGAACTAAATATATAGTAAAAACCAAATGTAATATTTCTTCTGACTGATGACATACGATGGGATGCACTGAGAGGCATATGGAAATTCCATTATTAAAACCCCAAGCATTGATAAGCTCGCTGACCACGGGAGATGGTTTAAAAATGTATATGTAACGACATCAATTTGTTGATGCACCGGGAAATTATATTCATTATACCGATTTGATCGGACAGAGAATAGAAAAGGGTATTGATCTGCTTTCTGAGAAGAATATACTTTTATGCTTGTTAGTGAGTTTCAAGGTACCTCATGTTCAGGATAATGATCCCAGGAATTTCATTCATAATTCAAAGAATAAAGACCTTTATAAAGATGAGTTTATTCCTAATCCTAAAATTTTTAACCTCGGACTATACTGATACCACCCACCGGTGAAAAATGATACCACCAGTCTTCTCACCCTTTTTCATTTCTAAATTATGCCCAATTTTTTTCAGTGATTGCTGGTTGGGCATGGAAGATTGAAAGTAATACCACATAGATTTTC
>JAIPBT010000068.1 GCA_021738565.1 Bacteroidales bacterium
TTATTAGAATAATCCCAACAAATGTTGATAATCTTTCGGTTTTTTGAAAATCGAAAAAATACCCCTCTGAATAAGTGCATTAATTGTTGATAACCCCTGGATTTTCATTATTTTTGGATACCAGCTAAATAGTTACAAATCTATTACTAATTGTCACGATGATTTGTTTGCCCTGGCTGGCAAACGCACAGAACACTCTTGAGGTGCAGTATTTATTCAGTAATACCGCCTATCCTAATAACATTGTTCCCGACTCATCCGGGAATGGCAATGATGCTGAAATCGTAAATTTTGCTACGCAAACTGAAGGATATCAGTCATATGTAAGTGAAAACCTGACTTATGGAGAAAATACTTTCCCCATCAGGGCTATCCAGATGGATTCAATCATTGTTCAGGCACAGACTTATGTTGCTCCTGGCGGGACTGATCCCATAACTGCGATGGCTTGGGTTAAAATTGATACAGCCATACTGGAAGGTGATGCAATTATTACAACATTTGGAGCATCAAAATCCAATAGGTTTGAATTTTCTATCAAGCCGGATGGCACATTGAGCTTTAACAGCAAGGAACAATTTGTCCTGAGCGAGGCAAAGATCAATAATCAGGTGTGGAACCATATATCAATCACCTACGATGGTACTTCGATGAAATTTTTTATTGATGGTACAGAGGTTTTGTCCAATGAAATAGCGCTAACTACCGCTACTGAAACTACTGTGATTGTAGGAGGTTTTGGTTCAGGAAAAAAATTCTTTACAGGTTTGATGTATGATTTCAGGTTATATTCAGGTGCGCTCGGCGGAGAGGAGATCACCGCTATTATCGAAGAAGCTGTAAACTCTAACGCAGTTGGACTTGATCAGAGTAAGTTACAACAAGAGATTGCTGTGTATCCAAATCCAGTAACCGAGATGATTAGTATTACCGGAATTTCTGGTCCTGTTAACTATGCAATAATGGACATTACAGGTAAAAACATCATTAGAGGAGAATCCGCTTCCGATGGTCGCATAAATGTTCAATCCCTGAAGAGCGGATTGTATTTCTTAAAACTTAACAGTCAAAATATTAATATCAAGTTTCTGAAAAGATAAGCATTCATAAGTTAGAGAAATACAGTTCAATTAAAACTGCCCTGACAGATCATTTTGGATTTCGTAAATGATTCTGTCAGGGCAGTGTTTTTGGTGGAGATCTTTTATCAGCTTTCCCGGGATCACATTCCTCACACCGCCGGTGGGATGTTCCACATCGATGGAATAGCGGGGAATGATAGGAGTGTAAACATGGGATAATCCGCTGCAATGTGATGTTTTACGTCGAGTCTTTGCTGTCGCGCTCGATGATCTTTACGGAATTTTTCAAGGGCTTCGATGATCTCTTCGATTTCAGTCATTCGCTTTTTCCCTCTAAAATAACAATTCATTTGGAGTGATCGGATGCGTGACTACAAAATCAATACTTCCCAGACCGAGATTTTTCCTCCGGGTATATTACTGCTATCGTTGGCAGAAGGAATACGATATTTCGTCTTGTTTAGTTAAAACTAAACATTATGCCTACTTATGTATTGAGAAAAATATCCTCTTTGCCAGGTCGATGAGGGTGAAGGGGGACTTAGGATAAAGATAATTTTAAATTAGCCTTAATTGTCACCAATAAGATTCATATTTTCTATATCTTCTTTGTATCAACAATTTTTGTAGTAACTTTGTAATTACATAAAACATGCAATTATGGAAGTATCAATAATCAGGATAGGAAATTCAAAAGGGATTAGATTTAGCAAGACAATCCTGGAAAAGTACAATTTAAAGGATAAGGTTGATATCACACTTGATAAGGACCAGATTATTATCAAACCCTCCTCCACTCCAAGAAAAGGCTGGGAAAACTCCTTTAAGAAAATGGCGGAAAATGGTGATGACAGGTTACTATTTAACGATGTCTTTGAAGATGAAAACCTGGAGGAATGGAAGTAAGCCAGTATCAAATATTTCTCGTCAACCTTGATCCGACAATAGGAAGCGAGATCAGGAAAACCTGGCCTTGCGTTATTCTTTCACCAGATGAAATGAATAAATATCTACGTACCGTAGTTATTGCTCCAATGACAACGAGTTCTAAAAAATATCCTACCAGAGTTGAAATAAAACATGATAATAAAATAGGGTGGATTGTAATTGACCAAATCAGGACGATTGATAAACAAAGAATTATCAAACCACTGGGAAGACTTTCAAAGCCTGAAATTAAGGAAGTTAAGAGCATCATAAGAGAAACATATGTTGATTAGCAACAAACCAGGTTAAAAACCAATCCTGGTCCTACTTAATTTTCAGCATAGGATGAATGATCAGGTACCAATTGGATAGATACAGGTTATGAGTAATTACGAGAAAATCCGGAAAGAATGTGAGCTGAACAGCATGATCAGCGAAAGGGTGGTGGATGATTTCCTGCTGCATTTTGCGGCGCGGCACCAGGGATTGGAGAAGAAGATGAATACACAGTTTGGCTGGTACAGGGATGTATTGCAAAAGCTGGATAAAAGCACTGTGGAAATGCTTAAAAGTCAGTACGTCGTTCACCGGGTGTTCAGGGAAAACGGACTCATCGGTAAATTCCTGGAGCATCCGGGGCTGAAGCATTTAAAAGGCCCGGACAGGGAATTTCTTGAACAGCACGCCAGCGTTCCATGGAGGTTCAGTTTTTCCGAAGTAGTGGGCCGGCCCGCCGAAGACTTTTTCGAGATGCGTGACGTGTTCAGCGAGGAGGAATACCTGCTGTTCTCCCCGGGGATGTCAAATATCACCGATTCCAACAGCATCATGCTTTGGTTCAACCTGGTAGGTTTTAACGGATCATGCTGGCAGTCATTTGGCCCCATCGGGGCTTTCCAGAGTTTTGATGTGGCGGATATCCTGGTTTTTGCCACAGAACGAAATCCGGATATCGAGGGTGGAGAAGATGTGTGTGCTGACATAGAAAAGGATCCGCTGCCCTATATGATGCTGCTCACAGGCGCTTCGTATCCGAGGACGTTCAAGGATGAGGATGAAATGATCTACCTGTTGTCCGAACATGACCTGGATGCATTGGATACCGGTGCATTGAAAAAAGCATTTGTTTCGGAATATGACGATGGCGTATACCGGCTCACGCATAAAGATTTCGGGGAGTTCCCACATTTCGCAACCTGCTATTTCGATGAGGAGCAGAAAATCCTGCTGTTCACTGCCATGACAGAACGCGGATTCGGTGAACTTATCAAAACATTTAATTCCTTAGGCTACGATTATCCTGATATACCATATTTAAGGGTGCGTCTGCAGATGATCACTACTGCAGAATCTATCCTGAAGAAAAAGATCGAGGTGAATGAGTACCATGACCGCTTTGAGACGACCCCTGATCCGGCAGCTTCGGAGGTTGTGGATCATATGAATGATTTCATGGCGTTGGTACTTCCGGATATCAATGCAGGCAGAAAGCCTGATATTGCCTGGGCGGCTGAGCAGACCGGGGTGCCTCTGGAGACCGCAGAGGATATGGTAAGTAATATTTTCGGAAGCCTGGATAAACTTCCGGATGCCGGAGGAGTACGAAAAGGCAAGATCGCGCCAGTGAAAAAGAAGGCGCAGGAAAAGCGGGGAAAGCAATCCGATGAAGGAATTCGAAAAACAGTTTCCGGGAACGATACCTCGCAGCCAGGTGGTGCCGGGTCTGAACCATTCAGCATAACATACCGTACCGCGCGTGAAATAAGAGACCTGGAACCATGGAAGTATTTGTATGAAACTGAGGTATTCGGAATCGAAATTCCGGGAACGGACCGGGTCTATTTTATTTCAGTCATGGGATCCAATGGCGAATATACTGCGATAGCTGCTTACAAAGGGTATAAGGGGCTTTTCGATTTCATGAAAATTGCAGATGCGGATGAACCACCTCCTTTGGAGGCAGTGATGACCATGCCGCACCTGATGGTGAGTTTTACGGACCGGGAGCTGATGGAAAAAGAGGACCTGGATGCCATTAAAAAATCGGGAGAGAAGTTCAGGGGGGCGGGAAACTGGCCCAAACTGGAGGATATCGAGCCGGGGTATGTGCCGGTTTATCCTGAAGGAGACGCGCTGGATGACCTGCAAACGATACTGGAACAGGCGTTTGAAGTGCTGACAGTCGCTGTTATGGATCCGGATTATTTGAAGAATCCTGTGAATCCTGAAAGAGAGTTGTTGATCCGCAGGCGAGTGGAGGAGAAGGGAACGTTCGTGTGGACAGATCGTTTCGAAGTGCCTGATCCGGAGCTGGCAAAGACAAATTTCAAACTGAAATATAACATTACCCTTTGTGAGAAGATCTCCCATATGAAGGTTGCGGAATCGGTGATCCAGGTTGACCTGTTCATTTTGCCTGCTCCGGTTAAGGAGAGGGGAAGCAAAGGCTATTTTCCGTTTGTTTTGATCCTGGTTGACGCGTCGGACGGGCGAATCGTTGGCATGAAGATGCTGTCGCCCAAACCGGATCTGCATACCATGCATGAAAGCGTGCCGCAGAAGTTGCTTGAGGAACTGGACGAGCTGGGTTTTCGGCCGGAGCGAATTGAGCTGCATACAGAATTGTTGTACTTCCTGACTAAAAATGCACTGAAGAAATCGTATTGCAGGTCGGTGTTGCAGGAAGAGATGCCAATGGTGGATGAGGCGAGGGAAGACCTGGTCAACCAGCTCCTTGAAGGTGGATTGCAGTAAGGAGTTGTGCAACTTATTTTCTGTAATATTAATAACCATACCGATGAGGGATTATGTGATGGAGTTATTCAAAATAACCCAGCGCCAGGTGGGTCCTGATCCCCATGATACACAGTAAAGAGGATCTCAATACAAAAAACCAAACAGCCACAGGGGGATCCGGTTCTGGTGGCTGTATTCTACATTATCTGCAGCAATGTAAGCATTCCTGATGCCTGCAATTTGCTTTTGCCGCTTATTTTTTCCCCCGACTTCGATGGTGTACTTATTGTCGATGAAGAAATCTCCTGAAGGCGCATTTGATATCGTATGGACCGTGTGTAACTGGTTGAAGAAAAATGTTTCCCTGATGTTCCCGGCATTTGCCATCCCTTGCGTGAGCGCATATAAAAGATTGGGATTA
The DNA here is from genome assembly GCA_021738565.1 of Bacteroidales bacterium. Lineage (GTDB taxonomy): Bacteria > Bacteroidota > Bacteroidia > Bacteroidales > M55B112. The sequence goes on from JAIPBT010000068.1 coordinate 5,167, forward strand.
TTCAGATACACCTTTTCCGGTTTGTTCATCTTGCTGATCCCTTTGGTTCCCGATTTCAGCAGGAGCAGCAGATCTGCCCTTTCCAGGAGGTACAGGTAGCGCAGGAGCGTTTCTCGGCTGATCCCAACCTGTTGGCTTAATTTCAGAATGTTTGGTTTATAAGGGGTGATTTCTGAAATGACCGACAATAAAGTTCTTAAGCGATGTACTGCATTGAAATCAATGTTTTCGACAGAGGGCAGGTCCACATCAAGCACATGATTGATGATCTGCCTGATTCGAAAGTGATACTCCTGCAGCCCTTCAGAAAAAAATGGGTAGTATCCCCATTGAATGTACTCTTCAAAAAGTTTGATCGGTTTAATTTCCCTGAGCACGGATGAAATACTATCGGATGGATGCTGTAGCACATCCTCAAGCTTCAGGACAGGGAAATTATTGCCATAATTTAATTCAATGAATTCCCTGAACGACAGACCATTCAAGCTGTATACAATCGCCCTTCGGCTGAGATCGAATTTTCCTTTGTATATATCCAGTGCCGATGATCCTGTAGCAACTATTTTCAGTTCCGGAAAATAGTCATAACTGTTTTTCATTTCCTGGGACCAGTTTTTATATTTATGCACTTCATCCAGGAACAGCACCTTTCCTCCTCTTTTTACAAATTCTCCGGCAAACGCAACGAGACTGTTTTTTGCAAAATAGAGATCATCCAGGCTGGCATACAATACTTCTCCCGCATTATTGGCGAAATTTTCTTTAATGTATTGCAGCATCAGGGTTGTTTTTCCCACACCGCGGGCCCCGGTGATGACAATGAACCGGTTGTTCCAGTTAATCTTGTCCCACAGGTACCTTTTGAATTTCATATCTACTGCCTGAATCATATTGGCGGAATACTGCATTAAGTTTACCATATTGTCAGATGAATTTGCTAAAAAAAAATTAAAAAAGACATATAGATATGACAAATATACAAATAAATGACATATAGAGATGACAAAATATGATTAACGCGTGCATGGATCAGTCCCCTGTAAATGTTTACTTCTGTTGCATCCGTGTGATTTTTTGATCAATTCATCCGGCAGGTTTTCGGTAAACAGCAATTCCCTGGTTCGTTCCCGAGTTTCGACAAGTGGATAGAGACTCCTGTTCAGATTTATACGCATAAATATGCGGAACCGGCGCATCGTGAAGCGAATGATGATTGAAAACAGTTTTCTGGGGGGGGCGGAGGCAAAAAGTACACCCGCTGGTACACGATGTGATTCCATGTATTTCTGTATCACCCTTCCTCCCATTGAATGACCGATCAGTACAGGTGAAGTTCCTATTTGTTCTACGGCTTTTTCAATGCTGGAAACATAATCGTTGAGCGTTATTTTACGCAGTTACACCTGGTCAACCCGATGCGGGCAGTCTGCGCGAATCTTTTTTCGTGAACCAGGCCGGGTTGGACCATGATGTGACCTATGCGGAGAAAGGTGATTTCGTATTGAATGATCAGTATCTGTTTGAAATAGGTGGAAGATCAAAGGGAAAAAAGCAATTGAAAGAATGGCCCGAAGGAAAGCGGTTCCTGGTTGCAGATGATATCGAATATGGCTACAAAAACAGGATCCCCCTGTGGTTGTTCGGGTTTTTGTATTAACTTACTATACCCTATGAATGCTTCACTTAAATACCAGGGTCTTATTGCAGCCTGTGGAATGAACTGCGGTCTGTGTATAGGTTACCTGCGGGAAAAAAAGCCTTGCGGCGGATGCTTTAAAATCGATGATCCGCATAAGCCAACGGCTTGCCGAAGCTGTAAAATCGTCAACTGTGAATACCTGGCAGCAACCGGATCCGGATTTTGTTATGATTGTGAAAAATACCCGTGCACACGATTAAAGAACCTTGATCAACGGTACAGGTTGAAATACGGCATGAGCATGATTGATAACCTGGCGCATATCAAAATGCATGGTCTCGAATCTTTCCTGGAAAATGAAGAGGAGCGCTGGAAATGCAGTGAATGTGGCGCCGGATTGTGTGTACACAGGGATTTTTGCCTGAACTGTAAAGCCGATCCAAACCTGTCGGCGTAATCTAAGGCAGTAAAAAATTCTTGCCACCCACATGTGTTAGGGCAGAATGGGCAGTTTCCCATATATGGATTGCAATTATCTTCTGTAGGGGCAGTAAACAGGTAGCCGTGAACCAGCTGATGATCGTAGACTCAGCCTGGGTGAAATAAAAACTATATTGTTCCGCATACAGAATAAAAAGATAATAAAAATGTTTTAAGTATAAAATAAAAAATGACTATATTTGTGCTGTAGGCAAAATAGAATTAGTTTATGAATAAGAATATTCTCAAAGCAGTTATTGCCGATAGCCAGGTTGAAGTTCCTAAATACAAAGTAATTCCCCGGGATTTTACTTTTGAGGAATTTGGTAATTATGTTTTTGGAGGCATACGGCGTGCAGGGAAATCATTCCTGCTCTATCAGCGGATGCAACAATTGATATCCAGGGGGTCTCAGTGGGATGAGATGCTCTATGTTAATTTTGAGGATGAACGTCTAACAGGGATGAAAGCAGAGCATTTGAATTTGCTGTTGGAGGTTCATTTGGAAATGTATGGCAAGCAACCCATTCTTTTTCTTGATGAGATACAAAATATTTCCGGGTGGGAGAAATTTGCCCGTCGAATGGCCGACACCAAACACCGGGTGTATATTACGGGTAGCAATGCCAAAATGTTGAGTCAGGATATTCAGTCAACGCTGGGGGGACGATATATTCCTTTCGATGTTTATCCCTACGATTTCAAAGAGTTCCTGGCGGCAAACGATATTCACCTGACTGAAAGCTCCCTGTTATCGACAGAATCCAAAGCTGAAATGCTCCGGATGTTCAATGATTATTTCTATTTTGGAGGATTTCCTGAAGGTGCTGAACTTTCCTCCAAAAGAGATTATTTGACAAGTGTTTATCAAAAGATTTTTTTAGGGGATATTGCTGCCCGTCATACAGTAGAGAATACCTTCGCTTTAAAAATCTTATTTAAGAAACTGGCCGAAAGTATCAAACAACCATTGTCGTTTACACGGATTGCGAATATCGTATCATCAACCGGAGCAAAGGTTGGCACAAATACAATTATTAACTATATGGAATATGCCAGGGAAGCCTGGCTCATTAATCCCATACAGAATATTGCAGGTAAACTGGTTGACAAAGAAACTGTTCCAAAGTACTATTTTACTGATAACGGCCTTTTGAATCTCTTTCTGCTGGATGGAAATACTTCTTTGCTGGAAAACATGGTAGCAATTTATTTGTTACGCAAATACGGTCGCAATGATGCTGTCTTTTTTTACAACAAGGGAATTGAAGTTGATTTCTATGTGCCGGATGCCTGTGCAGCTATTCAGGTTTGTTTTGATATTGACAACAACACTGGCACTCTTGATAGGGAAGTGAAGGCATTACTGAAAATTACAGAAGTATTGGAGTGTCGTCAATTGTTAATCATCACGCGGGATACCGAACGCATGTTGGAGATAAGGGGCAGGAAGATTGAAGTCATCCCTGTATGGAAATGGCTGCTGAATTCATGATTCACCAATTTTATGCATATTTAATGATTCAAATCACCAAAAAAGCACACAATTGGTGAATGCAGGCAAAAAAAAGGCATTATAGCGTGAAAATATTTTCGATCAGACCAGCGCCAGTCATAATGCAGCTAAAACAGTAACATTTATAACCATGAAGAACCAAATCAATAAATACAGTAAAACGATCACGCAGGACGAGAGTCTGCCAGCCGCACAGGCGATGTTGTATGCGATCGGTATGAGTGAACGGGACCAGCAAAAGGCCCAGGTGGGAATTGTGAGTACCGGTTTCCAGGGCAATCCGTGCAACATGCACCTCAATGAACTGGCCGCACTGGTGAAAAAGGAAGTGGATGTGCAGGAAGACCTGTACGGACTGATCTTCCATACCATTGGTGTGAGCGATGGCATCACCAACGGCACGGATGGGATGAAATATTCGCTGCCTTCGCGGGAGATCATTGCCGACTCGATTGAAACGGTGGTCGGCGCACAGTTCTACGATGCGGTCATCCCCATCGTGGGATGTGACAAAAACATGCCGGGCGCTATGATCGCACTGGGCCGGCTCAACCGTCCCGCCATTCTGATGTACGGGGGAACGGTGAAGAAGGGTCAGTGGAAAAACGAAGACCTGAACATTGTATCTGCTTTCGAGGCGTATGGCGAAAAGATCAGGGGGAAGATTTCGGCTGAAGACTACAAGGGCATCATCCGGCACTGTATTCCCGGGGCCGGTGCCTGCGGGGGCATGTATACGGCAAATACCATGGCCGCAGCCATTGAATGCATGGGGATGAGTCTTCCCTACACATCATCGAATCCTGCGGTCAGCGAGCAAAAGAACCAGGAGCCGGAAAACATTGCTAAAGCCATCCACAATTTACTACTCAAGGATATCAAACCGCGCGATATCATGACCCGTTCCGCGTTTGAAAACGCCATTACGCTGATCATGGCCCTTGGAGGATCCACCAACGCCGTGATTCACCTGCTGGCCATGGCAAAATCGGTGAATGTCAATCTAACCATCGATGATTTCCAGGAGATCAGCAACCGCACCCCGCTGCTGGCCGACCTGAAACCCAGCGGTGCATTTCTCATGGAGGACCTGCACAATATCGGCGGGATCCCCGGGGTGATGAAGTACCTGCTGAAGGAAGGATTCCTGCATGGAAATTGTTTGTCGGTAACAGGCCGGACCATCGGGGAAAATCTTGAACAGGTGCCGGACATGGATAAAAAGCAACAAATCATCAGCAAAAAAGACAAACCGCTGAAGAAAAACGGGCACATCCAGGTCCTCTACGGGAACCTGGCGGAGCAGGGTGCAGTAGCTAAGATCACCGGTAAGGAAGGAGTGATGTTCAAAGGACCGGCCCGGGTGTTTGACAATGAATTCGATGCCATCGAAGGGATCCGCACGAAAGTGCAACCCGGGGAAGTCATCGTGATCCGTTACAGCGGTCCGAAAGGTGCCCCCGGCATGCCCGAGATGCTCAAACCCACCGGCGCCGTGATGGGGGCAGGTCTGGGGAAAGAGGTGGCGCTGATCACCGACGGACGGTTCTCAGGCGGTTCGCATGGGTTTGTAGTGGGGCATATTTCCCCAGAAGCCTACGAAGGCGGGGTCATCGGGCTGGTCAAAGACGGGGATATGATCACCATTGATATCAATAGCAACAAAATTGAAGTCGACCTCACCGACCAGGAAATCGAAGCCCGCCGGAAGGATTGGAAACAACCTGCTGATACCCTGCTCCCGGGGATGCTGAAAAAGTACAGGAATACTGTTGCATCGGCATCGGAGGGGTGTGTGACCACAGATTGAGTATATGCCGGGGAGGTGGACTACCAGTTGAAATTTGTGGGACCAACGTCTTGTCGGGATCAAAGGCAGCAATTTCCTTAAACATCAGTTAATTTTGTTGTTTCCGCTTGAATTCAGATGGTGTTAAATCAAATTGCCTCTTAAATGTTTGAGAGAAATATTTTGGATCATTAAAGCCTACCCGGTATCCAACTTCGGCGACTTTGGCTTCCTCAGATAAAAGAATTTGTGCAGCCTTGTTTAACCTGATCTTTCTAATGAATTCATTTGGGCTTAGATTGGTAATGGCCTTGATCTTTCTGTACAAGACAGATTGACTCATTCCAATTTCTTCAGCCAGTTTAATTACTGAGAATTGGGAGTTCATCAGCTGAAGTTCGATAATTTCGGCTGTATGCTTTAAAAACACTTCATCAGGTGAAGATTCCTCACTTATTTGTTCAGGTAAAAAATTGAGGACAGTAGAGTATTTTTCCTGAAGTCTTTTTCTCAATTGTATTAAGTTTTGGATCCGCAGCATCAGGATTTGCATATTAAAGGGTTTAACGATGTATTCATCAGCACCCGTTTGTAATCCTGACACTTTATGTATTAGGGCGGTTCTGGCTGTTAATAAGATTACTGGTATATGATTGGTACGATAATCAGATTTGATTTTTTGACATAGTTCTAACCCGTCCATTACTGGCATTAGAACATCACTGATCACTAAATCAGGGATGGTTTCACTGGCTATTTCCCATGCAATTTCTCCATTTTCTGCTTCAGTAACAGTGTAAAATGGTTCCAGGGCCTGGCAAATGAGCGCTCTGATTTCAGAATTATCTTCTACTACCAATATATTGGCCTCATGAAAATCCGTTTGAACAGTCTCAATTCTGTCTTCCTTCTCATTCAAAAAATTATATACCTCAATAGACTCACTGTTCTTAAAATATGGCAGCCTGTTTTTTTCAGTTATATGATTGTTACCATGAGGAAGTATGACAGTGAAGCTGGCGTAGCCATCTTGATTTTCGTCTTTGGAGCGGCTTTCTACAGAAATCGTACCTTTGTGCAATTCAACAATGCCTTTTGACAGTGCCAAGCCGATTCCAGAACCATATTCAGTGAGTCCTTGCTTCTCAACCTGGTAAAAACGGTCAAATATCATTGGAAGCTTGTCCTCTGGAATTCCTTTCCCACTATTGGTGATTTTTATTTTGATTGCCTCCGTTGATTTGCCCAATACATCAATCTCTGTTCGCTCGGTATCGATTGAAATAGTTCCCCCTTCATCTGTAAATTTGAATGCGTTCGATAGTAAATTAAAAATGACTTTCTCTAATTCGTTCCTGTCATACCAGATAACTACACTTTCTTGATGTGGGTTGAATGAAAGAGTCACATTTCGCCGCTTAGCTTCTTCCTGAAAAGCCAGGCTAATTTCAGCAATAAACTTGATAATATTACCTTCAGCCTGTTTCAACTCAAGTTTTCCCGTTTCCTGTTTTCTGAAATCCATTAATTGATTTACCAGCCTGAGCAAGCGGTCAGCATTATTGCGAAGTCCAATAAGTTGGTTGTAAAGATTCTGATCCTCCTTATATGATTTTAATAGGTTTTCAAGCGGTGTTATGAGCAGGGTAAGCGGAGTTCTGATTTCATGCGATATATTGGTAAAGTATTTCAGCTTGAGCTGATGCAATTCAGTCTGACGATCCATTTGCAGTTGATTCAGATCGAATTGATGCTTCAGGTTAGTGCGTGATTTTTGAAATCTGAATATCCAGTATATTATACCTGAAAGTATGGTAAAATACAACAGGTAGGCCCAGATCGTTTTCCAGGGTGGTGGCAGTACGTGGATTCCTAAAACGATAGGATCCTCATTCCAAAGGCCATCGTTGTTTGATGCTTTAACTTCTAAAGTATAGTTCCCTGAGTGTAGATTCATGAAGGTCGCTTCAGGCAATTGTGTTTCAGTCCACGATTCGCTCAGGCCCCTTAATCTGTATGCATACCTGTTTTTCAAAGGATTGATATAGTTCAGAGAAGAAAATTTAAAAGTGATAATGTCTTGATAGTGTTTTAGTACTATAGCACTGGTTTCATTTAATTGCTTCTTTAGTAGTCCTGAGTCGTCGTTAATATCAACAGGTTCATTAAACAATTTTAAACCTGTGAATACTACGTTAGGTATATGGGAATTTATTGTAATCTGATTGGGATTGAATGAAATAAGACCATTCTTTCCACCAAAAAACAACTCTCCCTGCGAGGTTTTTAAAAATGAATTATAATTGTACTCATCTCCGGGTAGTCCATCATCACTATCAAAATTCCTGAATAATGACTTTGCCGGGTCAAAACGGGTGAGTCCATTATTGGTACTTATCCATAAAAAACCTGAATTATCTTCCAAAATGCCATAAACGATATGTCCTGGAAGACCGTCTTCTACGGTATATCTTGTGAATGTTTGATAATCATCGTTCAACATGTTTAGCCCTCCACCATAAGTGCCAACCCATATCCGACCTTTCATATCTTCATAGATACAATAAATATCGTCTGAAAGAAGTGTCGTTGTATCATGCTCATATGCAAAAAAACGGTCGAATGTATTTGATGTATCAATGTATCGACACAATCCTTTGCTTGTGCCTATCCATAATTGATCCTTGGAATCAACCAACATATATCTGATAGAATTAGAACTGATTCCCAGTGAGTCATCATTTTTATTATAATGTGTGATCTTCCCTGTTTGTTGATTCAAACGATCCAGGCCATGCCCATATGTACCTATCCATATTGACCCCTTATGATCATCGACGATAGAGTATACCCAATCACTTATGATTGAATTTGGATTATCCTTTTCGTGTCTGAGTGTCTGGATTTTTTGCTGGTGAATATCAAAGATATTAATTCCTTTACCGCTTGTGCCGATCCATAATTTGTTTTCTTCACTTAAATAAAGGCATTTAATATTATTGTGTGAAATCGGAAGGAGTGTATGGTCCATGGTATAGTTATAAAACCTGTCATTCTCCCGGTCAAAAAAGTTCAATCCGCCACCCTCAGTCCCGATCCATAAGTTATGATCTCGATCCTCAATGATGTCAGATACTATTTTTGTATTTAGTGCATTATTGTTTGTATTGGGTTTATAATATGTATAATTAAAGTGGTTCTTATTATATATGTTTACCCCCCCATAAAAAGTACCAATCCAGATTGTCCCGGCACTATCTTTAAACATTGAAACTATTGAATTTGCACTCAGGCTTAGAGGATTGTTTGGGTCACTCTGTACGTTTGTAAATTTATTCGTTATAGGATCAAGGATGCTCAGCCCATCAGATGTTCCAAACCAGATATTTCCATTTTCATCTAATATGGAAACCCTGACCTTATTGTTAAGAAGAGAATTTGGATCTGACGGGTTGGTTTTGTATTGTTTCTGGGAATTTGTTGACTTATCATATAGTATAATTCCATCCTCTTCAGTAGATATCCAAAGTTTACCTGTTGGATATTCCAGTATATGGTTTACTCGAAAATTATTCGTAGAAAATTTTGAATTATATAGTTTCACATTAAATTGGCGCTCCGATGATGAATTAAAATCGATAGTAAACAGTTGAGAATTGTTTGAAAGAAAAATAGTTCCGCTATGATCCTCATAAATATTTCTCATCAGGCTTTTCTTTACTCCACTTATGCCATCATTTCCGAAGTCAATAAGGTTAAAATTCAAACGATCTTCAGCAAAAGAAACGTAGACGCGACTTCCGCTTAAAACCCAAAAGTTTCCTTTTGAGTCTTCCATTATCCCTCGGATAGATTCCTTTGGAGAGTATTCTTCTTCGGATGGTGAAAGTTTTATTCGCCTGAAATTATCAAGGTCTTTGTTGTAGAAATGAAGCCCGTTACGTGTACCAATCCACAAATTTCCATTCTGATCTTTTGTAATGCAATTTATTTCGTTACTCGCCAGGCTTGTTGAATCATTTTGTACATTCCGGTAGATCTTGAATTTGCGGGCATCAAATCTATTTAACCCGTCACGCGTACCGAGCCAGATAAACCCGTCCTCATCCT
>JAIPBT010000069.1 GCA_021738565.1 Bacteroidales bacterium
CAATTGATATAGATAAACAAGGAACTCTATTTTGAATAGATAGCCTACTTTTTTACCGGAAAAATCAAATAGAACACCCTAAAATAAAAGCACACAAAGGGTAATTATGCTATTTTTGAAAAAGTTTCGGATGAATGTGGGTAATTTTAGTATATTATTCTGCTAAAATTCATAACAAACTTTCGTCACTGATTTATGTATTGGTCAAAACTTTCCATGTTGGAATCTGCACTCTGCCATACATCAATATCTGAAAATACAGCCTCCTCGGAAACACTGTTGTCATGCGAGCATACAAAAATGCCTGCATAATAGGTTTCATCCAAAGCTGAAGTTGTAAATTCCACAGTATCAATGATCCCGCTCTGATCACCGGTGACCATCCTGCAGACATCTCCTTCCCTTTCAAGCTGAAAGTACATGGGGCCGCTTGCCTCCGATTTCACCTCGCTCATGTCGGCTCCGTCGGAAAGCCTGTATTGCAGACCTGTAAGACCATCTCCATGTACCGTAGCTGAAAAATGTACAGAAGAACTGTCAAGATGGTTCCGGAACATGATCCCTGCTTTCCTGTGTGCCTGTACTCCTTCACCTATGAATTCCATCCTTGTTCGAATAAGTATATCCCCGCTGACCTCGAACCATGCATAATGAAACTGGTCGTTCCCGAACCAGATATTTTCTCCGGATCCTTTAAGAAGGTACTGGTTCTTCACCGGATCATAGGTCATGTTTCCCTCAATATTACAATTACCTATGTCCCCGTGATCCTCAAAAAAACCGAAATTTTCACCGTTGCTGCAACCTGTAAACAGGATGGCAAACAACAATCCCGAAATATTTTTAATGATAACTCCCATCTTTATATATGTTAAATTATCTTTTAAGGCATGCCCCTCATTCCCAGTCGACCAGTTCCGACCGGTAAAAATTTACCCCCAACCGGTCCAGGTATTGTCCATGACTTGCAAGTCTGTTCCTGTAATCTTCCCAGTCAAGAACCTCCGGACGGCTCCATCCTATCTCTGCATGTCCGATCAACCTGGGAAAAGCAAGGTATTCAATGTCATCAAGCGTTTCAATGGTTTCAGCCCACAGTGGTGATTCGATCCCGAGTATATCCTTTCGCCCGATCTCTTCAGACAATTCCAGTGGCTTCCAGGCATATGCATCATCCACCTCAATGTATGCTGCCCAGTTTAACCCCAGCACTGTAGAAGAATCATACTTCATATCCAGGTAGCAGTATTTCGCGGGTGAGAGGATCAGCCGCGCACCTTTTTCAATTGCCCTTGCAGCATTCTCAGAAGAGGCCCAGTACTGTGCAATATCGGACCCTGTAAGATCCGCATGTGATATTTCATCCCACCCGATCATTGTTTTTCCATGGGATTCTACGATTTTCTTCACCCGGTTGATAAAATAATTATAGTCGGGCAGTTCCGTCACATGTGATTCATCACCCCCCACGTGAAAATAGGGCCCGGGAGTGAGTGCACTGATCTCCCTGACCACGTCATCCACAAACTGATAGGTAACCTCCTTATCCGTACACAGGGTGCTGAATCCAACCTTTGTTCCTGTATACAGTTCCGTTGCCTTTCCATCACAATTCAACTCTGCATATGAAGCAAGAGCAGCATTTGTATGCCCGGGCATATCAATTTCAGGTACAATGGTGATGTATCTTTCAGCCGCGTACTTCACAAGGTCAGTATATTCCTCCTGCGTATAGAATCCTCCTTCACCTCCACCAACTTCAGTGATTCCTCCTGTCTCAGTAAGTTTTGGCCATGATTTTATCTCAATGCGCCATCCCTGGTCATCGGACAAATGCAGGTGCAGCATATTGATCTTATACAATGAAAGAAGATCTATGTAGTCTTTGACCGCTTCGGGAGGAAAAAAATGTCTTGACACATCCAGCATGGCGCCCCTGTACTCATATTCCGGATGATCTGTGATTCTGCCTGCCGGGAGCAATATTTCACCGGGATCGCACAAAAGACTCATTTGCCTGATGGTCTGCACACCCCTGTACAAGCCCTCAGGAGAAGAAGCAATCAGCTCCGCCTTCTTCCGGGAAATCATCAATTGATAACCCTCCTCATCCATCGAATCATCCGTCAGGATCTTCAGGTTGATCGTGTTCCTTTGAAAGATCTTTTTTCCTTCGGTTACTGAAACTTCCCTGCCTGTGAATTCTGATAAAAATGTGGACAGTTGCCGGGCTGTATTTTTAAGTTCAGGCTTAGCTGAATGAAGCACAACAGAGGTTCTTTCCCCAACGTGAAATGCTCCTTCACCCTGTACTATCTCATCGGGTAACGGTATGAGTGGGACATTCGCCAGACCGGTCTGGGGTTGTTGTTTGTTACATGAAACCAGCAGCAGTAACAGGGGTATATAACTCAGGTATAATTTCATCATGGTAGGTTTTAAATGTTGAATAGTTAAATATAAATATACCTATAATTTTGATTGAACAATAATAAAGCCGGGGCCTATTCCTTAATGAACAAAATATTCTTATTCAATTGGTTGCCGTTAATCTTTAAAAAGAACAGTCCACTGGTGAGTCCGCCAAGGTCAACTTTCATACTGACCCCTTTGTACCTCCTCTCAAAAATAATTCTACCGTGTATATCCAATATTTGTATGACAGGATCTCTTAACTCCGCTCCCGTTTCAAGGAACAATATACTGCTTGCAGGGTTGGGCCATACCCTTACACCATCCACCATACTAAAATCAGAAAGATTTGTTGTATCATTGACCGTGATCATTGCAATATTAATGGTAGTGTCCGTGAGGAGATACACCTCACCGGAAACATCTTCATATCCCTCCTTTCTCACCGAATAGCTGTAGGTGGTATCAATGGCCATTTCATCGAACAGGGCCTGTCCCAGGTTGTTGGTTTCAATGGAATCGCTCCCAATGCTCACATAAGCCTTGTTTACAGGCTGTGTCCCATCCATTAACCAGAATTTCATGTAAGCTTCTGTCCGTTCGAGATAAATGGTGATCAGGGTATCCGATGAGATATCCACCGATCCTGCATAATCTGCATAGGATAGTTTTTCAACAAGGACATCATACATTCCTGCGGGTGCCGTAAAATTTACAGATCCCGCATCACCGGTGGATTCATAGGTTCCATTGAACGTTACCCTGGCACCCCTGAAAGATTCGCCGGTCCGGGAGTCGAGGATATGAAATTCCACATCATATTCAACCGGATGCAATGCATATCTGAAAACAGTATCTGAATAAATAATATAGGTATGCACCGGCACCGGGTCATATCCCTCTGCACTAATATTTACCTCAAGGATCACGGGAATATCTGAAAAAAAAACACTCCCGGACTCTCCTGTCAATTGCAGGCTGTCATTTACAACAACTTCGGCGCCTGTAATTGCTTCTCCGGAAAGTGCATCCCGGGTCTCAACGGTGACATCATAATAGTTAACTAAAGGACCATAACCGTTCATTCTCTTTTTCAGTTGATCCCTGTATAGTGAAACGGGCCTGAGATTTTCTCCATTGCCCACACCTTCTACATAATCTTCGGGTGAGGTATCATAATTATATCCATCGTGTATTCCTGTAACCGGTGTTGTCCTGACCTGGTCGGCCGGACCCGATGTCCCGATGAGGTATCCAACGTCAAACTGCCTCGAGTCAACGATAAAGTCCCTGCTGACGTGATAATTCTCTCCGTAAGTGTTGTAGAAAACCGACTGGGTTGAGGGATATCCATGAATAACATCTCCCCCGTAGGGCCTGAATGCACATTCCAGGTAATCACCGTCGACTGTAAAGCCGTCGATCAGGTTGGCCATGCTCAGGTACATGTGAAAATCGCTGGAATACCTTGAATTCTCACCCCTGCAGTTATAAATTACATTGCCATTGCTGTGCGTGAACTTGAAATCAAAATTGTGCCTGCTGTGATTTGCACGGCTGTTCTGCACCAGGCAATCGTTTCCATTGAGGGTATACATGTATCCGTTCCCGCCGCCCCCTTCATATTGTGGTTTCTGGAAATCACATGAGTCCACCGTGATGTTCCTGCACATGTTAATCACCAGACAGTTTGAGAGAATATGAACATCTTCTGTATTACCTTCAGGTTTAAAAGTATGTACATTCCTTACCCAGCAATCCTGAGCATATTTAAGATGGATAACATGACTTGCATGCACATCATAGGCCCCCGTCCCTGAAACAGTGTAGTCCAAATCCCCCCAACTTGATTTATAATTGTCTTTGTTCCCGAAGGAAAGGTTCTCGATTCCGCACTCGGTAATGTGGCTGCCGGCATGGTACACTTTTGCGTTGTCGCGGATCATCAGGTAATACCTGGTGGGTATATCAATAATAAGAAACCTGTTTTCAACATCTATGGAATCAATTTTTCTGAGGAACATCACTCCATCCAGCCAGGTATTGTCCCATATCCCATCCATAAAGTGATCAGCTGCAAATGCCGTGGTCATGTAATTACGCACCACAACCAAGTCCCCGACGCTGAATCCGGAAACCGATTCCACGGGAATCACTTTAGTTGGCTGCATAAGGTCATTCCTTATCAAAGTTTCGGTCCCCCTTGAATCGCTCCAGTTCGACCACTCTTTCCTGATATGAACAATATCCTTCTGCCTTAGCTGTGCCTGGTCGTGAAGTATATAGGTTGAATCAGGTCCTGCACCACGCAAAATAACACTGTCGTATTTCATGTGCAACGCAGCATTTGCATTTGCCGTTGAACTTGCTTCCCGGATCCTGTAAGTGCCTGCAGGAAGGTACACCACACCTCCACCGGCCATTCCCACATCATCCAGGGCCTGTTGCAATGCCACGGTAACATCCTCTGCACCGGTATTGTCTACATTGTAGGGAGCCTTTGTCACATCCACGGTATTTTTTGAAATGAAGGGGATGGTGTCTTCCCCCCGGTGGTATCCGGCGTAGGAAAAATCGTGAAAGAACCTGCCCTGTTCGTCCTGGTATCCCGGGAACCAATCATCGGGGTACAATTTGCTTCTCCACAGACTGTTTTCTGATTCAAGCGTGATCACTGAAGGATGGCTGAATACTTTTTGGAGATGTGTTGTTTCGTTCTGTTCTGATACCAGGTCGCTCCAGGACATGAAAAAGAGCCATGGAGCCTCCATTTTAAAACATTCATCAGGATCGGGTATGGGCCCGTTCTCTGTCATGGCAATCAGTTTTTCTCCTCCTGTTAATTCATACAGACGGTCGAACCAATAACGCTGCGCATTGTAATTATTTACTCCCGGATAGGAGTCATAGCCCATTATATCAACCTTATGGTTTCCCGGATACCAATCCTCTTCCGGGGTCGACCAAACCCAAATAAGATTATGAAGCTGATGGTATTTCATTAATCTCTCAAACAGCATATCATACAATGAAAGACATGGTTCCGGACCATGGGCTCCCCACCAGAACCATCCGCCACCGGCCTCATGCAAGGGTCTCCACAATACCGGAACCCCCGCATCCTCAAACCTTTGAAGTTGCTCCGCAACAGCATCGATATCGCGAATGACCAGGTCATACTCCTCTGTTCCCGGAGTAACTGCTTCCCTGACATCAAAATCAGTATTGGAGGTATAAAAATTATTGTTTCCCGGTTCGCCACCGGAAGGCGAATGCCAGTGCCACTGGAGCGAGACCATTCCTTTCCCCCCAGTTGTGTTGTACCAGTCGATCAGGTGCGCAACCGTTCCATCATCGGTAGCCCCGAAGGTATGCCCCCCGTCTTTCCATAAATAGGGATACCCCTCGGTATAGGAACTGAGATCCCCCACCTGCAATAACGGAGTGGCACCGGCAAGGTCAGACAGTTCGTCGAAATAACTGATCGTCTGGCCGCTGATGATCCGCTCTCCAAACTGCGTTTTCAGGAAATCGAACAACCTGTTGGCATTTTTATCGGCACCCGGATCTACCAGGTCCGGATCGATGTCAAAAGTATTTACCCCGGCCTCCGAGATCCAGATCTTATCAACAGCCATGTACCCCCAGTTCTTGGTTATGCTGACCGTATTGTCCCCTTTTGAAAAATAATAGGTACCTGCATACACGGAGGTGAATGCATCAGAAGCGGGGAATTCCACATTAGACCCTGGATTTCCGTTCACAATGATGTTCTGAACCTTGTATCCCCAGAATCCTCCATACTGTACCATCAACCTGAATAATCCCGAGTCCGGAAGGGTAATGGTCATGGTTACCTGATCGCTATCATTAGCGAAATTTGCCACGTAACCAGTCCCTGAATATCCACTGTGGGTGGTCTGAACAGTAACTCCGCTCAGAACACCGTCTTCAGCTTCAGCTTCAGCAACCGGAACAATCTCCTGTGCCTCTTCTTTACCTGAATGAAATGCCGGTAACAACAAAATCCCGGTCAAAAACAATGCTGCTCGTATAAAATTTCCCATAATTCCTGATTTGTAATTCCTAAACGGTTACCACATTCATAAAGAAAAGACCGGAATGATTTCCCCGGGTCCTTCGGCTCGAGGTTCGGCAAAGCTCACCTCTTCGCTGTTTCACCGCCGTAGTTAAACGAAGGCGGTCAGGAACCGGTCTATATTGTTTGGAGGAGATCTCGACACGCTCGATCTTCCCACCTGACACCCCAACCCCGTCGGTTCCTGAGCGCAGTGCCGAGGTACAAGCCGAAGGATTGCCGGGATCATGAGCTCTTCGCCACGGCGAATCGGTTCGTAATTCTTTATTCTTTATCCCCCATTTCCCTCATCAGCTCTCTTGTCTTAATTCCCGATTCCTTCAGATCTTCTTTTGTCCATCCTCCTTCCGAACCGGCTGACTCTTTCAGCATGCTGCAGGTCTCATCCTTATCGGAAATTGACCAGGTGACCCAGCTGATCTTATGCTCCTTCATCCAGTTGATCCATCTGCTCCACGCTTCATAATCGATCGGGCCATCACCGCTGGCTTCCATGCCTGCAGACTCAGAAATAAACAGGGGAATTCCCTTGCTCATTGCATAATCCCCCCTGTCACGCAGAGATTCACCGTGTGTGGCTGCATAAAAGTGCAATGCATACATCAGGTTATCAAAACCTTCAATGGGGTCGTCAGCAACGATATGGAGATCCTGGTCCCAGTACGGACTCCCAACCAATATGATGTTGTCGGGATCGTGTTCCCGGATGGCCCTTATGACCTCGATGGAATACTGTTTGATCGTATCCCATGAGTCCCTGACAGGTTCATTAAAGATCTCATAGATCACATGTGGATACGCGCCGTATTTCCGCGCTATTTCAGAAAAGAATTCTGCAGCCTCCTCCGTGTGTATGCCGTGTGCATGCCAGTCAATGATCACGTAAATGTCATTTTTTATCGCCGCATCCACGATCGTTTCCACTTTTTCGCGTGACCATTCAGGGGACTTCAGGTATCCATCGTCGGGTTCCACTCCCATGGCAGCTCTTATGACATTGATTCCCCAATCTTCTGTAAGTTCGGTCACCGTTCCTTCGTTATAAAACCTCGGCCACCAGTTGTGCCAGCCGTAACTGACGCCATGCAGCATAACGGTATCCCCATATTGATTGATCAGGTGTATCCCGCTGACAGATAACTGACCGTTCTCTTTAACAGGGGCATTATCCCCGCAAGAAACAAGCATCATTGATGCTGTGACCATAATGGTGATGATGGTTTTCATTTTTGGTAGTTTTTGTTGGTATTCGATATGTTAATAATCGTTTCGCATAGAATCTGGAAGTTCCGGTCGATGACTTATGATCAGCTTTTTGAAAAAGATTCTTCTCATGTAGATTTTAATACAATTGACATCCCCTTTCTCAATCGGCCCTAATGAATAAGGACCTGCGAACTTCCTTTTCATCTCGATATACAATACAATACAATCTGTTCGTTAAATGGTGGACATCACATACCATCATTTCGCCTTGTTCTGTTTTCAGATCCAATACTTTTTTCCCGTCCATTGCAAAGATGTTTATTGTTCCGTTTTCATCTACGGGAGTATAAATATACAATTTATCGATTACAGGATTGGGGCGGATCATTAGATTTCCCCCCTTTTCAAAGGAATGCAATGCTGCAGGAACCAGTTCAATATTAAAACTGGTGTCACTGTGAAGGTAGAATGTACCCTGCAGGATATCAAATCCCTCCTTTGACACCATGTATGTATAATGTTGATGCACAGGTAGGTACTCAAAATGAGCCAGGCCAAGACCGGTGGTAATTATTTGAAGGGAGTCTAGTGAAACACTGGCTTCATTGACCGGAGCGCCTTCGTCCTTTATCCAGATCCTTGCATCATTATGGGTAGGTTCCAGTTCATAATTGAGCATTACATCCGAATTCACCTCCACTTCATCTGTTTTAGTGGAATAATATTCTTTTTCAAGGGCAATCGAATAGGTGCCTTCAATATCACTCAATGATGTTGCTCCATCGCGATCTGTAAGGCTTGTTTTCCCGTTTAAGCTCACTGCCACATTGGAAATTCCATTTCCCGAATAGAGGTCGGTTACCTCAAAGGAGATTTCATAAACCGGTTGCTCTATATACAGAACAATTGAAGTATCACTGAATATCTCTGTATTTTCAAATACCTGGACCTGGTCCTCAAAAAAACCGGCTTCAATAGTATATTGGTCAAATGTGATTCCCTTGAAATTCACCAGGCCGGTTTCGTCCGTGGTTCCCTGTTGTCCTGCAAAATGTATATCCACACCTTCAAAAAATTCACCATTCCATGCTTTGCGAACCTCAAATTCAACATTGTATTTTTCCTGATAAAGAAGAAGCTCAACCAGGGTATCGTTCTGAACAGATATTTCACCACTGACTTCAGAAAACCCCATACCGGAAGCTACATAGTTATAGTTTCCGGGCAGGTGGGTAAATGTAATTATCCCTGCATATCCCGGTTCCTGTTTTTCTTTATGGAATGTTATCGAAGGATATTGGATATCCAGGGAATCATTTTCATCATTGATGCCCTGCAGAAAGAACCTGATTTTTGTCTGCGTTGAAGGCACGGCAATTCTTTCCTCAAGGATACTGTCCATTTCAACAACAATGTGCTGATAGGCAGGGTCTGAAACAAACGAAACCGTCTCCAATGGATCTGCTTCATAATCATACAATTCGGCAGCGTGGACCGTTCCATCATCATTCAGCCATTTTGTGTACCTGTATCTTTTGCTGCGAATTGAGTACCCCTTAACTCCACCCCACCGGGGGTACTGGCTCAACGCCGCTTCCCTTATGCCGGCTGTTGGATCATTGATCAGCGGTACCAGGCTTTCTCCCTCAAAGAACTGTGGAATCTCAATACCTGTCAGATCGCATAAGGTGGGAGCAATATCGGTGAACTCAACAGGAGAATCTGCAATTGCTCCTGTATTGGGCTGACCGGGATAGCTGATAACCATGGGAACCCTTGTTGCCTGCTCAAAATTGGAGTGCTTGCACCAGAGGTTGTGGTCACCCAGGTGCCATCCGTGATCACCCCAGAGGATAATAATGGTACTGTCTGCAATCTGCAGTTGCTCAAGTCGTCTGATCAACATACCAACCAGGTGGTCTATGTAACTTGCAGCCGCATAATAGCCATGTATCAATTCCAGCTGCTTGTTGTTATCAAGGTCCCCTGAACCGGGTATATCTGTATATCCCCTTAATTCATTAAAATTATGGTATGCGATATCCGGGCTGTTCTTTGCCTTTTTCTGATAAGGCGCCATGCTGAAATCAGTCCGGTCATACAAATCCCAGAATTTCGTTGGAGCAACGAACGGCAGGTGCGGCCTGTGGAATCCCACACCCAGGAAGAATGGATCCGAATAATTTGCAAGTTCATCCAGCAATTCGATCCCTGCATTCAGGATGGCACCGTCAACATAACCATCATATGCAACATCAGCCGATTCCACAGCAGGATGATAATGCTCCTTCACATGATCATTAATATCTACACCAAGTTCAACTGCCTCTGCCCGCAATTTTGCTATGGTATCTTTTGAAAATGCGGAAGCATAATAATAGGAGGGCTTTCCGTTTTGCTGGTCATAATATACTTCATCATAGTGCTTCCTGTATGGCACAGACCATGAGGGGGCGTCCAGTTCATTATCCACGCTGCGGAAATCAAAGATTTTACCGGTTGCAGAAGTAATAAACCCATTTTCAATCAGGTATTCCGGCAGGGAAACAATTCCGGGGCTGACCTCACGCAGCATTGTCTGCAGGTCTTCCACCCGGGTCTGGTCCGGGTAGCGACTCGTAAGGAGGCTTGCCCGGGAGGGTGCACAAACGGCCTGCTGACAGTATGCGGCAGAGAACAATAATCCCCTCTCTGCCAGTGAATCAATATTCGGTGTAATGGCAAGTGTATCTCCATAACATCCAAGCGTTGGCTTCAGATCATCAACTGCAATGAACAATACATTCATCGGGGAATTGACATTATCCTGGCCAGATACATTGGACAAGCATAATGACAGCACGATCGCAAGTGTTGTCAAATATATCTTCATTTTTGAATAAATTACAAAGGGTTTTCACTTTATGTAAAAATGAAAACCCTTGTTAAAGATAAAAAAAAGGCCACCCGCAGGCGGCCTTTTTGTTTGAGAGATTGTTACTCGATAACGAGTTTATAGTGTCCAATTATTCCATCTTCATTACTGATTGTCATGAAGTAGAATCCTTGTTTCTGATCGTCAAGTGAGAGTACTTCAGTAGTACTTGTAACTACATTGTCAAGTACGCGTGCTCCAACTGCATTGTAAACCTGGATCCTGTTGCCTGCCTCGAGTCCGCTGACATTGATAATGCCTGAGCTCGGGTTCGGGTAAACTGAAATTCCGTTATCAGCAGCATCACGTGCTGATGAAGGATCGACGATAATGTCGTAGATTCTAACAGTCACCTGGTTTCCTGCAACAACTTCAAGCATATCACCATCATTCATATCGTCGCCGTCGGCTTTCACTGAGCCATCAGCATTCATGAATGTCATTGAAGCGCCAGGTGCCAGTTCAAGGTTGCCTTTAACTTCACTAACAAGTGTAGCTTCGTTAAGGTCTGTACCACCATCGATGGTCTTGGCGTTCTGGTCTACTACATAGACATCTGACAATACATAAGCAAGGTAGTCAGCTTCCTGTGCGAGCATTTCAAGAAAGTATGTATTTTCCGTTTCGCCGTCAGCGGCTGTTACGGTCAATACATCGTCCAGGTACAGGTTGCCCTGAGCCCTGTCGAATCCCAACTTGTCCTTCACCTGCATTGCAGCTCCTGCAGCAGGAGTCAGGTTCGCATAGAATGCCGGTACAGCAGTACCTTCAGGTACGAGGGAGATCAGGAATGTCTCCTGGTTCACATCGTAAACTTCTGATACAACAAAGGCATCCGCATCTGTTGAATTCGGTATCAATTGATACAGGATCTTGGTAGCACCGTCCTCGGCTGTAACATCGAAGAAGATCTGATCGCTTACCTGTGTTTCAACATAGGTCGTATCGAAATTCAGCTTCTTGGTAGCAACATAGAGTCCGTTCTGATCGATGACATCCATTCTTGCTCCCGAGGGCAAGGTTGTGCCATCAATAACGGTCTTGAGCGTTGTACCGTAATCGAAGCCTCCGACAGTTCCTGTAGAACCATCCACTGTGATATCATAAGTATCTGATACAAGCACTGCATCGCTGTTCAATCCCTCATCGGTTACTTCAAGGAAGTACTTTGAGGTATTGTCGCCGTTTGCAGAAACAACAACAAGTGAATCACCGTTGGAGATAACTGCATCATCAGCAAGTGCTGTTCCTTCGCTTATCACAGTAAGTACCTGATCTTCATCCTTCTTCAGGATGTTGCTGTAAAAGTCAGTTACAGTAACTCCTGTTACAAGTCCGCGGATCTCCTCATCCATGCTGTAACCCTGGCTTACCAGGTACACGAGAGAACTTACAGTTGACTTGTATTCTGTTACTTCGTAGAAGGAATGCATACCAATGTCATAGGTAATGTGGAGGATATCGAACGGCCAGTTGTAACCTGCCACGACACCGTAATGGCGGTCGTAGCAGTACCATTCACTGGTTCCGTCCTGCTCTTTCGTTCCGTTGTCAACGGTGTTCCCCCATGAACCTTCGTTCACCGGATTGCCTTTGTAATACTGCGGCTTCCTTACCCATGAAACAGTCTGGTTGTCGGCGTTACCGTCGCGGCCGCCGATCACCCAGTTGCCTTCGTTGGATGCCCATGCTTCGAGCAGTTCGAAGTCTGCGGGATCGTTTGCAGCTTTCGTACCCTCCTTAATGGAGTCGTTCAGGATCTTCCACATGAACCAGCTGGCATTGATCCACTGGGTTCCCCATGTGGCTCCTACTTCTTCACCCCATGGATTGTCAATGAAATCAATATCTATCTGGTCATCAACCCACCAGTTGTCGCCTGTGGACCATCCACTCTGGCTCCTGGTACGGATACTTCCCAGTACAAATACATCTCCGGGAAGTACGATCGGGTCAATGTTAATGTCCTGTTCAGCAGTACCCGGGTTCACGGCCCATTCTTCTTCAGATACCCATTTGTATCCGGGAATGTACTTCACGTACCTGTCCATCCAGTCATCCACACCGGAGTTCCAGGTAATAATCGTATTGGGATCATTGTTGTACTGGAACATGACCATGTAGTCACTCAAATCGAGTGGCACAGTTCCCGGGTTGCAGATCTCGAGCATCCCGTTGCTCCACTGATCCTGCCATACGAACTGGGAAACAAAAGGTTCTCCCTTCCAGTGCTGGATGTCCTCTTCGTCCAGTTGTTTGTTAAGCCTTATCGAATAAACGAGAACGGTTGTATCGTCTTCAGCAGTGGAGGTAAAGGTAACTGTCTGGTCTGCAATGGTACCAAAGAGGTTAACGGCCCTGTCCACCTCAACATTGGTGTTCAGGTCGACCGGTTTTGCAACCAGTGCCGGAATAACGTCAACATCAACGGGCACTATGGCATTGTAAGTATATACATTTCTCTGGAAGTTCGGAATGGTATCTCCAATATAACCGTATGTGTCTTTGTAATATTCAGGAATATCCGGCCATGTAACGGAGGAGAGTTCCGCATTGTGGTTCGGGTTGTACGGCATAATATCGAGCGCATAGTCCCTTACATCGCCATTTTCTGCAGTAACCCTGAGGATGTCTCCTGCCCTGAGGTCGGGCCTTTCAACGTCGGCAAATACAAATTCCCATTCAGCATTCGGAGCCTTTTCCAAATACTTCAGCAGGGAATCTGTCCTTGTTGCAAACGGAATGTCAGGGATCTCATTGCCATCCGTAACTTCAAACACCGGTCCGTGCCAGTCACCAAAGACTCCGGTTTCATAGTCTGGTGCAGACCTTGGTATAACCATGTTGGCATCATCGGTGGGATCGAGCACGTTGATGTGGAACCTTACCTCATCCAGCACATTACCTGCTGCCCAGACGATCAATGTGTCGCCTGTCCTAGCAGAAATATAGGATGAGTCAACGTAAGCCTGCTCCCAGTTCTCTCCTTCAACGGTGTCGGTGTCGAGTTTGTAGTTCCAGGCAAGACCTTCGTGGTAGTCAAATTCTATCATCACAGAATCCTTGTTATGAATTCCCCATGGGACATTCAAAACGTGGTTGGTCCAATCGACGTCGAGGGTGGAGGATGTAAGGGTGGTTTCGTCAACCACGTAGTTGCCGTGGTTCCCAACAGTCCAGTACATTTTCTTTCCCTCAAGCCAGCCACTGTAATGCCTCTGCTGCGGGATGGGCAGCCATTCTGAGTCTTGAGCATCCAGTCCCCTTCCCTCGGCAAAGTTCAGGTTACCTTCTTTAATGTTAAATTTTCTGACCAGAATAGCGTTGTTCGTTGCATCGGTGAAACCAGCAACGTCGTAGGCCTTGTCCTGGTTACGTCCAAGTCCGTTGTTTCCCGGATCACCGTCCCAAACACCGCCCACCTGGTCAACAACAGCGGAGTCGCCATTGTCGAGGTGGTGCCTGATGTACCAGCAGTCACGACCGTTCCAGAGCTCCATGACCGTCCAGTTTACTGAAACACTGTCGGTAGGTCCTGAAGGAGCCTCGTACGCGTGCATTACTATGTCAGCGTTTTTCTGTTCTAACAGAATTGGATTCGGACCAAACTGTAAAGGATCTGCAGCATGCCTCTCCTCTGCAAAATCATAATCCACCGAGATCCAGAAGGATTCACCCGGATCAAGTATCGGATCACAGGTAGGAACATACTGGTCGCAGTAATCTCCGATCATGATCCACTTGTTGTCATCCGGCTCATAGTGGTCGGTCCAGGGCCCGATGGTCCCGAACTCAAACTCATGGAGATCAACCGCCACATCCCCCATGTTGAACTAAACCTCCCTTCGGTCGGCAGCTTCACCAAAACGGCAATGCTTCATCAAAAATAAGATTTTCCGTAATATGAATGATTTTAACCAATAAATGATTCTATTATGAGGAACACTTATTATGATGAAGCA
>JAIPBT010000023.1 GCA_021738565.1 Bacteroidales bacterium
CTACCCTTTCGTGTATTTTCCATCAATGATTCTCTTTCTTCTTTTGTTAAGGTTACTTTGTACTTTACCATGATGTTTTTCAGTAAAGATACAAAATATTTTAATTACGTCATACTATAATTGACATGACACTAGTTATGTTAATGATCTTTGTCTTTTACTGTTTTGAACGTAAAATATGCCAGTCATTGTTTCAGGTTACTCAGAGAACTGCAGAAAAAACAGAGGTTCACTGAGATATACAACCTCCGTGGTTCTCAATTTTCTCCGTGAAACTCCGTGTAACATCACAAATCAGTGCGACGGTTTAACAGTGCGACAGAGAACGGTTCCTCCGATCCCTGGCCTCTTATATCTCAAATTTACCAGGAAGCATCTCAACATACTTCTGAAGCTCATTTTTCATATCTTCAAGTACCTCTTTATATTCCGGATCACCGGCCAGGTTTACCTGCTCGTCCGGGTCCTTCTCAAGGTCATAAAGCTGGTCGGGATCGAAATAACCGGGATATTTTCCGTATGATTGATGTTCTGCTGTTCCTCCACCCGGGATCAGCATAAGATGACTGAAAGGCAGCGTCGGGTCTTCATTACATATATCCATGCTCTTTTCAAGCCTGGGAATATTATATGCATCCAGAACACTGTCGCGCTGTGCAGCTGTCCAGTTTAAAGCATAACCAGGGTACCTGACTGCAATATATTTGTATTTTCCTTTCCTTACTCCCCTAGCAAAACCAAGCTCATAATATTGTGTACCCGGTTCATCCATCTCCTCGCCTGCCAGGGCAGCAATGAAACTTCTTCCATCAAATGCATCCGGCTCATATTCCACACCTGCCATATCCAGGATCGTCGGTACAAAATCCACATTTGAAACAGTCTGATCGCATACGTCTCCTACTTCAAATCCGCCTTTTTTCCAGATGATACCCGGGTTCAAAACACCATGCTGGTAAACGGTACCCTTGGCTCGCTGTCCATGATCGTTAAAGAAGAATATGATTGTATTTTCCAACTCTCCTGAAGCCTCAAGTTGATCAAGCAATGCTCCAATCGCATCGTCCAGCCAGAGGATGTTCTCCCTGCCTGTTCCTTCAAGACCGGCTTCTTTTATCCTCTCTTCAAGCGTATACCTGGCTGGTAAAACATCCGGTGCTTTTTCAATAATCCCCTTTGCCGTCATCCTTGGATCGGCCTCGTATGAATGCTCCGGGTCGGTGGGACCATGGGGAACTGTCGTGGCAAAGTAGAGAAAGAAAGGCTTGTCACTTTCCTGACTGATGAACTCTATCCCCTTTTCCGCGATCCAGTCGGTATTTTGGACGGCAAGGTCATACAATCCCAAAAAACGGGGATTGTTATTAAATATGGCATCGGCATAATCAAACCCCATGTCGAGAATAGCCCGCCTGGCCACCTCGTAATTGTGCGCAACAAGCCCGGCAATTTCCGGATCAGCTGCACTTGCGTAATAGTCGGGTATCTGCTTGAACCCCCTGGCATCAATAGCATGGTTCTTCCCCACGAATCCGGTCCTGTAACCTCCATCTTTCAGGTAATGCGATATGATCCTGTCATTTTCAGTGAGAAATGAATTCCACTGAATGCAGGTCATCCCCTCTTCCTTTTCGGTTTTACGCAGGAACTCCCGGTTGACAGCTCTGCTGGCAAACTGTCCCGAAAGGCAGTTGAACCTGCTGGGCGTACATACAGGAGACACTACGGTCTGATTGACCATCAATACACCCTCATCGGCAAGCCGGTCAAGATTTGGAGTAAGGTTTTTGCCCTCTCCTTCAGGCAGGCAATTGAAATGGTGCGGGTACATGTCGTCCGCAATAAAGAAGATGATATTTGGAGGATCTGATGTTTTTCCAGCACGGTTGCCTGAATTGCAGGACGTAAATGCCAGTATTGTAATGATCAGAAGAAGAAAGAACGGGATTAATTTTTTCATGCTGAAGTTCATTGTATTAAAAACAAGCGTTAATATACAATTAAAATGTGCTTTCAGGAAAATGCAGCATTAAAAATCGACCAGATCCCGATCAGGACCCTGAGAAACCGGACCAATTATTATTCCGGGTTCTTCTTTAAGCTCGTTATGGGTAAATAAATATATATATTTCTTTTTTCTACTTGCACCTTATGATTTAGTTTCACAGAGTTCCACAGAGAATATTGGGGACTTGGGGACTTGGGAACAGGGGGACTTGGCTCACATCAACACAATCCCGCTTTTTTTGCAGTGGTCCACCATCTGTCCGGGCCAAAGGCTGGCCTGCACCTCCCCGATATGGGCCTTACGAAGAAAATACATACAAAGTCTCGACTGCCCTATGCCTCCACCGATGGATTCAGGAAATTCCCCTGCCAGGAGTCTTTTATGAAAGAAAAGCTCTTTTCTCTCCTCTTTATCCTGGATCTTCAACTGGCGCAACATCGCCTCCCTGTCAACCCTGATCCCCATGCTGGAAATCTCAAAAGATCGTTCCAGGACAGGGTTCCAGACAATAATGTCACCGTTCAGCCCTTTGTATCCATTAACGGTCTCTGTTGACCAGTCATCATAATCCGGCGCTCTTCCGTCATGGGGCTCCCCGGATTCCAATTTATGCCCGATCCCGATAATGAATACTGCACGGTGCTCCCTGGACACCTCATCTTCCCGTTCCTTAGAATTCAAATCCGGGTATTTCTTTTCAAGCTCCTCAGTATGAATAAAAGTGATCTCTTCGGGCAATTCGGGAACAATCTCAGGGTGGTTCTCATAGACAATAAATTCTGTCCGCTTCATCACAGCATAGATTCGTCTGACTGTATCCTTCAGTGTTTCAAGGATCCTCTCCTCATGACCAATGATCTTTTCCCAATCCCACTGATCAACATAGATCGAATGCAGGTTGTCAAGCTCCTCATCAGGCCTTAATGCATTCATATCGGTATACAACCCGTATCCATTGGAAATTTCATAATCGGCAAGCATCATCCGTTTCCATTTTGCAAGCGAATGAACAATCTCCGCCGTGGTCCCTTCCATGTCTTTAACGGGAAAACTCACGGGCCGTTCAACCCCGTTGAGATCATCGTTGATCCCTGTACCACGCTGCACAAACAGGGGCGCTGTCACACGCCTCAATTTCAACTCTGAGGATAGGTTTTCCTGGAAAAAATCCTTGATCAGCTTAATGGCGCGTTCAGTCTCTTTTAAAGTTAAAATAGATTTGTAATTCCGGGGAATAATTAGTTTCATTTTTATATTATTTTGTTTATACAAATAACAGATTTATATTTTTAAAAACAAAATAGTATCGAATTGAAGTTTATACGGTCCGCCTTCGCTGAAAGGAGACAGCCCTCCTTCGCTGAAGCTACAGAGGAGAAAGGGGGATGGGGAGACCTGGGGACAGGGGTCAGGGGGACGAGTCAGGGGGACTTGGGGACCAGGAAAGCTGTTCACAAAGGACCAAAGAGCAATTACGCGCCGATTCGCCGCGGCGAAGAGCTCATGATCCCGACAATTAGTCGGGAGAATAATGTCGAAGTGAATACGAAAGTAACCAAACCGGTTCGACAGTGAGAAAGTATATAATCAACGGACTGGCCCTCCACCGTCTCACCGTCTCACCGTCTCACCGTCTCACCGTCTCCCAGTCCTGGCTCCTGGCTATCGACCCTTGCCCTCCTTCCTGCAGGTACTCAATCCAAAAGGCAGATACAACGGACAAAATTTCAGCAAACTGGTGACCAGGAAAACTCCTGCAACAACCAGCAGAACGATACCGAGTGTACCTGAAATCACATCTGTCAGGTAAAGGATGGCAATGACCGCTGCAACAAGCAGCCTGATGATCCTGTCGGTAAAACCCATATTCTTTTTCATGATAAAATAAATTATATTGTTAAAGGTAGTGCTTTAATAACTAAAACGTGCAATTTTTACAGTACCAAACCGTCTGCCTGAGTCAGAAATTGACCTGTTTATCAATTTTATTGAAATTTTTTTAGAAAAAAATACAACCGTTTTGCAATATAGACGTTAAAGGGTATAGAATTTGTAGTAAAATAGCTTATTATGATCTTAACAGTTATTAGTAAAAACCTTTAATTCCAATTTAAACATTTAAATCATATGAAAAGAATTATCAATTTATCGTTAATTGCATCCTTTGTGCTCTTTATTACCTCATGCGACCCAATGGGCAGCAATCTCCCGTTCAGTGAACTCAGCGTGGAGCAGAACAAACAGGTGGTCGAGAACTCCGCCGTTGAAGCCGTACAGATCTTCGAGGGGATGACGGATGTCGCAGCCGTAGAAGCTTCCATTAGTTTTGGAAATTACCTTTCCATGGCAGATCCGATGAGTGACATAGCGTTTAAAAAGACCAAGTTTATCCGTACCGTTGAAACAGTTGGCGGATTGCAGGACAACTCCACCACGATCAACGATATGTTTGCCCTGGTTACATCACCCGACGAACTGGCTGAGGATCCTGAATCAGTCGAGGACGTCTGGAATGAGATTGTAGGTATCTACTCATGGAACTCGGCAACTGAAACATGGGATTACACTGCAAACTCAGAAATGGTCCAATTCAATTTCCCCTCCACTGAAGACGGTACAACCAACAATGCCTCCTTCACCATCTCAAATTACACGGGTGTTTATATGACCACCACAATTGATGATGAATACACGGGCGATCTCCCTGTGTCTCTTGACATGGATTTTGTTGTTGATGGTACATCTGTTTTGAGTTTCACCTTTGCGGCTGAATACAACGATGATGGCGTCCCTTCTGCCATGGCATCTGACCTGATCATTGAGGCCTACGCGTTTGAAGTGGACATGTCCAACAATGATAAGAAAGCCTCCGCGAGTTATAAGTTCACGCACGATGGTGAAACTGTAATAGAAATTTCGGGCAAAGTGGAAGGTGACTTCACCGAAGAGAACATCGAAGCCAATACCATTACCCATACCGAAACCTATGAGTGGACAGAATATGAATATGAATGGAATGAAACCACGAATTCATACGACGAAGTCGAAGTCACCCACACCGAAACCTATGATTGGGATGAACTGGATGTCGGGGAAGTTTTCAACTCCGGTTTAGTGAAATTCCAGATGATGAACATCTCCATCAACGCGATCGGCGACATCAAGGCACTCGCAGATTCAATGAACATGATCTATCCTGATGATTACTGGGATGATCCGAATTATGATGAAAAGGAAGCAACAGAGCGCGAGGCTGCAGCTATAAACAATACGATGGATATTTTCGCAATTGATGAAGATGCCAAAACAAAGATAGCCGAAGTGGAAGCCTATGTTGTTATGGAGACCTGGGGTAACGATTACTATGAGTTCTGGATCGATTACAGGCTCAAGTTTGGTGACGGCTCACTGGTTGACATGGAAACATATTTCGAGGATGGATTCGAGCAGGTAGTGGCAGAGATCAATAACATGATCTATGACCTGAACTCAGAATATGACCTGGGGATAGATACCATTGAATATTAAATAATACCGGGACCGCAAATCCCAATTAGAATAGCATGCTCCGTGTTTCTGATTTCCGTCAGAAACACGGAGTTTCTTTATTTAGTAGTAAAAACAGTATCAACACTCACACCATACCCTCCCCAAACACCCAACCCATCTCCTTCGATATTGGATTCCAGGTTCATCATTGATGAGGCAAAGGGATTTGTTGCATTGATCACCTCTTCCTGGTAAGAACTCCAGAAATCAAAAGTATGCTCGTCCATCGTGCACAATTTGATCACGATCGTATCCCCAGGACTGAAATTTTCACTCTCCTCTGTCGAAAGGAATGACTCCGGGGCCCTGTAAAGCGAAAAACTGAATGTCTCTCCGTTGAAATACTGATCGTTGATCGCAATAATGAATGCCGAAACAAATCGTTGATTCTTCCCCAATACCCTTGTGAATATCCGGTAGAAATTTTTCTCGTCAGGAGGATCTGTGAATTGCACCACCACATTTCCAATACTGTCTTCTCCTTCCTGTAGTACAAAATAGGTAGTATCGATAGGCACTTCAGGTGGTATAGTGGTTACAGCGGTGACGGATTTGCGCCCGAAATCAGCATTGAGTTTATATGTTTTCCCTCTCTTCCCGAAGATGGTATTTCCCTCGTAATAAAAAGGAGGAAAGTACCGCATATCTTTGCGAAGGATCAAAACTTCTGAATGCTCCCCGTCGCTTAGTGTTACTTTTGCCCGCGAAAGCACCAGGTCGCGCAACGACGCTGAATCAACTGAGGCGAAATAGGGAGAATTGGTCGTCAGAAACACCTTCGCCTGGTCCCCTTCTTCGATCCACCCGTCCACCACGATCATTGCATCCGGAATGGTGATGTCAAGCTCCGGCATCTTCCCGCAACCTGTAAAAGAAAGGACCAACAGAATAACGGGAGCACTTATGGATTTAAAAATATTCATATTAAAATTCAAATCGGTAACTTAATGTCGGCACAATTGGAAAAAGTGATACCATCACGGGTTCAACTTCCAGCCTGTAGTTGTCCAGGTTGCCTTTTGTTTCAAAATATATGTAAAAAGGATTCGAACGGTTGTAAGCATTGTAAACCGAAAAATCCCAGGAAGAGAGGTAGTCCCGCTTTGTCTTCACGGTTCTTGTGACTGAAAGATCGAGCCTGTTGTAGGGAGGCATCCGGTAATTGTTCACATCACCGTATTCATTCACGATGTTTCCTTCGATCACATACCTTCCCACGGGCAGTGTAAAAGCACTTCCGCTCACATAGATAAAAACCGCCGAAACGTCCCACTTATCATCCAGTTTATACACCCCGGCAAGAGACAGGTCATGCCGCCGGTCGAACTTTGCAGGGTAGATCCTTCCATCATTGATCATATCGAATTTCCTTACCGCCCTGCTGATTGTGTATCCTGTCCATCCCGTGAGTCGTCCCTGCCTCTTTCTTAAAAAGAATTCAGCTCCGTATGACCTTCCCTTACCGATTGTGATATTCTCCATCATGGTCATGTTCAGACTGTTGCTGATCACCCCACGAAGAAATTCCACCTGATTCCTGGCAGTCTTAAAATACAATTCAACCGATGATTCGTACATATCACCGTCCCAGTTCCTGAAATATCCCGTGCTGAGCTGGTCTCCGTACTGTGGTTTTATTTCTCTTGAGCTTGGCAGCCATATGTCCATCGGAAGTGAAACCGTGGCTGATGTGGCAAGATGGACATACTGTGCCATATGCATGTAGGAGGCTTTGACCGATGAACTTCCGTCCAGTCGGTAAACCAGTGATATCCTTGGTTCGGGATGGTGATAAAATGCAAGTGAGCTGCCGGCGGGATAGGTAACCGAATCCTGCAGGAGTGATGTTTCATCATACAGGTATTCGGTATAGGGCCCAACCTGGTTGAAGAATGAATACCTGAGCCCCAGGGAGAGATCCATGTTCGGTGTGAGGCTGAATTCATCCTCCGCGTAGATCCCCCCTTCAAAGCCAAACAGGTTGTTGTAGCTTAAAAAATTCATGACCAGTCCTGCTGCTTCCACATCGATCTCGTTCGGAATAAACCGGTGCCTGGTCATTTCATAACCGAAAGAGAACCTGTGACCGCCAGCCTTATAATCAAGCTCCGATTTCAGAGAATGGTCCTCAACAGAGGAGAGCAGGCTAAAAATAAACTCCGACTGCGAGCCGGAGAGGTCGAAGTGATAATCGGTCCGGGAAAGGGTCGTCTTCAATGCCATGTCATCGGAAAAAACATGGCTCCATTTGCCTGAAAGAATAAAGTTCCCCCAATCCATCCCCGTCTCAGCGATCCTTGATGACCGTTCAATGCTGTAACGGTCCCTCCCGTAAAATGCCGTGAGGCTGAGGTAATCCTTTTCCCCGATCCTGTATGACAATCCGCCTTGCATATCGTAAAAATCGTAAGCGCTTTGTTTCAAAAAGGGATTGACATCTTCAAGCAACGGAAACAAAAGGGGTTTAATAACGAGGTTGATAGAGGCCATCCTGCCTGAAAGAATAAAGCTGCCGCGTCCACTTGCAAATGACCTGTTTAGCGTTAACCGAGAGGCTACCATTCCCACCTGTCCCCTCAACTGAAGGGAGTCGCTTCTGCCGCGGTCGGGATTTACCTGTATCACCGAAGAGAGCCTGCCGCCGAACCTGGCCGGGATCCCGGATTTCATCAGGCTGACCCCGGTAATGATATCAGGGTTAAATACGGAAACAAAACCGAGCAGGTGGCCGGGATTGTATACCAGTGCATCATCGAACAGCACCAGGTTCTGGTCTACCGATCCTCCCCTGACAAAGAAACCGATGCCTCCCTCACTGCCCGACTGCACACCGGGGGTCAGCTGCAGGAACCTGATGGGGTCGGCTTCACCCAGGAGCTTTGGCAAACTGTTGATATCGTTCCTTGAAAGGTATACATCACCCATTCTGACTGACCCGACAAAATCTTCTGTATTTTCAGCAGTCACCGTTACCTCTTCATACTTTACCGGCTCGGGTGCCAGGTAAAAATCAAGATTTAAATTCCTTCCTGTAACCTCCAACAGGGTGTCAACATCCCTGAACCCAAGGTACCTTACGCGCAATCTTACATTTCCTTGCAAAACTTCAATACTGTACCTGCCCGATCCATCCGTTGCCACCCCCCTTCCGGTTTGCATATTCACCACGGAAGCGCCATCCAGTGCCGAAAGATCCCGGGCATTGAAAACAACACCGCTAATGCTGGTATGGGACTGGGCAATGGATATTGTTGCCATCACCATGAAATACAGAGAAAGCAGATGTCTTTTGCATGTGTTCATTCGAGGTAATAAATTCAGAGGAAAGTATTTCTTTAATTTTGTGTCATTTAAATTAGATTGGTTCACTCCAAAACTCTTAGATAACAATTAAGATAAAAGGGATTTACTTCTTCCTTTTTATAATTTATTCGAATCAGATAACCTACGAATATTGCATCCTGTTACCGGGTTCCATTTGCTTTCTGTCCATGCTATTTTGGTTGTTGCCATTGTTTTTCTGTTCTTTCAATTGTCTGGATCATGATAAAATTTATCATCGTTCCATTGCAATGGATTTTCGATGATGTATTGTTTAATTCGTTGGTATGATTCATCGTCACGGATAATGTGGTCGTGGTAATTGGGTTGCCAATTTATTCTGCCGGGCGTATTTCGCAGGATATTTATTTGTTTTGATGTCTGCATCTGGAATTTTCCTGTCAATTTTGGTATTATCATTTTTCGCCGATATTTCCTGTATTGTTTTATTTCGTTAATGGTTGGTTTGTATTGGGTATTTTAATAAATTCTGATTCTACAATTTCCCCGTATTCAGATAAAACCATGTTCCCATTATTAATTTTGCCTAAAATACATTCCCTGTTCACTATGCAAATGGTAACGAAATATCGTCCCGGCGCAGAATAATCCCAATATTGGCATCTGTTCGATTCTATTCTGTATTTGTTACGGAATTTTGTCATTATGTTTTTCGAGGTATTCCGGGAAATCTTTTATGGTTTCTTTGGCTTTGTCAACCGAAAATGAATCCCATTCTGATTTGGTAACGGTGTCAATAGTAATGTGGTCAATAATTTGTTCATGAATATGGTAAAGAAAAGCAATACTGGTCCTCTTCGCATGGTGCATAAAATTCAGCAATAAACATACTACAAATCCGGGGTATTGACAACCTCGCTGAATACTGAGTCCAGGTGTCTCGAAATCTTAATAAAGCACACGCAGGTCCATTGCAAATCTCATCAACTCAAAATTGGACATCTATTCATAATCCACTACAAAATCCCACATGTATTCCATCTCAGGGGGACATTCAAATTCCATGCGGTCAATGCCGCAATCCCAGACAAGGTTATCGTTTTCGTCGATCAGGTAGGTGATGCAAGGCGTGGTAACACCTGCACCGAGCCTCCAGGTTACTATTGCGGTTTTATCCGCCTCGATGGTAAAGCCACCGATCTTTTCACCATCCGAAACCAGCTCGAATACATCGTCATCATTGAGTCTATGGTTGCCCGCCGGTCCGAAGTAATTTGTGGTCGCCCATGTAGTGTCGTTCACATCACAGGGCTCTGTCCAGCTTCCCATTGTTTCCAGCAACTCGTAAGTTATTGAAGGGTCTGAGACCAGCTGCGCGTACCTGTAGAAAACATTTCTGAAGGTGATTTTTATGCTATTGTAGGTGCCGACCGGTATTGTCTTTGCCTCGAAGGAATAGTCCTCAAACAATTTAATTTCCCTGTTTGTTGATCCGGTGATTCTCAACCATTCCAGGCTGTCGGCTTCCCCTTCCTTCACCTCTCCCTGTGAGACCCATACATCACCAATACACAGCAGCAGACTGGTTGTATAGGTTTTGGTTGTATCACCTGTCAATGGCGGATTCTCTGCCACCGATTTCAAATACGACATGCTTTTACCGGCAATCACAACAGGATTGGATGTCCGGAAATCTAACAATCCTGACTCGCCTGATTGATCCGGATTCTCATCCTGGCATCCGGTAACCAGCAATCCAAGGCAGGCCATTGCAAAAATTAATTTTAGTTTTTTCATTGTTGGTAATTTTTTTGATCCTGGCAGCATCATTTGATGTAATCAAATATAAATTTTTGTATCCAATTTACAATGAGAATGATAGAAAATTATTGACAACATTTGTCCGAACAAATTACCTGCTTAATTTGCAGTTAAATCAGCTTCAAGAATTGTAAATCTCACAAATCCGGTGGTGGATTCAGGCCCTGCTATGACATCCCAGGAGTTGTAATTGAAAAAACTATGAATACTGTCAGGCATTTCTCTAGGAGGACCATACCATGTATGTTTAAATGTATCATTCCAAACGATTGAAATTTCATTCCAAAATCTATTGTCATCTGTAGAGAACAGACCATCAATAACAGGATCTTCCTCAAAATCAAAACCAAATCCTCCCTCTGCAACATAATTAGAATCAGGAAGAATGAATAATATATTATCCTGTTGATGCGGGATGAAAATGATGCCAACTGTGTCATCGGTACCATTCCTGTATTTGATTTTGTAAGACATTGGATCGAATTCGTCCCATGAAAAAAGTATACAGCTTTTAGGTAAAATCAAATACAGTAATAAGATGGTTAGGATGGTGCTTATATTGGTCCTTTTCATATCAACTCTTTTATCCAAATATATTCAAAATCTCTTTCAACTGTTAAAGAGATCACAAACATTCCATTTTCTTCCAACTGCGGGAGAATCCTTTCATTTTTGAAATTTTCTTTCCGAATATTGACCAACAAAGTAAAATGCCAATATGGGCACAAACATAAATTTGGCTGATTTTTCAAGTAATTCAATCTGATTAAGAGTGATTAGAAAGATTGCAATCAGCAATACCACAATAATGTCAAATGTTCTTTTTTTCATTGCGGTCGAAGGTTTTAAATTAATATTAACGGTTTGCTGCCTGGCAAACAATACAAGGTATTCAAAATGTTGATCCCTGCAGTATTTATCATTCCCGGTATTAATGTTTTTACGATAATATGCGCCATTTTGATGATTAAGAACATCAACAGTTTCATGGCAGAAAAGCAAATTGCTTAATTCCTGTTTAATGAACTAACTGATCATATCACCTGCTTTGGCATTTGACACATTAGTTGATGGTACGGTTTCGTAAGAGGGTACGAAGCGATTTCTTATCAGTTTACACCGACTTTATTTATGAGCCACATACCGTTGCATAACCGCTGCAACCCGCCTACACGTAAACTTGGGTTAATCATGGCTTTAATAATTTCTTATCCTGCTGATTATATTTTCAATCTGCTGATCGGAGAGATGCTCGTCAATTCTTACCTTCCCGGCTGAAATTGCAGATTGTACGACAGGTAACGAAACAATATGCTTATTAATTACAATTGCAAGTGGTTTTGATATATTATACACGGTAAGCAAATATAATTTTTCTGCACCGTTCTCTGTAAGTGTAATATCAATATATGTATTTCCATAAGCATCGGTATTTTTTTCAGCCTCCAGCATATCCTTTGTTGTTATTGCCGGGGTTTCCTCAAGTATGATATCATTTACATCAGCGCCGGAATTATAATCAACCGTGGCATAAACACCATCTTCCCTGTCAACAGGTACAGGCTTAAATTCATAGCCAGATTGTTCCTGGTTTTTCTTTTTGTTGATATTAATTGCAATTCTGTCAAGCTCAGCGTTTATAGCTTCAAATTTCTTTGAAATACGTGTAATCGCTAATGAAGAATTAACAAGCTTGTGGAATGCTGAGGAGCTTATAAAATCATACAATTCATTTATTTCTTCTTCTGTAAAAACCTCATTGAAACATTCTGTAATTTTTTTACGTATCTCTTTGTCGCTTAGGTGCTTCTCCATTTCGATAAGCTTTATACTATCCGCTCCTGCAGCTTCATGTTGTAAAGGCTTCAATCGATATTCAATAAAGTTTAATTTTAGCATTTTAACAATCTTCAGACTGTCAATAATGATATATAATTTATCTTCTGTTCCCTGCCCATAGCCAGCCATGGAAAATAAAAATATTATTAAAATCAAAAATGATTTTCTCCCATTACCATTGAAATTAACTCCTCTCATTTTTCAGTTATTTTTTTTTAGTGTCATTTTAAGACATTGACCAGCCTGCTGTTATATGTAGCATCATATATGATTCTAATGCATTCCTGTCAAAAATTATGCGTTTTCTTTCAGTCACTAATTAAAATTCTTGGTAAACAATTCGTTTCATAGCTTCTATAATTACTTCATAGGTAAAATTTAAAAGGAGTGCAGTTCAATTCCTTTAACAAGTTATGAAAAACATGTGTAAAGTCAAATTTTAATGACACATATTTGGTAGATTGGTTGCGGTGTTGCGGTGTTGCGGTGTTGCGGTACATCAGATACTATGTAGCCATGTCCGCTGATCATTTACTGTCGAACTGTCGAACCGTCGAACTGATTTTGTTGCTTTGTCCGCCGTAGCTTCAGCGAAGGCGAGTTACTGGTTGCTGGCCTGACTCCAAGTCCCCAAGTCCCCCTGTCCTGGCCCCTGGCTCCTATTGTCCCCTTATCCAGTCCACAACCCTGTCCGTCCATCCGGCCAGCCTCCCCTGCCCGATGGCCAGGGAATAACCATGACCTCCGTAAGGATAGATATGCATCTCCGCTTCAACCCCGTTTTCCAGCAATGCCTCGTAATACACAATGCTGTTCTTTACAGGCACAGCTTTGTCATCTGAGGAGTGAATCAATATCGCGGGTGGGGTGTCTTCTGTTACCTGTAATTCATTTGAAAAGTATTCCATCAGCTCAGGGTTGTCACCCACCAAAGCCTTCCGGGAGCCGGAATGCTGGAACTCACCGGTAAATGAGATCACGGGGTACATGAGTATCGAAAAATCTGGCCTGCAGCTTTCTCTTTCCACCGGGTCATCTGCAACCATATTACCGGCATCATAATGCGTACTCAATGAAGAGGCCAGGTGTCCTCCTGCTGAAAATCCCATGATGCCGATCTTCCCCGGGTCGATCCCCCACGCTTCGGCATGATGCCTGGTCATGCGCATGGCTCGCTGTGCGTCCATGAGCGGACTCAAATGCGGTTCGACCTGGGCCTCGGATGTGGGAAGCCTGTATTTCAGAACGATCCCGGCAATGCCCTTTGAATTGAAGAATTTTGCAATATCCTCCCCTTCCCAGTCGTAAGCAAGGATGTGGTAGCCGCCGCCCGGACAGATCACCACGGCCTCACCGGTCCGGTTTTTCTTCGCGGGCAGGAATACCTGGATATCCGGCACCTGAACCTTCCTGATCCGCACAATGTCTGTGGTATCCCATACCTCCTCCTCCCCAACATCTTTGTAATTCGGGATCGCTCCTTCAGGGTAAAGATCCAGTTTGAACGACTGCGCATGGAGTGCCATACAGGTTATGATAAGTGCGATAACTAGTAAAAAGCTGCTTTTCATGATGAATGGTTTGAAAATATAATGGTTTGCAATTGGATATTTTAAAGGTAGGAATATTTTCGAAAGGATTTTCAATCCTTACATCCATTGGCGTAAGAACTTCTGTAACCCGACCTTTGGCCACTGACCCCTGGCTTCCTACTTCTTAAACTTAAACTTCACCGTTTTTCCAAACGGATTTTCCTTCAGCTCATATTTTCCCTCCGTGCCGGTAACCTCAATAGAATGTAATTCCCCTCCCGGGATAACAACCAGTCCGTCTGCATTGCCGTTCTCATCTTCAAAGACATCAAGGGTGATCCTCGACCAGTCCATGAATGCAGTGGATTGAGCCAGTTTGATGTGGGGGATCACCGAACCTGCCCGAACCAGTGCAACGATGGGGACCTCACCGGATTCAATATGGTGCCAGCCACCGTTATATGCTGTACCTGTCTGGTAATCGATCCATGTTCCGGACGGAAGGTATACATCGCGCGACAATTCATCGCTGAACAGCGGAGCAACCAGCATATCCGATCCGAACATGTACTGGTTATCGATCAGCCAGGAGCCGGGATCACCTGGAAATTCCACGAACAATGCCCGCAGCATCGGCAATCCTTTTTCAGAGCAATCATGGGCCTGTGCATAGATGTAAGGCATCAGCTCATAGCGCATGTTGGTTGCCTCACGAAAGGCATTCAGGAAATCTTCACCGTATTCCCAGGGTTCGGTGGGCGGGTGACCGTGGCTCCTTACATGGGAGGTCAGCATACCGAACGGGGTCCAGTGCCTGTAAATATTCTCCGGTGTCCTGGAAACAAAGCCGCCGATGTCGTGACTCCAGAATGAGAATCCTGTAAGCCCGATCGAGAGTCCGGCCCTCAGGGTGGCAGACATGGCCGAGTAGGTGTTGGCAGGATCGCCGCCCCAGTGCATCGGGTAACGCTGACTGCCTGCCCAGGTGCTGCGCGCCCAGATAATCCTTTCTCCGGTTATTTCTTTGGTGATATCCGATACAGCTTTGTTGTACCGCAGCGGGTATAGATTATGTTCATAGAAGCCTGTTCTCCCGTTGGAGTACAATCCATTAAATGGCGCTGCCTCGCCGAAATCAACCTTGATCACAGAAACGCCCAGGTCGAGCAGTCCCTTTATCTTATTCTGGTACCAGTCTACTGCAAGCGGATTGGTAAAATCCAGGACGGCATCTTCCCTTGGCAAGTTTCCTTTGTCGTTCTTGACGTAAAGGTCTTGCTCTATAATCTCATCAAACAATTTGTTGTTGGGAACGAAATAGGGAAGCTGCCAGAGACAGGTGCGAATCCCCTGGTCCCTGAAATCACTCAGCATCTTTTCAGGATCATCAAAACGGTCGGGTGCAAAGGTATAATCACATTGCCAGTCGACACCAAACCAGCCTGTATCGAAGTGCAGGACATCCGAAGGCACCTTGTGCTTCCTCAGCAGGCTCACCACTTCCCTTCCCTCTGCTTCAGAAAAATAGGTGATGCGGCTCATCCAGAAACCGAACGACCACAATGGGGGTACCGGTGACTTCCCGGTGATGTTCGTATATTCATCAAGGATGTCTTTCGGATCACCCAGAAATAGGAACAGGTCAAGTTCTTCGTCACCGATCATCAATGAGGATACACCTGAATAATACTTTCCAAAATCGCAGGTTATCGGGGTGGATGTGTGCATGAATACGCCGTATCCCCGGCTGCTCATAAAGAAGGGAACGGGCTTGTACATGGTCTCATTCTGTGTGCCGTTGGCATCATCGGTAAACAGCACTACTTTTGATCCCCGCTTGTTGAATTGGGTAAACGACTCTCCCAGCCCGAATATCTTTTCGCCGGGAGATAGGTTGAATGCAGCATTGAAACTCCTCGAATAATCGGATGCACGTCTGACAAAGCTGAACGGCAGCACAGGCGTGTAGGTTCCTGAATTCTCCTGCATAGT
Source organism: Bacteroidales bacterium (assembly GCA_021738565.1). GTDB lineage: Bacteria > Bacteroidota > Bacteroidia > Bacteroidales > M55B112. Next base: position 16,024 of record JAIPBT010000023.1, read on the forward strand.
ATTGGTGCTGGTAAGCAACCTGTTGTTACCGTCATATACGCAGATCTGGAAAGGGGCCTCCTGTATCTCAATCCTTCCCTCCGAACCGGAATAGATGTGGACATTATCCTTTATGCTGTATTGCCACGGATCTGCGGGTTCAACTGTACCATCAACAAGCATTAATGAGCGCTCATCGTCGTACCGGTCAAATCCGCTTTTTGCCTTGATGCGAACCGTTCTGTCTGAAATGAATTCCAGGGCAAATGGCAGCGTGGGCGATGCTTCATATTCATTAGCCGGAAATTCATTCTGCTCCACCTCCCTCAATGCTCCCAGCATGTTGTTGAATGCCATCCGCGTGGAATACTCGTACCTGCGGTAAACGATTTTTCCTGTTGCCGAAGCGGGATCAAAATCGGTCAGCCCCGAAGCCACGTAATAGGTGTTTTGAAAATCAGCGAAATCCTTGCTGATATCCACCGGTTCATTAACAATGTTGAAACCCTGCAACTGGGCATTCACAGTGACATTAAATGCAGCAACGAAAATAAGTGCCGCGAACAATCTTAGCTTTTTCATATTTTGTGTTTTATGGTATTGAATTTTGATTGGCTGTTTGTAATTTATAAAAGATCAAGGAGCCGATCCTTGATATAGATTTTCACCTCATTTTCACAGTCACCTCTCTACCCTGTAACCCTTCTGAATATGCACTGATCCTGATTTCCCCGGGTTTGTTCCCTGCCTGCACAACGGCCAGGCATTTTCCGTTAAATGCTTTCCTTGAAGGCGACCGGAAGGATTCGTGACCGACCTGGTTGCCATTATCTGTTGCTGCTATGTGTGCATCCCCTTCCACCCTGAACTGTACCATGTTGTCTGCATGCGGAACAAGAATGCCATTTTCATCCAGCACATTTACCGTCAGGAAAACCAGGTCCCGTCCATCTGCCAATATCTGATCCCTGTCTGCCAGCACTTCAAGTTTTACAGGCTCACCTGCAGTACGTACGCGTGTAACCAGTGTATCTCCGTCCGGCAACACCCCAACAGCGAGCACTTCACCGGGTTCATAGTTCAGCCTCCATTGCAAATGCAGGGTTGTATCATTGTTCTGCTTTACACCCATGGACCTTCCATTAAGGAAAAGCTCCACCGATTCACAGTTTGTGTAGGCCCATACATCGATCTCCTGTCCGTCTACCCAGTTCCAATGTGGAAATATATGGAGGACAGGTTCATCGGTCCATTCGCTTTTGTACATGTAATACACATCCTTGGGAAATCCTGCCAGGTCGAAGATCCCGAAATAGGAGCTGCGCGATGGCCAGCCGTAAGGTGTGGGTTCACCAAGGTAATCGAAACCTGTCCAAATGAACATCCCCGACAGGAAATCGTGTTTTTTGATTGCCGACCAGGATTCCTCATGCGTGGATCCCCATGGTGTGCTTACATTGTCGTAAGACGATACCGTATGATCGGGGTTGCCGTCACGAAAAGGCCTGTCCCACCGGTAGGGCCACCTCCTGATGCTGTCGGAGGGCATGTCGTAATACCCCCGGGTCATGAGTCCGGAAGTGGTTTCTGTCGCAATGAAGAATTTCCCCGGAAAGGTTTCCGGAAACTTCCGGAAATCCTCGTGTTTGTAATTGTATCCGATCACATCCATTACACCCGCTTCAAGCAACATGTTGCCGGGATAGGGAAAATTATTGCCTGTAACAATCTGTCTGGTTGTATCAAGTTCACGTACAATATCGTACAGCTCCCTGGTCATTTCGATGCCGGAGGAATCCCATTGCTCAAGAATTTCATTACCGATGCTCCAGAGAAATACGGAAGGATGGTTCCTGTCGCGCAGGATGTGATCCCTGAGATCCCGTTCATGCCATTCGTCCCAGAACCGGCTGTAGTCGAAGGGAGACTTTCTTTTTGCCCACATATCAAAGGTCTCATCCATTACAAGGAATCCCATCCTGTCGCACAGGTCAAGCAGTTCCGGCGCGGGTGGATTGTGCGCTGTACGTATGGCATTTACGCCCATGCCCTTCAACAGTTCCAACTGGCGTTCAATGGCCCTCCGGTTCACCGCCGCTCCAAGGCAACCGAGGTCGTGGTGGTTACACACGCCCAGTATCTTCAAAGGCTTCCCGTTCAGGAAAAAACCCTTCTCACTGTCAAACCTGAAGGTTCTGATTCCAAATTTGGTTTCTTTAAGATCCTTTTCTCCTCCCGGTCGTCGGACGGCAATCTGAATGCGGTACAGCTCCGGCTTGTCAACCGACCAAAGCCGGGGCTTGGTGATCTCAAATGAAGCTTCAAGGTCTGCTGTTGATGAAGCAGGAATAACGGCGACCTTCCTGGCCCTGGAAACAACCTTTCCCGAGGGAGAAATGATTTTATAGAAGATGTCAGCTTCCACGGGATCCACGTGTGTGTTCCGAATTGAAGCGGCAACATTCACTGTGGCAGTCTCGTTATGAAACACCGGGGTTGTAACAAAGGTTCCCCAGGAATCAATATGAACTTTGGGAACTTTGATAAGGTAGACATTGCGGTAGATACCGGAACCAGAGTACCACCTTGAATTGGGCTGTTCAGAATTATCCACTTTCACAGCAAGTATATTTTCCCGCTCCCCGAAATGAAGCAAAGGAGTCATGTCATAACGGAATGACACATAGCCGTTGGGGCGTTCCCCGATCAGTTTCCCGTTCAGGTATACTGTGCTGTTCCAATATATTCCGTCAAAATGTATAAAGAAATTCCTTCCTGAGTCCCGGGCAGGAACGGTAAAATGTTTCCTGTACCAGCCGGTGCCTCCCGGAAGGGCTCCTCCTCCCGTTGTGGCAGGATGCTCCGGGCTGAATTCCCCTTCAATGCTCCAGTCGTGCGGAATATCCAGCGCCCGCCAGTCATCATCATCCATATCTGTAGCAGAATGATCATCATCTGAGATCAGGAATTTCCAGTCATTATTGAAACGCACCGTTTCGCGGTCTGAACGCTCCTGAAAACGCGTGCATGTAACCATCGTGGGTAAGATCAGTAACGACAAAAATGTTCTGGATGTGAGCAATAAGAAACGATTCATCTGGTAATATTGGTTGGTAAGCGTTTATATTACGTTATCAAATGTAGGAAAATTCCTGAATACTGCGAAACAAAGCCGGCTCAATAAAAAAAGCATCCTGGTGGGATTATGGGAGGAAATTATGCCTTCATTTTCTCCAAATACTACCTGGCAGGCTCTATTTGTGTGTATGTTGACAATGTTTGATTAATTTGTCATTTTGATTTGATCCCTCCGGAATCAGGGGTTGAGGTGAATCCCAAAAAATCTGCAGCTTTCTTGCAAGCACTAAATAAAATTATTACTCCAGGATCTTTATATCATCCAAAGATGTCATATCATACCCCCGGATCCCTGCTGTGACCATGCCCTGTTATTCGTTCGTCAAACAAAACCGAACCTTCATGTGGTCAAACTATATGTTTGTCAATAAAACTTACTCTGTTGAACATTTGAAAGTAATTATGGTTGTCTTTGTGATGTTTAATATAAGAATTACAGACCTTTTTTTATTATTAATTTTAAGCCCCTGTTTTTTTACAAAAATCATTCAAACCATGAAAAAGCAACTTCTACTTTTATCATTTTTTTTTATCGGCCTTACCGGCTTTTCACAAACCAATAAATCAGGTACAATCTCAGTGGACGAAACCTGGACCACAACAGGCAGTCCATACAATGTAACGGCTAACCTGACAATTGCCGACGGTGTAACACTGACCATCCAGAGCGGTGTTACCGTCAACGTAAGTTCCGGACAAAAGATCGAAGTGCTCGGAACACTGGATGCGACCGGTGCAACCATCACCTCGGCAGAGACTACTCCGGCACCCGGGGACTGGCAATACATTGTGGTTGGAAATTCCTCCATTGTGGGTTCTGCCACACTGACTGACTGTGACATTTTGTACGCAGATCATTTTTACCTGTACAATGGTACGGCAACACTCGATGGAACAGACCTCCTGAATTTTGAAAACTATGGGGTCAATATCCGAAATACTACCGGAACACTCGTTATGAAAAACGGTGATATCAGCACTTCTTCCACCTGGGCAACTGACAATTCAAGTGCAGCGGGAGTGGAAATGAGTTATGGAGGAAATGTTACGCTGAACAATGTCAACATCAGCGGTTTTTACAATGGCCTCTACAGCAATTACCATGGTGCATCGGTGATGGATATTGATACTTCATCGATAAGTAACGGCACATACGGGGTAAGATTCAATACCAACGATACGGTTCAATTCAATACTGTATCAATTTCAAATACAGACAGACCAATTTTTTATGATGGCCCGGGGCACTTAATCGCAGAAGGCACAAACACATTCACCGGAAACCTTTCCAATGTTGCTTATATTTATTTTACGTCAAATAGCAACAACTGGGTACTACCCACACTGAACATTCCATACTGGTTTATATCTGGTTTTACCGTAAATGAAAGCGGAAGCCTCACGATAGGCCCAGGTAATATTCTTAAGTCTGGCTCCTCCATAAATATGAACGGAACCCTGTATGCCGATGCCCCGGTAGGATCCGCCATCTACTTTACATCCCACCTTGATGACAACTGGGGCGGAGATTCCAACAACGATGGATCGGCCACCGCACCTGCAGCCGCAAACTGGCAGGGACTGAGATTCAACAACGACAGTACAGCATCAGCCTCAGTCCTCCGCAGGGTGAAAATCAGGTATGCAGGTAGTTACAACAGTTATTATGGTTCTCTTGATGGTGGGGTTACTACTGTAAACTCCAGTCCAACCATAGATTCCTGTGAATTTACCAGCAACGTCTTCGGCATCGTCATGAAAGGGATATCAAATCCTGAATTGTCATACACGTCTATTGGCTCCAGCTCTGTGACCCCAATTGCCATGTCTTTTGAATCCAGCCCGGTGATGACGGAAAACGTATTGTCATTCTCCGACAACCAGTACGATGCCATCGGACTGCTGGGCGGATCACTAACTGCTGATGCCTCCATCATACAACGATCCTTTACCAACATAGACAGCATTACCTATTTCATGCTTGGAAAGATCACCATTCCCCAGGGAAGAACTCTCACCATCGATCCCGGGGTTGTGATCAAGGGAGACAACCGATACAATATCCTGGTTGAAGGGACACTGATTGCTAATGGAACTGAATCAGACCCGATCGTGTTTACTTCTGCAAAGGACGACAACCACGGGAATCCCAACGATACCAACAAGGATGGTACAAGTACAACGCCTGCAATCGGAAATTTTGGGGGTATATTTTTTGCTCCCACTGCAAGCACCAGTTCATCTGTTGACAATTGCATCATTAAATATGCATCGGCAAGCAATGAAAATTATTACAGCACGTCGATGAATGATGCAGCGATCATCACTGCCAACGTTAGTCCTTCCATCACCAACAATGAGATCAAGGATGTGAATTACGGCATAAAGTTCTATGAGGCCTCCAGTGCGACAGTCTCCGGGAACAACATGGTAAATGTCAAATACACTCCATTCGCGGTATCAGGTTCAGCCGACCCTGTATTTACAGGAAACACATACTCCAATGTAGGATGGAATGCGCTCGGACTGCTGGGAGGTGTAGTTACGCAGAACGGTACCATCAGGAAGCGCACTGTTGCAGGTTATGAAAACATTACCTACATACTGCTAAGTACAATGACCATCAACGAAGGAACCTATGTGGACGTTGAACCCGGTGTTGTAATTAAGTTGCTCAATCAGAGCATCCATGTAAAAGGAGGTTTCCAGGCCCTGGGGACCACCACGGAAAAGATCGTTTTCACCTCAACCTACAATGACAACATCGGGAACCCGGGTGATACGAATGGCGACGGGAATTCTACAGCTCCCACCCGCGGGAACTGGGACAGGATCCTTTTTGAGGATACAAGCGATGATGCATACTGTAAACTGGACAACGTCGAAGTAAGTTATGGTGGAGACAACTATTGGTTAAGGAATTATTCCTCTCTTCAATTTAGCAATGCCAGCCCAGTGATCTCAAATACACTGGTCAACCAGGGATTGCATTATGGCCTGCGTATAGAAGGGAACTCAGCACCTGTATTCGATGGTGTTACCATCCAGAACTGTGAGTCCAGTCCTGTCGGAATGTCACTTGCATCCGACCCGCAATTCAGCAACATGTCGTTTGTTGCAAACCGCGACAAGGCGCTTGCACTGCTCGAAGGAACACTTTCTTCAGATGCCACACTCGAAGTAAGAAATGTAGCGGGCATTGATAATATCGCCTATGTGCTGGACAAGACACTTACTGTTGGTTCCAATGCAACACTCACCCTGGCTCCCGGTATCGTGATCAAATCCTACGGCCAGTATATTTATGTCGATGGCGCGCTTGTTGCAGATGCAACTTCCGATAACAAGATCACATTCACATCCATCAAGGATGATTCAGCTGGTGGAGACAGCAACGATGATGGAAACAATTCCGTTCCTTCTCCGGGCAACTGGGGAGGGATAGTATTCAGATCCAGCGGAATCGATAATACAAACATCCTGCAGAACTGCAACATCAGGTATACCAGCAATCCTGTGAAGGTAGAGAGCGCATACGCGCTAATCGACTCATCTGTCATCGAACTGGCCCGTTACAATGCCTTTACCATCAGTGGCTCTGCAGATCCTGTAATAACCAACAACGAGATCTTTAATGTGGCCTATTTCCCTGTACGCATGAGCATGTTCTCAAATCCTGTTTTCTCAGGGAACAGCATTGCAAATGTCGGATCCAGGACAATTGAGGTGATCGCTGAGACATATTCCCAGTCCGACACGATCCCGTTCAGGAGCTTCGCCGATATTGACAGCATCACCTACCACCTGAACGGTACATATACCATCAATGACGGAACCGTTCTTACCATTCCCGCCGGAATGGTTTTTGAAACAGCGAGGAGTTATTCGTATTATTCCTACTCATCTGCTAATTTCAGTGTAAACGGCCGGTTGATGGTCGAGGGCACAGCTGCGGAGCCAGTAGTATTTACAAGTTTTTATGACGATGATTACGGACGTCCTCTTGACAGCGGGAATGACGGTCCGACCAGCATCTCCAGCTGGAACGGTACATGGATCACGTTTAACAACGTAAGTGACGATTCCAGCCGGATAGAACATGCTATTTTCAGGTACAGCAGTCTTGGTGCTGAACTGAAAAGTGCATCACCAACCTTCTCAAACAACATGTTCAGGGACATGAACACGGGAATAGCTATGAATGGGGTTTCAGAGCCTTTATTCTCGGGCAACACTTTCCACGATCTGAAATATTGTCCATTCACCATTTCCCTGGTTGCTTATCCGGCGCTGACCGAGAACAATGTCATCTCAGGAACCACTTACAGGATGATCGAGGTGAATTACGAGACCCTTACACAGGATGTGACCCTTCCGAGAAGGACTTTCGGTGGAATTGAGAACATCCCCTATATGTTCAACTATTATACAATTGGAACAGGAGCCATACTCAGCATCGATCCCGGCGTAGTAATGAAATTCACCAACGGTGGTTATATCAATGTACAGAAAGGGCTGCTGGCAAATGGCAAGGAAGGAGCCGACAGCACCATTGTATTCACTTCTATTTATGATGATTTTTACGGTGGCGATTCCAATGCCGATGGTGACAATACAAGTTCAAGCGATGGTTCCTGGCGAGGTATAGAGTTTCAGAATACCGCTATTGACGCTTCCTGTGTCATTACCAACGGGGTGATCAAAAATACGGGCGGATATTCGGCTGTTGTTACATACAGTGCCAGCCCGACCATTACATACACATCATTCATAAACGTAAACGAGGGGATTAATATCCAGGGCTCATCCAATCCTGTGATCAACTACAGCGATTTCTTCGATGTTCACAGCCTGGCTGTAAACAATGTGGATATGTCATTCACTGTTGATGCCACCAACAACTGGTGGGGAAACAACTCCGGTCCGACCCATGCCGGCAATCCCGATGGCACCGGGGAAGAGGTTACCGACGGAGTCACATATGATCCCTGGATGACCATGGGCAACAACCCGATCATGGGTGATGTGAGTCTGAACGGAAGGGTGCAGGCATATGATGCTTCACTTATATTGCAACATGCGGTGGCCAGTATTACCCTGGATGCGGCCCAGCAGGTAGTGGCCGATGTAAGCGACAATGGCGATGTTTCAGCTTTTGATGCATCCCTGATCCTCCAGTTCTCAGTGGGACTAATCGATTACTTTGCAGCAGAAGAAACCAAGAAATCTGCAACGGTTCAAACGGTTTCCGATGTTGAACTGAGCATGGATAATTTCACGGTATACCCGGGAGATGAGATCATGGTCCCGGTGAGGATCTCCATGGTGGATAACCTATACTCCCTGCAGGCTGTATTAAGATATGATCCTGCTGTTCTCACGCTTACCGATCTTTCTACAGCGGCACTGATCAGCAATATGAATGTGAACATCAACATCAAAGAAGGAAAGATCTATATTGCTGCAGCAGGCACATCACCATTAAATAATGCAGGAGATGTTGCCTACCTTACATTCACCGTTGAAGAAAGCATTGTAGAATCAGGTACGGCAAACGTCGAAGTGGACAAATTCCTTGCCAACGATGCCAACCTTACATCCCTGGCATCGGGTGCCAAGATTACGTTCTACGGAAGTCCGACAGGCGTGGATCTGTTGAATGCAGATCAGTCAGGTCTCGGGGACATCTACCCGAACCCGGTTCGCGATTACACCAACATCACTTACAGGGTTGATGCAGACAACCGGCACGTGAGACTTGAAGTATACAATACCTTCGGCCAGGTTGTGACGAGCCTCGTGAATGAAACTCAGCTCACAGGTAACTACACTTACCAGTGGGATGCCACGGACCAGAGTGGGAACAGGCTTTCAGAAGGGGTTTACTACATCAGGTATCAATCCAACGGTGATGCACAAACCAGGAAGATACAAATCATTCATTAGTAATGGATTCAACCAAGTGAATGCAAACTTTTAAAAGGAGATTACTAATGAGACAAACTTTCAAAAATTTCTTAATTCTCTTTCTGCTTCTTGCAGGAGGAGAATTATTCAGTCAATCCATAGGAATGCGTATTCCCGATACCACGGGCGTCGAGGGAACATATATTGACATTCCGGTTTACGCCGACAGCTCTTTTACAGATAAAGGAGTATTTTCATATGTGTTGGGGATAACTTACAACAGCAATTACCTCAGAGCTGACTCTGTGATCACTGAAGGAGCCATTGCAGGCTCTTTCGGCTCTGCAACTGCCAACCTTGATGATCCGGGCTTTATTGGCATTACAGGAGCCGGATCCTCCACATTGACAGGCAGTGGTGCATTCATTTACATCAGGTTCGAATTGCTTCAACCCGGCACTATGTACATCGGATTCACAGCCTCGAATGAATATAACTACTTTAACGAGGGAAATCCCCTGATGGAATATATAAATGGAAGCGTTAACATTACTCCGGCGCCCAAAATAACCATCGGACCCAACAGTTCACTGCTTCAGTCAGGCGAACAACTCCAGATGTATGTCAGAGGAGACACGCTTTCACCATTCACCTGGGAAGTTGTTGATACTGCAGTTGCAAGCATTGATGAAAGCGGACTGTTGACTGCAACAGGTCCGGGGATCAATAAGGTTAGTGTGACTGACAGCAATGGTCTCACAGACATAACAGACGGTTCCATTGAGGTACGCGGTTACAGGTTGAGCATTCCGGGAAACCTGGAAGAATGGCAGGGAGGAACCATCGACATACCAGTAAACACTACCGACCTCACCGGTCTGGGCATAGTGTCAGGGAACTTCACTGTAACTTACAACCAGGGGCTCCTGGAATTAGTAGAAATTATTACGGATACAACGCTGCTGGACGGAATTGTTCCTCAATATAATTTAGGGAACAATGCCATTGATATTGCATTTGCAGAGAATACACCGATTACCGGAGAAGGTGCGCTCATGTACCTCAGATTTGACATCTCTTCTGAAAATACAGGAGCTACCAGCCTGAGTTTCAACGATGTGCTTTTTAATGAGGATCTACTTGCCATGATTACCAATGGCTATTTCTCCACCATCAACTTTGCAAACATCAGCATCAGTCCAAATACTGCAACGGTCATTGCGGGAGATTCACTGCAGTTTTCTGCTTCGAACGGGATTCTTCCCTACACCTGGAGCTCCAGTGATACTTCTGTAGCTAAAATAGACAGCTCCGGTATGCTTTTGGGGATCCACAGCGGGGTAATACAGGTAACAGCCGTTGATTCGGCCGGCGCAACCAAAACAAGCGGCAACATCACCGTTATTGATACGGAGGTTATCGTTCCGGATACCACCGGACCGGTCAATGCATCCTTTAATCTCCCGGTTTACATCAATGATCTTCCTGAAGGCAGATCTGTATCGTCCCTTGAAGCTGAATTCAGTTTCAGGACCCCGGAATTGGAGTATGTCGGGATCGTTACTTCCGGAACACTTACTGAAGGTTGGACATTCTCCGAATCATCCTCCGGTAATCTTATCAACCTTGCTATGGCAGGGGCGAATGGATTCAACCAGGAAGGCATATTGTTCTACATAAGCTTCAATCTGACAGCTGATCTGACGCTCAACGAGTACGCCTATGTAAATATCAACAGCCTTCTCCTGAATGAGAGAACGCCAAATGCCAGAACTGATAATGGAAACATCATCGGATCCAAAAGCGAGGACCTTGGGGCATCTGCCATCATTTCGCCAGTTACGGCATGTGAATTGACCGGTGCGGAGAGCGTTACGGTATCTGTTTACAATTACGGCTACATTACCTACAGTGCAGGAGATACCATAGTTGTTGGATACCAGCTTAACAGCGAAAATTCCATAAAAGACACTTTGATCCTGTCAGCTGAACTGCCGCCGGCGTCTTCTGTTGATTTTACCTTTGATTCAACAGTGAACATGTCCGCCCCCGGTAGCTACACCCTTAGTGCATATACATTATTAAGCAACGAATTTGACGGAAATACGGGAAATGATAAAAAAACCGTACAGATAGAAGTTTACGGGGATCTTGCCGTTTCGCTCGGCAGTGATGTGATTGCCTGTGAAGACGACACGGTTACATTGAATGCAGGTACCGGGTTTGAAACCTACACCTGGTCCAATGGTAGTTCTTCAACGGAATTCCTTGAAGTTACCGCATCAGGCGAATATTCCGTTATCGTTACCAATTCGCTGGGATGCCAGGGCACCGATACGGTCCTGGTCACCTTTAATGCACTTCCTGTTGTCGAGCTCGGAAGCGATACATCCATATGTGATGGTAGTGTTGTAACTCTCGATGCCGGATCCGGATTTGCATCCTACAACTGGAATCGAGGAGTTTCATCTGCACGGGAGCTCGCAGTTGACACCTCAGGAACATATTTCGTTGAAGTCACAGATACATATGGATGTTCATCTGTTTCGGATACAATCAACATCACTGTTTTGCCTTTGCCGGAAGTGGATCTTGGCAGTGACACGGCCCTTTGTGCCGGCAGTGTGCTGGAGATTTCTGCAGGAACAGGTTTCAGCAGCTATGCCTGGTCCACCGGCGACTCCACTGAAACCATTTCCGTGGACCAGTCGGGCACCTACATTGCCACAGTGAACAATGCTAACGGGTGTTCAAACAGCGATACGATCCTGGTTGATTTTGTGCAGGTGGATGTTAACCTCGGTGAAGATGTAATTCTTTGTGAAGGATCCGACTACACGATCCAGGCACCAAACGGAGATTACCTGTATGAATGGTCCGATAACAGCACCGGCAGTTCGATCACAGTGAGCCAGACAGGAACCTATTCCGTTACTGTCACCGATATAGTTACCGGGTGTTCAAGCTCTGATACCATTGATGTTTCATTTGATTCCGAAATTACAGTGGACATGGGTCCGGATGTATATGCCTGCGGTACCGATTCGGTTGTGCTTTCAGCAGGGAACGGTTTTGACACCTACAACTGGGAAGGGACAACAAACAATACTTCAGAGCTCATCGTGACGGAATCCGGAACATATGTTGTAACGGTCACCAGCGGCAGCAACTGCTCTGCTACGGATACGGTAGAGGTATTCTACAATCCTGCTCCATCTCTGGAACTGGGAGCCGATATTGCTGCATGTGTGGGTGATTCTGTTCTGCTTGTTGCACCTTCCGGTTTTTCGGTCTACAACTGGAACAACGGATTGTCGGACAATGACACATTGCTTGTTACTGAACCAGGAACATATGTTCTGGAAGTTGCCAACGAATTCGGATGTACAGTAAAAGATTCGCTGAATGTTGCTTTTGACTCAATCCCTGATATAACCATCAGTGGGGATACAGTCATCTGTGGAGGCAGCACAGTTGAACTTATTGCATCCGGGGCCGACACATATACCTGGAACACTGGAGAAACAACCGCCTCCATTTTTGTATCACCTGTGGAACCCATGGTTTATGAGGTAACAGGCACAGTCAATGCGTGCTCCGCGACTTCATCGATCGCGGTTCATGTGAATGAATCCTATCTCATCGAAGAAAATGTGGCCATTTGTGCAGGTGACAGTGTAATGTGGGACGGCAATTATTATTCTGTTGCAGGAACCTATGAGGAAACCTATCCTTCAGTATCCGGTTGTGACAGCACAACACGCCTGAACCTGGAGGTTGGAACTTCATTCCTGACCGAAGAAGAGGTCACAATCTGTGAAGGCGACAGCGTGATGTGGGATGGGGCATACCTATATCCCGAAGCAGGCACCTACCAATATGAGCTAAGCCTCACCTCCCTTTCCGGCTGCGACAGCACTGTTCGGCTAACCCTGAATGTAATACCTTCCTACCTTTTTGAGGAGAATATTTCAATTTGCCAGGGAGACAGTGTGCAGTGGCAGGGCAATTACTACGATACTACTGGAATTTATGACATGGCATACCAGCCTCTGTTCGGATGTGACAGTATATATCGCCTGAACCTGGTTGTCGGGGAACCCTCTATCGATACTTTAGCATACTCGCTTTGCGGAGGTGATACACTAACCTGGCAGGGCATGGTCCTGACTGAAACAGGACAGTATGCATATACGACCACATCAGGCACTGGATGTGACAGTACGATAGTACTTGACCTTACAGTATTTGAGCAACCTGATACTCCTGTTGTTGCATTCAGTGATTCGATTCTTACTTCAAGTGTACCGGATGGCAACCAATGGTATTTCAATGGAACAGCCATCGAAGGCGCCACAGAACAGACTTTTAAAGTGATTCAAGAGGGAGACTATTTCGTGATCGTTACAAGTGCCGATGGGTGTTTATCGGCACCATCCGATACCCTGGCAGTAACCTTCACCAATGTGACTGAATTCAATAATTTCAACGTGAATATTTACCCGAATCCGGCCACTGATGTATTGTTCGTTGAAAACAGCAGCGGCATGGAGATGCAGTTCGATATCTATGACATAACAGGTAAAAAGATGATGAATACCCTCATCAGGGGTGATTTTGAAGAAGTGGATATCATTGATCTGAAACCATCGCTCTACTTCATTAAAATCACAATAGATGGAAGCACCAGGGTGGATAAAGTGATCATTGAATAGACAGGAACATCTTTTATATACTGAAAGGCCCTTCCATGCAATGTATGGAGGGGTTTTTCTTTTTTTAGGCAATCCGGTTGCAGGGAGCGAACCAATAATAAACTACAACTTTCAGTATGTGAAATGCAAATGTAAAATTGCGTAATAAGTTGCATGTCAATATTTTAATATCCACATTCAAATTCGTACACTCCGTACAAACCTGTGCATAATCGGACAATTTTAACACATTTTTACATCTTCACAAAAACGCTATATATCTGCATACCTGTAACTTAAACGATTTGGCATGAATTGTGATTTTTTTGAACCAATACATACAAACAATTATTCTCAATGAACATTTAATATTAGAAATTATGAAAACAAAGGTTAGTTTTATTTCAAGGATGATGACAATTGCAGTGGCAATTGTTATGACAGGTACAACAGTTTTTGCTGATGGCGGGATCACTGATGTATACACAACCGGGACCACGAATACACCGGCTGGTGATTTTGTGGTAAGATCCACCAATGATCTCTTTTACTTCCAGGGAGAGAAGTACGAAGTCTTTAAGGTTTATTACGACGATCCTGCAATGAACATGAAGATTGCCGTTAACCCGGATGAAAAATGTAAATCACTTATTGCATTTACCGATGACTATACATTGTTCTATCAGTGTAATAGGCATGGTTTTGGGGTTCGAAGGGTTCTTTTTGCAAATCCTGATGCACAAAAAAGGTTTGATCCTGACAAATATCAATCCCAAACCGTACTTTCCAAAAAACGCAGGATAGAGAAAAAGGATGCCGTGAAATTGATTGCCGGTTTTCTTCCCGGAATGCAATTATCATAATAAACTAACCACAACATATCAGAACTTACCCGTAAAAAAAGCGGCTTCAATTTGAAGCCGCTTTTTTTTCATTTTTTCCCGTACCATGTTCAACGATTCTTCCTCCCCTGACCGTTGCACCCAGAACAATCCCGGCGCTCATTGCCACAAGATTCTTAACACTTATCCTTAACAAACAGGTGAGAAGAATTCTATAAAAACGCAAATGGGGGTAAATTGGACATTCACCCCCATTTCACTGCATGATACACATAGCCACCATACAGTGCCAAGGTACGGTTTATGGCTGGCTTGTCTTCAAAATCCCTTTCCAGGATCCATTTAACAAACCCTGACTTACCGGCTAAGCTCCGTGGAGCAATACCGAAAAGCCCTCCGTTCAACAGGTAATTAAACTTGTTTTCCTGGAACCGCTTACTGATCAATGACAGAACCAGGTCTTACGATCTGCATTCAGACATTGCGAAAAGCGTTCCGGAACCATAAAGATTCTTTAGTGCTCTTCATTCAGTAGTTCAACCATTAAAAGACCGACCAATTTTGATCTGCCTGGTTGAATGCGCCGGACGAATCCGTGCACACGTCCTGGCTCGTCGGACCACTGAAAAACAGTTTCCTGTTTGTTCAGCCAGCGCCGGAATCCATGGCTTAACAGCCGGACTCCTTTACCGGAAAGGTCCAGTGAGCAGCCACTTATCTCTCACTTGGTATTTCCAAATTTATTTTATTTATACAGTTCTGTCAAATTTTATTGAAAAGTACTATTGACAATTAACCAACATGGGTTATTAACAAACTGTTAATTATTTTTTGTCATTGTCCTCTTTCGAAGGGCCTCTGCCTTTTCCTTTTGTACCTTTTGATATGGAATCCCTCATCGTTGTATCGGCTTCAATATTTTTGAACTTGTAGTAATCCATTATGCCGAGATTTCCACTCCTGAAAGCATCTGCCATTGCCAGCGGGATCTCAACTTCCGCCTCAATCACTTTTGCCCTTGCTTCCTGGGCCTTGGCTTTCATTTCCTGCTCCGTTGCCACAGCCATGGCCCTTCTTTCCTCTGCTTTTGCCTGTGCAATATTCTTATCGGCATTGGCCTGGTCCATTTGGAGAACCGCACCGATGTTCTTCCCGATATCTATATCTGCAACATCAATGGAAAGGATCTCAAAAGCTGTTCCGGCATCCAGTCCTTTCTCAAGAACGATCCGTGATATAAAATCGGGGTTTTCAAGTACCTCCTTGTGTGAATCTGCAGATCCTATGGAAGAAACGATACCCTCACCGACACGTGCAAGCACGGTTTCCTCACCGGCTCCACCGACAAGCTGTTTGATGGATGCCCTCACCGTTACACGTGCCTTGGCAATAAGCTGAATTCCATCCTTGGCAACAGCCGTAACCGGTGGGGTGTTGATCACCTTGGGATTGACCGACATCTTTACTGCTTCAAGGACATCCCTTCCCGCGAGATCAATGGCCGTGGCCATGTTATAGGAAAGGTCGATGTTGGCCTTGTTTGCAGACACAAGGGCATGCACAACCTGCTCCACATGTCCGCCGGCAAGGTAATGCGCCTCCAGCGCGTCCCGCATGATCTTAGAAAGTCCAGCTTTGTGCGCTTCGATCATTGATCTGACAATGACCGTTGGGGGAACCTTCCTCCAGCGCATGAGAATAAGTTGCAACAGGGAGATCCTCACCCCTGAAAGCAACGCGGTAAACCACAATCCTATCGGGATAAAATAGAGAATAATCCAAAGGCCAATGATACTGGCAACAACAATAATGATCCATGAGAAATTAAAATCCATAATGCATAAATTTATTTTTTGTTAATAACCATATTTTTCTGCTGTCCGCTTACCCGTTCGATGTGATCTAAACATCGCTTAACCGGGTAAATTCAAAGAGCTGCACAGGCACTCAAACCGTTTTTCTTACTTTGATAACTGTTCCCTCCACAGAAACAACCTCAATCTGTTTGTGTTCATCGATGTAACCTTCAATTGATCTCGCTTCCCTGACCTTGCCTTTGATCATGATCTTTCCCATGGGGGCAAGTCTTGTAAGCGCCTCACCACTGTCTCCCTTTTTGATACCGTCACGTATGATCTCCTCACCCACTGATCCTTCCACATTGACATTCAGCATAAACTTCTTCCAGGTCCTGGCGCGCAAGGAAAATGCGATAACAAAAACACTGAGGATCACTGTTCCTATCAACACCCAGGTGCCGGTTGTTGTGCCATAATTATCAAATGCCCTGTAGACACCCAATACGGTAAGTATCAAACCCCCGATACCGGCAACGGTCACCCCCGGAACCAGCATAAACTCAATCACAAAAAGGACTATGCCAAGTACGATCAATATGATGATTCCGGCCATGAATGAATTTTATTCAATAGTAACTTTTAATCCCCTGCCAATCAACTGCAATCTCATTTCCCTGAGTGTCGTTGCATCGCTTTTCATGATCTCACAACTGCCCTTGTAATGTGTGATAATGGCACATTGCTCAGCCTGATCAGATGAATGGGCACATACTTCCTCAAGCGCTTTTATCACAAAATCAAAGGAATGCACCTTGTCATTGTGCAATACAAGACAACCCCCGTTTTCAGTCTGCCTTTGCTCTGAACCTTTCCTGTTTGGATTGCTTGAAAAATTGCTGTCCATTAGTTTCAACTATTCCATCCAAATATATGAAAAGAAATAATAACTACTTCTGTTTCACGATCAGTTTTAATCGAAAACAACAGCGGTTTGGAATGCATTTGTGCTGGCTAATCCCGTTTTTCCAGCTTTCGGACCTTTTCATAGGACATTTTCTTCCCATTGTACCATGCAACGATATATGCATCCGTATACCCCAGGTTTCTTAGCTGTCCGAGTGCCAACATTGCATCATTATACCATATAAAATGTCCAGCATAATATCTCATGAGGCCCCTGTCAGGGATCATCTCATAGCTGATCGGCACAATACCGCCGAACGTATCATAACCGGCCTGGTTTGAATAGACGGCAATCTGGATCCTGTAAAACGCACCGTCAGGTTCATTCCCTGCCGGGGGGAATGGATTTTTTTCACTGTAGGGTGTTTCGGGCAGGACCCGGAAAGCTGTTAAGCCCCCTCCTTCTGAAGCATCTTTGCTGTCTGCAGTATTTGCGGATACAGTCTCTTCCGGATCCGTGACTCCTTCCATCGGGGAACCTGTCGGCCCACTTTCCCGGAATACAAGTTTTGCGGCATCTGTTATTGAATCAGGCCCGGTATATGTGTACACTGTAATGCCATTAATAACTGTGTCCTTTTCAATCGCCCCAGGTACTCCCGGGTACCCGGCTACGGCTAACATTGAAAACAGCGAATCGGCAAGGGCCTGCTCGCTGGCTGCCATTTTATTCCAGGCTATGATCTTCTTCTGAATTTCCCATCGCTTGTCTCCGTCTTCTGTCTGACGAACCTCCACTTCTGCCTCAACAGAAAGTTCCAGGAGAGAGTCGGCCTTTTGCTGGTATCCCAATGCCTCTGATAATGGTTCATTGGTGCCCAACCCCCGGTCGTTGCCTGTTACAGGTGCATCGGCTTTCACCTCCCCGCTGTCCATCAATGTAGTATCACTCCTGGTTTTATTTCTTCCGTAATCCTGTGCCGGCATGCTGGCGATTAGATCCTTGAAAACATCACCATCAGAAAGACCAAGATTTGCTATGTTCCTTATCTCACTGGGAGATCCCGTAGCCAGGGACCTGCGGGGTTCAGCGATAAGGAGTCGGTATGAAGCTATGGAAGAGTCAGTTGCATGCCGGGAACTGTATACAGTTATCAATCCAAGATCCATTCCGGGAATGAACAGGTAATCATCAAAAACGGAATTGACCGGGAACCCCAAGTTTACCGGATCTGAAAATTCATGTTTTTCCGTATCGTAATGTGCAACATACAGGTCAAATCCTCCCAATCCTTCCAATCCTTCCGATGCAAAATAGAGGTCATTCCCTACGGGATCATAATACGGAAGTATCTCGTTGAGCCCGGTATTGAGGGCATCCACCGGGCGGATGTTCTTCCACCGGTCGCCCTTTCCTTTCTTTGCCTGCATGATCTGGAAACCATCCTTCCCCCCGGTCTCGCTTGCAGAAAAGAACACAAACTGCCCATTTGCAATATTTTCCGGCATGAACATCAGGCTGTTAAGGTCGTCTCTGCTTTCATCCTTACCAAAGAATGCACCGGGCTTTCTGACAAGCCGGCCCCCTTTTGCCTTAATACTGCTGAACTGGCGGGGATCGGTAAAATTCATGGACCCGGTTTCCTGCATTTCAAAAGAGTTATATGACGATGTAATCTCTGAAGCCAGATCAGCTGATCTGATCAATAATTTTGAATGCCTTTCCCTGGCAAGACTTCTCGGGGCCTCGTCATCAAATTTTATATAGTAATGCTTTGCTTTTCTGAAATCATACAGTTTCCTGTGAGCTTCACCCAGGTAATAATAAACATCAACGGGAGCGCCACGCCCTGAAGCAAAATAAAGATATTCTGCTGCCTGTTCCAGGTCCTCATTCAACATTGTCATACATGCCCCAGTGAAGTACCTGTATATCGGGTCCTTTGGAAACCGGGTTATCAATTTCCGGAAATCAGAAACAGCAAATTCATAATCACCCCTCTCAAATTTGGCAATCGCAGTTTCCTTCGTCACTTCATAATCCCCATCCCTGTCCTGTGCGACAAGTGTTGTTCCGGAAAGGCAAAACAAAACCAGGCACAGGAGTAAACCGGTCTTTGTCACTACTCTAAACATAATTCAATTTTATGCGTTTAAACGGGTATAAGAGTCTGTTAAAAACGTATCAAAAATACGAATTAATATTCATTCATTTTGATGGCGAATTGTTAATAAACTCTGATCCATACACATCTCAAATACAATGAATCTTTTTAATTTTACAAAACAGAAAAAGCAATGATCGAGTTAAAAATTGGTGATCTGGCACCTGATTTTTCAGCGCCTGATCAAAGTGGGAATATTGTCTCACTGGAAAAATTCAAAGGAAAAAAACTGGTATTGTACTTTTATCCCAAGGACAATACACCGGGTTGTACTTCTGAAGCGTGCGATCTCAGGGACAATTACAATGTTTTCCTGGATAAGGGTTATGAAGTCCTTGGCGTAAGCCCTGACAGTCAGAAATCGCACCAGAATTTTATCAAAAAACATGACCTGCCTTTCAACCTCGTATCTGATGTTGATAAAAATATACTCAGGGCCTACAATGCCTGGGGTAAAAAGAAAATGTATGGCAAAGCATACGAGGGTGTATTGAGAAAAACATTCATCATTTCAGAAGACGGCACCATAGAAAACATCATTGAAAAAGTTAATACAAAAGAACATTCCAAACAGATATTTGAGGAATAAATCACATTAACAGGTAAAAACGCTATGAGCAATCAAAAAAACAACAACCAGGAAAAACTAAAGGCGCTGCAGCTTACCCTGGATAAGATCGAAAAAGGGTATGGCAAAGGCACCATTATGAAAATGGGTGATTCAGCAGTAGCGGACGTACCTGTGATCGGAAGCGGCTCCATCGGACTCGATGTGGCCCTGGGTGTAGGTGGTTATCCACGAGGCCGGATCATTGAGATTTACGGACCGGAATCCTCAGGAAAAACAACACTGGCCATACATGCCATCGCAGAAGCCCAGAAGCAGGGCGGAATAGCAGCTTTCATCGATGCAGAACATGCTTTTGACCGATTTTATGCACAGAAGCTGGGGGTTGATATTGACAACCTTTATATTTCACAACCCGATAACGGTGAGCAGGCGCTCGAGATAACTGATCACCTCATCCGGTCGGGAGCAATTGATATCATTGTAATCGATTCGGTTGCGGCTCTTACTCCCAAAGCGGAAATAGAAGGAGAAATGGGTGATTCAAAAATGGGACTCCAGGCAAGGCTCATGTCGCAGGCCCTCAGGAAACTTGCTGCCAATATCAGTAAGACCAATACCACCTGTATGTTCATCAACCAGCTCAGGGAAAAGATCGGAGTAATGTTCGGGAACCCTGAAACTACTACAGGAGGCAATGCCTTGAAATTCTATTCTACGGTCAGGCTTGATATTAGACGCATCGGACAATTGAAGGACGGGGAAGATATCCAGGGAAACAGGGCCCGTGTAAAGGTTGTCAAAAACAAACTTGCACCGCCCTTCAGAAAGGCCGAATTCGATATTATATATGGCCGGGGAATCTCCCGTTCAGGTGAGTTGATTGATCTTGGTTCTGATCTGGATATCCTTAAAAAGAGTGGTTCGTGGTTCAGCTATGGAGAAACAAGGCTCGGGCAGGGCCGCGATTCTGTCAAACAATTGCTGGAAGACAATCCCGAGTTGTCAGAAGAGATCACTGCAAAAATACTCGAGGAAATGAGCAAGGTGGATAAGTGATCCTTCCCTTTGGTTCCCCTGGTGTTCTCTTGATCTGCCATAATCCCCCGATTTGTTTCAGGTACTGTTTTTTGAAAAAAACTCAAACATCTCTGCGTTTGGTCTCAGACAGGTTCTCTTTCCATCTGTTGTACTTTTTCCTGATGGTCTCAATTTTTTCATCGAACGACAGTTCCCCCCTGATCCAGTTGATATGAACACCACGGCGCTCCATTCCCCGAAAATAGGTCATCTGCCTCTTTGCAAAACGGTGAATGGCGGTGTTCAGCTGCTGAAACATCTCATCATAACCCACCAATCCACTCAGGTATCTTGAAAGGTATTTGTATTCCAATCCGTAATATTCCAGTTGCGCATGGCCAACTCCCCTTTTAAGCAAATCCTCTGTCTCTTCGATCATGCCTTCTGCAAAACGTTGCTTCAACCGTTCGGTAATTCTTCTTCTTCTCTCTTCCCTCTCCCACGCAACACCAAATGTAAGTGAATTGACTGTCGGCATCCTTTCCTGTTCATTGTTCACTGAATCCATATATTCGGCGATCTCAATGGCCCGTATTGCCCTTTTCCTTGTTTCAGTATCCGTTATATTGTGCAGCTTCCTGTACCGCTTAAGGATCTGTTTGAGTTCGTCAAGGTCTTTTAATTCAAGCTGTTTTCTAAGGGTTGAATTTACAGGTACACGTGTCATGTTGTATTGCCTGATCACAGATTCAATGTATAACCCTGTACCGCCGCAAAGTACGGGGAGTAAACTTTTCGACCGGATCTTTTGTGCAGCATCCAGAAAATCCCTCTGGAATTCAAAGACACTGTACTCGTAACCAGCATCCGCAATATCTACAAGGTGAACCGCTACCTCTTTTTCACCGATTACATAATCCTTATAATCCTTACCGGTTCCAATGTCCATTCCGCGATACACCTGCCTGGAGTCAGCACTGATCACTTCTCCGTCAAGCTCATATGCAGTGCATGCACCAAGGCGCGTTTTCCCGGCGGCAGTATGGCCCAGGATGGTCAGCATATCGATCTTTCCAGACATCATATACAAAAGTATATCTTTTTGTACATTGTCGATATTTTGAATAACTGAATAAGTTTCCTGAATTTTGCATATATATAATAACAACCGGGAAAATAAAGTTTTGTATATTTATAAAAAGCACATAATCCGGAATGGAAATAAAAAAGTTACTGTTAAGAAGCCGGAACCTGCTGATCGCTCCTGGTGATGAGTTTGACCGGATACGGCATGAAATGCAATCCGTTGCGCAGGTGAATAAAAACTATGTCATTCCCGTTGCACTGCTGGTGACTGTTTCAAGCCTTTTCGGATCAGCATTCTCTAATTTCTTCTCCCCGATCAATTCTTTTATATACATCGGGGTTAACACGGTCATAACTTTCCTGCTGGTGATCACCCATACTTATGTTTCAGGGAAAGCCATCGCTCTGTTGGGGAAAAATACGTGTCCGGGAGAATCCCGGGCAAATTTCTATGCTTTAAATGCATACGCTCAGCTGCCTTTTTTTCTTTCACTTGCGATTATCAAACTTTTCCCCTCCCTGGTCTTTGTGATCATACTCGGGCTGTATTCAGGGTTTCTTTTGTATTCAGGAAGCAACAAACTCACCAGGGTACCAAATGAAAAACAGCTGCAGTTTACAATACTTTCAATACTGATCATGATCGCTGTATTTATTATCTCATCTGAAATATATACCCTCCTGTATTCCGAGATTGTCATAGAGTTTAGTACTTTTGCCGCAGATTAGTGCACCATGGCAAACAGGATCAACATAAAGAACAAGAAGGCATATTTCGACTATGAAATTATCGAGAAATATACAGCCGGTATACAATTGTATGGTACAGAAATTAAATCAATCCGCCTTGGAAAAGTAAGCCTTGTCGAATCCTATTGTGTGTTCCATGGACCTGAGTTGTTTGTTAAAGGACTGCAAATTGCTGAATATGCCTGGGCAAGCCACAACAATCATGATCCCCAAAGAGAAAGAAAATTACTGCTGAACAGGAAGGAGCTGAATAAATTACAGCGAAAAGTCAGAGAATCGGGTCTTACCATCATTGCGCTCAGGATCTTCATCCCCGAAAGCGGCTATGCCAAAATTGAAATTGCCCTGGCAAAGGGTAAGAAGCAATATGACAAAAGGGAAACCATAAAAAGAAAGGATACCCAGCGCCAGATGGAAAGGATGCACAAGATCAAATGATCCCTACTGCGTGAAGAAATACTCATTCAGTTCCCTGAGTTCTTCATAGGTGAGATCCAGCCTGTAGTCAAAATAATCATCGATCGACCGCAACAATTCCTCAAAAGAGATGTAGCCGTCACCGTCTGTATCGACGGAAAGAAATTTCTCCGGAATCTCCCTGTCAGCCCCATCAAGGAAAGGCTTGTTGTAAATGGCCCAGTATTCAGCAAGGTCATCACGGTCCATGGCGCGTTCCCTTTGCAATCTTTTAAGAAGTTCCTCTTCTGTAAGCGTTACCCCCTCATCATCAACCCATGCGCCTTTTCTTGTTTCCAGCTCCAGGTCAAGGTAATCCGGTACCCCGTCCCCGTCACCGTCAAGCGGACACCCCAGGGTATCTGTAACAACACCGTAGGGGGTTCCCGGACAATGATCCGCTATATCAAGGATAAAATCTCCGTCTTCATCTTCAAACAGCAGCGGGTCAAACTCAACTTCAGCATACAAAAGATCTACTGTTCGGGTAGTCGGATCCGAGAAAAGGTCGAAATGGAGTGTTGCATGGGTGAAAAGGTAACTGTCGTTATACGAATTGCCATTTATGGAAGTTCCCGTTTCGGCAACATTATCAATGTAATCAGTAAAGGTATAATGGTACTCCACTCCCATGCTGAAATACATGTTCCTCATTATTTTCAGTGTATATCCTATTTCCAGGGGTATGCCAAATGATCTAAGGCTATAATCTCCAAGGTTATAAAGGTCCTTTTCCCTTCTCCTTAAATCTGCATCAGGAACGTAATCCCTTGATAATATTATAGTTTCCTGGGTTCCTGTTGGTGTTGAGCGAATGGTGCCATCGGGCCAGTAGTAATAGGGGTAACTGACATTGTTCGTCGCATCCCAGTATTCAAAATCCCCTTTAGGATTAAAATTGATCTGTTCAATTCCCAGAGATAAATAAGGACGGAAAGCAATGTGATCAGGGATGAAATGAGCGAATTCGTACCTGGAAGAAACCCCCACAGAATAGAGATAGGAAGAGAAATTCAGGTTTTTTGATAAATCGGAGAACGACCGTTCCTCACCCTTGAGCCGCCCTCCCTGGAAAAAGAAGTTTGCTGCAAAGTACTGGTTGTTATCGATAAATGTGGATATGTTTACCTTAAATGCCGGATCACCAAGCTGTGTAAGTCCATTCCTTCCCTTCACTTCCCCGAGAAAGCTAAAAATGCCGTAACTGACGGATACATGAGGTTTGTAAACTGGATTCTCTATGGTATCAATACGCTGCAAGAGGTCCTCGTATTCTTCCACCTGTCCGAAAAGATTCACCCCGGGAAGCAGTGCCAGGGAAAAAATAATGACCGTTTGGCGCAGGTAGTTGCAGGATCTCATTCAAGCAATTTCTTACAAATCTACAAAACTTCAGCGAGAGGAACACGCACTCCGTCTCTGTAAGCTACAATAAATGCACTTTCTGTGGGTGTTGTGTTCAATACTTTCATCTTGAATGCCCGGGCTTCTTCCATCGTTTTGAAAGACCCGATGGTGAATTTATGCCAATGGTCGATGTATTCACACTTCACGTCCCTGAGGATGTCATATTCCGCATAGACCACCCGCGCGAAATAGGGCTTTTTTATCGCCCCAACCTGTACCCTGAAATAATTGCCATAACCATCTTCCAGTGGTTCGATCTTGATGATCTTCTTCAGTCTTGTTTTAACATATACGCTTTGATACCTGGTAGTTCTTTCTGACGCCACAGGCCTGCTCACAGGTTTGGTTCTCTCTGTAGTTACAGGTGTGGTCACTGTTGTGGTACCTTCTTTGGTCTCTTCTGCATTATCGCTTTCTGTGATACTAATCTCATCATCCGTTTGCTCAAACTGCTCATTTGCGGGCTGCCGGGTTTCAGTGATCACTAAGTTTTCAGGGAATGCTCCACTTGAAAGCAGTTCTGTTTGCTGGTCAAGATTCATGGCATCGACCTTTACGCGCATGTTCCGCACAGCTTCAACATGTGACTCCCCATCCCTTGTAAAGGTCATGTTTCCTTCCAGGTCCAGCTCTCCTGCTGTGGCACCGGTTATGGGAAGAAGCTGGTACCGGATGGTAAACACACCTTCTTCAGGCGGCTTCATCCATATGATATTTGCTTTCCCTCCCGATTGGGTTACAACGGCATTATTGAGATCCACTGCCTGAAATGTATAGCCTTCCGGTATTTTTTCCTCAATCCTCAAAAACTCTGTGTTGACCGGCCTTTTTATAAGCATGTGTACATTTACTGTTCCATCTGCACCGGGAACCGGTTGTTGCCTGATGACCTGCGCAAACAGATCTTCGGGTTCGTCATCAACAAAAGATGTGGGTGCTGCAGGTTCTTCTGAATCCATAATATTTGGGAATTCACTGATATCCACAACAAGCTCCGGATCAATATTCGAATTTGGCAAAACTTTAATGATTTTGGATTCGATGTTAGTAAAAAGCCGTTCACCTTCCTTCACATAAGCGAATGTTCCACCCAGTTCCAGTTGACCTGACAACCTTTCATGAACACTTATGAGGTATACAACATGAACTTCATCTTCAGCGGGAAGTTTCAGCCAGATGATCCGAACCCGCTGGTCTTCAAAAGTAAAGTCTGCATTGGGTGAGCTCAGGTTCGTAGCGGTGAAACCAAGTGGCAAATCCTGTGAAAATCTCGAATAATCCTTCAGGTCTCCTTTCCTGAATGTCGCCGTTACCTTAAAATCATTTCCTGCCACTATACTTTCAGGCACATCAAGAAAGATCTCAACATCCTTTTGCCGTGCCAATTTGTAGTTTGTTATGTCAAAACTGTTGCTCGCAAGTATGGATTCGGAGTCGTCCGGCCAGACCCGGGAATCCTGTCCGGATGTAAGTGTAGGGATCGTAAAAAAAAAGAGTACGAGTACAACCTCAATTTTCATTGTTCATCAAGTTTGTAATGCAATTTAGAAAAAAACAATCCAGCTTCTTTCTGCACTTACTAACAATGACGAACAAGTATAACTATCTAAAAATTAGGACTTAACAAATATTTGCTGTAAAATTCGTTAATTACTGCAACAGCCTCATCGGCAGTGTCAACCAGGGTGAATAATTCTTTATCTTCCGGACTGATGTTCTTTTGTTCTTCAAGAACCTTATCTTCGATCCAGTCAATCAGTCCTTTCCAATAAGATGTACCCACCAGGACGATTGGAAACCTGCCGATCTTTCCGGTTTGTATCAGGGTGGCCGATTCAAAAAACTCGTCAAATGTCCCGAATCCCCCTGGCAATACGATGAATCCCTGGGCATATTTCTGGAACATCACCTTTCTTACAAAAAAATGTTTGAAAATGATCAGCTTATCCTGGTCGATAAAGGGATTTGAAGTTTGCTCAAATGGCAGGTGAATGTTCAGTCCCACACTTTTACCGTTGCCTCTTTTTGCTCCCTTGTTCGCCGCTTCCATGATTCCCGGTCCGCCCCCGGTAATAATCCCATAACCGTGCTGTGTAAGGGTAAAAGCAACCTGCTCGGCAAGCTGGTAATATTTATTGTCTTCCTTTGTGCGGGCCGATCCGAATATTGAAACACATGGACCGATGGTACTCAATTTCTCAAAGCCCTCGACAAATTCAGCCATGATCTTAAATATCTGCCAGCTATCTGAAGTCTTGATCTCATTCCAGTTCTTCTGGCTAAATGCTTTTTTTATTTTTTCATCACTTGTGCTCATTTAAAAAGATTTTGGAATTGTTCTACAATATAGAAAAAATAGACAATGAAGCCCTCATACACTATCGTTGCAAAATGCAATGAAAATAACATGCATTGTAAGAAGAGGTTTTTTCAATCTTCCTGAATTACTACAGTCTGGTTCTTACCCAGCTCAATAAAAAGGCACTGTCCTGTATGACTTTCCTTTATCAGGGCCAGCTCCTCGGGTGTGCCCCGGGCAACGATCGATCCCCCGTCAGCACCTCCGCCGGGCCCCATATCAATAATATGATCCGCAACCTTGATCACATCCATGTTGTGTTCGATCATAATTACAGTATTTCCTTTATCCACAAGCCGTGCAACAACATCAAGCAAGACCCTCACATCTTCAAAATGCAGTCCGGTGGTAGGTTCATCCAGTATGTACAGCGTTCTTCCTGTGTCCTTTTTCGAAAGTTCAGCAGATAATTTCACGCGCTGTGATTCACCTCCCGAAAGCGTAGTTGAAGGCTGTCCCAGTCTGATATAGCCAAGTCCCACATCCTGCATGGTTTTTAATTTTCGCTTTATATTGGGAATATTCTGAAAGAATTCTGCAGCCTGGTTGATGGTCATTTGCAGGATGTCATTAATGTTCTTTCCTTTGTATTCAACTTCAAGTGTTTCACGGTTGTACCTTTTTCCCCTGCATGCTTTACATTGCACATACACATCCGGAAGGAAGTTCATCTCAATGGTCTGCACACCTGCACCCCCACAGGATTCGCACCTGCCTCCAGCTACATTGAAAGAAAACCTGCCCGCGCTGAAACCCCTGATCTTTGCATCCGGGGTTTGCTCAAACAGCTTTCGAATGTCCCCAAAAACATTGGTATAGGTTGCGGGGTTGGACCTGGGGGTTCTTCCCAGGGGTGACTGGTCAACTTCGATCACTTTATCAATGTGTTCAATACCTTCCAGGGAAACATATGGAAGCGGTTCCTTTAGTGCATTGTGCAGGTGGTTACTGAGAACAGGATGCAGCGTATCATTGATCAGCGATGATTTTCCGCTTCCGCTTACACCGGTCACGCATACAAAAACGCCCAGCGGGAATATTGTATCGATGCCTTTCAGGTTGTTGCCTGACGCTCCCCTGATCAGTAATTTTTTTCCGTTACCAGTTCTTCTTCTGTGCGGGACTTCAATGTTCTTTTTTGCACCAAGATAGGCCGCTGTCAATGAATCTGACCGGAGGATCTGTTTGGGAGTACCATTTGCAACCAGGTAACCACCGAGCCTGCCGGCCCCGGGACCAAGGTCCAGGATGTGATCCGCCGCTTTCATCATTTCCCTGTCGTGTTCAACTACTATAACAGAATTGCCCTGGTCCCTCAGTTTCTTCAGGGAATCGATCAACTTCAGGTTGTCCCGTTGATGAAGGCCAATGCTCGGCTCATCAAGAATATAAAGTACATTTACAAGCCGGGAACCGATCTGTGTGGCAAGCCGGATACGCTGGCTTTCACCTCCTGACAGGCTTCTTGATGTACGGTTCAGAGAAAGATATCCAAGTCCAACGTCCATCAGGAAATGAAGTCTTGAAGAGATCTCCTTGATAATTTCCCTTGCAATTTCTTTTTGCCTGGACGATAAGGTATCCTCCACTTCATTGATCCACCTGTCAAGCTCCTGGATATCCATTCCGGCAAGCTCCGAAATATTTTTCCCGCCCATCCTGAAATGCAGCATCTCCTTTTTCAGCCTGTTCCCACCGCACTCCGGGCAGGTAACATTCCGGACGAACCGGACCGACTGTTTCCTGGTTTTTCCGGATGATCCATCACCCATTTGGTGATTAACGTAATTAACAATGCCATCAAAGCTCAATGTATAATTTGATGAAGACCCCAATGGCGTATTTTCAAGTCTCAATGGTTCTTCCGAACCAAACAGAATCTTATTCAGGGCTTCATCCGGAATATCTTCAATGGCATCATTCAAAGTGAAGCCATATTTTTTTGCAATGGCTTCAATCTGCCAGAATAACAAAGCATTTCGATATTTCCCCACTGGAGCGATCCCCCCCTGCCGGATCGACCGGGTCTTGTCAGGTATAATTTTATCCACATCAACATCCTTTATTACACCCAGTCCGTTGCATCTTGTACAGGCTCCGTGGGGAGAATTGAAAGAAAAACTGTGCGGAGCAGGTTCATTGTATGAAATACCGGTAGTGGGACACATCAGCTTGCTGGAATAATACCTTGGTTCCGGAACATCCTTTTCAAGTAACATACATACTCCCTTCCCCTCGGAAAGTGCAGTGGCCAGGGAATTCCTGACCCTCTTCACGTCGCGTTCATCAACGGCCAGTCGATCCACAACAATTTCTATATCATGTACCCTGTACCGGTCAACCTTCATCCCCTGGTGAATCTCCCGTATCTCGCCATCAACCCTGACATGCAGATACCCTTTTTTACTGATCCTGTCGAAAAGTTCCCTGTAATGTCCTTTTCTGCCCTTTACCACAGGAGCAAGGAAATATACCTTTTTCCCTTCAAACTGGTCCATAATGAGCGACAGGATCTGGTCCCTGGTATACTTTACCATTTTTTCGCCAGTCATGTAAGAATATGCATCAGCTGCCCTTGCAAACAAAAGACGCAGGAAATCGTATACCTCGGTAACCGTACCTACCGTTGAGCGCGGATTCCTGTTCGTGGTCTTCTGCTCAATGGAGATCACAGGGCTTAAACCTGTAATGCGGTCCACGTTGGGTCTTTCAAGATTCCCCAGGAATTGTCTGGCATAGGCACTCATGGTTTCCACGTACCTGCGCTGACCTTCAGAATAAATCGTGTCAAAGGCAAGAGAAGATTTTCCACTGCCACTCAAGCCAGTAACCACTGTAAGCCTGTTCCTTGGTATACTGACATCTATGTTTTTCAGGTTGTGTTCCCTGGCTCCGTAAACATGGATATAATTCTTCTTCTCCGACATTTGAATCAATAAATAAGCTGATCACCCTGAATATTGCAGCAAAACGATATCATACGTACAATGCTGACCTTGTCTTCCTGTTCCTGCTGCAATTCCGGGGTCATACTCCTGAAAGGTTTGCCCTAACGTTCTCCCCCGGGATCTTAATAAAGTAAGTCTTCCCCCTGTTGTTTGTCAAAACATTTTCCCGCAGCCAGGGATTAAGATATTTCAGCATTTTATAATTGGTTCCGTGTTCTGCTGCAAAGTCAGCAAAATCCTTAACCGGACCATTCACTTCAATAATTTCAAATGGGATGGGATGGTACAGGTCCTTTTTAGAAATATGGAATCCATACTCCTCCGGGTTTTCAATGATCAGTTTAAATGCAATGATCCGGAAAATGTACCTTGCTGTCTCCTCATTAAAAAGCAGGTCATAATAGTTGCTTACCTTCTGCCTGGCAACCTGCCGGTCGATGCCCTTTCTACCCACATTGTAAGAAGCAGCGGCCAGTGTCCAATCGTTATATTTTTCATAGGATTCAGTAAGATACCTGCATGCAACTTCTGTTGATTTTTCAATATGATACCTTTCATCAATTTCGTTGTTGATCTCCAAACCATAATCATTGCCCGTTCCCCTGGTGATCTGCCTGAAGCCCACAGCACCTGCCGGAGAAACGACATGCTCAAGTCCGCTTTCTGCAATAGCAAGGTATTTCAAATCATCCGGAAGTCCCTGCTCCTCGATAATTGGTTCAATCATAGGAAAATACCTGTTTGCCATTTTAATCAACCTGATCGTCTGCGAATGAAAATAGGTATTGGAAAGCAATTCCCTGTCCAGGGATTCCCTGACATCAAACAGTTCCAGGGGGACTCTTTCTCCCAGGAATGTCAATGAATCAGGTATGTCAACCGGAAAGATCGCATAAAAGGATTTCTCCCCTGGTTCAACCTCTTCAGTATCCGAAATGTTTCCAAATCCCTTATTGCCGGGAGGCATAACAAATACAAATGCAATTACTACCAACACTGCAGGCACCAGGATCCATGCCTTGCTGAATTTCCTTCGTTCTGTTACGTTCATCAGATTTTATTAATGTGATTTGCAAAAGTAATGTTTCAATAAGACGTTACAAAACATTAACAATTGAATCATCCAATTGGTTGGGCAGAATTTTCCGGAGAACAGAAAACTTCTATAAGGGAAACGGCGAAAGCCGAATCGGACAGGGTTTTTGTTCAAAGGAATGAACGGACATCAGAATGTATAATTCACTCCCGTATATAATCCAAATGCATATGGTCTTGTAACGGGAAGCTGCGCTGTATTGATCGAGTTCAGGTAATAACGGAACCTGGGTTCAACGCTCAGGCTAATGTTCCGTGCAAGGTCATAAATAAATCCCATCCCTGCAGTTCCGGAATAATTAAGGGTCCTGACATTCATAACCTCCCCGATATCGATCCTGCCTTCTTCTGTATTCAGCAGGGTACTGCTGTTCACCAGGAAATTCGCGCTGATGCCTCCCATCAACTGAACCTTCAGTGAGCGATCGATGACGAGGTATTTGATCCTGAAAGGAACTTCAAGGTAGTCAAAAGATTGTGCCAGGCCCGAAACCAGCGTGCTATTGATAAGTATTTCCCCTGTACTCAGGTAATCCCCGTCTGTCCTTATGCCAGAGCCATAATTTGCAATGAATGACAGGTCATTGTCTTCTGAAACGATCGTCCCCATGGAATTTGAAACAGCAACTGTGTTTTCTGCATCCGCAAGGGCATCTTCCAGGGGTGTTTCCCAAGTATTCTTGCTGCTGAAATCTCCGATATTCACACCCATTTTATTATAGTACAGACCTGATTCAACTGTAAATCTTTCAGATTGAAGAAAGCTTACCTTAACCCCCCCGGAGTAAGTGATCCTTGCAGACTCAGAATTGTCGACGATGCTGTTCAATGCTGCATCAGGGGATGCTGCATCCCTGTAGCTGTATAGGGGAGAGAAAGATGCACCGATTTCCCACCTGCTCTTTCCGTTATCAGCAATTGCAAGTATGGGTGCCAGTGTGTCTGCATGAAGCAGGCTCAACAGGCTGTCTTCGTTAACAGGGAGATCCGGCGGGTCTGCTGCATATACCATTATTGTATCCCCTGCAACAGCAGTATCAGTTTTATCCCTGTCGATCCTTTCCATTTCTGCCTGGGCAATCGTTGTTGATTGTACCATCTGCTTCACATCTTCACGGACCTTTTTCTTAAATTTTCCAGGAGCTCCATGTACCTGCTGCCAGTCAGTGGATTGTGTACTTTTCTCAATTTTTTTATCTTTTTCAAATGACAGGTTTTCCTCCTCCCCTGCCCTGGCCGGTTCATCATCCGGCAACACGTGCTGTTCATCACCATATTCTTCCACGATGGCAATATCTTCTTCAGGCAAATTGAACAACAGGGATATGCCAACGGTTACTGCCAGCGCAATGCCGGCCGCCGCTGAAAGAAGGAATAGCAACCTTCTCTTCTCCCTGCCAGGATGAATGCGTTCCGTAACAGAATCCCATACGGATCCCGGTGGTTCCGGCCTGAACGAGGACATTTTGTCAGAAAGTCCTCCCCTTGATATTTCTTCCCTTTTATCCATTCCGCTTCATTGTTCCATATACTGCCTTTACTTTTTCCTGCAGGATTACCCGTGCACGCGACAGGTTGGATTTGCTGGTCCCTTCCGAAATGTTCAGCATTTCGCCGATTTCCTTATGACTGTAAC
Source organism: Bacteroidales bacterium (assembly GCA_021738565.1). Lineage (GTDB taxonomy): Bacteria > Bacteroidota > Bacteroidia > Bacteroidales > M55B112. The sequence goes on from JAIPBT010000023.1 coordinate 48,776, forward strand.
CTTCTATCGCATAAAGGCTGAATACCATCCTGTACCTGGGTGAAAGTTCCTGTATCATCTGTACAATGGTTTCTGCATTCAACCTGTCAAGTGTTTCCTCTGCAACCTGTTCGTTCAGCAGTCCCGGCTCATCATCCACCCGCTCCATATGAACCAGGCTCCGGTATTTTTCAAGTGCTGTATTGATCATCACCCTCCTGATCCACCCGGGGAATGCTTTGGGATCTTTGACCTGGCTTATCTTATTGAAAACCTTCACGAAGCCATCCTGCAAAATATCCTGTGCATCTTCCTCGGATGATGCATATTGAAGGCAAATTCCGTACATGGCCCTGCTGAATTGCCTGTACAGTTTTTGCTGACTGCCTGCATCTCCCCTTTTACAGCCACGTATCAGTATTTCAAGGTTAACTGCCAATCTCTTGTTCGCTTATCTGCAAAGTTAAGGTATATAATCCTGAGCGATGCAAATATTATGCCCTGACAGATAACCCCCGGTATTGCTAATTCAATTGGCAGGCGTCTACACATTTCAACACCATTTTAAAAAAGATGCATCAATGAGGGTATTGGTTGCGTCATTGGGCCACGCAACTTTAGGAATGATATTTGCATCTTGAAATAAAACACGATTAACAGAAAACAGCGTTTAAAATTCTATCCTTTAAAATTTATTGTCATGAAAAGAATATTTATTCCCCTTATCATCGCTTTTATAGGATGCGGATGCGATTGGGTAACACCTGATGATCCCGTATTTGACTACAATTTGAAATCTGCAAAGGTGATCCATGCCAACAATGATTTTGGCCTGGAACTTTTTAACAAAGTGGTATCAAATGATCCTTCTGCAAATATGATGATCTCACCTGCATCCATTGGTCTCGCAATGGGAATGACCTACAACGGCGCTGAGACCTCCACGAAAGCAGCATTCGACAGTGTTTTTAATTATGAGGGGCTGACCAGGGAGGAGGTCAACAGCATTTCCCTCGACCTGGTCAACACACTGGGAACAAACAGCAGGGGCAACCTGCTGGAAATTGCCAACTCAATATGGTACAGAAATGACCTGCCGGTATACCAGAGCTTTATTGAAATGAACAAGACCTATTACAATGCCATGGTAAAAGAGCTGGATTTTTCTGATCCGGCATCATTGGACGAGATCAATGGTTGGGTTGCTGAAAAAACACATGATAAGATCAAGAAGATCATTAATCAACTCTCGCCTGACGATATGATGGTCCTGATCAATGCCCTTTATTTCAACTGCCTCTGGGAGGTGGAATTTGATCCGGAAAATACCACGCAGCAGATGTTCTATAATGAGGACAGTACCGAATTCGGAAATGTGGAAATGATGACCACTGAAAGTACCTATAATTATGCGGCGACAGATCTTTACAGTGCGGTTGAAATGCCTTACAAAAACGAAAAATTCAGTATGCACCTTATTCTGCCGAATACCGGAACAACTGTAAATGAATTGGTTGAATTGCTTGATAGCGATACCTGGGAGGAGTGGTTAACGGCCTACGAGGAATATTATGAAGTAAATGTAACCATGCCAAAATTTAAGTTTGATTATGAAAGGTCGCTTGGCAGCGATCTTATCAGCATGGGGTTGGGTGAGGCATTCTCCCCTTCAGCTGATTTTTCAGACATCAGCGAGATCAATCTTATGATCTCCCGCGTGTTACACAAAACATACATTGATCTAAATGAAGAAGGAACCGAAGCCGCTGCAGCAACGGCAGTGGTGATGGAACTGACAGCCATGCCGGATTACCATCAAATAACTTTGGACAGACCATTTCTTTTTGCCATCACTGAGAACAGCAGCCATTCCATCGTGTTTATCGGCAAACTTAGCGAGCCATCCTATGAGTAGCATCAATGGTTAAATATGGATTACTTCACCATATGCTGCAGCCGCAGCTTCCATAACCGCTTCTGACATGGTTGGATGCGGGTGAACCGATTTGATGATCTCTTCACCGGTTGTCTCGAGTTTTTTCGCAACAACAAGTTCTGCTATTATTTCGGTCACATTGGCCCCGATCATGTGTGCCCCCAGCAATTCTCCATATTTTTCATCAAAGATCAATTTTACGAATCCCTCCTTTGCACCTGCAGCTGATGCTTTACCGGAAGCTGTAAAAGGGAATTTCCCTGTTTTTACTTTATAACCCGCTTCTTGTGCTGCTTTTTCAGTCATCCCAACAGATGCTACCTCGGGATTGGTATATGTGCAGGCGGGAATATTTGAATAATCAACCGGCTGCGGGTGATGACCGGCGATCTTTTCAACGCATGTTATGCCTTCTGCCGAAGCTGCATGGGCCAGCGCAGGGCCGTCGACGATATCACCGATTGCATAAATGCCTTCTGCACTTGTCCGGTAATATTCATCAACCTTTATCTTTCCATTTTCTGTACTGATCTTAAGTTCTTCCAGCCCAAGGTTCTCTGTATTGGGGCTGATTCCAACTGCAGACAGAACCACATCTGTCTCAACGGTCTCCTCTCCTTTTTTTGTCTTGATAACAACTTTACATTTTTTACCTGATGTATCAACTTTTTCAACACTTGAGGAGGTCATTACCTTCATACCCATTTTCTTGAAAGAGCGTGCAAGTTGACTGGAAACTTCTTCATCCTCCAGGGGAACAACATTGTCCAGAAACTCAACGAGTGTTACCTTGGTTCCCATGGTGGCGTAAAAATTTGCAAACTCACTGCCTATGGCCCCGGAGCCTACCACTACCATGGATCCCGGAAGCTTTTCAAGGGTCATAGCTTCCCTGTAACCAATGATCTTTTTGCCATCCTGTTTGAGATTGGGAAGTTCTCTCGATCTTGCACCAGTGGCAAGGATGATGTGTTTGGCCTCAACATCGCTGGTTTTCTTATCTTCACCTGTTACAGCAACCACTCCTTTAGACTTCAATTTTCCTGTACCCTTAATAACATCAACTTTGTTCTTCTTAAACAGGAACTGAATACCTTTGCTCATTCCATCAGCTATGGTTCTGCTGCGCTCAACCACTTTGCTGAAATCAGCTTTCGCCTCCCCGTCAATGTATATCCCATATTCTTCAGCGTGTTTTAGATATTCAAACACCTGGGCACTTTTGAGAAGGGATTTGGTTGGAATGCACCCCCAGTTAAGGCATATGCCGCCAAGGGACTCCCGTTCAATAACTGCTGTTTTTAAACCAAGTTGAGAAGCACGAATTGCAGCCACATACCCGCCGGGGCCACTTCCAATGACGATCAGATCATATTTCATAATATCGATGTTTTAAGTCAGATTGTATATATAACAACAAAACTACGAATCGGTTTGAATAAAAAAGAAGAATTATACTGAAAAGACCCTTCCACTAGTTTACAAAAGCCATGAATTGGAGCCCGTTTACAGAGCTTGTCGAGGTTTCATTATCCCCCTTAGCCTGTCGGTTCCTGAGCGAAGTAACGAGTTTACCGAGTTACAAGCCGAAGGATCCCCTAACGTTTGCCGCAGGCGAACCACAACGGTCTGGACTGCAAAACCCATATATCAAAGGAAAATACTGGGGGAAGTCCTTTACAGGCTCCAGTTGTTCGGGCATTATACCTCTGACCGCATAAATTCTTTACCTTTGCCATAACTATTTTGAAAATGCCAGGAAAAAAGAAAAAAAGTGCTCTTAGCGTTTCAGGCGGAGTTGATCAACCGTCACCTGTAAACAGGCGTGCAATAGAGAATCTAAAAAAAATAAAAAGGCAGGAAGGGGATCCTGAGCTGCTTTTCAGGGAGATCCGCGAAGGCAGCATAACTGCCTTATCCCGTGCCATTACGTTAATTGAAAGTTCCCTGCCCCTGCACCAGCTGCTTGCCCAGGAGATTATAAGAAAGTGCCTGCCCTACTCCGGCAATTCGCTTCGCATCGGAATTACCGGTGTTCCCGGAGCCGGTAAAAGTACGTTCATCGAAGTATTTGGAAATTTCCTGATTGAAAACGGGCACAAGCTTGCCGTGCTGGCAATAGACCCCAGCAGTGAGCGTTCGGGAGGTTCCATCCTGGGAGACAAAACCCGCATGGAAACACTTGCGGGAAGCAGCCATGCATTCATTCGCCCCTCTCCTTCGGGGGGTACGCTTGGCGGTGTGGCGAGAAAAACAAGGGAATCACTCATATTATGTGAAGCTGCAGGATACGATGTAAATATTGTGGAAACGATTGGTGTCGGTCAGTCAGAAACCACCGTCCATTCAATGGTTGATTTTTTTCTTGTTCTGATGATCCCCGGTGCAGGAGATGAGCTTCAGGGAATGAAAAGGGGCATTATGGAAATGGCCGATGCCATCCTTATCAACAAGGCGGATGGCGATAATTTGGAAAAGGCCCAGCGAGCTAAAAACGAGTATACCAATGCGCTTCACCTATTTCCCCTGCCCCCTTCAAAATGGTATCCCAGGGTTTTAACCTGCTCTGCGTTGGAGTCCAAAGGGATACACGAAACCTGGAAAATGATCAATGATTACAAATCCTTCACAGAGAAAAATGGCTATTTCAGGCAAAGAAGGACAGAGCAAAGTAAATACTGGATGTACCAGACACTGCACGAAGGGTTGAAAAACCGCTTCTTCAATGATCCGGAGGTAAGAAAGAAACTGGGGGAACTTGAAAGACTGATAATGAATGATGAAATAAGTTCATTCGCTGCAGCGACTGAATTGCTCGAACAATATTTTCGAAGATAAAATGACATCCGGGCATTGCCTGAATTTGATCACTTCGAAACCTCTATTAAAATTCATGACCCACCAACAGGGAAGTCCTATTGATTTCCACTACAAGTGTTAAATTTACCGGTCAATGCTCCTTTTAAGAAAAAGGTTGTATTATTGCAACAACTAAACAGTAAAACAGAAAGTTAAAACCATGAACAAACTTATTTTATTATTATTCGCCCTGGCGCTGGTATCGTGCGACAATCAGAAATATACGATCAGTTTCCAGATGGAGGAATTTGCAGACTCATATGTAATTCTCAATCAATTAAAGGAGAACAAAATGGTAGCGGTGGATTCCGTATTGCTGGATGATGAAGGGAAAGGTCTCCTTTCGGGTTCGGTGGATGCTCCTGAAATGATGTATATCTCAAAACAGGGTTCCGGAAATTCCCTGCCCATTTTCATCGACAACTATAAGTATACCATATCCGGCACATGGCAGGATGTGAACATAACAGCAGACGGTGGACCCCAGGAGGATTACAATAAATACAAGGATGAATCAAAACAATTTGATGACCGCATGGGTGCCATACTTGAGCGATACAACCAGGCAAGGGAAGCAGAGATGCCGGAGGACAGCCTGCAGGAAATTGTAAGTGAATACTATGCAGTGAACGATGATAAAAGTCGTTTTGATTCTTTGTTTGTCACAAACAACCCTGGTTCCCCCGTTTCACTTTATTTGTTAAGGGGCATCTACTACCAGCTGAATGATGAACAACTTGAAGACCAGCTTTCACTGATAGATCCCTCCTTGCACAATACTTCGCTGTATATCTTCCTTTCGGATCACCTGGATAGAATGAAAAAGGTGAGGATCGGTGAAAAGTATATTGATTTCGAGTTGCCGGATACCGAGGGAAATCCGATGAAACTCTCTGACGTCGCAGAAAAAGGAGTGCTTTTAATCGATTTCTGGGCCTCATGGTGCGGTCCATGCAGAAGGGCAAACCCCGGCGTGGTTGAGATTTACAATCAATTCAAGGACAAAGGATTTGATATCGTTGGCGTATCTCTTGATAATTCCAGAGAAAACTGGATCAAAGCGATCGAGGAAGACAACCTCACCTGGCATCACATGTCGGATGTTAAAGGCTGGCAATCGGCCGGTGCAAAACTCTATGCCGTAAACGCTATCCCGCATACCGTATTGCTTGATGCCAACGGAACCATTATAGCCAGGAACCTTTCGGAAGAGGAATTGAAAGAAAAACTGGAAGCGTTGTTGTAGCATCCATGCGAACTATATTGGATGGGACTATAATTTGTATTTGTCCTTGAAGTATTCGTAGGTAGCCATCTGCGACCTGATCTTAGGCAGGTCATTCTGGATTCTGACATTTTGCAGGTCTTCATCTATCAGTGAGGCTTTCACATTATCTGCAAGTTGTATCTGCAGGATGTCAAGGATTTCATGCTTTATATTCTCCTGGTAAATGGGGTAAACACATTCGATTCGCCTGTATAGGTTTCTTTTCATCCAGTCGGCCGAACCGAGGAATATTTTTTGCCTTCCGCCATTATTAAAGACAAAGATCCTGGAATGTTCCAAATACCTGTCGACTATGCGTATGAGCCTGATGTTTCTGCTGTATGGCTGTCCGGGTTTCAAGATGCAGGCTCCGCGAACAATGATGTCGATCTTCACTCCTGCCTCACTTGCCTTGTACAATTCCTCCACAAGGGAAGGATCCTGAAGTCCATTCATCTTCAGAATGATATAACCTTCGTTCCCTTTATTGACCTGTTTGATCTCTTCCCGGATCAAACCGGTGAAACGTTCAACCAAGTTGAAGCCTGGCACCAGGATGTGATCAAAACTGCACTGATATTGCTGATCTTCCAGGAAACGGTAAAGGTCCTTCACTTCATTTACAATCCCGATGTGGGCTGTGAACAGTCCATGGTCGCCATACAACCTGGCTGTCTTTTCATTGAAATTACCGGTTCCCAGGTATACCTGGTCGCCAATCTCACTGCCTTCTTCCCGGATAACCATGGCAATCTTGGCATGCACTTTGAGCTTCGGGATACTGTATATGATCTTTATCCCTGCTTTTGTCATTTCAGAGGCCCATTGAAGATTTGCTTCTTCATCAAAACGCGCCTTGAGTTCCACAAAAACGGTTACTTTTTTTTCATTTTCTGCAGCGGTAAGCAGTGAATTGATAACCGATGAATTTTCTGCAACCCTGTATTGTGTGGCTTTGATCTCGAGTACTGTTGGATCTTTTGCAGCTTCATTGAGGAAATCAATGAGGTAATCATAACGTTGGTAGGGAACACTCAACAACAGGTCCTTATTGTGGATCAGGTTTGCCAGGGATCCTTCACGATCTTCAATTTCCGGCACCCTGAGGGGTGGTAATTTTTCGATTTCCAGGCTCGGACTCAAGGGATTGGGGAAACTGAAAAAATCCCGGAAATTATGCCTGCTTCCCCCTTTCACCAGGGTGTCGTCTTCCAGGTAAAAGGTACTGATCAGATACTTCAGAAGTTTGCCCGACATGTTCCTGTCATACTGAAACCTGTTCGGCTTACCAAGTGAACGGTGTTTTCGAAGGTCTTCGATCACATCGATCAGGTCCTCCCCTTCAAATTCATCGTATTCCAGGTCCGCATCCCTGGTCAGCTTGATGGAATAATAACTTTTGATTATGTAGCCGGGGAAGATGGCGTCCACATGCCGCATAATAAGATCTTCAAGGAAAATAATCTTGTGCTGCTTTCCGTCGTATGGCAGTGTCACAAAACGCGGCAGGTTCCTGTCCAGTGGCACCTTGATAATGCCATATTGCTCACGTCTTTTGCCGGTCTTCTTATAAAACCGGTCCTTTATTACCATTTCAAGGGCAAGGTATACGTTTCCCGTCATTAAAAATGGACGTATCCTGTGCTTTAAAAGAAGAACGGGCTGAATCTGGGTCAGCACTTCGGTAAAGAATATCTCCCTCAGGAAAAGCTGCTCCTCTTCATTGAGTTTGTCATCCTGGTCTACAAAAAAGATATTGTTCTTTTCCAGTTCAGGGACAATCTCTTCTTCAAATACACGATGGAATACAACCTGCTGTTCTGATACGATCTCATTTATATCATGTATCACCTTCGCCGGTCTGACCCTTTTTATCTGTTCCGGAAACCGGTCTTCATGCCGGAGCATGTGCTTGTAATAGCTCACCCTCACCGAATAGAATTCTTCCATGTTGTTGGAATAGATTGCCAGGAATTTAATCCTCTCATACAGTGGAAGGCTGCGATCCATAGCCTCTTCTAAAACCCTGTAATTGAATGACAACCAGCTAACATCCCGGTTAAAGAATTCATATTTCCCCATGGTATTGTTGCTAAGCAGGCACAAAGCACCGCAATTGGTGCATAAAGATAAGAAAATTAAGGAAAATAGCGGATGACGGGCCGCTGCTAACCCCATCCATGGAACCGTGATTTAACTCACTTCAACTTCTCCTTTTATTCGCAGCACCACACTGCTCCTGTCTGGATCATTGGTAATGATGGTAACGGTCTTGTTCTGATTGCCCCGCTTCCCGGCAGAATTGAATACCGTTTTGATCTTTACACTTTCACCCGGTTCGATCTGTTTTTTCTCAGGCTGGACGGCTGTACATCCGCATGATGCCTTGATCTTCCTGATAAAGAGAGTGGATTTCCCATTGTTGGTGAGCACAAATTCATGTTCGAACTTCTCATTTTGCTGCATCTTTCCAAAATTCACCTCCGGGTTGTCGACAGATACAGCCGGTGCATTGGCAAGATCCTCATCGGTAAGTGAAGAAAAATCCTCCACCAGGTTCGCAGAAACAACCAGCCTGTAATCCCTCTCGGATTTACCGTTAACGGTAACATTTACCCGATCAATCAGTATCCCCCAGTCGTTTTTCACGGTCGCATCGTAAGTTGCAACAATGTATCCCTTTTCCTTCGCTTTCAATACCTGCGGTTGAAAATTAATTTCCATATGATCGGGCACCCTTTCAAATCCAAGTTCAATCTGATCATCGGATCCATTGACCACTTCAAGCCTGAAATCCTTTTTCTCTGTATTCATTATATTGCCAAAGGCAAGGTGCTTGGATTTCAGTCTCAGTGAGCCAATGGTATATGGATATTCATCTTCAATGGACCTGGGTTTGGGAATCACCTCTCCCTTGATGGTGAGCCTTACCATTGGCTGGTCTGAATTCGTATCAACATAAAGGTATTTCGTAAATGCATTCGGCCTGCCTGCAGGATTGAAAGTGGCAGCAACATAGCCGCTTCCCCCGGGAGGTACAGGCTCCCTTGTCCAGTTGGGTGCAGTGCACCCGCATGTTGCCCTCACATTCTGTACCAACAACGGACTGCCCCCTGTGTTTACGAAGGTAAAACTGTAGGTCACCTTTCCTCCCTCTTCCCTGATCTTTCCAAAATCATGAACCGATTTTTCAAATGAAATACCTGGGTTCCTGGTTTGGGAATAACCCGCACATGCCAGCATTACGATCAATACTCCGGAAACAACAATTCTCATGACATTATTTTTAGGAAATGAATAACATAATTTTCAAATCAGATAACTTCTGTACAAAATTAACACCAAAATTAACTAAATGGTTGTATACAGCCAATTTTCTTTCATGCGTCCAAAATTTGTTTTATTGATTACTAAGAAAAACCAATTGCTTCTCTCATGTATCCTGGGCGCTCGCATCAGAACTGCGCATGCGTTCGTTTGACGCTGTCTGCTTTCACATCAAAAACCGGGCCACCAGAATGAACTTCATTGTCACGAATAATGTTTATTTTTGGCATGATGGATGTTGCATGAGGTTTTATTCTAAATGTAACGTGCCGGGTATGAACAGGTTGTTATTTTGCAATTTATCGTGAAGAAAAAAATATCGGTAACATACTTACTCATCATTGTTATTGCCTTTGGAAGCAGTTCTGCATCCTTTGCCCAATTCTACAACGGTATGCAGATGAAATTCGGAAAGAACCGTGTCCAGTTCAGTGAAAATTACTGGAAGTTCTACAGGTATGAGAGGTTCGATGTTTATTCTTATGAAGAGGGAGGGGACCTGTCGCTTTATGTAGGGGATTTCGTGGAAAAAGAACTTCCGCTGATAGAGCGTTTTTTTGACTACGACATTGAGCAGCGCCTGATCTTCATCTGCTATAACAAAATGTCGGACTTCCGCCAGAGCAACATAGGGCTGATGACTGAAGATGAGGAATACAATACAGGTGGAACGACAAAGATCATTCAAAATAAAGTGGCGCTCTACTTCAATGGGAACCACATTGAACTGGAACGCCAGGTAAGGGCTGCCATTGCTGAAGTACTCATCAATGAATTCATGTTCGGGAAGAACATTGTCTCAAATGTCAGTAATACAACAACGATCAACCTGCCCGACTGGTATGTAAAAGGGCTTATTTCATATGTTTCCAATCCATGGGATTACCAGATCGAAAACAGGGTGAAGGACGGGATCAACTCCGGTAAATTCACGAAGCTTGTAAAGCTTACCGATGATGACGCTGTTTATGCCGGACATTCACTCTGGAAATACATTGCAGATCTCTATGGCGCATCCATCATTCCCAACATCCTGTACCTCACAAAGGTGAACAAAAGTGCTGAAGACGGCTTTCTTTATGTGCTCGGACAAAAACTCAAGGATATTTCTGCAGACTGGTCTGCCTATTACCTGGGTGTATTTCTTACTGCCGATGAAAAGAGGGCGCTTCCCGAAGCGGATAAGCGCATGTTAAAACCGAAAAAAAAGATGATCATTCTGCGGCCCGAGATAAGTCCGGACGGAAAATACCTATCTTACATAACCAACCAGGAAGGGAAATTCAAGATCTGGATCCAGGACATCAATACGGGAAAAAGACAAAAGATCTTCAAACGCGGACAGAAGCTTGACCAGGAACATGACTATTCATTTCCAGTGACTGACTGGCACCCTTCGGGTGAAATACTGGGATTTATCACCGAAGAAAAAGGGAACCTTTTTATTAACTATTACAATGTTGCTGCTGAAGAATTAACTACCAGGCGGCTGTTCTATTTTGAAAAAGTACTGGATATGGATTTTTCTCCGGATAGAAGAAAGATAGCTTTTTCGGCTGTATTCAAAGGGCAGACAGACATTTATTCCTACGATATTGCTTCGGCAACCACTAAACAGATCACAGATGATCTCGCCGATGACTTCCATCCCCGTTTCATAAATGGGATGAACGAAATATCATTTTCTTCAAACAGAAGGTATGACACATTATATACGGAAGGGAACGATCCTCCAAACAATACCACCACCGTATTTTCTATTTACATTTACAACAACAGGTCCAATGACAGGGTACTGAGAAAGATCTCCGAGGGCAACTATGTGAACCACCTGAAACCGGAATATACAGGAAATGACAGCTTCGTGTACCTGAGCGATAAAAATGGGATATACAACATGTATTATGCAGAATATGACAGCGCCATAGCCTATATAGATACTTCAATACATTACCGCTACATCTCTAAAAGCCATCCCATATCCAATTACAAGCGGAACATACTGGATATGGATTACAATGCTGCAACGAAAGATATCAGCAATGTGATCTTCCATGACGGCAGGTATCACCTGTATAATTACACAGGGGATCTTTCAAAAGAGTTGGGGGATGAACTCACACCCACTGAATTTCGTAAAAAAAGGGTTGACCGCCTGCTCCAGGAGGATTCAATTCACCACATAGAACAGGAGATCATCAGCATCAATGACATTGTTGACAACCAACTTGTAATTGACAACGATACCATTCAACTTCCGGTATTTGATATCAATATCAACAATTACGTTTTTGAAAGGGAAAAGATCAAATATTACAACGAACAGCTCAGGAAAAAGCGCATCTTCCTGGTGCTTGATACAGAAGCCAACAAGGATAAAACCTACATTGATTACCGCACAACTTTTTACCCGGATCAGCTTGTCAGCCAGATCGATTTCAGTTTTCTCAACGCAGCCTACCAGCCTTTTACCGGCAATGCATTTTATTTTAATCCCGGATTCAATATGCTGTTCAAAGTAGGAGCAAACGACCTGTTTGAGGATTACAGGATCATTGGAGGTGTGAGGTTTTCCGCCGATTTTAACAGCAATGAATACCTGCTTAGTTTTGAAAACCTCAAGAACAGGCTTGACCAACAGGTCGTTTTCCATCGCCAGGCCATCAATAATGTTTCTGAAAACGCCCTGATAAAAACTTTTACCCATGAAGTTCATGCATCGGTTAAATATCCTTTTAACCAGGTCCTGGCACTTCGCGGCACAGGAACATTCAGACATGACAATTCTATATTTCTTTCCACCGACATCGCCAACCTTACAGAAGACAATATTCTAAAGGTATGGGGAGGAGTTAAACTGGAACTTATCTTCGATAATTCCAGGTACCTTGGCACCAACCTTCTTGCAGGAACACGATTCAAGGTATTTGGGGAAGCCTACCGGCAGATCAATACCACGGAATCCGACCTGTATGTGCTCGGAGCCGATTTCAGACACTATATCAGGATACACAGGTCACTGATCTGGGCCAACCGGTTTGCAGGCAGCGCCTCCTTTGGAAGAAGCCCGCTTATCTATTACCTCGGCGCGGTTGATAACTGGACCAACCTGCTTCAACTGCGCACCCCCACATTCAATGAATCGGTGGACATTGACTATACCAGAAATTATTCCTACCAGGCCATTGCGACAAATTTGCGTGGTTTCTCACAAAATATACGGAACGGAAGCAACTTCAGCCTGATCAATTCTGAGATCAGGTGGCCTCTGTTCAGGTACCTTGCCAATCACCCGCTCAGTTCGGCTTTCTTTAATAATTTTCAGATCGTTGGATTTGGAGACATAGGCGCTGCATGGACAGGATTGCACCCGTTCACCGGAAAGAATGCCTGGGATACGGAGACCATCCCCAATAACCCGGAACCCGGCACTCCCGTAGTGGTGACCATCAACTCAAACCGCTCTCCAATCGTTGGAGGAATCGGGTTTGGGGTAAGAAGCCAGCTGTTTGGCTACTTCATAAGACTCGACTGGGCCTGGGGTATTGAACACATGGAATTACAGCCCAGGATTTTCTATTTATCTTTAACCCAGGATTTTTAATATGGACATCAGAGAATCAATAAGGAAACACACCTCGGAAATACTTGAAGATATTACAGGTATCAGAAGACACCTGCACAAAAATCCGGAGTTATCCTTCAGGGAATTCAATACATCCGGGTACATCAGGTCATTGCTTGATGCCTGGGGATTTGAATATAAGTTTCCTGTTGTTGATACCGGAATTGTTGCGCTATTGCACGGGAAAAATGAAGATGGACCGGTTATTGCCCTGCGGTCCGATATGGATGGATTGCCGATCAAAGAACAAACCGGGCTTCCTTTCTCATCTGCAAATGAGGGCGTAATGCATGCATGCGGACACGATATCCACATGTCGTGCCTGCTTGGCACAATGCGCGTACTACAGGAACACAGGGAATTTTTCAATGGCAAAGTCCTTTTCATTTTTCAACCTGGTGAAGAGAAATTACCGGGCGGAGCAAAACTCATGCTGGAAGAGGGGATCTTTAACGAAAACCAGCCCGATCTCATTCTTGCACAGCACGTATTGCCTGAAATGGAAGTCGGAAAAGTGGGATTCAGACCTGGCGAATATATGGCATCCAGCGATGAAATCTATATAACTGTAAAAGGCAAAGGAGGACACGGTGCACTGACGGAAAATATACATGACCCCGTTTTGATGGCCTCAAATATCCTGATCTCACTTCAGCAGGAGATCAACCGAGGATCACCCAAAGGAACTCCGACAGTACTCTCTTTCGGGAAGGTCATTGCCGACGGAGCAGTAAATGTAATCCCCGATGAGGTCAGAATTGAAGGCACCTTCAGAACCATGCACGAAACCTGGAGAAAACAGGCCCATACGCTTATTGAACAGGTAGCATCGGGTATTGCATCAGGAATGGGCGGCAAAGTCGATGTTGAAATAAGACACGGATATCCCGTCCTCATTAATGACAGGTCCGTTACGCGATCAGCAAGATCATACGCTGCCTCTCTTATCGGTGAGGAAAATATTGTTGACATGGATATAAGGATGACCGCCGAAGACTTCGCATGGTTCTCTGCCCATTATCCCTCCATGATGTACCGGATCGGAGTAAAAGCACCCGGCGCCGCCAAAATGATCCCATTGCATACGAGCCGTTTCATTGCCGACGAAGGTGCAATCAGCACAGGGATCAATATGATGTCGTGGCTGGCCTTCAGCTTTCTTACAGCAAAAGAATAAATTAATCTGATTTATTTGAAATGTTTCTAAATAATAATTATTCCATCTCTCAATGCACATTTTATTGCAAATGCATATAATTTTGCAGGAGATTATTCAACACCAAAAAAATCTATAAAATGGCATACGTAATTAGTGATGAATGTACAGCATGCGGTACATGCTTAGACGAGTGTCCTGTCGAAGCAATTAGTGAAGGTGATATTTATGTAATTGATCCGGAACTGTGTACTGATTGTGGTGCATGTGCAGATGTTTGTCCGGTAGAAGCAATTTCACCAGAATAGAATCTTGCTATATCAGACGAAAAAAGCCACTTGCCAAGCAGGTGGCTTTTTTTTATCATAAAAAACACGGTACCTGTTAAATTGTTTGGTAAACTGATAGTCGAAGAGACCTGTCGAGTGTGTCTCAAAAGTCATAATGATTTTGAGACACCCTCTGGAGCATTGTTACAGGGTTTTATGGAAATGGCGCTGCCCATTCCATCAAAATCACCCACGCTTAATTCTATTCTTAGAAGCACCGGCCGGGCCCTTGTAGAGATCATCACCCAAACCAAGGATCGGAATAAATACAAATGGAAGGAGGATCAGTCCGACAGTAAATCCCTCATCCTTCCCAAAACTCAGCGAGACCAGGTTCCACAGCCAGATGCCATAAAAAATGTTCGCAACGGGCAGGATGAGAAGGAACAACCACCACCAGGGTTTGCCTGCGATCTCCAGTAAAATCAGTATGTTGTACACCGGAACTATCACTGCCCAACCGGGCTTGCCTGCCTTGGTATAAATATTCCACATGCTGATCAGGATCAGCAGGAATACTACCACAGATAAAATGTAAAGGAATGTCATATTGTAAACAGGTATGGCCTGAATTGTTCTTCAATCTTTATCTCATCAGGCAAATTATAAAATATTTGCTATAAATACAATTTGCTATTGTATTGGACATCCAAAATTCTCCTTTGATTTCACTGAATCCCGGGCTGGGTTGTCAGTTCAATACATCAGCAAATGATAAATCCAAAAAAACGGGGATACTCTTAACGAAAAATATAAACCGCGGAGTCCTCCGGCGGAGGCGGTACAGAGTATATACGCAGAGTACAGAGAGTTTATAATTGTATGGCGTGCTAAAGAGTCATGCAGGAGTCCGCGATTGCGAAGCAAAATCACCCAAAGATTATAACAAGAAATTATATTTGTTATATGATAGTTTGGAATTGAAATTCCTGAGTTAAATCACAATC
>JAIPBT010000024.1 GCA_021738565.1 Bacteroidales bacterium
ACCCTTGCATTTTTTGAACAATATTTCTTTAGTCTGCAGCACATCATCTACTGCGTTGGCTGCGGCTCGCAGTATTAGTATACAGCTTCGCCTTGCCGCCTTGTAGCTGATGCACTTCAGACTTTTTCAGCAAGCCCTATTTAAACTTTCTACTTTAAGTATATTTTCTTACTTTTAGGCAAAATTCATGAAACATGAGGATGTTCATAATTCCTGTTCTGCTCCTTGCAGTTTTCATTTCAGGCTGCAATAACCAACCTCCCCCTGTTGAACAACCATTTAAGCCCGATAAAATAACATCCGAAATCGACGAAGTCAAAGAGATCATTTACTCCATCTATCTTCCAACGGATATGACATTTTTGTTTAGTGAGGCAGGAATCAATTTCAATCCGGATATCCCAGCTCCCATTGATAATTTTTCACTTTATATCACCGAGGAACAAATTGCGATTATGCTCGGAGTATACGGAGTGGACATGATGTACATGAAACTGCTTGATCAACAAAAATTGTCAGGAGCCTATTTCCACGTGATCAAGACGCTTTCGGAAAATATCAATGTTCCACGATCCATATTCGACGATACAACAGAAAAACTTGAGCTCTATGTTAAGAACAAGGATTCCATCGCATCCCTGGTGGATATTGTATACAGGCAAACCGATCGATTCTTCAAGGAGAATGGAAATGATCATCTCGCTGCACTTACACTCCTGGGAGGCTGGATCGAAACAATGTATATAGGGACACGCATCCTCAAAACGGACAGCCTCAACAACATTATGGCTGAAAGAATCCTTCAACAAAAATATTCCCTGAACAGTGTTTATACAATCCTGAGCAACTACCAGGAATCACTGAATATCAGGGGATATCTGCTTATGTTAAAAAAACTCCGGAAGGAATTTGATAATGTGGATATCAAATACCAGAAAGAAGGTTTTAATATTGATACTTCAGAAAAGAAAATTCAGACTTACAACACAAAGATATCCTATACTTCAAAAACACTTGATAACATACTTGCCCTTATTTTACTTATAAGGGAAGAGACCATCAGGATGAAGTAGGATTGTTGCACCAATGATGCCCAAACATGCTGTCCTGCCTGTTGTTCCCTGATGGTTCCTGTTTTTAATGGGTACTGTTTCATGACAGCAAAAAAATAAAAACAGCATGAAGTTGCCAGGAGCAATACTATCGAAATTGACAACTGTTTAATTTATAACTATTTAAATAAATTACTTCTGGTGAAAAAAGTTGTTACAGGATCATTGATCATGCTTTCATATATCTCCTTAAATGCGCAGATCTCCTCTTCATTTGAACTGCGTTATTTTTCAAAGGATCGCTCAACCCAGGGGCACACTGACTTTAAAGGAGAAAAGGAATATTTTGGCACCGAACAAAGAATTGAATTTCTTAATGCATATGCAGATGCTGCCTGCCGGTGGTTCTCTGACAGTGCCCTTGACCGCAAAGTAAATACAGGAAAAGAAATTGAAAATTTCCTGGAAGGGTTTAAACCTCAACCCAGTCCGCAGAAAAGAAATCGAATCCAACTGGATCAATGGAAAAAAACCGGGGCAAAAGGCCATGCGATGTCCGGGAAGAACAAGCTGTATCCTGCCTGGGATACACTGGAAGGCATTGCAATAAACAATGGAAATCTGTACTTTCTTCAACCCGGCATTTCCTTAAAAACGGTTACAGACAGCATCCGGTGGCGCTTTCTTCTGAATTGGAGGGCCATGAGCATGTATGGAAAAAGTCCGATGGTAATTTCTCTTAATATGGGAAACAGGAACATCATCGAAACAGGCTTTCACTCAAACGGGAACATCTTTTTTTCTGAAAAGGGAAATGACAGGATGGGAATGATCTATGAAACCGGGAAATGGTATGATTTCCGGCTTGAAGCCGACATGGTAAATCACAGGTATAATTTGCTTGTCGATGGAAAGAAAACGGGCAACTGGATACCGTTTGCTGCTGCAGACATGATCGATAATATTAAAATATCCGGTGGGGATGGCGTGGTGCTGGACCACATCAATGGAATATATTTTGATACCACGGGCTGCGACAGGGCACATCCCTATGATTTCATTCCTTTCATCAATGAAACTTTTCAACCGGATAATGTATCCGGAAACTGGTATGATGAAGATTTCAATGATTTTTCGTGGGAAACAGATCAGCTTCCCGCTGTAAGGGGTGGTGTGCTGGAAGCTGGTGAAGACCTGCTCCTGAGAACTAAATTCTCCCCCGGAGCCTTTAAAAAAGCGTGGATGAATATCGAAACCCTTGACCCCGGGGGCGAGGTATGGATCAATGGAAGAATTGTATTTGTTACCCGTGAAAGGCACCCTGTAAAAATTAATATTACAGAATTTCTTGTACCCCATGTGCAGAATACCATCGCCATCAGGGTATTCTCATACTTCAACAACGGGCCCCTGTACCATTCTTCCCGGGATCGCAATGTGGGCTGGTTCTGTGGAAGGACATGGATCGATTTCACAGAAGCGGTACATATCGAAAAAGTAAAGGCATTTACCAGCCATACCGGCAAGCAGGCTGAACAATTTCACAGGATCGAACTTAAGAACAATACGGATACAACTTTTACGGGTAGTATACGGATAGATTACAATCCCTGGCACCCTGTTGAAGGTTCCGAAAAAACTGCTTCATTTAACATTCCCGTTACAATATTTGCAAGGGATTCAGTACACCTGGATCATAAAGGGATGATCAACAATCCGAGGCTCTGGACCCATGACCAGCCAAATCTCTATCGCGTGCATGTTAAAATCATGTACAATAATGTGGTTATTGACGATGAAGTGATCACAACGGGAATTCGTACAATAAGCCAGGATAGCGGAACCTTCAGGATCAATAACGAACCGGAACTGCTTGGGGGAGTGCAAACCATGGGATTCCGAATGCCCGTTGAAAACAATGCCAAATGGAACCGGTGCCCTCCTTCATATGTCCTGGCCGATGAATTACTGGCTTGCAAGAAAATGGGCAATGCATTGAGAATCCATGTACATTCCGGCGGCACCTATGCATACAGCATCAATGATCCCAGGATCGCCGAAATGGCTGACCAGCTGGGACTGATGGTTATCTGGCCCACATCATCATGGATCCGTGAAGGGGAATGGGGAGGGATCGATTTTGAGGGGTATCCCCAGTACATGGAACAGGTATTCAACCATCCCAGTATTGTCATGTGGGAGGGTTCAAACCACCCCAACCGGTTTGCCGGGAAACCCCTGTCCTATTCCAACAGGTTCATTTCAAAAATCTACCACACCATCCATTCCACTGATTCTTCCAGGCTGATTTCACCAAGTTCCTACAACAGGCACTTTGCCTACCGAAATGATGAGGGTACTGTCGACGCATCCGGTAACACAATTACTGCCTGTCCGGAATGGACCGCCCCAATGATCGTTCGAGGGAACCAGGATGCCATTACAGGTTACGGTGCAAACTGGCACAATATAAGGAACTGGCCTGACCCATACAGGATCTCATTCCTGGCAAGCACTGAACGGGCTTACTTTAATTTTGAACATGAAGAGTCGATCGGAATGCAAAATTTTTCTCTTGCGAAAGGAAAGCCATGGTACCAGATGCCCTCCTACGAAAACATCTATGATACCGGAAGCATCGGAAGAGAGTTTCGTTTCTCGGAATGGAAAGCAAGCCAGGCCTGGCAAGCATTCAGCGCATGGGAATCCATGAAATGGCAAAGGATTTCAGATATTGATGGGTTTAGCTGGTGCTGCCTTCATGGTGGACCGAACAGCGGAACATACCGGAAACCCCTGATAGATGCACTGGGTCATGCCAAACTTGCTTTTTATA
The DNA here is from genome assembly GCA_021738565.1 of Bacteroidales bacterium. Lineage (GTDB taxonomy): Bacteria > Bacteroidota > Bacteroidia > Bacteroidales > M55B112. The sequence continues at coordinate 3,889 of JAIPBT010000024.1, forward strand.
CGAATAAAATGGCGTTACAGGATGTTATTGCCGGAAGTGACAATACAGATGTTATCTTTCACACAAAAGATGAAATCGTTCCTGTTGTCCTGAATATAGGAGAAAGGAAGCTGATAAAACTGAAAGTGATAGTAGAGACTTCAACAGGAGAAGTTGTGGATTCCAGGGAATACAACAATGTAATACTTGAAAAGGGAAGGACCCAAAAAAAATTACCCTCCTTCAGACCTGATTTTGCTGAAGAAGGGTATTATACAATCAAATACTATGTGCTTACACCGTAGGTTCGAAATCACCCAAACCTGTAAGCAAAGTAAGGTATACATTTGATTTAAATGTGAATCCACTTCCAAGGTCCTCTTCAGCAAATTCATAATCGTTTCCTTCGGAATCTTTGAAAGCAAAACGGAACTGTATGCTGAACGTTCCGGTCTCTTCAAGCCAGGATACAAGCTGCTCTGCAACTTCAGTATCAACAGTTACATCCTGCTCTGTAGCCATATCAGCTACATCTGTGAGATTGATCGAAGCAATTTCTCCAAGTTCAAGGACATTGGTTGAATCTTCACCGAAAATCTCAATGGTACCGGTAAAAAACAGGTCCTCGGGAATTGTATCATCAAGGATTTCATAAGAGATCTTGTTGATCAGATATCCTTCAAGATATTCGGCATAGGCCTGAAATTCCTCATATTCATTAACATCAATAAATGTCACCTCAGTGATTCCGATAGGTACATTTTCATTGATTGTAATCTCATAGGTTTCTGAAACAGTCTTGTCAACATCGGGAACCAGGTCGCCTAGTTCTTCACAAGCTGAGAAAATAAGAATACCTATGAATAATGGTAATACTATTGACTTTTTCATTGTTATAAATTTTGGTATTTGGTTTATTTGGTTATTCTAACAATATTAAATACAGAATGTTCTCATTTTTATTCCTTTAAAATTACGTTTCAGATCAACAAAGGTTTGTTTTTTATGCTCAAATCAACATTTCTTTTGATAAAAGGGGCCATAATTATCCATGTATGCCCATCTTTCATCAACTAAAACCAACGGTTTACAGCCGTTAATGAAGCGATTTTTCATGAAAACCAGTCAGGGACCGCACGCAACATCAAATTCTATGCCCAGTAAAAGTACTGTGCTGTTTTCGGATAGAAAAGCATCATATTCCTCATCTCCCCTTTTAAAAAAGGCCCGTCTTGAGCACCACCACTTCAAAAATAAGTCCAAGCAGGAACAATCCTCCGAATACTTTATTATACTGGAATGCGTTGGCTGAAAGGTAGAGGGGCCACACATTCGGGGGAAGGTCAGTAGGTTCTTCCTCTGGCCTAGGCCTGGCATAGATCCTCGAGGTCTTTACAAATTTTGGGACTGCAAGGAGTACAATCAACATTACCGGTGTGACAAGCTGAAATGCGACCATCGCAATTACAAGCAGGTACTGAATTGCCCAGTTCACGATGTTGGCATACCTGGCCGCCCTTTCTCCGATCAATACCGGTAATGTCCTGACCTTCTTAGCTTTGTCCTCATTTAGTTTATCGGTGTGCTTCCCAAATAATACGGAGGTTGGTCCAAGTGCATATACAAGCGATATAATGATCACATCGAAGTTTTCCTGCCAGCTCCATCCCCCTGTTGTAACAAGATAGGTACCCCCCACCATGAGCGGCCCCCATATTAAAACAACAGAAGGTTCGCCAAGACCGATGTATTTCAATGGCCAGGTGTAAAAAAGAACGAAAAATAATCCAATACCAAGAAGGATCAATGCCGGCATTCCTGTGTGCCAGACCAGGAAAGCTCCCAGACCCAGTGCAACAATGAGTGAAAAACCAATGTACCTGAAAAGCTCACCCCTTGACATCAAACCATGTTGAATAGGCTGAGGCCCGTATAATGACCGGTAATAATTGTCCTTGTCAATTCCCCTTTTGAAGTCAACATAATCGTTGATCAGGTTATTGCTTGCATGTGCAAAAATAAGTCCGAACATGGATGCAAGGAACAAACCCCATGAAAAATTCCCGTCCCTGTATGCAAGTAAACCACCTATTGCTGCACTGAAAGCGGTCATCAAAAACACAGCAGACCGGGTGGATATTAACCATTTAGCAATAATATCAAGTTCCTTCCATTCCTCCCTGGATACCCTGGGAATGGTCCTTAAAGCCTGAAACCATATCTTCACTGTTCCCATTTCTATAAGTATTAATTGTGTTTGAAATTAGTTTGTTCAATAATAATATGAGTTTTCTTTTTGACACTAAATAGTGGCTGTCCATAATGTCCGATATCTACGTTGCTGCAAAAATTTTAAATCCTCGAATACGTTAGTATACTGCGGTTTAAAATTTTTACGCGCCTTGATCTCGAACATTATGATCCAGCCACTGGAATGTATTGACAGACTCTAAATAGTGCTTGTCAATAAAGTCGGGTGGCTGGATTGTGACCTGGACAGGCCCGTCAAATGGGTTTATTTCTCCACGAGTACATTCCCCGTCATCTCTTCCGGTATATCCACACCCATTATATGGAGGAGTGTGGGAGCAACATCTGCCAGTATTCCCTCATTTATTTTAGAATAATCCCCGGAGACAAGTATACAGGGCACCGGGTTCAGGGAATGGGCAGTATTTGGAGAACCATCCTCATTCACTGCATTGTCGGCATTTCCATGATCAGCAATGATGAGTATATCGTAGCCGTTCTCCCTTCCTGCTTTTACAACATCACCAACACATTCATCCACCGTGGTTATGGCCTTTTTGATCGCTTCATATACACCCGTATGGCCCACCATGTCACCGTTGGCAAAATTAAGACAGATGAAATCATGTTTGCCGGTATGCAGGTCCTCTACAATCCTGTCACGAACCCCATAAGCACTCATTTCAGGCTGAAGGTCATAAGTTGCCACCTTTGGCGACGATACCAGGATCCTGTCTTCATTTTCATAAACTTCCTCCCTTCCCCCTGAAAAGAAAAATGTAACATGGGCATATTTTTCCGTTTCTGCGATTCTTAACTGGCTCAGTCCTTCCCTTGCAATCACTTCCCCCAAGGTATTGGTGACATTTTCCTTCTGAAAAATAACATGCATCCCGTGGAATGTAACATCATAAGGAGTCATGGTACAATAATGCAATGGTAAGGTTTTCAGTCCACGATCCGGCATATCCTGCTGCGTAAGTACGACCGTCAGTTCCTTTGCCCGGTCGTTCCTGAAGTTAAAAAATACGATCACATCCCCTTCTTTGATCGTACCTACCGGAGTTTCATCTTCATTTACCATAACGATGGGTTTGACAAATTCATCGGTCACACCTTCATCATAAGATTCCTGGATGGTTTGCAATATGTCCGTCGACTGCTTGCCAGTTCCTTTTACAAGAAGATCATAGGCTTCTTTGATCCTTTCCCACCTTTTATCCCTGTCCATTGCATAATACCTGCCAATGAAAGATGCAAGGCGACCATTGGATGTTTCAAGATGATCCAGCAGGTTCTTAATGTAACCTTTACCGCTCTGCGGATCGGTATCCCTTCCGTCACCAAAACCATGGATAAATACCTTTTCAATTCCATATTCACCGGTCATATCACAAAGGGCATAAAGATGCTTGTCAAGGGAATGAACTCCGCCATCAGAAAGCAATCCCATGAAATGAACCGCTTTATTATGCTCTTTCGCATGGGTAAACGCATTTACAAGTACTTCATTTTCCTTTATTGTCCCATCCTCAATGGCCCTGTTGATCTTTACCAGGTCCTGGTAAACAATACGCCCGGCACCTAAGTTGAGGTGACCGACCTCCGAATTTCCCATCTGGCCTTCGGGCAAACCTACGTTCTCACCGGATGCATGCAAACGGCTTGTTGGGTATTTTTCCTGTAAATGATCCATATTGGGCGTCTGAACACTGCTGATCACATCAGTTTTGTCTCCCTTGCCAATGCCCCATCCGTCCAGGATCATAAGTAATGTTTTCTTTCTCATTTGTTTAAAATTTATTATTCTATTGATAATGAAGAAATAACAAATCTCTTCACTCATGTAACCGCTGCACTCTCACATGAGATTTTTTAATCATGCCCTTTTGTGATAGTATGATCAATAAATATCATGTTCGTTTCATGGTCTGAATATTATAAAGGGTTTGTTATCAAAACAAAAGCCATTGTAAAAAGTTTATCTCCACCGGCTGAAACAAGGACACAAATTTAGATGTTTTTATGTTATCATCGCACTTTCTTTTGAAAGAATTACAGAAGGAATCACCTGGTTTTTATTACTTTTATTCCAAATATTTACACCCTGTTTGATCATTTTTAAATATCCCTGTTATGAAAAAAGTCCCTTTCCTTCTGCTGCTGGTAATTATTTTTACAGATTGCACACACACCGGCAAAACCACAGACCTGCTTGTTAATGCAGACAGGTGGACAGGTGAAGAACCCTTGTTCATTGAAAATGGGGCAGTGGTTCTTGAAGGACCCTACAAAACGTATACATATGACCCCGGTCTATTTAAAACATTTGAGAATTTCGAGCTGTCAGCTTCCATAATGACCTCACCCGGCGCAAAGGCGACGCTTATATTCCATACAGACAAAAAAGATACCGGCAAAGGATATGAAGTCAGGATCGATAACAGCGCAACAGGTGACTGGAACAGGTTGTTAAAGACGGGAAGCCTTTCGTCCATCAGGAATGTGTACTACAACATGATCCCTGACGGGGAGTGGTTCGATCTGAAGATAAAGGTGGTCGAAAACCATATTTTCATTTCTGTAAATGACTACCCGGTATTGGATTATACAGAACCCGGAATGCCATACCGTCCTTCAAATTATGAAAAAAGAATGCTGGGAACCGGTACTTTCACAATAAAAACATTATATAAGCATACAACTCTCGCAATAAACGAATTGAAGGTAACACGGCTTCCTTCCGCTGATGTGAAAAAAAATGACAACCCCGGATTCACAAAAAAAATAACACAATTGCATATGCGCAATATCCCTGTTGCAGACTTCCATGTGCATGAAAAAGGAGATCTGACAATGCCCCTGTTAATAGAAAGATCTGCCAAACTTGGCATCAACTATGGTATTGCTGCCAATTGCGGCTTAAAATTCCCCATCCAGACCGACGAAGAGCTGGAAGCATACCTGCATTCGATCCAGGGACTTCCGATTTTCAAAGCCATGCAGGCAGAAGGTCGGGAATGGGTGGATATGTTCTCTCCTGAACTCGTAAATGAATTTGATTATGCATTTACCGATGCCATGACCTGGACAAACAGGAAAGACAAAAGAATGCGCCTGTGGATACCCGAAGAAACAGAAATTGGAGATCCCGGTGATTTTATGGAACAGCTGGTTTCTCAAATAGAAAAAGTCGTTACGGAACCCATCGCAATCTATGTCAATCCAACTTACCTGCCTGTGGAGATTGAAGACATGTATGATGAATTATGGACAAATGAAAGGATTGACAGGGTTGTCGGTGCATTGAAAAAGAACAATGTTGCCCTTGAGATCAACAGTCGCCTTAAACTTCCAGGAAGCAGGGTAATTGCAAAGGCAAAAGAAGCCGGAGTCAAGTTTGCAATGGGTACCAACAATACAAATTCTGAGAACCTGGGCAATCTTGACTGGTCCATTGAAATGCTGGAAAAACACGATCTCGGTCCTGAACATATGTTCCTGCCGGGAAGCAAGTAATTCTAAAGTTCAAGCAACTCAACCCGCCTGAAATCTATGGGATGAGATTCAGATTGCAGTGAAATGTAACCATCTTTCAGGGGCGCTCCATCCGGCATTGGGAAACCTTCCGGCACGTCATTGCCATCAATTACAGGCTTGCTGTAAGTTAACACAGTGTCGCCATCAACCAGGTGGTGTATGATGCTGTCTCCATTTACTATGAACTCAGCCAGAACCCATTCCTCACCACGGATGGTCTTTGAAGATGAGTTGTTGCAATGCTGTGTAATAAGATTGCCATTCATATGTACATGTGTGCCGGGTGTGCAAAGATTCATGGTGGGCCTCTCCCCTGTTACGTCACCTCCAAGAAACTGTCCTTCAATGGAAACCGGGAAAGACTGATCTTTTCCAACACTGGCAGCAGATTGCGAGTGGAACATTACACCACTGTTCTTGAAAGCCCAACCCTGCCCCCCGGGAACCTGCTCTCCAACAAACCGGTATTCCACCCTCAACCTGTAATGTGAATATTTTTCTTTGAAATATATGTGTCCGAACTGGTTCGTGAATTGATCATATTGATCATACCTGACTTTTAACAATCCATCTTCTACGCGAAATGTATTCCCAAAATTATCATTGAGATCATATCCTGCAATTTTTATGTCCCAACCATCCAGGTTTTCACCATTGAAAAGCGATATCCATTGTCCGGATTCTTCATCCGCTCCTTTCTTAACGTTGCTGCAGGAAACAATAAGCAGGGCCATGCTGAGGATCAGAAAATACTTCATGTCTGTTTTGAATTGGTTCATAACAAAGATAGTTCTTTTATAGTGCCATCAACAGGCAGGTTAAACATTATATTCAGTATAATATTGAATCAGCAGTAAAAGCAGGGTTGAAAGAATTGTGAACGTTAAATGATTTTCATAATTTTAGTCGCTTAATATCCCGAAATAAATTAAAACATTTAAAAATGAGAACCATTTACAAATTTTTACCGGTGACGCTCCTGTCATTGGCTATAATAGTATTTGCCGGCTGTAACAGGTCCGGCGAAGAACTGTCCATCGACTTTGAAAAATATACACTTGAAAACGGGCTGGACGTGATCCTCCACCAGGACATGTCTGATCCTATTGTTGCCGTTGCAATACAATACCACGTCGGATCTAACCGCGAAGAGCCGGGCAAGACTGGTTTTGCGCACCTGTTTGAACACATGATGTTCCAGCAGTCAGAAAATGTTGGCCAGGATGAGTTCTTTAAAAAAATCCAGGGGGCAGGAGGAACCCTGAACGGGGGAACCAGCCCCGATGGGACCATCTATTTTGAGGTCGTACCGAAAAATGCCGCCGAATTGGCACTCTGGCTTGAATCCGACAGAATGGGATTCCTGATCAACACCGTTACACAATCAGCATTTGCCAACCAGCAGGATGTTGTTCTCAACGAAAAAAGACAACGCGTTGACAACAATCCATACGGGCATAACAATTACGTGATCCATAAAAACCTTTTTCCTGAAGGCCATCCATACAACTGGCAGGTTATCGGTGAAATGGAGGACCTTTTTAATGCCACTGTTTATGATGTCAAAGAATTTCACCAGAAATTCTATCTGCCGAATAATGCAACGCTTGTGGTTGCCGGCGACTTTGAAAGCGATCAAATGAAAGCTTTGATCGAAAAGTATTTTGGTGAAATCCCCGGCGGAGACAAAGTTGAGGACCTTGATCCGATACCTGTAACCCTTGACAGGACAAAACGACTGTATCATGAGGATAACTTTGCTAAAACGCCATTGCTTACAATGGTCTGGCCAACTGTTGAGCAATACCACCCTGATGCCTATGCCCTTGATTTCCTTGCTGAGATACTCGGGGGCAACAAAAAAGCCCCGCTTTACAAGGAACTGGTTAAGGAAAAACAGCTCTCATCACGTGTAAGTGCATACAACTATGCCATGGAACTCAGCGGCAGGTTTACCATCTCCGTACCGGCCAATGCCGAGACAAACCTGGCAAATGCAGAAGAAGCCGTATTTGACGCATTTAAGAAATTTGAAACCGAGGGCATAACGGAAACAGACCTCGAAAAGATCAAGGCCGGTCTTGAAACAGATTTCTATAACGGGATCAGTTCAGTTCTGGGCAAGTCTTACCGATTGGCCAGGTACAATGAATATGCCGGGGATCCGGACTTTGTTGCAGAAGACATTGAAAACATTAAAGCCGTGACCATTGAGGACATTGAACGCGTTTATGACAAATACATCAAGGACAAACCCTTTGTTCTTACAAGCTTTGTCCCCAAAGGTAAAATGGAGCTTTCAGCCAATAATTGTGAGAAAGCAAAAATAGTCGAGGAAAGCGCAGACAATGTTTACAAAATTGCTGAAGTAACCCAGGAAGGAGAAGAGATTAAAAAAACTCCTTCATCATTCGACCGGTCCGTTGAACCTGAACCAGGTCCTGAACCGGTTGTTACGGCACCTGAAGTATGGAAAACATCGCTTGAAAATAAGATCAAAGTACTGGGTATTGAACACAATGAACTTCCACTGGTGCAATATTCCATCACCATGAAAGGAGGACACCTGCTGGATCCTCCGAATAAATCGGGGGTTGCCAGCCTGGTAGCTACCATGCTGATGGAAGGAACTGCGAACAAAACACCGGAAGAACTCGAGGAAGCAATAGACCTGCTGGGTGCTGATATTTGGATCCGTGCCGACCTTGAGTCAATTAACATTAATGTGAACGCATTGGCAAGAAACCTTAACAAAACCGTTGAACTTGTAAAAGAGATCCTGTTCGAACCAAGGTGGGATGAGGAGGAGTTTGCCATTGCAAAAATGAAGGTGATCAATAACCTGAAAAGAAATGCGGCAAATCCCAACTATATAGCCAGACAGGCTCTGAATAACCTGCTTTTTGGTGAAGGAACATTGCTTGCAACATCCACATCCGGAACAGTTGAATCAGTGGAATCCATTACCCTTGAAGATCTTAAAAACTATTATGAAAAAGCCTTTTCTCCCACTGTAGCATCACTTCTTATCGTGGGAGATGTTGATAAACCAACCACCGATAAGTCATTCCGGACACTTGCAGCAGAATGGACTCCCCGGAAAATAGCATTCCCTGATCTTGAGGTCAATACTGAAACTCCCGATTCAAAGATCTATTTTGTAGATTTCCCGGGGGCAAAACAATCCGTTATAAGGATTGGAAACCTGTATCAGCCAAAGGATCATCTTGAACATTATGCTGCCCATGTAGCCAACTATAAACTGGGAGGCGCTTTCAACGGAAGGCTTAATATGGTATTGAGGGAGGAAAAAGGATTTACCTATGGAGCGCGTTCAGGTTTTGATCTCAACGGATTGTATGGCTCATTTGTCGCCAGTTCAAGTGTAAGATCAGATGCCACACTGGAATCGGTGGAAATTTTCCGCGATGAGATGAGGAATTACAGGACCGGAATACCCCTGGAAGACCTCACTTTTACCAAAGAAGCTCTCCTGAAATCAAACGCACGTAATTATGAAACGCTTTGGGCGCTGCAGGGGATGCTAAGAGACATCGACGAATTTGATTTGCCGGGCGATTTTATTGACCGAGAGCAGGATCTATTAAGGTCAATGACTCTTGAAGAGCACATAAACCTTTGTCAAAAATTCATTAATCCTGAAAAAATGTATTATGTTGTTGTAGGTGATGCATCCACGCAATTGGAGCCTTTGGAAAATGCGGGTTTCGGAAAGCCCGAGTTGATATCACTGCAATAAATACCAGACATTGCTAAAAAAGTTGCGGTTGCCTCAAATGAGGTAACCGCAATTTTTTTACAGAAATACTGCTGAAACCGGGAGGATTACCGGGAACCCGGGTTATGGAGGTGGCTACAGGCAAACACGCCTAATTCACCTCCCAGCCAAAATCAATGTATTCCCAATCTATCTTTTCACCATTGATGCGGACCATCAGGTAACCTTCTTCCAAACCGTCTTTCGGACCGTCCCACCATCGAGCTGATACTGCACCACCTGTAATAAAATGAATGCCATCGATATACACCTCCTCCAGGATGTGCAGGTGACCCTGCAACACAAGTTTAAGGTTGTAACCCTCAAACAGGTCAAGCACCTCCCTGGAATTCTCAACCACCAATCCACTGGCGTTCTGAGCAAGGGATCCTTCCCTTATCTGGGCATAAGCTGTGACGAAAGGAATGTGGGTTACAACAACCACAGGTGTTTCTTTATCAATGTTCTCAAGATCCTGCTTCAACCATTCGATCTGGACAGAATCAACATGACCAAAATATCTCCTTTCCTCAGTCTCCTCAACTGAATCCAGGATATAGAATTTCCAGCCCTTATGATCAAAACTGTAAAACCTCTTTCCAATTTTTGCTTCATACATTTTATGGCCATAAAGTTCGTGGGTCCGGTCTATTCCGCTCTTTTCATAGATCCCAAATTCTTCATGGTTCCCAAGGGTATTGTATACCGGCATATTGAACCCCTTTTCCATTTTCAGGTACAGGTCATATAATTCAGTGGCCGTTTCTTCAGTCTGCCCGAGTGCATCTGATATCTGATCACCGCCGGTGATCACAAATTCCGGGGCAGCTTTATTCACATGATCAATGGCAGCCTGGAAACCTTTGTCGGCATTTTTACCATACTCAACATGGGTATCCGTTAAAAATGCAAATGTGAAACCTTCATCTCCGGAAGAAGTTCCGGATCCGGCATTGTTGGAACAGGATGAATACGTTGTCAAAAGGATTGCTAAAACAACAACTTTCAGATATTTAATAAATGTCATGGTCAAATATTATGATTTATTACAAATGTTATTAAAGATTGAACTGGTCTCTGTGCACTGTTATTGGATAAATTTATGAACTAAATTTAAAGAATTCAATAGCAGGTATTTTTTTACCCGGATTACTGGTATATCAGTTTCAATGTTCTGCCCGACGACCCAGTCCGAAAACGGACAAAATAGATTCCCGGCTCAATTGCATTGCCAGGCTGCCATTTCAGTGTATGCGGACCTGCCGGATAGTCCCTTTCCTGGATTTTATCCACAAGTCTGCCGGTAATGGCATAGAACTCAATGGCAATCTTTTCCGGTTGATCCAGTTTAAAATGAATAAATGTTTCCTCCTTGAATGGCGAGGGAAATGCCCTTGGTTCAAAAGTCGAAGCTTTTACATTCACATTTGTTTCTATTGATTCAAAAGTGCTGTTTCGGATGCATGGAGTACCGTTAAACACCTCAGAAATTGTCCAGCTTCCGGGTAATGCATTATCAAGTCCCGGGTTGATCAGCTCCAGTGTTGCACCTGTTCCTTTGGCGCCTTCCGGCCAGGGTGCCTCACTTTTGAAAATCACGTAATCGTGAAGTTCTCCTTTTTGATCATACAATGCAACACCATCCCCTTCAGCATTCAATCCAAATGGCAGGTTGCCATGTACCCTTCCTGGTTCAGGAAAGAACCTTTTGAAGTCGGGCAGACTGGTGCTTAAAACCATATACCCGTTCACGGGCAGAAGGGTCCCTTCCGGAATATAAAAACTGTCTCGGCTGTAACCATCTGAAATTGACCAGCCCGAAAGGTCTGCCCGCATTCCGGAATTGTTGTACAATTCAACCCAGTCGTCTGTGTCTCTATTTGGATGCGATGCATAGTTTATCTCATTGATAACAATGTCAACAGTAGAATCAATTTCTTCAAAAACAGCTATGAAGGTTGCAGCCCGGCCCATACCATAATTAAAAACAGCCGTATCCCCGTTATAATCTCCTGCCCAGTGGGAAAAGGCATAGCCTGGAGCAGGAATGGCTCTTAATTTGACCGGTATATCCTTAAAATAAAGTCCCGTAAAGGGATATTTTCTCAGATCAACCGAATTCAAACGAACATGCCCGGCCTTTGCATCGGATACATTGACACCAATTTCCAGCGTATCCTGAATTTTAAAGCGCTCCATCAGATGCTGTCGCATATACGTGGGGCGCTCCCTAAAATACTCTCTGATCCTCTCAACACTTGCAAGCCAGTTTGGGAAGCTTAACCAGTTATTCGGATCCCCGATCCACCTGTCATAATGAGTGGGGCCCTCACTGTAGAGCCGGCGTTCAAATGAATCAATAACCGGTATCACATGATCAGGAGAAAAAGTTGTATTCATCCTGTCAGCAAATTCATTGATGAATTGCCGCCTGAAATTATCATTATCGATCAATGAATTGATCATCGAAACTGCCCAGTCCTGGTTGGCCCAGTTCCTGACCGGTCCTTCTCCAAAGGAGAACTCCAGTGTATTGTATTCATATGCTTGGTGATCCCATATCGAATAACCGAAATCGGTGTCAAAACTAATCCACCGGAACAAAGAGCCGGGGGCACTGGTTGACCAGAATTTGATGTTGTTGCCCGGCCAGTCCTTGTTGTTGATGAATACGTTCAATACCCAGTAACGCATGTAATTATCTACATCCATCATACCCTGAACGTTGCGGAATTTCTGATAATCATCCAGGTTATTTGTAGTTACGTAATCATAGAGCTTTTTGTATGAATCCACTGTTCCGTGCACCAGCCATCCATTCCCCTGAAGAATGTTCACCGAATCAGCATATACATAATGATTTGAAGCTATGAAGTGTTCATTGACCTTTTCACGCATATTGATGAATCCCCAGTAATCACCATTCAAATACATCACATACGGCTGGTAGGCCTGATGGTCTATATCCATCTCCGCTGCCAGCCAGCCTGTCAGGGCATCCCTGAAATTACCATTGCACCAGTCGTTCCCGCTGTTTCGCAAAACAAAAGCCTCAAACTCATCAATCTCTTTTTCCCTGAAAAGTGGATATGAAAAGCTTCCGTTGCCATAATTTTTCCTTGCGAAGAATGACATCGATTTCTGTGGATGCGCCCTTGACCATCCTCCGAATATCTTTGTGCCCGCATCCTGTGAAAGCAACAGTTGCTCTTCTTTATTGTAAATTTCGAGATGCGCCGGCCTCTCCCAGTCCTGCCAGAAATTTGCGCCATGGTAGGGCGCTTCTTCGCTGGCATTGGGCCCCATTACATAAATGCCCTCATTGTAATCCCACAGATCGTATGGGTCCATCGATACGGATATCATTGGCAATTCATGACCTTCACCACTGAATATGGTGCGGGTTGAAACTGGCCCCGGCAAATTGTTGTACCTGTAGATCCTTGCTTTCACCACTGTGGTTTTACCGATACTGAGGTATCCCCTGAAAATATTTGAAGATCCATCAGGAACCGATCCGTCGGTAGTGTACCTGATCAAACCATCTTCCATATCAGACTCAAGAACGACCCTCTGTTCGCCATTGAACACAATATCCTGCAGTACAATCCTAACCGAGTCCGAAATATAATCAATGGAATAATCCGTTCCATTCGCTGCTCCCGGTGTCGGGATCTCATAATATCCATAAACACCGGCCGTATCGGGTACCCTCCCGTAGGAAAAATCAGTTGGTAATTTGATGTTTGCAATTTGATCTACAATATTGCCATTGCCGTCAGATAGAAAGATGGCCTCCCCTTCTGATTTTATCCTGAAATTCGTATGCGGATACTTGTCTTTTATAACAAAATATGAATTCCCGTACACCAGGTCATCCCGGAAATTGTTGTATCCAAGTAAAAAGAAGGGGATTGCACTCATATCAGATGATGACCTGCTTATGTTATGAACCTCAATGGCCAGGACATTGGATCCATCCCGGAGCAGATCAAACCTTTTTGTAAAGAAATATCCTTCCGGCTGTAATCCGGTATACATTCCGGCCTCCTTTGCTGCACCTGCAGGCGCATTATAATTCACAACACGGCCGGAATCTCCCATGTTGGGACTGCGCGCGATCTCGGTCCCGTTCAGGTATGCCACAAACCCGTCATCATAATCCATGAAGAGGGCCCCGTCGGTTACTTCTTCAAATGATTCAATCTCAAATTCCTTTTGCATATACAGAGCCAATGCCGGAGAAATTATCGTGGAATCATCATCATCTCCATAGCCTATTCCGCTTTTCCCTGTCATCCAGTCACTTGTATAATCCAAGTCGTATTTCCATTGATCACTCAGTTCTTCGTCAGGTATGTGGTACCTCCATTCTTCACCGGTGTTGATCACAGTGTACCAGTAAGAAAGGTCTGTGTAAATATCCCTTCCGGATGCAAATACCACGAAGTATGAATCGCCTGTAAGCTTAATGTCAGGCAGGTTCCATTTCTTCAGCATGGAAAGATCATCAGACAACCAGTAATCGCCCAGTGAAATTGTCTCCTCGCCTGCATTATGAAGTTCAATCCAGTCGGGGTAATCGTTGAATTGATCTTCCAGGGTGGAAGCATTGGAGGCCATGAACTCGTTAAGTATCAACTGGCCTTGTGCTGAGGGTAAAAATAATAAACCCAGCAGCAGAACATACCAACGGATTGGTTTTATATGTGCAGTTACTATTGTCATCTATACAAATTCTGTTGAATGGAATATGGGAGAATTACCTGTATTGCAAAGATAAAGGTTTCCATGAAGAATTATCCTTTCTTGCTCACATTATGAACAGGACTGGTAATCGTCAATCCCGGATCATTCAATTCAAAATATTTCTCTGCCCGGGAGAGACAAAAAAAATACCGGGATCACATGGGTTTGATATTCGAAATGTTCTTCCCTTTCCTGTTGAATTTGCTTTTTACAGTTCTCCTGTGTCCATCCGGATGTTTCCATTCCGCATTCTTCCGGAAAGAAGATGGAATGAAAGTGAACTTAATACCGAATTTTCGTGCCAGCAATTCAAGACCAATTAATGAAACAGCTCCTCCCGGTATAATAACTGCAGTAGTAAATACTGAAAAGCGCCCGACATCCTTCAGTTGCTCAATTGCTTCCAGAACCTCTTCTTCTGTAGGAGGCACGGTGCGCTCATTCATTTTCAGTTTGTGCTCCAGCAATTTAAAGAATGATCGTGCCATTTCCCTGGTTTCCATGGCTTCATTCCCTATTTTCTTCATCCCCAATTCAATATACCTTCTTGCCCTTTCCGCAAATTCATCATGGTCTCCCAGGCTGTGATCAGCATGAGGTCTTCTTCTCCTGCTTATGTGCTTTACTTTGCTGAATATCCTTCTGAACATCGTGTGCACTGCTTAATCGTAAGATATATTTTGCCTTTATGCTGTACCGGATACATTTTTCACAATCGCATCCATCAACTTTCGGTTGTTTTCCTCGATTGCCATTCTTTCCGGTTTTTCCTCGAACCACCTTATCGTTCTCTCAATCCCCTGCCTGAAAGGAATGGTCGCAACAAAACCGGGAACAAATCGCTTGATCTTTGAATTGTCAAATACAACGCTTGCCGATTTATCTCCGATCAGATTTCCCCGCATCCAGTCCATGCCAAGTTGATCGGCAATCCTGCATATGGTATCTGAAGAAACATGCAGTATATTTGCCTTTACGCCTGCTGCTTCAGCAACAGCCTCATAGATCTGGTTCCAGTTCAGCACCTCATCAGAGGTGATATGAAAACTCTGTCCGATAGCCTGCTGATGGCCCAGCAAACCTGTAAAACCTTTGGCAAAATCATCGGAATGGGTCACCGTCCATAATGAGGAACCGTCGCCATGTACGATCACGGGCAATCCCTTTTTCATCCTGTCAACAATGGTGTAATCCTCCCAACTTCCAACCGCAACCGGGATCACAGTATCATAGGTATGGGATGGCCGCACAATGGTCACCGGGAATCCTTCCTCCCTGTATGCCCTCATCAAAGTCTCCTCGCAGGCAATTTTGTCTCTGGAATAATCCCAGAATGGATTTGCCAGCGGTGTGGATTCTGTTATCAGATAATGTGACTGGGGTTTCTGATAAGCAGAAGCAGAACTTATAAAAACATATTGCTTTGTCCTCCCCCTGAAAATATCAATATCCTTTTGCACATCCTCGGGGGTAAAGGCGATGAAATTGGCAACCACATCAAAACTCATCCCTTTAATCGCCTTGATAACCTCTTCCGGTTTGTGATAATCCGCTTTGATGGAAACCGCACCTGCAAGACCTGGTTTTGTAATATTTCCCCTGTTCAAAAGAAAAAGTTCGATTCCGTTTCGAAGTGCCAGACGGGAACAGGCTGTAGAAATATTGCCTGTACCACCGATAAATAATACTCTCATAGGTTCATCTTTTAGCGGGAAAATTAATAAATTATCTGTTGGGAGTAAAATTTTACTTATGATCCCCCGGGTCACCCCGCCTGCTCAGCATTGTCGCAACGGAACGTGTACCTGGGAATTCATTTAAGATGAGAATGATGATCACGGTTATGGGAACACTGAGCAACATGCCTGTCACACCCCAGATCGTTCCCCAGATTGCAAGGGTCAGGAAGACAACAAGCGGACTCATATTCAGCGTATTACCCATAATCCGGGGCTCAACCAGGCTCCCAATGGTAAGCTGTATGGCTCCAACAATTATCAGCACCAACAATGGATGTGTTAAATCCCCAAATTGGAGCATTGCAAAAATGACCGGGAACAACGTGGCAATCAAGGACCCGATGTTGGGGATGTAATTCAGGATCAAAATGATGAAAGCCCAGAAAAAAGGAGCATCCACACCCACAAAATACAACACAAAGAAGCTTAAGAAACCTGTTGTAAGGCTGGTAAGTGTCTTAATTGCAATGTAATTATTGATCGACCGGTCCACTTTATTTAGAATCCCGGTAACACGCTGTCGCTGCTCCTTATCCGGATACATGGCATTGATCTTTCGCTGGAATATCGGTTCCTCCAGCAAAATGAATATCAGGTACAAAAGAATCAGGAATGCATTTCCGAAAATGGAGGTCAGAGCAGAAAACAATGAGCTGAGAATTTCTGAAAAATTGAAATCCTTTACTGCATTGGTCAATGACTCCACAAGATCAATATCAAACGTCTCATTGATCTTTTCTGCAACAACATTGATGTTCTTTTCATATTTGGGAACCGACCTGGAAAGCTGCTGGATATTATTTGAAATCAGTGTAACTGTCAGAGTTAGTAAACTAAGCAAAATAACAGATGAAAGTACAGTCATAACCCAGCTTGGCCATTTCTCCAAAAAGGGCGCCTCGCGCAGGATGCTTTTTAACACCCTGATCACAAACCAAATGAGAACTGCCAGTACAAAAGGAATCAGTAGTGATTCAGCATAGATCAGTAGCAATACTATGATAGCAACCAGCAACAGGTAATATATTCGCTTTGAAAAATTCATATTTAAATAAATTTAAAACCATTTTTTTCTTCTAAAATATAATGTCAAAACCGCCGCTACAACGATGACCAATATCCAAAAATAGAGGTAGCCATTCTTCAATCCCAGTTCCGGAATATACTCAAAATTCATCCCGTAAATACCAGCAATAAAGGTAAGGGGTATGAAAAATGCAGCAAAGACTGTTAATACCTGCATTATCTCATTTGATCTGTTGGAGATCATGGAATTATGAATATCTCTTTGATCGGCAACAAGATTATAATACAATTCGATGGATTCATGCGTAATCAAAATATGCTCATTCAGATCGGCCATATATATTCTCGTACCATCACTGATGATGGGTGAATCCGATTTCAGGAAATTAAAAGTGAGTTCTTTCATGGGCAGAATGATCCGCCTGAGAAAATTAATCTCCGTGCGGTGCCTGTATATCTTTTCTGAAGTATCTCTGACAGAATAATCGAGGATCTCCACCTCCAGTGTGTCAATGGAATTTCCCAATTCTCCGATGATATCCATATAGCCATCCACAACACAATCGAGCAATGCGTAAGCCAGGTAATCAGAATGATTGATCCTTGTCCTGTCCCTGGAGGCCCTGATCCTTTGCCTGACCGGATCAAAATGTCGCCCGGGCCTCTCCTGAAGTGTCAGAAGAAAATTGTCACCCGCTATTATGCTTAATTGATCAGACTGAAGCTGACCACTTTCCTTGTCATTTGTAACCAGCTTTGTAATAAATACCAGTAACTTTTCTTCCGCAATGAACTTGGGCCGGTGATCCGTATTGAGGATATTTTCAAGCAATAGACTTTCTATCCCAAGCCGTTGTCCCAATCGAGAAATCATCTCTGTGTCGTGAATGCCGTAAATATTGATCCATGAAAATGTCCGGTCATTGATCATATCAAGGGCCTCATCGAGATCCGCGACCTCTTGTTCAACAAGGTTCGCATGATCAAACTGCATGACGCTTATGTGTACCTTTTCTGTTTTCTTATCCCCGATCAATAAAAGTGTCCCGGGACGGGCTCCCCTCATTCCGGTTCTTTGTCTGAAAAAACGGGCCATGGTTCAATAAATTTAACCACAAGTTAAATATTTTATGGAAATGTTTACTCGAATTTGAATCTCTATTTGATATTTCTCCAATATACACTTAACACAATCAGTGTTACAACCATCCATACAATTCGAATGTCATAATGTCATGTTTTTACGGGTTTATGTGTCAATATGGCGGCTTATTGTTTTTCCGTTCCTGTTTAAATATCTATATATACTATTCATTTATAATGAATTACAAACAACATGCGGCACACCGTAATCTTTGGCTTATAATTTGAAGAATAGGAAAATAAAAACAGATTATGGACTTCAGTAAATTCACGATAAAAGCACAGGAAGCAATTCAGCGTGCCCAGCAGCTGGCCATGGAAAATGATCACCAGGCGATAGAGTGCGGACACCTGATGAAAGGGGTCATGGAAATTGATGAACATGTGCTCCCTTTCATATTTAAGAAACTTTCAGTGAATACAACACACCTTTCGGCTGCCCTTGATAAGGTCATAGGAA
Source organism: Bacteroidales bacterium (assembly GCA_021738565.1). Classification (GTDB taxonomy): domain Bacteria; phylum Bacteroidota; class Bacteroidia; order Bacteroidales; genus M55B112. Next base: position 22,553 of record JAIPBT010000024.1, read on the forward strand.
CATATGCAGTTGTGGAGGGTGGAGAGAAATACCTTTCACAAAAAGCCAGTGAAGCACTTTTAAAAGCTCAGACAGCAGCAAAGAAATCAAATGATGAATTCGTTACACTTGAGCACCTTGTAATTGGATTATTCAATACCGATGACCCCGTCGGGAGGATGTTAAAGGATGCAGGGATCAACGAAAAAGACCTGAGTGCTGCGATCAATGAGCTCAGGAAGGGTGAAAAAGTGCAAAGCCAGTCTGCAGAGGACAACTACAATGCACTCGTAAAGTATGCCATTCACCTAAACGAGAGTGCAAGGAACGGGAAGCTTGACCCCGTGATCGGAAGGGACGAGGAAATTCGCCGTGTACTACAAATCCTGACAAGGAGGACCAAGAACAATCCCATCCTGGTGGGTGAACCTGGAGTCGGGAAAACCGCCATTGCTGAGGGGATCGCTTTCAGGATCGTTAACAAGGATGTTCCGGACGACCTGCTCACAAAAGAGCTCTATTCCCTGGATATGGGGGCACTGATCGCCGGCGCAAAATACAAGGGTGAATTCGAGGAAAGGCTCAAGTCAGTTGTCAAAGAGGTCATTAATTCTGATGGTAAGATCATCCTCTTCATTGATGAGATCCATACCCTGGTAGGCGCCGGGGGAGGCGGAGAAGGGGCTATGGATGCTGCCAACATCCTAAAACCGGCACTTTCGCGGGGAGAATTAAGGGCCATTGGAGCCACAACCCTGAACGAATTTCAAAAATATTTCGAGAAAGACAAAGCCCTCGAACGCAGGTTCCAGAAAGTTTACGTGGACGAACCAGCGGAGGAAGATGCTGTGTCAATATTGCGTGGAATTAAAGAACGATATGAAAGTTACCACAAGATCAGGATCATGGATGAGGCCATAATTGCCGCGGTGCAGCTTTCCACAAGGTACATTACCGACCGGTTTCTGCCCGATAAGGCCATTGACCTGATTGATGAAGCAGCATCCCACCTGAGGCTGGAAATGAATTCACGCCCGGAATCCATTGATACACTGGAAAGGAAGATACAGCAGCTTGAAATTGAAAAGGAAGCCTTTAAAAGGGAGAAGGACAAATCAAGGGTGGAAAATATATCAAAACAATTGGCAGATCTGAAAGATGAGCACAAGCAACTGATGGCGGTGTGGCAGGATGAAAAACAGATCGTTTCCAATATTCAGAAGATCAAGCAAAGGGTCGAGGAATTGAAATATGAAGCTGAAAAAGCTGAACGGGAAAGCAACCTTGGACGTGTTGCCGAGATCCGTTACGGGGAATTGCCTGCAGCGGAAAAAGAGCTGAACGAAACCATCGACCGGCTCAAGGAATATGAAAAGGAAGGAAAACGGCTCGTCAGGGAAGAGATAACCGCTGAAGACATTGCTGAAATCGTGGCCCGCTGGACAGGCATCCCGGTTACAAAAATGCTTCAGAACGACAAGGAAAAGCTACTGCACATCGAGGACGAATTAAGAAAACGGGTGATAGGTCAGGATGAAGCGGTTGAAGCTGTTTCGTCAGCCATCAGGAGGAGCCGAACGGGACTATCGGATGAAAAACGACCGGTGGGATCTTTCCTGTTCCTCGGCACAACCGGTGTCGGTAAAACAGAGCTTGCAAGATCGCTGGCCGAATACCTTTTTAATGACGAGTCGCTGATGACACGGATCGATATGAGCGAATACCAGGAAAGACACGCTGTTTCAAGACTTGTTGGCGCTCCTCCGGGATATGTAGGCTATGAAGAGGGCGGACAACTTACAGAAGCGGTGAGAAGAAAACCCTATTCCGTTATCCTGCTTGATGAGATAGAAAAGGCACATCCGGATACATTCAATATTCTCCTTCAGGTTCTTGAAGATGGAATGCTGACCGACAACAAGGGAAGAACGGCAAATTTCAAGAACACGATCATCATCATGACCTCCAACCTGGGGTCTGATATAATTCGCGAAAGCTTTGAGGGGATCAAAGAGGAGGAACTGGATGAAAAATATCGTGTAACTCGCCTCAAAATTTTTGAACTGCTGAAAAAAAGCATGCGTCCCGAATTTATCAACAGGATCGATGAACTGGTAATGTTCCGTCCACTCACCATGGATCATATGGAAGGTATTATTCACATCCAGTTGAATATTCTCAAAAAAATGCTGAAGAAACAGGATATTGAAATCGAAGTTACACCTGAAGCCGTACAAACCATCAAACGGGAAGGCTTTGACATGCAGTTTGGTGCACGGCCGCTGAAAAGGCTGATCCAGAAAAAACTGGTGGACATGATCTCCATGGAGATCCTAAAGGATCATATTAAACCCGGGGAGAAGGTCACCATTGATGCAGGAGCGGAGGGGCTGAGAATTATGAGTTAATACTTCAAATTCCTTACCATCTTCATATAGCGGCTGTAATTCCGCCATCAACAAAAATAAGCTGTCCGTTTACAAAGCTCGACGCATCCGAAGCCAGGAAAAACAATGCGCCCAGCAATTCTTCGGGATCACCCCAGCGGCCGGCAGGAGTGCGGTTTCGCAACCATGCATCAAATTCATGGTTTTCAAACAATGGCTTTGTCATCGCCGTCTTAAAATAACCCGGAGCTATACCGTTTACCTGGATGTTATGCCTGGCCCACTCTGTGGCCATATTCCGGGTAAGCATTTTTAGTCCTCCTTTAGACGCTGCATAGGGAGCAATGGTGTCTCTTCCCAGCTCACTTTGCAGGGAACAGATGTTGATGATCTTACCGGATTGACGAACCATCATCCCCTTAACGAATGTCTTTGATACAAGGAAAGCGGACTTCAAGTTGGTATTGATCACCGCGTCCCACTCCTCTTCAGGAAAATCCTCCAGGGGATAGCGGGGATTGATGCCCGCGTTGTTGACAATGATATCGGGGACTCCTGTTTCATCAGTCAGCGACGTTACCGCGCTCTGAATCTCTTCAGCATTTGTTACATCAAACACGGCATGACTCACAGCATAGCCTTTCCCCTTGAATTCGGTAAAAGTCTTTTCAAGCTTCGCCCTGTTCCTGCCGTTCAGTATAACATGCGTCCCGTTCAAAGCCAGTCCTTCCGCGAGTGTTTTACCCAATCCTCCTGAAGACCCGGTTACGAGGGCAGTCCTCCCCTCCAGGCTAAATAATTTTTTCGTGCTTAACTTGTTGTTCATAACAATGCATCGTTTTTCTGTTGGTTGTATATTATTTTTTCTTTATGTAAGAAGTGCTTGCCAAATAAAGATATGAATTTCTCATTCAATCCTGTCACTCTGCCAGACCTCCCCGGTTTCCACTTCCATCATGCTTAACCTGCCTCCGGCCCATCCTGCGCCTGTATCCATTAACCACACATTACACAAACGAATGGGGAAATCGGGGTGTCGGGTCGTCGGGTCGTCGGGTCGCCGGGTCGTCGGTGACACAGGGCTTTGGTTAAGAACAGTACTTGCATCAGGGAATGACAAGAAGTTGATTGTTGGTGTGTGCCCCACGAAGATCTCATCAAAATCGGTAATCCTGATGCCTTTCTTATGATTCTTCAACGCATATTTTACCAACGACCTGTCCCATAAAAAAGTTTCCGTATCCTGTTTTTCAAGGGGCAGTGAACGATCAATGCCACCGTGCACAAAAAGCCTGTTATTTTCAATATGGTAATACTTTGCATTTCTGAAAAAATCAATATGACTTTCCGGTATCCCGCTGCTGTAGCTCAGAATGGTTTTATCACCGCCCTGGTAAAGCCAGGATGCATACACAGCATCCGTATCAATTGATTCAATATGAAATCCCTTCCCGTTTCGCGCTGTTGTTTCCATCCATTCCAGGGCCCACAAATCATGATTGCCCAGGATCATAACCAGGTCTTTTATCTTCAGCAATTCCTCAACACATGCCTTCACACCGGCATGGCGGTCGCAAACATCACCCAGGCAAATCAACCTGTCCCTTCCGGGATCAAATCCCGACCGGTCAAAAACCTGCAGCAGCGCTTCATTCGCTCCATGTATATCACCTATAACAAATGTTCTCAGCATAAGATCAGTCTGACTTCTTCCCCAATAATCGCAACATTAAAAGAATTCGGCAAATTTTAAACAGGTAATGAATTATTATGCATCGTTTTATAATGTATTCTGTCCCGATCCATAAATGTAAAAAACATTGGTCAATAAGTAAAGGCAGTTTTTATAAATCACAACTGCTCAAAAAAGCAAAGACTGTTTCCAAATTGTGATCCGAATAGACTCATTACTTGATTTATATGATAAATATCCTGAAATTTGATTCGATTCTAATCTGTCAACTAACTGATCATGAATAAAATCCAAACACTAATATTGCTGACAATCGTTGCCGTTTCATGTGCCACAGATCCTTCAGCAAGCAAATCCGGACAACATTCCTTCAACGGTTCTTATACCGGTAAAAATCTTAACAGGATCGCTTTCCCCATTGGTGGAATGGGAGCCGGAATGCTCTGCATAGAGGGAAACGGCTCCTTCTCCCATCTTTCACTTCGTCACACACCCGACATATTCAATACCCCGTTTATGTTTGGTGCAGTTTCCGTGGAAGGCCATGAAAACGGGGCAAAAATGCTTGAGGGTCCTGTGCAGGACTGGAAAATTTTTGGCAATCCGGGGACAGGGAATGGATCCCGCCTTTTTGGAGTTCCCCGGTTCGCACAAGCTGAATTTATCTCCCGGTTCCCATTCTGCGATATAAGACTGAAAGAGAATGGTTATCCGCTGGAGGTAAAAATACAGGCATGGAGCCCTTTTATACCGGCAGATCCCGATAATTCGAGCCTGCCTGTGGGCGGACTGGAATATACATTTGAGAACAAAACCGGGGAAGTACAGGATGCGCTGTTCTCCTTCAATGCTGAAAATTTCATGCGTGTGGAACTCCCTTCCGAATGGGGAGGCAGGTACGTGGGGAAAGATTCCATCCATGCATTTGAAGATGGGTTTATCCTTGAGCAGCAGTGCCATGACGAACACCCGGAATACAAGGGTGAATTTGCCGTCTTTTCCGATGATGAGAATGTGATCGTTGACCATTGCTGGTTCAGGGGGGGCTGGTTTGACGCGAAAACCATGCTCTGGAAAAATATGCAAAATCTAAGCCCGGCATCAAATCCTGTAAGACAGGGAGCTGAAGGCGCCTCAATTTATGTGCCTTTCAAATTGGACCCAAAAGAAAGCAAGACCATTAAAGTGTACTTTTCCTGGCATGTGCCGCATTCCGACCTCAGAACCGGCTGGCTCAACAGCGAGGAGGAACAAAAGAAAATTGAAGCGTATACACAGGCTTCCTGTGAGACCGGATCTTCCTGTTGTGTGACGGGTGATTCTCCCTACTATGAACCCTGGTACTACAGCCGCTTCTATAATGTGGCTGAAGTGGCAGATTACTGGATTAGAAACTATTCAAAGTTAAAATCCGGGTCAGCACTCTTCTCCTCCACATTCTTCGAATCAGATCTGCCCCCGGTGGTCCTGGAAGCCATCGCAGCCAATTTAACCATCCTGAAATCACCTACCGTACTCAGACAAAAGGACGGAACCCTGTGGGCCTGGGAGGGTTGTCACGACCTTGGAGGATGCTGTGCAGGAACCTGCACCCATGTATGGAATTATGCACAGGCCATCCCCAACCTGTTTCCCATGCTCGAAAGATCCATCAGGGAAACAGAATATAACATCGATCAGAACAAAGAGGGACACCAGAACTTCCGGTCGTACCTTCCCATACGTGAACCCGACCACAATTTCCACGCGGCATCCGACGGACAACTTGGAGGAATCATGAAGATGGCCCGTGAATGGAAAATCAGTGGGGATACGGAATGGCTTCGCCGCCACTGGACACGCATAAGATCAAGCCTGGATTATTGCATCTCGCAATGGGATCCGCGACATACCGGAACACTGGAGGAACCCCATCACAATACATACGACATTGAATTCTGGGGACCCGACGGAATGTGTACCAGCTTTTACCTGGGGGCCCTTGCTGCTGCAATAGAAATGGCCGGTGCCCTGGGAGAAGAAGCGCCTCTGTATACCGAACTGCTTGAGAAAGGAATCGCGACCATTGAATCTGACCTGTACAACGGGGAATACTTTATTCAAAAAGTACAATGGGAAGGTTTGAGTGCCCCCAACCCCGTGGAAGCTTCAAAGATAAGTATGGGAGGACATTACTCCGAAGAAGCAATTTCCGTTCTGGAAAAAGAGGGTCCTAAGTACCAGTACGGCAATGGTTGTATCAGTGATGGTGTACTGGGATTCTGGCTTGCTGAAATGTGCGGTGTTGAGGTTGGAATTGACCCGGCAAAAGTAAAAAGCCACCTGAAGGCAGTGCACAAATACAACCTGAAGACAGACCTTACCGACCATGTGAATCCACAGCGCGCCGGGTATGCTTATGGTGATGAAGGAGGATTGCTTCTCTGCAGCTGGCCAAATGACGATGAACCCACTTTCCCTTTTGTTTACAGCAATGAAGTGTGGACAGGCATAGAATACCAGGTGGCCTCACACCTGATGATGGTGGGTGAAACTGAAAAAGGGCTGGACATTGTGCGCGAGGTTAGAAAAAGATATGATGGAAGGATTCGCAATCCCTTCAATGAGTACGAATGTGGTCACTGGTACGCCAGGGCCATGGCCAGTTATGGCCTCATCCAGGGAATGACTGGCATCCGTTACAATGCAGTAAAGAAAGCAATGTTTATTGACACCCGGCTGGGTGACGATTTCAGTTCCTTTTTCAGTTGCGAAACGGGTTTTGGGAAAGTGGGGCTGAAGAAAGGAGAACCTTTTGTTGAAGTGGCATTGGGGGAAATTCCGGTAGAGCGATTTGTTGTTGACGGAGAAATAGTAAATTAACTTTGCGTCCTTTGCGTATTACTTTGCGGTCTTTGCGGTTATGAACCTCCCCTGTTAATTAGGACGGTAAGTTAATACATACATTTAGATTACCTGATAACAATAAATTTCCCAAAACTCTGTCGGTTTTTCCCTTCGGAATTGTAAGTGACCAAATAATTATAAATACCGGCTCTAAAGAAAGCTACATCAATTTGGTAGTTCTCAGGTTTTGGTACATAATCATGAAACACAACCCTGCCGGTAATATCAAGAATTTGTATATTGATCTCGACAGCAGATGGTTCTCTGATTTCTACTTTTAGAAATGTATGGGCTGGGTTGGGATATAGGCTTACATGGTTTTCGAGTAATTCTGGTGTTTTGATACTTGTAGTATAATCTTCAAAGAATATTTCATCAAACATCAGACCTTCCCGAAAATTTTCTATTGAATCACTTATGAAAGAAAACCTAATGCGAATTGTTGAATCTCCCTCGACAATGTCAAAATATGGTCCAAGCTTTGCCAGATTTACTGCAAATAAAGTCCAGTCGCTTCTACCTGTAAGGGCAGGTTTTGGCGAATAGTAGTCAATTAAATCACTGAATTCATTATTATTAAATATATCAATCCAGGAATTTCCATTGTCAAATGAAATTTCAATAAGCCCATAATCATTTAATGAATCACAATCAACTTTATAATGTCCAGATAAAATGGCATATTCTGCATATTCAAATCCTGCCATAGCATAATGCTTTAGAGTAAATGAAATAGTATCACTCTTTGAATAAGAAGTATCCAATTCCGTGCAAATAGCATTGGGTTTAGAGTATGCTTCGGTGAAATAAGTTTTATCGGGCTTTCCAATCTTCCAGGAATAATCCGCTATAGTATCAGGATCAAATGAAATCCTATTCATTCCAGTCCCATATTCGAAACTCCACATACTTAAGTCCTCATTACCAAATTGGGCTTTAACTAATATGTTTAGTGACACAAATAACGAGATAACGATCAAATTTTTCATAACGCAGTAATATTAGTAATGATCTCTCCATCTAATAAATTGTGGATTCCACCGTTTGCAACCTCAATGGATCCTGTATTGCATATTGCACTTCCCCCGTCTTCGAATGTAAGCGTTCCACCTGAATTTACAATAATATTTGCATTTTTAAGCAGCCCACTGTCAATAATCAGGGTTGCTCCATTCTTTACCGTAATGCTACAATCCACTCCCATTGTAATCTCTGCTGAAACTGTAAGTGTACTGCCTGATTCAATCTCCACATCAACACAAACACTCGTATTGCTATTCCATACTGTATTGGTATTAATCGTTGTAACAACAGCTGACTTTTGGCAATATCCATTCCCTAAATTAGTTTTGAAAATTCCTAATCCGTAGGTTGCAACAGCCAGATTTCCTGTGTATTTCCCTAATTCAATGTCACTCACGATTGCATAAGGGAAATCACCTGCCCTTTCCCATTGATCATCAGCTATATATTTAGCGTATAAACCAATATCTGTACCAACAAATACAACTTTGTTCAAATAATCATATTCTAAGCAGGTCACCGGAAGATCAGGTAAGCCCGTACCTGTTATATTATTCCAGGTTTGCCCGCCATTCTGTGTAATAAAAACTTTATCATTATTGAAAGATAAAAACGTAATAAACACTTCCTGGCTATTGTATGGGTTTACTTTTATAGATGAAATTGCAACATCATCAATTACATTTTCTAGACCAGTATAGGAAGCTTCTTTCACAGAACTCCAATTGTCCGTTGTATAAAATATTCTTGAATCACTCCATGAGTTCTTGGTAGTAAAAAAAGCAACATCAGGATCAATAAATGGAATACTCATATCTGTCATACTATTTGGAACTGTTGCAACTGAAACCCATGTACCAGGATTTCCTGCAGCTGTTGAACGCTGAATTTGATAATCATTGATATCCTCAGATTTATAGAGTACATCAACATCTGTAGGGTCCATAACAACTGGCGAGTCATAATAATCTAGATAACATAGAAGAGTATTAGGTGAGCCTCCCCGATAAAACCGCTTATTAACAGTATAGTATAAGTCACTTGTTCCATCATGGTTTTTTAAGGTTGTTCCTCCATCACCCCCTGAAACATAAAACCACCCATAATATGAACTATAACTGCATGTTCCATTATCATGCGCTCCTCCAGCATAATAATCTGCTGTTTGGCTTATTGCAATATCATAGAATTCATGTCCAATAAGGTTCCCGTTAATTTTTGTCCAACTTGCTCCATCATTACTTGTTTTCAATATGCCTCCGTCTGTAGCAACATATAACAATCCACTGCCTGCATTCGGGAAACAATAATCTCTTATATCATCGTGAGAAGGATTAGAAAAAGTAGATATAAAAGTACTCCCCTCATTATCTGACCTATAGAAATCCACTCCGCCAACATATATTTTACCGGTTGGAGACATGCAAGCCTGAAAACAATGGAATACTGCACCTCTTACACCTCTATCCCAGGTCCCGGTTTTGCTAAATGAATTCCCGGAATCAGTAGATTTCCAGAACTCCTCCAAATTACTGGTATCTGCCTCTAATATGTTCACATATAAATTATTGGGTGCACTTTGTTTAACTGCAATTGAAAATGCTTTGTCTGAAAAAGCACTCGATATGCTTAAGGGGTATTTATATGCCCCACTGTTTACCAATCTATAAAGCGTATTTCTACCTGACACATAGATTGTAGTTGGGTCATTGGGTTTGAATTTCATATCGGTAAAATAGACATAATCAGCCCCATATAGAATCAGATTTGTTGGATTCCAATCCTGGCCTGAATTCGTTGTTTTATATACCCCATAACGCGTTAAGGCATACAATATGGATGAGTTTGTAGGATGGATCAATATCTTTTCAAAAACTTCATCTGTAGGGATTCTGTCTGTATTTAATCTTGTCCATTCTACATCAGGATTAGTTTTCGATCCATTTATCGTTTTCCAAATGCCCAGGTTATATTGAGTAGACCTTAGCGATTTGAATAATCCATTTACACCCATCCTGGTTACAATATAAATAACATTCTTATTATTTGGGTCAACCGCAATTCCGGATATTCCTCCGGTAATATAATCCTCGGTTATCCTAACCCAATGACCACCTCCATCCGTCGTCCGCCAAAGTCCTGCACTATTGCTTCCGGCCAGGATATAGTTATTGTCATCTTCATCTACCCAAATAGAAGTAAACCTTCCTCGCATTGCCTTAGAACCATATGCCACATCCGGACCAATTGTGTCCCATACATAGTTCTGAGGCAGACTTTTCATAGCTGGTTTCTCAAATGTTGCATTCGCGCTACTTTCTTTTGATAATTTATTAATTGATCTTATGAAAGTTCGCATACTTCCAGTATTATCTACCCTTCTTTTTAAATACCAGTCCCATCTGTTATAAATTTTTAGTTCACGCTCTGAATACTGACTTAAGGCATCTGGGTTATTTCTGATATAATGATCTAAAGAGTAATTATTTGTTATTTTATCCAGCGTATCGTTGGCTATTTGTTGACTATTGATATTGACTTTACAAATGAGCAAACCAAGACCAATTAATAAATTTCTCAGCTTTAATATTTTCATTGATATATTATATTTTGAGTTTTGAATTTCAGTTAATGAAATGATCCATTCTCAGGAACCACATTATCTATTAGTTGCCGTTATTCTGTCAGTACCATCTGTTTGGTATCAATTATTTGGCCGTCTACAATAAGAGAATAGAGATACATTCCAGCTTTCAATTCACCACCGTAAACTAGAATGCTAGATTCTCCTGCCTTGGCAAGTGCAATGCTTTTGATTTGCTTCCCATTCAAATCATAAATATTAATATATCCGTTAGTATAGGATTCGGGTAGGTTATATTTTATAGAAGTATTCTGTGTAAATGGATTTGGATTATTTTGGTATAGAACAGGTATTGAAAGAAATACTTTTTCGTCATTTGAAGTCAGACTTTTCAGATTACTCTCCTTCAAAACATGTAATTCATTTTGAATATTGTCAATTATAGTCTGTTGTTCTTTAATTGCTTCTATAAGAATTGGGATTAAACCGTTATAGTTTACTGCATAATATCCATTTGATCCTTTATGGACCAGATCTGGGAATTGTTCCATTACTTCCTGGGCAATTACACCATATTTGTTTTTAGAAATTGGATTGGATATATCTTCTACGCTTTGGCTTTGAACAACCCCTGATGAATCAACATATGTACTATTTTGACTATCAAAATCTTCAAAACTTACTAACTTTTCATATTCCGAATTGTATTCATAAGTCACACCTCGTATTGCAAGCAATTTCTCTAATGAGGATTCAATCCGATTTATATTTTGCTTTAGATCAATATCACTGTTCTGCCAAATGCCACCATAAGCTAATGCGTCTCCACTGAGTGTAAGTTCATAGCTAGAATCTGGATCCCTGGTAAACAATCCAATACTGTTATCACTGTAATCAAGCCAGATAAATGGATTAGACCCTCCAATGTTTTTACCAATAAAAAAACTGTTTATATTAGAATAAGGAGTGTCGTCAGAATCATTCAATCCCATATGCCAGACATCAGTAGTGAATGAATAAAATATAATCTCATTTCTGTACCGAGACGACCTTCTGTTTAAATACAAGTAGTTGTTTACGTTATCCATACGCATACTGGAATAAGCATCATAATTAGTACTAGTGCTATGTTGGACATCCATTACAGTAAAGTCCTTATCGCCTGGATCATAATTATCTGCACCGACTCTTACGGTTCCATCTGATACAACTTCGACTTGCGCTTCGGAAATCATTGCCGATGATAAAAATCCCGCAATTAGAATAATGATTGATTTTTTTCTCATCTTTGTATTTGTTAAGTAAAACTTCGGTTTTCCTCACCCTCAAGACTTTTGCGAGATGCTTGGGGGTGAGTTTTTTGGCTTTTGCTTTTGGAGAGAACCTCCAACTCCCCTTTGATACATGTGCCTGGCACGCTCTCAAAAATAATTGCGATTATTTCTGTTTCGTTTTTAAAATTTAGTTGAAGATTGATTGAGATCATCGCATTGCTAAGGTGCAATTAGAAGAAATCAGATCTAACTTCTCTGGCTTTGTATAAAAGTAAAAAAAAAACGGAAAAATCAAAGTTTTGATTAACAATTTGTTGCTAAACAGAAGAAAATAAGACGAATGTAGAAGTGAATTTACTACTGGTTAATATGATGAGAAGGGAAAATATCGTTTTAGATTTAATTAACTCAGGGAAGCCTTCGGCAGTATTTTGAAAATGAGTATGCTTTGCGCTTGTATGATATTTGTTTTATATCTTTAGATCATGGTTTTGCATAAAAAGGCAGGGAGGTATTGGGTTTGACCTTTTGAAATGTTGATTGCGATAGGCTAAATAGGACCAATTGACCATCTCAAGTCGGTTTTTATTGATCGCCTCACCCATTCGGTGAAATGCAACATTTTCTACATCGGGATTATACCTGAGTAAAGCGATATTTCGCTGTACTCATATCGCTCAACTTAGGTTTTATACGTATTTTTAAGCGGCGTCAAAAAAATTGCAAGGGATTCGCCTTTGTGATTGTTAGGTGGTTTTCTTCAGCAACCTTCAGGACCAGGCATTTCCTAACAAGACCGGAAGCGGCTCCTTAAAAGCGAGCTTTGCGAGCTACTTAACCAGATCCCCGCAAGCTATAATCTGAGAAACGCTCAGGAAGACTTTATGAAAAACCGTTAAAAAGACAAAATATGAAGAAGAAAATCCAAAACATACTAAGCATACTATTTTTCGCAGGCCCTGCGATATCAGCACAAATCCCCGAAGGAGGGATCCGTTTGAATGCAGAGACCGGCGCCACATTCCAACAGGTCGGAAATTGTGTTGCCACGGAAGTGGCTGTTGAGGGGCAGCCTTTTACAAAAGCCATAAAGGTTGAAGTAGGATCCGACATTGAAAACACCTGGAGTGCACAGGTCAAATTCCCAGCTATTGAAGGAATAGAGGATGGCGATGTACTTTTTGTGGCATTTTACGCGCGTACCATTTACTCTCCCGAGGAAACCGGCGAAGGAAATGTAAATGTCATTGTCGAGGAAAACAGCAGCCCCTATGCAAAAGAAATATCCTATAATATTACCATTGGAAACGAATGGAAGCAATACTATGCATCTGCCGTCTCAGGAACGACCCTTTCATCCTCGCAGGTTAGTTACCTTTTCCATTGCGGGTTCCCCGACCAGGTGATCGAAGTGGCGGATGTAAAATATCTCAATTACAAACAAACACTGACGCTTGATGACCTTCCTGAAACTGAGATCACCTATTACGGACAGGATCCGGATGCAGCATGGAGGGCTCCGGCAGCTGAAAGGATCGGGCAGATCAGGAAAGGAATGATTGATTTTACCGTATATGATGAAAACGGGCAGATTGCAGAAGGAGCCGAAATATCCGTAAAAATGAAGCAGCATCAATTCGGTTTCGGAACCGCCATTTCAGCAAATGAATTTAACAGCAATGAAACTTACAGGAACAAAATATTCGAAATGTTCAACGAAGTGGTATTTGAGAATGACCTTAAATGGCCCCAGTTCAGCATAAACAACACAGCACATATCACCCAGGTCATGGATTCGCTTGATAAATATGATATCCCTGTCCGCGGACACAATATTATCTGGCCATCCTGGAGGCATATGCCCAGTTATGTGGAGACACTCAAGGATGATCCCCAGGGACTCAGAAATGCCATCGATAACCGCATTGATCAGGTAACACAATACACGCGGGGAAGGCTTAACGACTGGGATGTGATCAATGAACCCTACACGGAACACGATATAATGGATATTCTCGGAAACGAAGTGATGGCAGACTGGTTCAAGCGGGCAAGACAAAACGACAGGAACGTAAAGCTATATCTGAACGATTACTCGATCATCAGTTCCGGGGGCAAGAATACTGTTAAACAGGACTACTATTACAACCTGGTACAGGAGATCGGGGCAAACGGTGGAGAGGTTGACGGTATTGGTCTTCAGGGACACATGAGCAGCGAACTTACATCCATTACAAAGGTCTATGACATCATCGACAGGTTTGCTCAACTGGGGAAGGAAATAAAGATCACAGAACACGACATCAATATCACGCAACGCGGGGTACAGGCCGATTACACGCGCGACTTCCTTACTATTACGTTCAGTCATGAGGCCGTGAAGTCCGTCCTGGTATGGGGATTCTGGGCCGGCAGGCACTGGAAACCTGAATCGGCATTTTTTGCAGAGGACTGGTCCATCCGTCCGCATGGTGAAATGTGGAACGAGATGATCTACAACCAGTGGTGGACCCCCGATACAATTTTAACGACAGATGCTTCAGGTATTGACAGCCGGAATGGCTTTTTGGGAACTTACGAATACACGGTATCATACGGTGGAAAAACGCGAACAGGTACCTTTGAATTGAAGAATTCCTTTCAGAGTGGAAAAGCCAATGAAGTGGTGCTTTCTCTTGATACTGCCTTCCCTGAAGCAGTGGAGATAAATTCCTCCATAGAAGGATTTTTATGCCAGGGAGACACAGCCACCTTAAGCGTTCATTCGGCAGAAGGACTCACCTATAGCTGGACCAGGAATGGTGTTGAATTGACTGAAACGGAAGCTGAAATCCTTGCCTCGGAGCCAGGAAATTATATGGTGACGGTAAACAAGGGCAGCATGTCGGTCACCTCCCCGGTTTATGCACTTGAGGTAAGGAGTGCCCCTGTGGCAGAAATATCGGCCACCGGCGACACTACCCTGTGTGGAGGAAGGGTGCTTGAGCTTATAGGAAATGCCGCTGAGGGTACAACACTTTCATGGAGAAAAAATGGCTCCCAGATCGCTGTAAATAAAGATACCCTCAATGTATTTGAATCGGGAACCTATTCACTGGTAACATCCCTGAACGGCTGTACCAATGCATCGGAACCATTAATTGTATCGGTAAAAAGCAATCCGGAAGCGAAAATTACCGTCACAGGCGACAATCCGTTGTGCGAGGGTGAAAGCGTTTACCTAATGGGAACCATCTCACCCGGATTGTCGTACAGATGGTTCAAAGAGGATGTTGAACTCGATGTTACCGAGCGTTTGATCGAAGTTTTTGAAAGCGGGACATTTGTGGTTGAAACAACCCTGGGTGAGTGCTCTTCAATCTCTGAACCCGTTGAAATAGTGGTCAACCCGGTACCTGAAGCAGTCATTACCGCTGAGGGTGATCTTACCTTTTGCGAGGGAGGGAGCGTTGTACTAACAGGTAACGAAGATGAAGGCCTGCTATATACCTGGATGCTTGACGGCAACGTGCTTGAGGGCACCGGGCAGTCCATCGAGGCCTTGGAAAGCGGAAGCTATACATTGATGACAACATTGCTGAATTGTTCGGCAGTTTCAGATCCGGTACTGGTAACCGTACTGCCATCCACAGATCCAAATTGCACCAACAGTATTGCAGAAAACACTGTTCAATCCACTGTTTACCCGAATCCTTTTTCAGGTTCATTTATCATTGAAATATCGGACCGGCATGATAACGAAACATTGGTTGAACTATACAATGTGAACGGGAAAATCGTTTATTCTGAACCAACAAAACCAGCAGCCGGACCCGTTAGGGTTGCTGTTACTGAACCCGGCCTCTATTTCCTTCATATTCAAAGCGACAAAGCATCCGAGGTGCACAAGCTTAGTGCACAATAACTTATAGCGTTAATAAAAAATATTTTGATTGATATATATATTTAATTCACTATATAAATATAGATTTCAATCCTCCAACAATTTAGTATCCGCCACATTTTTTTGAAATACATGCGGTATCTGGTAAGCTAAGGCACGGGTATTACACGTGGATTTCAGAGGTCATCGGGAACTCGTTTCAGGAAAACACAAAGTTTCAAAAGAGACAGTTGCTTCAGAAATTTTATTGTCTCCAGAGATAATATCCGGAAATTTTAATAGTTTTAAGAATAGGCGCACTATATTTGAACAGACGAATGTGAGAATTTAGCACACGGTATTTCGATTCAACCCTATATCAATTTCCGGCTAAATGTGTTGACGGCTTAAATTATCCGCCATAAGATCATGGAATAATGAACCCGGTGAACCCCAACAAATGAAACATTGCTGGCCAGGAATTTTTCTGTTACTTCTGTTATCCGCGTGTAATAATACTCATGAAGAGCAACGTTGCTACCATGTGGTCAAAGGCGATTTTACCGAAACGATTACCGTTAGCGGGACGATCAAAGCCGAACACACAACCAGTATAGTTGCACCAAGGGTGTTCCTTCCCACCATCATTTGGATAGTGGAAGATGGGAAGTATGTTGAGAAGGGCGACACGGTTTGCATCCTGGAACATCCGGACATCGAAGCAAGAGTGGAATCTCATAAAGAGGAAAAGAAAAAACTGGAATCCCAGTTGGAAAAACTGGAAGCAGATCACAAGGTACAGATCGCGATGTTACAGGCAGAAATCGAGAACAATGCCATCCAGTTATCCATTACCAGTCTTGATTCGGTGCAAAAGCAATTTGCACCTCCCCTGCAGCAGAAACTCATATCTCTCAAGCAACAAAAAGCAAATATTCTGAAGGAGAAGCTTGAAAAGAAATTCAATGCGCGCAAAACCATCGGGGAATCAGAGATCAGAAGCCTGAAATCAAGGATCAAAGTGATGGAAGGCAATATCAGCCGTTCACAGGACGAACTCGATGCGCTAACAATTACCACTCCTAAAGCAGGAATAGTGATGGGACTGGAAGCTCCGAAAATTTCCTTTATGACCGGTCAGGGAGGAGGTTCTATTGGAGGAAAAATACAGAAAGGCACATCTACTTTCCCCAATATGGCGATTCTTGAGATTCCGGAAATGGATAAAATGCAGGTCCTTGCAGAGCTTGCAGAAACCGACTATAAAAAAGTCCGTGAGGGGCAAAAGGTTCGTATCCTCGTTGAAGCTAAAAACAACCTGGTCACCACGGGTACCATCATGCGTAAGATGCTCACCAGTAAGCAGCAGAATCGTAATTCTAAGGTAAAATACTATGAAGCACTTATCGAAGTGGATAGCTGTCACAGCAAACTAACACCCGGTATGAATGCTGATTGCAGCGTAGTGCTGAATGAATACAAAGACACCATTGTTGTTCCTGCCGTATCAGTCTTCGAAGAAAATGAAGAAAAATTCGTGTATGTTCTTGAAGGAAAAAAATACAGAAAAACACAGGTTGAAACCGGAACGACGTCAACAACCTATTGCATCATCCGGCAAGGTCTTTCCAATGATGCCTTCGTTGCCCTGACAAAGCCTTCAGCAGATAAAATAAAAAAGGCACATAAGAAAAATAAAATCCCAAATGAAGAATCTGATACAACAATGCATGTTGCTGAAGAGGATTCTTTGCAAACTGAATCGTTGAATAAAAGTCCGCAATTATGAAGAAAGGAAAACCAACCACCATCATCCCGGGAATTTTGGGTGGTCTTGTCGCACTGCTCCTTATTGGAGCCTTTTCCTGCAGCAATAAAAAAAACCAGGAGGTACAGACAACCCTGGTCAAAAAAGGCACTTTTACCGAAGAGCTGGTGGAGGAGGGTACACTGCGCGCTGTCAATTCCATAAATATTAATGCACCCAGAATCTCATACCGGTATGGCGGGCTAAAAATCGCCACAATCGTGGAGGATGGCTCTGAGGTCAATAAGGGAGACACTCTGCTCATCTTCGATCCCTCGGAAGTAAAAAAATCTATTGTAGATATAGAGCAACGGCTGGACATTCAACACGCAGAGCTCGACAAGCTGGTTGCCACACAAAACTCGGAAATTGAAGATCTTGAAGCCGAGTTGAAGATATCCGGGATTGATCTTGAAATCTCTAAAATTAACTTCGAACAATCGGTGTATGAAGCTGAGATCACCAAAAAGGAGATACAGCTGAAGCTTGAAAATGCGCAGCTTGCATTAGAACGTGCAAAGGAACAGATTGAAAACAAGAAGAAGATCCATGAAGTGGACCTGTTCCAGAAAAAAATCACTATCGGCCAGCTAAATGAACAACTCCGCGAGGCGAAAGAAACCGTTGGGATGTTGGTCGTGGTAAGCCCGGCCAACGGGATCGCCATCCTGGAAGACAACTGGATGTCGCGCCAGAAATGGCAGGAGGGAGACCAGCCATACTCCGGGTCGAAAATCATCACCCTGCCCGATCTTTCGGAAATGATGGCCGATGCAAAGATCAACGAAGTAGATGCACTGAAGATAACCCTGGGATTGCCGGTCACGATTACGCCCGATGCCTTTTCTGATTCCACCTATATGGGAGAACTCACATGGATGGCAAACCTGGCCCAAAAAAAGGATTGGGAAACGAACATCAAGGTATTCCCGGTTGGGATTTCCATTCCCGACAGCGATGCCAGCCTGATGCCAGGACTGACCGTTAGCTGCAGGATAAAGATCAGCGAGCAACCCGATGCCCTGCTCATTCCCCTTGATGCTGTATTCCGGGACGATTTCAGTGAGTTTGTCTACGTAAAAACGGGAACCGGTTTTAAACGACGGGAAATTGTCATCGAAAAATACAACGCAGATTTTGCATGTATCGAAAAAGGTCTTGAAGAGCATGAAGAGGTTGCTTTAAGTGACCCGTTCCTGAACAAAATGGAGGAGGAAAGCGATGCATCAACAAGTGATCTTGCAAAACTATAATTCATTGATTATGCCGACTATCAATATAATTCCAACACGGCAGTTACTGTTCATGACTGCTATTTTCCTCTTTGGACTGATGTCATGCAATAAATCCACCCAAAGCAACTTTTCAGTAATGAAAGGGGAGTTTGTCCAGTCAGTAACTGAATCGGGGGAACTGGAAGCCATTGATGCCACAAGCATCATTATGCCAAGGATCGATTACCGCTACGGGTATGCATTTAAGATCGTGGGGATTGTCGATTACGGAACCGTGGTTGAAAAGGGCGACTCTGTGGTGGCATTGGATCCTTCCTCCATATATAAATACATCATCCAGCAGGAAGAAGCGCTTGAAAACGCCAAAGCAAAAGCTGAAAAACAGAAGGTACAGGCCACCATCCGGCGAAGGGACCTGGAAGTACAGCTGAAAAACCAGGAAGCTTCTTATGACCTGAAAAAGCTTGAACTGGAAAGGATTCAGTTTGATTCAGGCCTGAAGAAAAAAGTGAAAGAACTGGAATTTCAAAAGGCTGCCATCCAGCTAGAAAAAATAAGAAATAAACTGGAGTTGAACCCGCTGCTTGAAAAATACGACAGGCACATCAATGAGCTCGAGGTTATGCAACGAAGGGCAGACATTCAAAATGCAACCGATGTTCTAAAAAGCCTGGTTCTTTACAGTCCGGGAAACGGTTACTTTATCACCGATTACAACAGAAGTGCGGGTCACAATTATGCCCTTGGGGATGAGGTATACATAGGGAGAATGATTGCCAACATTCCCGATGTTTCCCGAATGAAAGTAAGGTCTTTCATTAACGAAACAGATATTCGGAAGGTGAATGAGGGAATGAAGGTAGTGATCAGACTGGATGCCCTTCCTGACCTAACTTTCAAAGCCTCACTGAAGGAGATCAGTAAGATTTGTACTGAGCAGGATAAGCAGAAAATTTTTAAGACAGTCATAGAGATTGATGATAACGACGAAAGGTTGAAACCGGGGATGTCTGTCAGCTGTGAATACATCAGCTTTGAATCAGACAACGAATTGTTTGTGCCCAATGAATGCCTGCTGAGTGAAGGAGATGAAGTATATGTTTTTGCCAAAAAGGGGAGCAAATTCAAAAAGACGAAGGTGGAAACAGGGTTATCAAATGCCAAATACACGATCCTACATACAAAATTAAAGCCCGGCAGGGAGCTGCTTTCCCTAAACCGGGAAACTGTTATTTAATACATTTGTCATGCAGTTAAAAGAAAACATAAACATAGCCTTTCTAAGTCTGATCGATCAAAAGTTCCGGTCTGTACTTACCATGTTAGGGATCATCTTTGGTACAGCATCGGTGATCATCATGGTATCCATCGGTGAGGGAGCCAAGAAAATGGCCATTGCAAAATACCAGGACCTGGGGATAAGGAATATTATCGTAAGAGATAGAGAACTTTCCGACAAAGAGTTGGAAGAGGTAAGGATGAAATTCTCTCCTGGATTATCGGTTCGCGATGCAGACGTTGTTTCTGATATCGTTCCCGGGGTGGTGGATGTTGCGTGCCAGGCTGAATCAGATGTGGAGGCCAAATATGGGGATAAATCTGCAAAAGGAACCATCATCGGAGTTACACCATCCATATCCGGTATCCTCAATTATTCTGTAAACAACGGATCCTTTATAGGGAACGACCATTTAGACAAGATGATGAAAGTATGTACCCTGGGTGCTTCCATTGCACGGTCACTCTTCGGGTATGAAGACCCTATTGGGAAAAATGTCAAGCTTGACGACCAGTGGTTTGAAGTGATCGGCGTTATGAATTCCAAGGCACTTTTTACCGAAACCGTTGGAGAGCTTGCAGCCCGCGACCTCAACAATGACATTTATATCCCCCTTTCAACATATAACAAAAGAATACCACCCGGGAATGTGCTTGAAAGTGAGATCAACCAGTTCACCGTGAAACTGGGATCTTCCGAAAACCTGATTGAATCCGCTGCAGTAATCAGGAGCATCCTCAACAGGCACCACTACAACAACGACGATTTCAGCATCATTGTACCCTATGAACTCTTAAAACAGGAGGAGAAGGAAAGACAACGCTACAACTTTCTTTTGGCATCCATCGCGGCCATTTCGCTGATCGTGGGAGGTATCGGGATTATGAACATCATGCTGGCCTCTGTCGTAGAAAGAACACGTGAGATCGGGATCCGCCGCGCATTGGGAGGCAAGAAAAACGACATCCTCAGCCAGTTTGTTACCGAGGCCGTGATGATGAGCCTGGCAGGTGGATTGATCGGAGTGTTCCTGGGCATCCTTCTTTCACTGATCCTTTCTCTCTCGAATGAAGTAAGTACATCCATAAAATTCTATTCCCTGTTTATAGCTTTTGCTTTTTCAATTATCGTGGGAATAACCTTCGGATACCTGCCGGCAAAGAAAGCCGCCAACCTGGAACCCATTGAATCCATCAGGCATGAATAAAGTGATCTACATGACAATTTCAACATACTTACCCCATTAATGCTTACATGATGAAAAAACCAATCATACAAATGTTTTTTATACTTTCCGGCTTGTGGCTTTGCTTTCAAATTCAGGCCCAGGATGTTTACCGGCTTGATCTGAACAGCAGCATAGGCATTGCCAAAAAACAGAGCAACCGGATGCAGATCCTCCAACAACAATTGCACATCTCTGAATACCAGTTGAAAGCAGCAACAAGCAATTTCAAAACCCATGTGAATATGGATATGGTGCTGCCACGATATACAGAGGATATTATACAATGGGAAGACAGCCTGGGACTGTCGTTCTACCCGGTCAGGAAAAACCAGATGAACGCCTATTTGACAATCAACCAGCCGCTGCCTACCGATGGATACCTGTATCTTACCTCAGGGCTCCAGAATATGGTTGATTACAATTACGAAGACCGGCTGACACAGATCTCCTCAAGTATTGGTTTGCGTCAACCGATAGAAGCATTCTACGGATACAACAATATAAAACTGAGTTACAAGCAGGCTGAACTGAATTATGAATCCTCACAGAGACAACTCGAAAGGGCAGAGCTTGATCTTGTTTATGAGGTCAGCAGCTTGTATTATAACCTTTTGTCATACGAACAAAGGCTCGAAATTGCGAAAATGAGCTATGACCGTCAGAATGAAGCTTATACAATAGCCAGCAACAAATACAAGGCGGGATTGATCCGTGAAGTAGAAGCGTTGCAGATGGAGGTTGACCTGAGTGAGGCTGCCAATACGCTGGATATTGCCCGGGTGAACCTCAGTTCCCAGAAGAGGCTCTTTAAGGAATTACTGGGATTGAATCTCAACGACAGCGTGATTATCGAGAGCAGCATGGTGTATGAACAGGTACTTGTTGATGTGGAGAAAGCGGTGAAGCTGGCCCTGGAGAACAGGAATGAGCTGAAGGAACATGAGATCAGGATTGAGTTATCGGAGATGGAGATCAAACGAAGGAAAGCTGCAGGACGGATACAGGGAGATATCCTGTTTAATTACAACCTGATCGGGACCAACAAAAGTGTCCTTGCAATACCTTTGGATAATTCATTCCAGGACAGTTGGTACAATCTGCAGGACCGGCCGGGAAATTTCAACGCGGCTCTGACCATCAGTATACCCCTTATCGACTGGGGAGAGAACAAGGCCAGGGTGAATGCTGCCCGGGCAAGCCTGGAACAAAACAGGTTACAGCTGAAGGGCGAAAAGATCAGCATCGAGCGGGAGATCCGGACCCTGATCGAACGGCTTCAGAGCAGCCTTCACAGGCTCCAGCTGCTTGAGAAGAACGTGATCGTCGCGGAGAAGAGCTTCGAGATCAGCCGGCAGCGTTATTCCAATGGAGAGATAGACAGTCAGTCCATCGCCCTCGAACGTGAACGCCTGAATAACGCCTATATCTCCCGCCTGGAATCCTACATCACATACAAGCTTCTGCTCTCCGACCTCATGCGAAAAACGTTTTATGATTTTGAGAAAGATGCTCCGATCGGAGAGATATAGGAAGAACAACACGTAAAGGCAATTTCATGGAATTGCCTTTACGTGTTGTGTTTTACCTCCCTCTCCAACTCCCGATCACCAGGAGAAAGAAGAATATATAAATGATCTGGCATTGCCACCCAATCATGTACAATGAGGCGTTGATGATATTCTGTTATTTTGTTGATTTCGTTATCAATTACTTCCCCATATTCTGAAAGGATCATTCTTCCATGTTGGATTTCCTCCAGAAAAGGATTTCTGTTAATATAGATTTATAAATGTTAAAAATTTTATCTTTTCATCAATGTTCGTATATTTGCGAACTGATATGAATACTTCATTAATGGAAAAAGAAATAATAACGGAGCGTCAGCAAAAGTTGGCCAGGTACGCGAAAGCAATGGGGCATCCTGTGCGTTTGTATGTGCTGGAATTGCTGGCTAAGCAATCTTGCTGTTATAGTGGAGACCTTTCCGAGATCTTGCCAATTGCCAAATCGACCCTCTCCCAGCACCTGAAAGAACTGAAATCTGCCGGGCTGATCCAGGGAGAGATCGAGGCCCCGAGAATCAAGTATTGTTTGAATGTGGAAAACTGGAACGAGGCAAAAAGGTTGCTAAGAAATCTGATTGATTAAAAAAATTTTATAAATATGGTTCGTTGTTTTGCGAACTACGACAAACTCAATAAACGCAAAAATCATGGAAATAAAAGTTCTGGGCACAGGGTGCCCGAAATGCAAAGCGCTTGAAAAAACAACTCGGGATGTTCTTTCCGATATAGGAGTTGAAGCAGATATCATCAAAGAGGAAGACATCATGAAGATCATGGAATACGGGATCATGCATACACCCGGATTGGTGATCAACGGGAAAGTGGTTGTATCAGGACGTGTTCCTTCAACAAATGAGCTCAAACAATTTATCACTCAAAACCAATAAACCATGAAATTACTTAATCTGATTTTCGCCTCTTTTCTGATCCTGGGAATGAATAATTCATGCACGGGTCAAACCGACAAAAATGAGAAGACAGCCGCAATATCGGAGTCCGGCGATGTGGAAGTTTTCTACTTTCATAATACACGCAGATGTGCAACCTGCAATGCTGTTGAGGATGTAACAGTTGAAGCGCTTACTGAAAATTATGGCGAGAAAATCTCCTTTACCAGCTATAACCTGGAAAAAGCTGACGGGAAGAAGAAAGCTGAAGAGCTAGGGGTTGCAGGACAGACTTTGTTGATAGTCAAGGATGATAAAAAGATCAACCTTACCAACGAAGGATTCATGTATGCCCGCAGTAATCCGGAAAAATTGAAAGAGCTTATTACTGACAAGATCAACGCACTGCTGTAAATAAGAGATCAATTTTGATGGAAGAATTTCTGAGCAATCTGGCCGGCAGCAGTTCTGTTCCGGTGGCGACCGCGTTTGTCCTGGGACTGCTCACTGCCATCAGTCCCTGTCCGATGGCCACAAATATCACGGCCATTGGTTTTATCAGCAAAGACGTGGTAGACCGGCGAAGGGTGTTCATCAACGGGCTGGTTTATACAGGAGGAAGAGCATTCACCTATACCGTGCTGGCGCTGATCCTGTTCTTTGGCGCCGATCAGCTTAAGATTTCAGGGATCTTTCAGCAGTATGGGGAGAAGATCATCGGGCCGTTGCTCATTCTGATCGGCCTATTGATGCTGGATGTGTTGAAGATCCGGTTCCCGGGTTTTTCAAAGCTGACCGGCAATATACAGAACAGGGGAATTAAAAATTACTGGGATGTTCTGCTGCTCGGGATCGTCTTTGCACTGGCATTTTGTCCCTACAGCGGGGTACTCTTTTTTGGAATGCTCATCCCGATGACCATCAGCAGTGCTTCAGGACTTTACCTGCCGGTGGTCTTCGCCATTGCAACCGGCATTCCGGTCATCATTTTTGCCTGGCTGCTGGCTTACACGGTCTCCGGTGTGGGCAACTTGTACAACAGGATGAAGACTTTCGAAATTTGGTTCCGCAGGGTAATTTCTGTTGTTTTTATCGGGGTAGGGATCTATTACGTTGTTATTATATATTTCTAAAACCGGATGGTAATATTACAGTCTGTGAGAAAGTGCAGCAATACAGATATCGGTCATGACCCCGGAACCGGATACAGGCCAGGAATTAACATAATAAATGGTATTAAACCTCAGAGTATCCCGATGATATATCGGGATGGACTCTTAAATTCGGAGTAGAACTCCGAGGAATTAAACCATTACCTTCTCGTCCGCCGTAGTCCCGATGAAATATCGGGACGAAGGAGGATTAAAATAATCATAGCACTATGGAGTGGAAAAAAGAGATCAAGGTATTGTTTTGGATTGCGGTTGTTTTCGTGGCTGCATTTTTCATGCCCCTTGAAAATGACAGGTTCCGCGAAGCGGTCATGGCGATGCTCGACCTTACCAAATGGTACGCGCAGGAACACGTGATCCTGTGTCTTATCCCTGCATTTTTCATTGCGGGTGTCATCTCGGTTTTTGTGAGCCAGGGGGCCGTGATGAAATATTTCGGGGCAAAGGCGAAAAAGTGGTTGGCCTATTCGGTTGCCTCAGTATCGGGAACGATCCTGGCTGTCTGCAGCTGCACGATCCTTCCGCTCTTTTCAAGCATTCATAAACGTGGCGCCGGACTGGGTCCTGCCATTGCATTTCTCTATTCAGGTCCTGCCATCAACATTCTGGCCATCATTCTCACTGCCCGGATCCTCGGATTTGAAATGGGTGTGGCTCGAATTGTGGGCGCAGTGGTGTTTGCCATTGTGATCGGATCGGCCATGTCGTTGATTTACAGAAAAGAGGAACGCGCCAAAAAAGAGGAGCAGATCAATTTTCCTGATATGCCTGAAAAGCGGCCGGTGTGGCAGACAGCTTCTCATTTTTTCATCCTGGTCCTGATCCTGGTCTTTGCCAACTGGGGGAAACCGGATGAGGGAGTTACCACCGGTGGCTGGTACTTTATATGGGCCAACAAGTGGTACATCACTGCTGTACTATCGGTATTGCTTTCATTTTCTCTGATCTATATCCTTAAGATCAATTGGCTGCACGTTACACTGGCAATCATTGCAACAGCTGTCTCTGCATTTCTCAGCAACTCACCCATGGTCCCCATGATTGTAGGTATGGCTGCATTGTCGGTCATTACGCTGATAGATAAAAGGGAACCCGAAAACAGGGAGTGGACCCTTGCATCCTGGGATTTTACCAAACAGATCATGCCCCTGCTTGCCATCGGCGTGCTCATTGCCGGTTTTCTTTTGGGATCCACGCATGATGATACGGCCATGGCAGGGATCATTCCAAATGAATGGATTGCCACACTGGTGGGAGGGAATTCCCTGTTCTCTAACTTTTTTGCTTCCATTGTAGGTGCATTCATGTATTTCGCAACACTCACAGAAGTCCCGATTTTACAGGGGCTGATCGCTGCAGGAATGGGAAAAGGACCCGCCCTGGCCCTGTTGCTGGCCGGTCCTTCTCTTTCCCTGCCGAACATGCTGGTGATCAGGGGTGTGATCGGAACACAAAAAACACTTGTATACGTTGTTCTGGTGGTGGTCATGGCCACCATTAGCGGATTGATCTATGGAATTTTGTAACAGATGAAAATATTATTGATCATCACGGCAATCGGCGTGCTTCTATCTTTTCTGAAAGATCAAAAAAAGACTTTGGAAGGATTGAAAAAAGGGGCAGTCATGTTCCTGATAATCCTACCCACGATCCTGTCTGTGATCATCATTGTTAGTGTATTGCTCTATTTGATCCCCGAACAGAAAATAGCAGTCTGGTTCGGAGAAGAGAGTGGTGTAGCAGGATATGTGGCAGCAGCACTGGTTGGCGCTGTATCACTGATCCAGGGATTTATAGCCTATCCGCTTGCCGGTGTTCTTGTGGAATCGGGTGTGGGATACCCTGTCATTGCGGTATTCATTACCACCCTGATGATGGTGGGCATCATGACCCTGCCCGTGGAAGCACGTTATTTCGGGATCAGGCTTGCCCTGGTGAGAAATAGCCTTGCCCTGGTATTTGCCCTGATTATAGGACTTGGCATTGGCATCTTATGGAATCATTTTTAACCATATGCAGCTTTTGAAAAAATACTGTTTTGATATTATAGTGATCATGGCATTTGCCGTCTTCATTGTCTGTTCATTTATTTCAGGTTTCGGTCCGGGCATTGAAATCTTCAGGGGTAATTTCAGGTCCTTCGTAGCAGAGCTTTTCATGCTGTTGCCGTTGATGTTTATCCTGCTGGGACTATTCGATGTTTGGGTACCCAGGGAGAAAGTGGAAAAACACATCGGAAAGGATTCGGGATTGAAAGGCAGCCTGATCGTCTCATTGCTTGCATTCCTACAGGCAGGACCATTATATGCAGCATTCCCTGTGGCGTATACCCTCTGGAAAAAAGGATGCAGCAGATTCAACATATTTCTCTACCTGGGTGCTTTTTCAACCATGAAAATTCCTATGCTTATGTTTGAGATCGGATTTCTCGGGGTTAAATTCTCACTGTTGAGGGTATCGCTTACCCTTCCGGCAGTTATCGCCATTGCATTTATCCTGCAGTTTTTATACAGAAATAAACCGTTTGATATCAGTAATGAAGCTCCACCGGGCAGGTCATAATGAAAAAATTACAATAGTGAACAAAGTAAAAGGAACCTCATTGAAGATTGTAAAAAACGAATAATAACTGAAAATAACCTTGGTATATCAAATAATGTAACAAAGATTTGTAGCTATGAAAACACATCATCTTGGATTTATCGGAGGCGGAAGAGTGACACGAATACTCCTTCAGGCCTTTCAAAACAAACAGGTTAAATTCGATTCAATCACCGTGTATGAACCCAACGACGAAACTGCTGCCGGATTGAAAAAGAGCTTTCCGGAAATTGCTTTGGCCTCAATTCTTCAGGAAGCCGCCGGTCAGGACATTGTTTTTCTCGCAATCCATCCGCCGGTAATGATGGAGACACTGGAAAACATCAAGGAGACTATAACTGCGGATACAGTGGTTATCTCTTTGGCTCCAAAAATTCCCATCGCAAAGATGGAGGAGCTCCTTCCGGCCAGGAGGATCGTTCGCATGATCCCCAATGCCACATCATATATCAACAAGGGCTACAACCCCGTAACGTTCAATCCTGCATTCACACGGGAAGAGAAGAAAACTATGCTAAAAATGCTGAAGAAGGCGGGCAAAACTATTGAAGTTGATGAGCCGATGCTGGAAGGGTACGCCATTGTTTCGGCCATGCTGCCGACCTATTTCTGGTTCCAGTGGAAAAAGATGGAGGAAATCGCAGTGAAGACGGGATTTTCGGAAGCTGAAGCGAAGAAGGTGATTGGCGACACCCTCAAGCGATCACTTAAACTTTATTATAAATCCGAACTCTCCCCGGAAGAGGTGATCGACCTGATCCCGGTGAAACCCATTGATGAACATGAAGGAGAAATTGAAGAGATACTGGAAACAAAACTGTTGGGACTGTACAAAAAGATCAAACCATGATCCTGATACTGTTTTTCGGGTTTCTATTTGGAGGCTTCCTGCTTCGTTCGACATTTCCGGGGGAATGCAACTGATATTACTCTACTTAAGAGCCAGTATTGTTCTCCTGCTGAAGGACTTTAACAAAATACTTTTCCATATTATCGGCTGATATTTCGTATTTAGGTTCAAGAAACTGGAAATTGATGTCCGTTCCATATCGATCCTTATTACATAGAAAAGCTTCAAGGCTCTTTTGTTTAATCCTTCCCCCTGAATAGCTCTGTGCCCCTGAAACTAATCTGGTAAGACTCAGCCCTTCCCTGGTTAAGACATAAATATCATAGAAATCCCGGAACTTTGCTCTTCTGGCAGTAAGTTCCACCTTCATCATTCCGAGGGAATATTTGTCAGCAACAGAGATGTTATTCTTAAACTGACTCACTTTTAAATCCTTCGGTTTTTCATACATTCGATTTGCATAAAATGAAATTTTAACTCCTTCCACAATAAAATTCACATGATTAATCTCCAGAACATCGGTATTTACTTCACCGATAGTTTTAAGAGCTGTCTCAATAGCGGGCCAATTCACTTCCGGACTCATATCTGAATGAAACTTCCATTTCATAAAATCCAGATCTTCACTTAGCCTGTGGCCAATTTGTAGTGCCAGTGCCGTACCGCCAACCAGCACATATTCTTTAATGCAATCAAGATTTGAGATCGCATCAAAGATTTTTTCAGTATGCTTTGATAATCCTTTCAATTAACTAAACGAATATCTTTTAAGGTATTTATCGGGATTTTTTATTCCAAAAAATATGTAAGCCATATATTTGTTAAGCGAGTGATAATATGGTTCCTGACTCACCAGCCGTTCTCTCCATACCTTCTGGATGTCTCGTTTCGGAAACAGTTCAAACAGTAACATTATATCACATTTATCAAGATGTACAATGACATTTTCAATAAGATCCGAATCTGATAAATCAGCTGGTTCTGGCTTTGAATAGGACCAAAATGCATTTTGATCCTGCAACTTCCTGAAAAGGTCCGATTTAATATGATTAAAAGAATCTGCCATCGCAATAAAACTGCTATACTTTCTCATTGTAAAGATACTTAAATTAGTTAATTAATTAAAGGTCAAGTGTAAACTAGAATACTACTTCATGATTTACCAGTTATATATCCTCGGGAAAAATCGGAAGGGGCTGGTGCATAACTTAATTATGCCGGATCAACCTTGTCAGAAATTTGGATTACAACATAGAAGTAGCTGTTCACGAAGTTACCTGTCTCTATTAACTGGCTTTAAAAACTTATTGCCCTGTCATGATGTAAAATAATTGTTAATTCTGACGTATACATACGTTATTCGCTAAAAAATAACGTATATTTACATCAAAATTAACATGATGGTACAGGCAAAGACCGACTTATTTGAAGATCAACTTGTTGAGACCGCCTCCTTTTTCAAGGTATTGGCACATCCGGCAAGACTAAAAATATTACAGTTTTTATCAGAATCTGATACATGTATTACAGGAGATATCTCCGAGGAACTGCCACTTGGCAGAACTACTGTAAACCAACACCTGAAGGAGTTAAAAGAATTCGAACTTATCCAGGGGCACATTGAAGGATCAAAAACAAGATATTGCCTGAATCCTGAAAAATTAAAAATTATGGAGCAATTGGCAACTTTCTTTTTCCAGACCCTTGAATTAAAAGAATATAATTGTAATAAAAAAGAGATTGTTATTCTATGAAAATACTGATTCTTTGTACCGGCAACAGTTGTCGCAGCCAGATGGCGCATGGTTTCATGCAGTCATTTGATTCCCGGCTCATCGTCAGATCTGCCGGTACAGAACCGGCTTCACAGATTAATCAAAAGGCTGTAAAAGCAATGTTGGAGGAGGGGATTGACATCAGCGGTCATACTCCCACCAGGGTAAATGAATATATTGGTGAAGACTGGGACTATGTGATCACGATATGTGACGATGCCAATGAAAAGTGCCCGTTCTTTCCCGGGAAGGTGAATCACCGCCTGCACATGGGTTTCGAAGATCCCTCTCATGTCACTGGCACAGAAGAGTTCATTTGGAGCGAATTCATCCGTGTAAGGAATGAGATAAAAGAGACATTCTATCAATTGTATACTAATGAAATAAAACCAACTTTATGAATCCCGAAAAATTGAAACTAATCGTGCAGGAAAAATATGGGGAGATCGCTTCGCAGAGCCAGATCCAGAACCAATCATCCTGTTGTGGCGGCGACAGTTGCTGTGGAGATATGGATTACACCGTGTTCAACGGTGATTATACCACCCTTGAAGGTTATCAGCCTGGTGCAGACCTGGGCCTGGGATGCGGCCTGCCTACTGAATTCGCAGGAATACAAAATGGCGATCACGTACTTGATCTTGGCTCCGGCGCCGGAAATGATTGTTTCGTGGCGCGTTCCCTTGCAGGAGCGGAAGGACATGTAACCGGGATCGATTTTACTGATTCCATGGTGAATAAAGCCATGGAAAACCTGGCTAAGACCGGGTTCCGGAACATTCGGTTCGTAAAGGGCGACATTGAGCAAATGCCATTGCCCGACAATACATTCGATGTTGTGATCAGCAACTGTGTGTTAAACCTGGTACCTGATAAGGACCTTGCCTTCAGGGAGATATTCAGGGTACTTAAGCCTGGCGGACATTTTTGTATCTCTGATATCGTGCTGAAAGGAGATCTCCCCGAAGAGATCCGGGAAGCAGTCGAAATTTATGCCGGCTGCGTTTCCGGTGCAATACAAAAGGAGCAATACCTGGATATCATTGCTAAGTCGGGGTTCACCGGTACGCAGGTTCACGAAGAGAAACAGACCATCTTGCCGGAAGATGTCCTAAAAAATTATTTGGAACCCGAAAAAATTAAAGAATACAAGGCAGGCAGTTTCGGGACCATCAGCATCACGGTCAACGCAACCAAACCGAAATTTGCCCAGGCTCCCGAGGAGTGAAATTTGTACTGTTCATTCATTTATTTTTTTAATGATGGTCACATGTCCGGACCATCGAAAAAATTATCACACTTGAACAACCAGAAAAAACGGATAGGTGTATTTGAGAAATACCTGACCCTTTGGGTGGCAATGTGTATTGCCGCGGGGATCGCGATCGGGCATTTTGCCGGTGACAGCATCAGTTTTCTGAGCAACATGGAAATTTACAATGTGAACATTCCCGTGGCCATCCTGATCTGGCTGATGATTTACCCAATGATGCTTCAGGTTGACTTCTCAAGTATAAAGAATGTGGGGGAAAAACCAAAAGGGGTTATTCTGACCCTGGTGGTAAACTGGTTGATCAAGCCTTTCACCATGGCATTCTTTGCCTGGATCTTCTTTTCAAAACTCTACCAGGCCTGGATCAGTCCGGAAGAGGCGGGCGAATACATTGCCGGGGCAATCCTTCTAGGTGCCGCCCCCTGCACGGCCATGGTATTTGTGTGGAGTTATCTTACCAATGGCGACCCCAATTACACACTGGTGCAGGTGTCCATCAACGACCTGATCATCCTGGTGGCATTTGTTCCGATCGTTGGTTTGTTGTTGGGCATCACCGATGTACAGATCCCTTACGAAACACTGATTGCAAGTGTGGTAGTATTTGTTGTGGTCCCGCTGCTGGCGGGATACATAACCAATCGCATCCTGATTCGAAAGAGGGGTGAAGATTGGTTTAAAACAACGTTCCTGCCAAAATTCAAGCCGGTATCGATCCTGGCCCTGTTAACCACCCTTGTTCTCCTGTTCGCTTTTCAGGGAACCACCATCATCGACCAGCCTTTGATAATTCTCCTGGTTGCGATACCATTGGTGATTCAAACCTATTTTATATTCTTTATTGCCTGGTTTGGCGGCAGGTTTCTGAAACTGCCCCACACAGTCTGCGCACCGGCGGCCATGATTGGAGCAAGCAACTTCTTTGAACTGGCCGTTGCCGTGGCAATCGCTTTGTTCGGACTTCAATCACCCGCTGCCATGGTCACTGTAGTCGGTGTTTTGGTTGAGGTGCCCGTGATGCTGTCGCTGGTGGCACTGTCAAACAGGTGGAGGTACTGATATTGGTAGTGGGACAATATCCAGATCAAATTGACGGGTTTATTTCTTCTTCTTTCTGGTAAGAATAAGTGTTTTAGTGCCGTTCTTCAACAACACCTGATTGCAATTGCTGGAGTAATCAACCGTAAAGTGGTCCCCGGATGATAGGTATCCGATTCCTGCTCCTTCAAAAAATCCACTGCATTCCTCCTTGCCATCCGGAGAATATCTTGTTACTTTCAGCGCTCCCTCTGCAGCATCAAATGCAAACCAGGACCCGGCTCCTTCGCCGCTCAGCCATTGCGCTCCTTTGGGAATGACCTGTGGTTTCCCGGGCTGCAGAAGAGTAGATAACAGCTCCTCCCTGCTAAGTCGCCTGATCGGTCTGAAGGGTACAGAAGAACGCATCACCTGAAGCACGGTTTTATATTGAAGGGAATTGACATTGTTCATGGGTGTAGGTGTCAGGGGAACGAAAAATTTCAGCCGCAGTCTGAATTTCCATTTTGGTTTTCCGGCGCGAATCACCGCATTGACAAAGCGGGAGCAATTACTTCCTCCAGGTATGAATGGCCCGTAGGGTAGCGGACTGGCCGACTGCATTTCCAATGCCTTCTGATAGGCCAACTGAAAATTTATGGGTGTGTACGAAGCGGATAACTTTCCCTCTCCATGACAAGCGGCGTTTTGCTGAAGTTCTGATAAGATCTCACTGAAATTCTCAATCCTGCTCCCATTGTCCGATATTTTCGGGACGGTCCTTATCTCCAGATCGTGATCGGTTACTTTGCTCCTAACCCTTCCGTGCCCTAAAGGGGCATGGTACCTGCCAAAATCAAAGTAA
This sequence comes from Bacteroidales bacterium, assembly GCA_021738565.1. GTDB lineage: Bacteria > Bacteroidota > Bacteroidia > Bacteroidales > M55B112. Next base: position 55,795 of record JAIPBT010000024.1, read on the forward strand.
TGGCACTGCTCCATGTTGCGGTCTATCAGTACCAGTGCAGCATGACCGGCCTGGTAATAGTTGTACCGGTTCACGCCCAGCCAGCGGGTAACCGGATCATACCAGGCACCCGGCTCCTTGCTATAGGTGGCGGGCCACGCCAGCGCAATGGCAAATCCATTTGTATTTCTTTCCGGGGTCATATTTCTATCTCGTGCTTTTTGTTCTCAATAAGGTCAGCATATTTCATCACCATTTTCCCCTCCTGCAGGGTCACCTGTGTAATGCTCACCGTCTTTAAACCATCCTCGCGCTGCATAATCACATTGAGCGCAGAGTTTTCCGTATGGGTCCCGGTATGAAAACCATACACCTTCTCCGGTGAAATATGGGAAGATTGTTCCTTATAAAACTTGTGAACCCACTGGCCCCTGATATACCTGTACTCCTCACCGTACAGGGTAACCGACGACCAGATACAGGGTTTCTGTCTGTCCAACTCCTGGTAATGCTTTTCTGAACCGTCCCATATACATTCATTGAAATGTGAGATCACTCCCTGCTCATGCTCAATGGTAATGATCGTAAAAGGCTCAACATGTGAAAGGTTGCGCTCCTCAAAGTATTCCTCTACCCCAGTACCAACTGCTGCCATCTCCATCAATATCTTTCCCCTGCTCAGGGTATGATGGCCCTGCTTTTCGTGGGGAACAAAGGCGCCATTCAGCAGACAACACAACCTGCCCTTTTCATTAATGGCGATCCAGGAGCCGCTTGATTGCAGATCGCGGGGGAACCACAGCGCCGAACCGTTTTCGACATACCTTGCCGGCGGTGACGTCTGCCGCTCCACACGCTCATCACGGTTGCAGGTTAGTATAAAACTGCTTCCGTTTAGCGGGGGTATGTATGTTACTGTGCACATGATTTGTTGCGGTAACTGATGGTTGAATAGGCAACGCCAAACTGATCATCAACAAGATCTGTAAGCTGAAGATCAATGAGTCCCGCTTTGATGATGGCCTGGTGATGAACACTGTGCTCAATACAATAAGCCAGTTCCCGACCCACAGAACTTACAATCCTTTTCCCGGAGGATCCCATGGTGCTGTAATCGGCTTCGAAGTCAATGATCTGTCCCTCTTCCAGTGTATCCAAACCTGCCAGAAACCTTTGAATAACACTGGTTGCGAAAGCAGGGTCCGTTTCAATGCGCAAATCGCGTTTGTGCTTGTCATAATTGATCGATCCTGTGAAGGAACCGGATAATAGCAGGAGATAAAACTCGAGAATATGCCTGATATGCTGGCCAATGGTAGCACCTGAAAGAATTTCTGATTCGGTATTGTAATGCTCAATTCCAATGACCTCAACCAGGTCCATTAATTGTTGTAAATTTTCTTTCGCTGTAGTCTTCATTTTGAAATAAATAAAGGGTTTTGAAACTTTAATTTCTATACAAGTCGTTTCAAAACCATTAACCTGACAAAACGAATGAAAAAATTTATACCTGACGGGACGGGCACTTTACAGAACCGAAAGAACAGTATACACAGCAATCTCCTTCCAGCGGCTTCAGCAGTGTATGGCAATTCTCACATTCATAGAAAAACTGACAGGAGTCTGTTGGCATCTCTTCAATTTTTTTGTAGCCACAATTCGGACAGGTAATTTCGGATATTCTGATTATTTCCATGATAAAAAAAATTCTATTCTTTATAAATTTCTGAATCGGGATGAAACGTAAACCATGCAAAGGCAAAATGGTTCCCATGCGTGACCGGTCGTAATTTTTCTCCTTTCAGCTTTCCCGAAAGACATGTACCTGTTATATTCCAGACGGAGCCCGTCTGGTCATCAGTAAATCCATCCCTGGTCCGGGAAAATGTCAGGAGCTGGTCATTTACTTCAGGAACGAATACAGTAATGGAACCAATTTCTCTTGAATTTGCAATTTGCTTATTGTCAAGAACCGACACAGTTTTTGAAGTATGGAACAGCACCATGGGCTGTTCTTCAAAAGTATCATTGATCACTTCTTTCATGCTGATCAGGGAGAGGGGATATATTATATATTTTCCGTTAACATGCACATCAATTACGCGCTCCATGGCAGGTAGCCGGGAATCAACTTCACCCTTAAAAAGTTCTGCATTGCAATCTCGCGATCCCAAAACACCGGTGTATCAATGGGGGGTATGCCATCGGGAACCAGCAATGCCCAGGTTGGAGTGCCCCACCATTCCGAACACCGTATCGACTCCCCAGTTCACCATGGTCTCTGCCATGATATCGGAGAGGGTGGTCTCATGTGGCTTCTTCTCCGGAATACCAATATAGATGCCATCTTCACGCTCCTCCACAGGAAAAGGTTCAACACCATCGTCAAATCCCGGGGCCTTGCCGGTACAGGGATGATAGTCCCATCCATGCCAGGGACATCGAAGGATGCCATTTTCAATACTGCCCTCTCCAAGCGGTCCTCCCTGGTGCGGACAATGGTTGTCGAGTGCACAGATCTTTCCCTCGAAGTGGGAAAGGGCAAACTGTTTGTTGTTCACGGTAACAGTCATTACACGATCGCTTGCCAGATCTGATTTGCTGTTCAGTACTTTGTGCCAGGTTAGTTTTTTACTCATGGCTCACATTATTAAGATGTATTGATATGGGCATTTTTTTCCCCCGTTTCGAAAAGCTGCAGAGTTTGAGTTTCATCTGTTCCTGATTTATCCGTTACAAACAAGATGGACCAGCGAGAACCATTCACGCTGATCAGTATAGATTCCCCGGATCGACAACCCGGACACATTTGCCAGCTCGCGGATATCTTCATGTGTAAATTTACGGGAATTCTCCGTATGAATGGTTTCACCCTGCTTTATGACCAGCGCTTCACTGAAATGAGGACTTTCAATGGTCTGGTCCTTTACTGCCTCCAGGTGCATTTCAATCCTGGATTTTTCTGAATTGAAAAATGCCAGGTGTTTAAAATTCACCGGGTCAAAATTGGTACCCGCGATCCGGTTGACAGCTGTAAGGATATTTTTATTAAAGGCCCCGGTGACACCATGCCTATCATTGTATGCCAGTTCTAATGTCTTTACATCCTTCACCATATCAAGTCCAAGCAAAAAGGAATCTCCCCTTTTCATTGAACGCTTCATATGCCGTATAAATTCCAATGCCTGTTCATTTTCAAGATTGCCCAGGGTGCTGCCGAAAAAACAGATTAAACTGTTTCCATCCCCAGGCAGCGCTTCAAGATGCTTCATGAAATCAGCCAGGATGCCATGCACCCTGAGCCCGGGATAGCTGTTTACCAGCTCTTCAGCAGATTTAAGAATGGCGGTTTCGCTGACATCCACAGGATAATAGTTGATCTTTTCCAGCTTCCTTTCATGAAAAGCATCCATGAGAATACAGATCTTTGAACAATCACCACTCCCCAACTCAACAATATCGGGACTTTCATGATTGGCAGCAATATCGCTTGCGACGCGACTCAAAATTGATTTTTCGGTCCGGGTTGGATAGTATTCAGGCAATGTTGTAATCTCTTCAAACAACCGGGATCCGGTTTTGTCATAAAAAAACCGGCTGGAAATAGATTTTTGTTCAGCAAACAATCCGCCGACTATTTCTGTCAGTACCTTTGACTCATTTTCTGCCTGGAGAAAATTTCTGATGGTAATGTTTCCGGTGTGAACCGCATGGCGCCATTCAGCCGTATCAGTATGATATACAGACTCTTTCATTATGCTGACTTACGAGTTATTAATTCAGTTTCGTGTGTCTGTTTATATTTACACCAATGTTATGAGCATGAAGATACCAATAATAAAGAAAAGGGCTGAGATGGTGACTTTCATCAGGTCTTCGGGCAGGATCTTTTGCAACCTGGGGCCGATCTGTCCCCCGATGATCACCCCGGGAATGGTAAACACCACGATGTTCAGGACCTGACCAATAACGGCTTCTCCCTGCATCGCAAATTCGTAAAAATGTCCGGCAGACGCAACCAGAACTGTAATTACAACAACAAAAACAGAGGTCGCCACAGCAACAGGTGTTGGCACCTTACACCTTGCCACCAGCTGGTATTCCTGCAATTCTGCGAGCCCGACAGAGATCATTCCTACAAATGCTCCGCCTATACCTGCAAACAAACGCCCCATGTTTTTATTACACACCGTATAGCGAAAAACCCTGCCTGAGCTGTCGGTCAATTCAGACTCATAATTTGTTTCAAACTCCTTGATATTAAGACTTTCATGTTTTTTTCTCTCTTCCTTTCTCCAGGAAGTGAACAGCTGTGTGCCAATGAACAATAATCCCGTCGCAAAAATTGCTTTCAGCACGATATCGGGAAAAAGATCCGCATAAATGGTACCTATGATCGCTGCCGGTACTGAAAACATTAGGATATTGAATGCCAGTTTAAAATCAATAAGTCTGGCCCTGAGATAGGCAATCAGGCCGCTGCTGAAACCAAAAAGTTCCGTTATCAGTGCTGAACCAATGGCCATCTGTGGTTCAAGCCTGAGGACCAGTATGAATAGCGGTGAAAAGAATACTGCTCCGCCAATGCCTGATGACATGGCAATTGTTGCTATAAGGATTGAGGCCGGCAATAAATACCAAAATTCAAAAGTAATTTCCATGTCAGAATTTAACTGATTGTAAGGATTCCAGCATTGTAGGTATCAATTCGGAAACTGTAGGGTGCACCTGCACTGAATCACGGATCACAGTATAGGGCTGATCGGCATACATCACGTTCAGGATGCCGCTGATGATCTCATCACCACCGACTCCTAAAACAGCTGCACCCTGGATCCTGTCTGTGTCGCTGTCGATTACCACGCGCATGAACCCGTCTGTTTCACCTTTCTCCCTGGCCCTGGCCACATCCTGCATCTTCCTGAAACCTGTTTTAATATTCCTGCCACTTTTTACAGCCTGTTCAAGTGTCATTCCTGCCCGGCCTAAGGGCGGATCCGTGAACAGCGCATACGTAATAATCCTGTCGGAAATCTTCCTTTCTTTTCCTTCAAACAGGTTCTCCGCAACGATTTCATAATCATTGTAAGCGGTATGGGTAAAAGCGCCCTGTCCATTACAATCGCCGAGCGCATAGATCCCCTGAACATTTGTTTCCAGGAAATCATTTACCTTGATAAATCCCCGCTCATTCATTTCGATATCGGCAATTTCTGTCTGCAGTGTATCTGTATTCGGAATACGGCCGGCAGCAAGCAACAGGTGTGTTCCGGAAATTTCCGGTTTCCCAGCTGTACAATCAACCTTCACGGTAATATTCCCCGGACTTTGCCGGGTGCTGCTGAGGCATTTGGCATTCATCCTGAAATGAATACCCTCTTTTTCGAGAATCTCCTTAATGGTTTGGGACACCTCCGGATCCTCCCTGCCAATGAGGTGATCGCCTTGTTCAATGATGGTCACCTCACTCCCAAAGCGCCTGAATATCTGGCCGAATTCAAGCCCTATATAGCTGCCCCCAACGATGATCAGGTGTTCAGGGATCTTATTCAGTTGCAGGATTTCCTGGTTGGTAAGAACATCCACACCTTCAAAACCCGCCGGGATCCTTGCCCTTGCTCCCACATTGACAAAGATCTTGTCGGCAGTAATCTCCTGATCGTTGATGGTTACCGTTTTTGGTCCGCTAAAGCGTGCCGTTCCCCAGAAAACATCAATATACTTGTTGTTTTCCAGGGCGCCGGTCAGGCCATCCACTGAGTTTTGAATTAATGCATCCTTTCTGTGCCTGATCCTTTCCAGGTTGGCAACCGCTCCTTCCGGGATTTGAATTCCGAGCGGTTCACCATTGGCAGCGTCGAACATTCGCCTAGCGCTTGCCACATATGCTTTGGTTGGGGTATATACTCTATTAAATTCCAAGCTTTCAAACCACTTTTTTTAAGGAGCTATTTATTTTTCTTTCCCTGGGATCTAAACATACATGATCTTGGTCATATGGTGTTTTATTCCTAACAACACTGTATGCAGTCC
>JAIPBT010000070.1 GCA_021738565.1 Bacteroidales bacterium
GAAACCCTCATACACTATCGTTCGCAAAAGATAATGAAAATAACATGAGGGTTCCATGGTATCAATATCGAAATTGTCAAATTTTTGAGTTTTTAATTGTCTGAAATACAAATGCTTAACTAAATTATTTTCTAATGAAACCCTCATGCACTATAGTTCGAAAAAGGTAATAAAAATAATATGAGGGTTCCATGGCATTAGGATTAAGACATCTGTTTTTTTGAAGATATAATAGATTGAATATTAATAGTATAACTTAATTATTTTCTAATGAAAGGCAAACTATACCTCATACCAAATTCACTTGGCCATGAAGATCCGGATGTGTACCTCCCATCCTCCCTAAAAAGCCTCATCACTTCTTTCAGATACCTTATCGTTGAGAATACAAGGAATGCAAGGAGATACCTGAAATCCATCAACAGGGAGACCGATATAGACCGGATAACATTTCTTGAGCTGAACAAGCATACAGCTGAAAATGAGCTTTACAGTTTCATGCAACCGCTTCTGGATGGAGAGGATGTTGGCGTCATCTCAGAGGCAGGACTTCCGGGTGTCGCCGACCCGGGAGCAAAGATTGCAATGCTGGCTCATCAAAAAGGGATAAAGGTAATCCCGCTCACGGGTCCATCATCTATTTTCCTGGCATTGATGGCATCCGGACTGAATGGTCAGTCGTTCTGCTTCTCGGGATACCTGCCGATAAAAAGAAACGAAAGGGTAAAGGCGATCAGGAGCATTGAAAGAAGGGCTCTGGAATTCAATGAAACCCAGATATTCATAGAGACACCTTACAGGAACAATGCACTTTTAAAGGATATTGTCACAAGTTGTAAAAACAATACGTTGCTATCCATTGCCGCGGATATTACAATGGACACCGAATACATTGAAACCAGAACAATTGAAAACTGGAGAAAAGGCTTACCTGATCTGCATAAAAGGCCAACTGTATTTCTGATCGGTTCTTAACCAATCAAATTATTCTTTTTCTTCCGTAATTGACATCGAGACTTCAATATCAAAAAGCAGGGCCTCAAAAGGAGGTATGGAAGTTTTATTGGTATTGTTAACCATTGATCCTTCATCTCCATATCCAAGCGGATGCGGGATCAGTAATTTTCCTTTGCCACCGTATCGAAAATACTTAATTCCGACTTCCCAACCCCTGATCACCTCTTCGTCTCCCACGGTAAAAGTCAATCCGCTGCTTGCACCTTCATTGCTGTCAAACACCCTGCCATCCAATAACCTGCCGGTATAAAAGATCTCCACGGTCTCTTCTTCCTTAATAAAAGTACTGTCTCCGGCGGTCACCGGGTAATAATACATTTTTGTTTCTGTTTCTTCATCATATATCGATGTATAGCCGGGATGCGTATCAAGGTATTCTTTTATCTGGTTAAACTCCTTTGCTGCAGGGTCATCAATGACCTCGATCAGTTCAATGTCGTACATCAGGGAAGAATAGGCGCCAATGGGGCCGGAGCCCTCATCTTTATATCCCAGGTTGCTCTTGAAAAGCAACCTTGCTATTCCTCCCTCTTTCATCATCGATAACCCTTCCTTCAAACCTTCAATCTCGGTTCCGTGTTTGTATTTATAAGGACCATACAGGATACTGCTGTTGTACAAATTATAATCTATCGCCCATTCCTTTACATATGTATCTACAACAGTTTCATTCGGTATGGTGAATACGATGTAATTAACCAGCACAAAATCACCTGAATCCGGGGAAGCTCCCGTTCCTTCCCAGCCGGGTTCCGAAAAATAATACAGTCCGCTCTCTAATGAATCCTCACCCGGGTAGTTTGCATCCATGTAAAGGTTGAAATAACGCTCTTCCTCTTCCATGAACGACTGGTAGTTCGCTTCCTCTTCACAACCCAATACCGGAAATAACAACAACAATGTCAGTACCACATAAGCCTGTCTAATCATATCAATCTGTTTAGTATGTTTAAAATTACATAACTTCATTTAATTACACCACGATTTAAAATTCTCACAAATGAATCATTTAAGACCATTGCACCATTTACCTGATAACTTTCTGAACATACACATCTACCAGTAATACAGAAGATCCGGGAATCTTGTTCCCATCTCCAAAATTGCCGTGTGCCAGGTAGGGAGGTATAATAAAGGTTGCCTTGCTTCCCTCCCTTAACATCAATAGTCCTTCCTTCAAACCCGATTCAATTTCGCCCTTCCCTATAACGATCTTTTCAGGGTTTGTGGTATCCGCAGCATAACATATTTTGCCAGTCAGAAGCCTGGTCTCATAGGAATAATGAACCATTTTATCATTCAGCACAGGGGGGCCCTTCCCTTCATCAGTGATCATGTACCACAAACCCGTGGAAGTTTCATTCATATCCCAACCAACCCGTTCAGTAAATGCCATAATATGCTGCCTGTGCCTATCCCTGGTATAGCGGTTGGCTTCAATAAAAAGTTGTTTGTAGGGATTATTGGCAGGTTGAACCTCTTCCTGTACCGGAGCATTGCAGGAGAGTGCAAACGTTAAAATAAATAATAACAGGAAATTCTTTCTATACGATTTCATCGGCATGCCTGGCTATCAGTTCTTCAAATCTCTTCGTTGTTTCTTGCAGGGAGATATCTGACTGACCACCCGCTGCGTTGATATGCCCTCCTCCGGAGAAATATTCCGCAGCGAACCTATCAACAGAAAAAGGGCCCTTGGAACGCAATGATAATTTAACGTGGTCGCTCTTTTCTATCATCAAAGCAGTGACTTTTACTCCCTTGATTGAAAAGGGAACATTAACAAATCCCTCCGTATCACCTACTTGATGATTATACTTATTTAATTCTTCTTTACTTATATAAATATAGGCAGTGTGATACTTTTGCAGTACGACCAGTTTTTCAGACATGCAATAGCCCAGCAACTTCATGCGTTCAACCGAATAACTATCGTATACAAGGCTAAAGATCATGTCCTTGTCAATTCCTTTCTCCACCAGGTCTCCCGCAATGCTGAATATTTCTGAATAAGATGAACCATAACGAAAATTGCCCGTGTCCGTTATAATTGCCACGTACAAACAGGTGGCAATATTTTTGTCAATCAGCTGCTGGTCCCCCATATCCTTGATCAGCAAATAGATCATCTCCCCGACGGATCCGCGCCAGGGCTCGGAAATTGTCGTATCAGTAAATTCAACGGGGCGCTGGTGGTGGTCGATGAGCATCTTGAAGGCATCTGATTTTTCCAGGTAATCCTTTAATCCTCCAAGCCTATCGGGATCATTAAAGTCAACCAAAAATATGGTTCCTGCATTTGCCACCATATCTATACAGGCACCTTTACTTTTTGAATAGATTTTTACCAGTTCATATCCTGGAAGCCAGTTTAAGAATTCCGGCACTTCGTTTGGAATGATCACGGTTACATCCAGTTCATGTTTCTTTAAGTACATAGCAAAGGCAAGGCTGGATCCAATGGAATCACCGTCAGGATTGATGTGTGAAATAATGACGACGGGCCGGTTTTCACCGATCACCTGACTGATCCTTCTCTTTTGATGTACACTGAGCATCCGTGTTAACTTGAATAAATTGATATTTGCGCGGTATTGTATTAAAAGCCTGATCTCTGTTTGGTGGCCACAAAATTATAAAATTTACACTTACCGCTTAACAATTATAGCATTATATTTGTTAAGGAGTCTGTACGTTACAAATGTTTTATAATAACCAAACCATTAAATTTTCATTGAATGAAAGGCAATATTACATTTACCATGATCAAACCTACTGCTGTTTCCAAAGGCTATTCAGCGCCCATTCTCAATATGATACATGAGAACGGATTTCGCATATCGGCAATGAAGATGCTCCAATTGACTGAAAATGATGCAAAGGAATTTTATGCCGTACACAAAGAGCGTCCATTCTATAGCGATCTGGTTGGGTTTATGAGTTCCGGACCGATCATTGCAGCCATACTTGAGAAAGACAATGCAGTGGAAGACTACAGGAAACTCATAGGCGCTACTGATCCGGCAAAGGCAGAAGAAGGAACCATAAGAAAATTATACGCTGCAACAGTACAGGAAAATGCGGTACATGGTTCAGATTCTGATGAAAACGCCGAAGCAGAGGGAATATTTTTCTTTTCGATGAAAGACAGGTTTTAACCAGGCCCTTCCTATCGAAGGATAATGTCGGTAATAACTTCAGATCCTGCAGATTCATTGAGTTTCTTCATCAGGTCCTCTTTAAGCAGGGAAAGTTCATTGCGAATAACAGAAGAGTGCAATTTAACGAACAATTTCCGGTCCTTGATATAAATTGACCTTGTGGCCATGGATACATTCCGGCCAAGCAATTCACTCCAGCTTTTCTTTACACGGTATTCTGCAAGACCCTGTTCGAGGTTGTTCTCCTTGATGAATTGATCAAGCAGAGATGCTATCCTGTGCTCGTTGTTTCTTCTCATTTGCTATTCTTCAGGTTGATGCCATCATTGGTGATTTGAAATACCCTTTGCTCTACCGGTAACTCTTTCAGTATCTCAGTCATTCTTGATTCACTGGTGTCTGTAATAAAGATCTGACCGAAATTATTTTCAGCGACCAGGCTTATGATCTGTTTTACCCTGAATGCATCAAATTTGTCAAATATATCATCCAGCAGCAGCAAAGGCGGGAGCTGCATGATGTCCTGCATGAATTCAAATTCTGCTAGCTTAAGTGCAGTCAGATATGTTTTTTGCTGTCCCTGGGATCCAACCTTTTTTAATGAATGGCCCTCCAGTTGCATGGTCATTTCGTCTTTATGAATCCCGGTGGTAGTGTACTGAAGTATCAGGTCCTTTTTCCTGGACGACAGCAATACTTCTTTAAAATTATTCTCAAGCAGGTGGGATGCATATTCAAGTGTCACGTTTTCCCTTTTACCTGAAACATGCTGATAAAAACGTTGAAATACAGGATTCAGTTTGCCAACAAATTCTTTTCGTGATTCAAACACCGGCACCCCGTATTGTATCAATTGATGATCAAGGGCTTCCATTACATCTTTCATTTTCTGATCGTTGCCATCCCCTTCCTTCAACAGCTTATTTCTCTGGGAAAGTACCCGGTTATAGGAGATCACATTCTCAAGGTAGATCCTGTCATACTGTCCAATAGCGGAATTTATGAATTTGCGCCTTTCTTCACTCCCACCCTGTATCAGTGCATAATCAAATGGAGATATCATTACCACCGGAATGAAACCGATATGTTCCGCAAGCCTCTTGTAATCTTTCTTGTTCCTTTTAAACTGCTTTTTCTTATTGCGCCTGATGCTGCAATAGATAGTCTCTTCCTTACCTTTCCTCTGGAAGATGCCCTGTATGACAGAAAATTCAGAATCGTACCTGATATTTTGTGTATCAACAGGATTCAGGTTGCTCTTGCACAGTGCAAGGTAATGGATGGCATCCAGCAGGTTCGTCTTACCAACACCATTATCTCCAACAAAACAATTGATTTTCGGACTCAATTCAAGATCAGCCTGCACATAATTTTTGAAATTTATTACTGAAATTTTCGCAAGATACATGGTTGCGGAATGTTTGTTATTACAAATGTACGGTATATCAGGTGAAAAATCATACTATGTAATCCATTATGGTCAACTTTTTCAATTCGATAAGAGCAAATTTCCGAAAAACCATTACATTTGCGGTGATTTTTAAATAAGAAAAGAAAAACAGATCATATGGCCAAGAAACAACGGGCAGATCAAGGAGATAAGAATCTTGGTAATATTGAATCAGCCCTGTCCAAGACAGAGTTGTTCATAGAGAATAACCAGAAGCCCCTGACCAACATTCTGCTTGCAGTGCTTGCAGTTGTACTTTTAATAATTGCAGGCAACCGCTACATTCTCAAACCCAGAAATGTTGAAGCTGCTGCAAGCATGTATATGGCAGAGAAATTTTTTGAACGCGATTCCTTTAACATTGCGTTGAACGGGTACGGTACTTACCCGGGGTTCCTGGATGTCATTGATGAGTATTCTTTTACAAAGTCTGCCAACCTCGCAAAATACTACGCGGGTATCTGTTTCAAGGAAACGGGTGATTTTGAGTCTGCCATTGACTATCTCGAAAAATTCAAAACCAGAGATATGCTTGTTGCTGCCACAGCCATGAGTTCCCTTGGAGATGCATACTGTGAGCTGGGGGAATATGATAAAGCGCTCAAGACGTATCTCAAAGCTGCCAAGAAATATGACAACAGTTTTTCAACTCCGATCATTCTTAAGAAAGCCGGTATAGTATATGAAGAGACCGGTGAACTGGATAAGGCTTTATCGATATACAAGAGGATCCGTGACAAGTATCCGGATAGCTCTGAAGGCAATGAAATGAACAAATACATTGGACGTGTTGAAGCCAAAATTGCGAATTCATGAGAGCTTTTCGCTCTTATCAGCGATGATACTTTTCTTTTCCAGGTAAATTAATTTAATAAACCTATTCATATGGCTACCAGTCTGAAGAATCTTTCATCCTATGATCCTGAAAAAGTTCCTGATGCAGGAAAAATGAAATTCGGGATCGTTGTTTCAGAATGGAACGAAGAAATTACTGCTGCGATGGCTGAAGGTGCAATCGAAACGCTCAAAAAACACGGGGCAGTTGAGGAGAACATTCATTTAATAACGGTCCCAGGCAGTTTTGAACTTATATTCGGATCAAGGCTTCTTGCTGAAAAACATGCACTGGATGCCGTAATTGCCATAGGATGCATCATCCAGGGTGAAACCCGGCATTTTGATTTTATTTGCCAGGGGGTTACCCAGGGCATGGCTGAGCTCAACCTTGAATACGATATTCCTTTTATTTTCGGTGTACTCACCACCCAGAACCAGCCACAGGCGATTGACCGTGCAGGTGGCAAACATGGAAACAAGGGAAATGAAGCTGCCATTACAGCAATTAAAATGGCTGGATTGAATAGCTAACCAATCATTTACGCTTTCCCAGGCTTTTCTGCTTTTGTTGCTGCTGTTTGGTCATCTCTTCCAGTCGCGCCTGCCATTTGGATTTCTTTTTCGGCTTTGCTTTGCGGGCGTTGATCTTTTTAAGAATTGCCTCTTCATCGGTGAATGCCTTGAAAAAATAATTTTGCCCAAGCGTGATCAGGTTTGCAAGAAAATAATAATATGTCAGAGCAGCAGAAAAGTTGTTAAGAAACACCATGAACATAACCGGCATAATATACATCATGGTTTTCATGCCTGGCATGGCACTGGTCGATTGTGTCTGGTTATTAATGCGCATGCTCAATACCGTAGTAACTGTCATTAAGAGTGTGAAAAGGCTCACATGATCCCCGTACATAGGTATTTCAAAGGGCAGGTCCAGTATGCTATCGTATGTGGACAGGTCATCCGCCCAAAGGAATTTTTCGCCCCGCAATTCAATGGAAGTCGGAAAGAACCTGAACATTGCATAGAGGATAGGTAACTGCAACAGCATCGGCAAACATCCGCCCAGTGGATTTGCACCCGCCTTTTTGTAAAGGTCCATGGTAGCCTGCTGCTTTTTCATCGCATCCTCTTTCTTTGGATACTTTTCACTGATCTCGTCAACCTGTGGTTTAAGGACACGCATGACTGCCTGTGATTTGAATGACTTGTAGGTAAGCGGGAAAAGAGCAACTTTTATTATGATCGTAAGCAACAGGATGATTATTCCATAATTGTTGATGTACCTATTTAACCAGTTGAAGATCGGGATGATAACAAACTCGTTGAGCCATCTGATCACCGATCCTCCCACCGTCACAAGATTCTCCAGCTTCCATTCTTTGTATTTCTTAAGTATCTGGTGGCTGTTGGGGCCAAAATAAAAAGCCATCGACATGGTCTGGTCGTTTGTCCTCGCATAAGGGAGATCTATTTCACTTGAAAAGTGTCTGATGTATTTTCCGGGATCCTCAAAGGGCTCACTCATCATATAGGCGCTTTCAAAAGGATCTTTGGCGATCATAACCGTTGAAAAAAATTGGTGCTTGTAGGCGATCCATTCGAGTTGCGTGGTGGCTGTTTCTTCCTGCACCCCTTTCTTTCGCATGTTGAATTTCTCGATATCACCATCCCTGTAGCGGTAATACAGGGTTGTATAATTATTTTCATTCTGGAAGCCTTTCTCAGTGGAAGGAAAATATATTTCATACAGGTAGACCAGGTTGTCAGCCCGAAGCTTATCCAACCCAACAAGATGTATATCATAATCAATCATGTACTTCCCCGGGTGCATCGTATAGATAAATTCAATATATGATTCTGCGGTAATATTCAAACGCATCTTCAGGGTTTTGCTGGCATCCGAAACCCTGATGTTGCTATTTTCAATATCGGGCACAAAGAAAAGATTACTGGTATTGATGCGGCGGTTCTCAGCAAAGAACTGCAGCTCAAATTTTGAGGAGTCACCATCGAAAAGAATAACTGGCAAAGAATCATATGTGGTATAATTCTTCAGCAGTGCTGAGTAAGGTCTTCCTCCTTTGGTTGACACCTGAAGTTTAATCAGGTCATTTTCTAAAGTAATATACTCTTCATCACCAGTTAAACTGTTGGCAAAAACCCCATACTCCCTTTGGCGGATTGCCTGTTGCTCAGAATCCCGGTCAGTTGATTCAACTGTAGAAACCGGTTGTTCTCTCTCTTTCTCAAGTTCAGCTTGCTGTTGCCTCATTTGTTCAACCTGTGCAATGGAATCATTTCGTCTGATTGCTTCCATCTGCGCCTCCCTTGAGGGCTTGGTAAATATGCTGTAACCTATCAGGATAAGTCCAATGAGTACAACGCCAATAATTGAGTTTCTGTCCATTCTCTATACAGTACTTTATTTAACAGGCACAAAAGTAATGTTTTAGCTTAAATAAACTGGAATTAAATTAATTTTTCAGCTTAAAATCGGTAAAGTGAAAGCGGGGTGGTCAGCCTGAATAATCAATAGCTGCTTTAATAAAACTTACAAAAAGCGGATGCGGGTTCAGAACGGTACTGTTGTACTCGGGATGAAATTGCGTCCCGATGAACCAGGGATGATCAGGTTGCTCCATGATCTCAATAAGATTACTTTCAGGATTAACCCCTGCTGCAATCATACCCTGCTTTTCAAAGTCTGTCAGGTAGTCATTATTGAATTCATACCGGTGTCTGTGTCTCTCCCTGATCATCTTTTTCCTGTAGGCCCTGTAAACTTTGGTGGACTCGTACAATTCACACGAATAACCACCAAGTCTCATGGTCCCTCCCTTTTCAGTAATGCCCTTTTGCTCTTCCATGAGATCGATGACTGGGTGCTTTGTCATATTGGTCATTTCAGTTGAATGTGCATCTTCGTATCCCAGTACATTCCGCGCAAACTCCACAACTGCGACCTGCAGACCAAGGCAAATTCCAAAAAACGGAACCTTTTTGGTCCTTGCATACTGCACTGCAAGAATCTTTCCATCAATACCCCTGTCACCGAAACCCGGTGCCACGATAATGCCGTCAAAACCGTCAAGCTTCTTTGAGATGTTTGTTGAATTCAGCAGTTCTGAATGCAGGCATTCCACATTGATCCTGGCATTGTTCGTGGCACCTGCATGTACCAGTGATTCAAGGATTGACTTGTAGGAGTCCATTAATTCCACATACTTCCCTACCAGCACAATGTTCACCTCTTTTTTCGCATTCTTCAATTTGAAGACGAAATCACGCCATGGCCCCATTTTTATTGGGGTCTTGGACTTGATCCGCAGTTTTTCAAGGATCGTTTTGTCAAGGTTCTCTTCATGCATAAGCAATGGCACCTCGTAGATTGTTGAAACGTCAATTGACTGGATCACTGATTCAAGATTGACATTGCAAAAAAGGGACACCTTTTTACGTATTTCCCTGGTAAGGTGATGTTCTGTTCTCAGCACAAGTATGTCGGGCTGAATTCCATTTTCAAGCAGCACCTTTACAGAATGCTGCGTGGGTTTTGTCTTCAATTCCCCCGATGCATTGAGATAAGGTACCAGTGTAAGGTGTATTATAGCTGTATTTTCATGACCCAGGTCCCACCTTAACTGCCTTACAGATTCAATATAGGGTAAAGATTCAATATCCCCTACCGTGCCCCCGATTTCAGTTATGATGATGTCATATTTCCCGGTTTTGCCCAGGAGCATGATCCTCCTTTTAATTTCATCTGTAATGTGGGGTATTACCTGGACTGTTTTTCCAAGGTAATCACCCCTGCGCTCCTTGTTGATCACTGACTGGTAGATCCTGCCGGTTGTAACATTGTTGGCCTGTGTGGTCTGAATGTCAAGAAAACGTTCATAATGACCGAGATCAAGATCGGTCTCAGCACCATCATCTGTAACATAACATTCCCCATGCTCATAAGGATTCAACGTACCCGGATCCACATTGATGTAGGGATCAAGTTTCTGAATAGTAACTGAAAAACCCCTTGCCTGTAATAATCTGCCCAGGGAAGCAGAAATGATTCCTTTACCAAGCGATGAAGTTACGCCGCCTGTTACAAAAATATACTTAGTATTTGCCACTTTATGAAGTGCTTAAAAATTTAAGGCGCAAAATATAAAAATTATAAATGACTGATATAAAAAGTAAGGTTGATTTATCAACTAAGTGTTAAGGTCAGCTTCATCAATAATAGCGATTTTCTTTTCAAGCAATTCAATTCTATACCTGGCGTCATCAATTTTATCCTGGAATCCGGATATTGTATCCTCGGAACTTTCAGTTTGCTTAATAAATCCAATGTTGTTCTCCCACAGACCAATGTCATTCTTAAGTTGCTGAAGTTTATTTACCAATCGTTCTCTTTCAAAGTGGAGCTTATTATCGGCCCTGGGGATATTAATTAAACCCTTGATCTTTAACCTGTACCTAATTATCGACCTGTCTATTTTGCTGAAATCCGAACGGTCAATAAGCTTATCAACCGCGTTCTTAAAATCGCGTCTTATTGTATCCTTTTGCTCAATGGGAACAAAACCTATCTCATTGAAAGTTTCCTGGAAAGATTCCAGCAACTCAATGAACTCAGCCTGTTTTTCCTTTGGTTTGTATTTTTCTATCTTATTAATTAATTTTTGTCTGGCTTTCAGGTTTTCTTCAAACAACTCATCCTGACCGCTGTAATAATCAGATTTCTTATTAAAGAAATGATCACATGCTGCTCTGAACCTTTTCCACAGTTTTTCTGAGTCCTTCCTCAATGCCGGACCAGTTTTTTTCCATCTCTTCTGCAGGTCGATCAATTTTTCTGTGGTCTTTTTCCAATCCGTATTGTCCTGAAGGCTTTCAGCTTCTTCAACGATCTCCTTTTTCTTTGTAAGGCTTTCTTTCTGGGTTTCATAGGTCTTTGTATAGAATGCAGCCTTCTTATCGAAGAATTTGTCGCAAGCTTTCCTGAACCTGCTGTATATTAGATTATTATCTTTCTTTGGAGCAAAACCTATGGCTTTCCATTCTTTTTGCATAGCAAGAAGTTCATTGGTTTTTTCCACCCATTCTTTATGATTGTTAAGATCAAGTTCAGACAGGGCCTCTGCTTTCTCACACAAATCAGCTTTCATCTGCAGGTTCTTCACCAATGACTCCTTCAGTTCCGACTGGTAGTTTTGATGTGCCTTGTTAATTACGGAAGTAGCAGCGCTGAACCTCTTCCAGATGGCATCCTTATCCTCCCCCGGTACAGGACCGATTTCTCTCCATTGTGAATGATATTTTTGCAATCTCTTGAATGCAGCGGGGATGTTCTTCTCCCTGGCCAGTTCTTCAGCTTTCTCACACAATTTTATTTTCAGATCCAGGTTCTTTTTGTGATCCAGCACCCGAAGTTCTTTGTTTATGCCGACATAATCGTTGAATTTTTCAACGAAGAAATTATAGGAATTCCATAAATCCTTAACGTGTTGTTTCGGGACAACCCCGATATCAAACCAACTCTTCTGCAGATGCTTGAATTTGCGATAGGTTTTTTCAAACCCCTCCGGTCCTTCCATTAAAATCCTGAATTGCTCAAGAATATCCTGCTTTTTAGCAAGGTTCTCTTCTTTTGTAGCTTCAAGTTGCTTATTGTATTCCGCTTTGATGGACTTGTATTTTTCAAGCAACTCGTTCATTTTCGAAGAAACAGGATCTTCAACAGGTTTGAAATCCTGCTCAAGACCGCCGCTTTCAAGAAAATTCTTCTTTTTTTCTGCTAATTCTGCCTCATGTTTTTTTTCAAATATCTCCTGAATCTCGTTAACTATATTCTTTAGTTCTTCAATGGTTTTCTTGTTCAACAGGTCTTCAAGTAACTTGACAAGGTCCTCTTTACTCAGAAGTTCATAGTTTACTTTGTCGTCATCCCGGCTTCCCTTGTCAGAATTTTCATCTTCCTTGTCTCCCGGGTCAATATCCCTTGATGCACTATTCCCTTCCAAATCTTCTTCCGAGGCATTCTTCGAATCATCAAAGTCTTGAACGGAATCAGCATCCTTCCCCTTTGACTCAGGTTGGTATTCTATCTCTTTTTTTTCGTTTTCTTCAGGCCTTGATTCTTTATCCTTTTCTTTTTTTTCGCTCGCTGAATCATCATTAAAATGATCGTGCTTTTCTATATTTTTCATAGAACAGAGGATTATAAACAGATCGCAAATCCCAAGATACAGATTTATTAATTAATATCAATTTTTATGTAGAGATTTTTAAATGTGTAAAACAGTCTGTAAATTATTGAATTAGCCCCATATTTCAAGGGCTCCGGGTTTGATCGGTTTGGGTGCGGATTTGAAAAATAAATATAACTTTGAATGAAACCCTCATGCACTATCGTTCGCAACAGGGAATGCATATAACATGAGGGTTCCACGGTATCAATATCGAAATTGTCATTTATTTGAGTTAATAATTATATGAAATACAGACGCTTAACTAAATTATATACTAGT
>JAIPBT010000071.1 GCA_021738565.1 Bacteroidales bacterium
TGTCAATAATGTCGAGTGTTTGAACTAGAAAGTTCAATAACAAGGCTTGCGCAGTTCGAAAAATGTGAGTTTACTGGTGTAAATGACCATTTTGAGAACAAGCATAACGCAGTTATTGGACTTTATAGACAAACACTAAATAATCCACGATCCTATTCATGACTTTTCCTGTCAATTTGATCGAATACTTCAGAGGAACCAGCTCCACAGCTTATTATTGATTTCATACCTGTTTCAACCTGGACTTTCGATCGTAAAACATTGTCTTTTGGCACATGGTAAATATTTCCGGAGGTGGGATTTGGTCCGGTTGGAACGAACACTGTAACAATCTCTCCCTGATCATCCGTAATGAAACCGGTCATGAGTGTGCCCGAATTGAACAGGTCCACAATGACAACCTCCTTGAAAAAAGATTTGTGCTTTCCGAAAAACTGGCTTACCGTATCCCTGGCAATCCTATATCCCGGTATCTTGACCAGGTATTTCTTTTCAAGCTGTTTGTTCAGAAACCTTCCCCACCTGGTTTTAATGATCAGGCCAATTGTAAAAAATATCAGGAATATTGCAATAATGGCCAGTATGTAAAGGCCCAGGTTATACAATTTCGAATCTGTCTTTGTAATCATATCAATGACCGGTCCAAGATACCGTTCTGTAAGGTTGATGATCCACCTGAACAATATGATTACCATCGATAAAGGTAACAAAGCCACAAGCCCGCCGATAAATGTGGTCCGGAAGAAACTTCTCATTTTTTTAAATAAATTGATCTTCATTGTATATTGATTTATTGATTTCTGCCATTGCAAATATATGACCAATTCTGAAAGAATTTTCACCTTGTCAGCCAAAGCTGCAGCAAAGAGAGGTTGTTGCACAGCCACCCCTTTAATCCTCCTTCACGTTCCGCTACAGAGGACGCGTAGGAAGAGGCTTAATTCCTCGGAGTTCTACTCCGAAAATATGAGTTCTACTCTGAGGTTTAATACCATTTAATTTGTCGATATATATATTTATATATCGAAATAAATATATATTTCTTTTAAAATCGCAAACACCATCAATAAAGTAAGGTTCTTGCTTTGTTCCTGTATTAATAACTGCAAATTATTGTAAATTAGCCTGGAAACCGATCATCTTCAAAAAAATCAACAACCATGAAAAATCTGCTCTTTATTTCAATGCTTGTAACAGGCCTTTCTGTCTGTGCACAACAAGTATCTTATGTTGGTCACCGTGGAGCATCATACCTTGCTCCTGAAAACACCCTGGCCTCCATTCGGCTTGCCTGGGATCTGAATGCCCCCGCTGCAGAATGTGACGTGATGCTTACAAAAGATAACCGGATCATCGTGTTCCACGACAAAAAGGGTAAAAGACTGACAGGAAACGATTTTGTTGTTAAAGAATCTGATTACGAAGCGATAAAAAATTATCCCGTCATACTTCGGGAAACCAATAAAAAGAAATACCAGGGAGCAACCATTCCCTTGCTTGCTGAAGTGCTTGGTTCTGTTCCTGAAAACAAAACACTGGTAATAGAAATTAAAACAGGCCCCGAAATATTGCCCTTCCTGGAAAAGGTCATCAATGATCACTGGAAAACCGGAAACATTGTATTTATTGCATTTGATTTTGAAACGATCCTGGCAACAAAGGAATTGTATCCTGGTGTTCCCTGTTATTATCTTTCCGCTTTCCGGACAGACATAAAAAGGAAATTCAAAACGATTAAAAACAGTGATCTTGACGGAGTTAACCTGAGACACAAGATCATCAGTAAAAAACTTGTACAAAGGTTCAATAAACACAACAAGGAGGTCTGGTGCTGGACCGTCAACCGGCCCGAAGATGCCCAAAAAGTTATTGAAGCAGGTGTTACGGCGATTACAACAGACAAGCCGGCATGGCTCTCCCGGCAGATGAAATTACAGAATTAATCCCTTTTGATCAGACCATAGAAAATTACTTCAATCAGCTCATCCAGTAATTCTTCTTTTTCTGCCCTTGTGTAGTCCTTCAGGAACAGCGGAAGTTCAAGTCCTTTAAGCATGGTGGTAAAAGCTATCGCTCCTATATCCGGATTATTCATCACAAATGCCCGTTGCTTTATTCCTGTATTTAGGATATCCCTCACCATTTTATACTCTTCTTCTTCAAATTTCTTTCGTACGCGGTTGACAAACTTCATCTGGTCATGGTAATTTTTTTTAATAACTGCATAGAAATTTGAAACTGCCTTCACATGGTAAAGCCTGAACAATATGTAGTCCTTTAATCTTTCCTCCGGCCTTTTATTGGACTGGATCACTTTTAAGAGCTCTCTCTTAAGCTCCTGTGCCTCTTTTATCACTACATCCTCAAATATCTCTTCCTTGCTCTTGTAATAATAATAGATGGAGCTTTTTCCCATTTTGCAAACTCCGGCTATATCATCCATGGTGGTTTGCCTGTAACCCTTCCTTGAAAACACTTTTCTGGCTGCACTTATGATCCTGTCCCTTATTTCAGATTTAATTACTGCCATTAGAGCGGTATAATTTGCACAGAAAATATAAGAAAATTCTCAACCTGAATTTTTTCCATTATTTTCATTGTCTTCCACCATTTTGAAATCCAGCTGCCGCTTAGAAAGGTTTGCGTTGATCACCTCGATCTTTATAGGCGCACCGATCTCGAACTCTTTTCCTGATTGACGCCCGATGATCTTGTATTCGTCCTCATCAAATTCATAGAAGTCGTCCATCAGGCTTTGAAGGGATATCATGCCTTCACATTTGTTTTCAACAATTTCAGTGTAAATTCCCCAGTCTGTCAGACCGGAGATAACCCCTTCAAATTCCTGTCCTACTTTATCCTGCATGAATTCCACCTGCTTGTATTTGATGGAAGCGCGCTCGGCCTCAACTGCCCGGCGTTCCATTTCAGAGGCATGATCACATCTTCTTTCATATTTGCTCGCTTTCTTTGAATCTCCTCCATCAAGATAAAATGCCAGCAAACGGTGCACCATTAAATCGGGATACCTCCTGATGGGTGAGGTAAAATGAGCATAATCCTTGAATGCCAGTCCGTAATGACCAACATTCTTTGTTGAATAACGGGCTTTGGCCATGGCCCTTAGCGCCATGTTTTCGATTACATGTTGTTCCTTCTTTCCCTTGACACTATTCAGTACCCTGTTCATAGAAGCTGCAACCCTCTGGTTATCCCCTGTGTTAATTTCGTAACCGAACTTTCTGATGAAATGGGTAAAGGACTCCAGCTTTTCAGCATCCGGAAGGTCATGGATCCGGTATACAAATGTTTTTCCCTGTTTCCTGGCAGATCTTAATTCCTGGGGGTGTATTTCCTTTTCATATTTTCCTCCCCTGGAAGCATATTCAGCAACCCTCCTGTTGGCAAGCAGCATAAACTCCTCGATCAGATGGTTGGATTCCTTTTGTATCTTAAAATAAACACCCAGCGGCCGGCCCTCTTCATCAAGATGAAATTTCACTTCATCCCTTTCAAAATTTATGGACCCCTCCTTGTACCTTTTTTCTCTTAAACGTGTAGCAAGATCATGAAATATAAGTACCTCTTCTTTCATGTCTCCTTCTCCTGACTCAATGATCTGCTGTGCCTCGTCATAGTCAAAACGCCTGTCTGAATTGATCACCGTTCTTCCAAACCATTCATTGACTACTTTTGCAGCTGGAGTCACCTCTACGATCACTGAAAAACACAGCTTGTCTTCATTGGGCCTCAGGCTGCACAAATTGTTGGATAACTTTTCTGGAAGCATGGGCACAACCCTGTCGACCAGGTATATTGAAGTTCCCCGGTCGTATCCCTCGCTGTCAATTATTGAATCCTTTTCAACATAAAATGAGACATCGGCAATGTGGATTCCCACCTCATAATTTCCGTTTTTTAATTTTTTCAATGACAGGGCATCGTCGAAATCTTTGGCATCTGCCGGATCTATTGTAAAAGTGGGGATATTCCTCACATCCCTTCTTTTTTTAATTTCTTCCTGACTGATCTTCGCGGATATCTTTCCAGCTGTTTCCTCCACATCTTTCGGAAATTTATAGGGAAGTTCAAATTCGGCAAGAATGGAATGCATTTCCGTCTCGTTCTCCCCGGGATATCCAAGAATATCAACTACTTCCCCGAAAGGATTCTTTACCTTCTCGGGCCAGTCTGTGATCTTTGCAACTGCTTTTTGACCATGTTTTGCCCCTTTCAGCTTCTCGGTCGGTATAAATATATCAAAGGGCATCTTAGCGCTGTCCGGCAAAAGGAAAGCATAGTTTCTGGATACTTCCACGATCCCTACAAATGTTTCCCTGGCCCTTTCGACAATTTCGATCACCTCGCCGGACAGCCTGGGATCATTTTTTTTCCTGGGGAGAATGTGCACCTTAACAAGGTCTCCATCCATTGCCCTTCCCAGATTCGACCTCGCGATAAACACATCCTGTTCAATCTCTTCCGATTTTAAGAATGCATATCCATGATACGTCATATCAATGGTCCCGTTAACATAACCCGCCCGGGGAACCATTTTGTACCTTCCCCTGTCGACCTTTTCTATAAGCCCTTGGTTCAAAAGATTTTGCAGGGCATTGTTCACCATGTCCCTATCCCGCTGATCATTGAGCAACAACTGTTTCGACATCTGTTTGTAGTTGAAGGTCTTCTGTGGATTGCGTGCAAAAACCCCCATCGCCTGGGTCATTGCTTTTTCAATGGTGAATTTTACCTTTCTCCCGCCTGTGTTTCTGTTTGCCATGATCCTATAAATTAATTTAACTGAAAACCTAAATAGTGCTTGCAAGAAAACGCATCGCCTGAATAATTCAGGTTAGCATTAAAATTACTAATTTTACCCATCTTAATCTCTTAAGTTCAAAATATTTATGAAGAATTCGCTCCACATCTACAATACCCTGTCACGCAAAAAAGAGCATTTTGAACCCTGGCAACCTCCCTTTGTGGGCCTGTATGCATGTGGACCGACCGTTTACGGAAATGCGCATCTGGGCCATGCCAGGCAGGCTGTTACTTTTGATGTGCTGTACAGGTATCTTACCCACCTTGATTACAAAGTACGCTACGTACGCAACATTACAGACGTGGGGCACCTTGAAAATGACGCGGATGAGGGTGAGGACAAGATCCTGAAAAAAGCAAGGTTGGAAAAGCTTGAACCCATGGAAGTTGTACAACAGTACATGAATGCATACCACAGGAATATGCAAGAGCTCAATGTGCTTCCCCCAAGCATAGAACCCAGGGCCAGCGGGCACATCATCGAGCAGCAGCAGCTGGTAAAAAAGATCATTGATACCGGGTATGCATATGAAACAAACGGATCCGTCTATTTTGATGTATTGAAATTCAACGAAAAGTACGCTTACGGCAAATTGTCCGGAAGAAAAATCGATGAACTACTTGGCAATACAAGGACCCTGGAAGGTCAGTCAGAAAAACGCAATCCCATCGATTTCGCACTCTGGAAAAAAGCCGATTCTTCTCACATCATGAAATGGCCATCGGAATGGAGCGAGGGATACCCGGGATGGCACCTTGAATGTTCTACCATGAGTTTAAAATACCTGGGGGAAAACATTGATATTCACGGGGGCGGCCTGGATCTTCTCTTTCCCCATCATGAATGTGAAATTGCACAGAATGTGGCCGGATCAGGAAAAGAAGGTGTCAAATACTGGATGCACAACAACATGATCACCATCAAGGGCCAGAAAATGGGACGATCGCTGGACAATTTTATCACGCTGGATGAACTCTTTGAAAAAGGCCACCGGCTGGTCAGCAGGACGTTTGATCCCATGGTTATCAGGTTTTTCATATTACAGGCCCATTACAGGAGTACGCTTGATTTTTCAGAGGATGCACTGTCCGCCTCTGAAAAAGGATTACAAAGACTGCAGGATGCCTTATTCATTCTTGACAACCTTCAGGCTTCATCAAAAGGGGTTGTAAATGCAGAAGAACTAAATGAAAAATGCATCAGGGCCATGAACGATGACCTGAATACCCCTGTTCTTATCTCCCATCTTTTCGATGGGGTAAAAACGATCAATTCCGTACAGGAAAAAAGAATTTCCATCGATCAGGAAAACCTTGACCATCTTAAGGATATATACAATACATATGTTCACAGTATACTTGGGATCAACCCTTTTGTAAAAGATTCCTCAACAACCGGGATCTCGGATAAATTGATTGAATCCATACTTCAGCTCCGTCAGAAGGCGAAACAAAGAAACGACTGGGATACAGCCGACGAAATCAGGAATACCCTCCAGAAAATGGGAATTTCCATAAAAGATAAAAAGGATGGAGTTGACTGGGAGTTCATGTAGGATATGGAACAGGAAAAAACATATCATATTCCGGTTTCAAAAGAAATAGCTGTTGGGAACCTGAAAATGGGAGGAACCAATCCGGTTGTTATTCAATCCATGGCCAATACCGATACGAATGACATTCACGGAAGTGTAACCCAGGCAAAAAAGATCATACAGGCAGGAGGCGAAATGGTGCGCTTTACAACGCAGGGACTGCGAGAGGTTTATTCATTGAAAAAAATTACGGAATCACTTCGCTCCCTCTCAATAAAGACACCGGTTGTTGCAGATGTACATTTCAATGCAAAAATTGCTTTAAAAGCTGCTGAAGTATGTGAAAAAGTGCGCATCAACCCGGGAAATTTTGCCGAAAAATACCGTTACGGTAAACTTCCTTTACCGGCAGATCGTGCTGCTGCTGAAGTCAACAACCGGTCAAAACTTATATCCCTGATCAATACCTGTAAAAAACACAACACAGCCCTTAGAATCGGGGTCAACCATGGTTCACTTTCCGGGCGTATCATGTCTGAATGGGGCGACACACCCGAAGGAATGACAGAATCGGCACTTGAATTTCTCAGGGTTTGCAATGAACAAAATTTCAGCAATGTTGCTGTATCTCTAAAATCCAGTAATTCAGGCTTAATGGTAAGGTCTGTAAGGCTTCTGGTCAGCCGCATGATCAAGGAAGGTATTTATTATCCCGTACATCTGGGAGTTACCGAATCCGGGGACGGACCGGAGGGACGTATCAAATCCGTAGCGGGAATAGCGCCATTACTGCTGGAAGGTGTCGGGGACACCATACGCGTCAGTTTAACCGAGCCTCCTGAAAACGAAATACCGATCGCTGATTTAATAAGAAAATGTTTTCCTGTGCCCAAAACATTGCCATACCATCCTTTTGAAAACCTGCCCAGGGATCCGTTCCGTTTTGATGAACCCTATAACGATCACCACGATGAAAAATCCGGTTCCGGATACCCTGTTGTGGTGTCTGATGACGATACATATGCAGAAACTTCTCCAGATATTCTTTATAAAAAGAGCACAAATTCATTGCTCCTTGTTGAACAGGGAAAAGAAATAAAAATACAGGTATGCCATGACCTGAAAAAAGAACCCCCGGGGTCTGAATATGTCCTGATCAATGCCGGGATGAATCCCGGGGAAGCAGCAAGCCTTCGCGGAGAACATGTTTTCATTCTGGACATGGCCGAAAGTGTTTTAACAGACATTAAACATTGGCTTCTTACATATTACAGGCTTTCGGGCCAGATCCCTGTCATACTGCACAGGAAATACAGGATAAGAAATTACGAAGAATATGCAATCAGGGCATCAGGTGAATTCAGTTTCTTCCTGATCGATCGTCTTGTTGACGGAATATGGATTCAGAATCCCCACACTTCCAACGAATTTAATAATAGGCTGTCTTTTTACACTTTACAAGCTGCAGGGAACCGCATTACTTCAACGGAATACATTGCTTGTCCCTCATGCGGACGAACATTGTTTGACATTCAGAAAATATTGTCGGAGGTGAAAGCGGCAACATCACATCTGACAGGACTAAAAATCGCGGTAATGGGTTGTATTGTCAACGGACCCGGGGAAATGGCCGATGCAGATTACGGATACATTGGAGCAGGAAAAGGAATGGTGAACATATACAGAAAGAAAACCTGTTTAATAAAAAATGTACCTGCTGAAAAAGCGATAGAGAAGCTTATTGCTGTCATCAAAGAAAATGGTGACTGGATTGATCCTTAAGCTTTTTCCAGGGAAAAAACAAATGAAGTGCCCTTGCTGATCCTGCTGTGAACATTGATCGTCTGATTGTGCGCCTGGATGATGTGTTTAACAATTGCAAGTCCAAGTCCTGTCCCCCCCCAATCCCTCGACCTGCTTTTATCGACACGATAGAATCTTTCAAAGATCCTTGGAATATCTTCTTCATCAATTCCAATACCGTTGTCAGATACTTCTACAAGCACGTTTTTGCCGTTTTCGGTGAAACCAACCTTGGTCTTACCTCCTGATTTTCCATATTTTATCGAATTCATAATTAAATTGTTCAGGACCTCCAGGATCCGTTTTCTGTCGGCCCTCACCCTAACCGGATCTTTGTGTTTCCCTTTGAATTCGAGTTTAATTTTATAATTGCGCGACAACATTTCCTGGCTCTCAAATATGTCCTCCACCAGTTTTATAATATTGAATTCACTCAATTCCAGTTTGAATTCTCCCGCCTCAAGTCTTGATATTGAAACCAGGTCATCAACAATTGAAACCATTCGGTTCACACTTTTTTCTGCCCTTTGAAGGTATAATTTATTGACCTTTTCGTCTTCGATACCACCGTCAAGAAGGGTAAGGATATATCCCTGAATATTAAATATGGGGGTCTTCAATTCATGGGATACATTACCTAGAAAATCCCTCCTGTACTTTTCCATTTCCCTGAGTTTTTTAATCTCTTCTGTCTGACTGGAATCCTGATTTTCATGGCGCTCCTCTGAAAGACTTTCCTTCTCATCATGTTTCCGCCCAATTTCCTTTTCAGTTGATCCGGGATCCGGAGTAGCCTTAAAAATTTTTCGGATCCTTTTCTCATCGTATTTCAGGAACAAATTGTACACCACAAAATAGGTAACGCCAAATAACAAAATCCCGATTCCCGCCTGCAGATAGATTTTCCCTGCAAACTTCAAATAATCGAGTAATGCGGCGCCCATCGCGTAAAATGTGATTGCTATCGCCGCTACTACCAGCGCCTGTCCTTCCGGATTTGAACGTAATGCCATAATGCTTTTTTTACCAGCGGAAAAAAGGAGTTTCCACATGAAAGAAAAATCCCGCGATTCCGTACCTGTTCACTGAATATTCTATGCGCAGCACTTTGTCATAATAGGTGACAAGATCAATGCCGATTCCAGCACTGTACTGCAATTCATTTTCCATGTAATTTGTTGGTTGGGGTGAAAGATTATACACGTATCCGAAATCTCCAGTCAAATTCAAATATATGGCAAAATGCACTTTGCTGAACTGTTGAATATTCAAATAAGGGATCGTTACTTTGCGTGGTTGCAACAATGCAAATTTCGCAATAAATTTATTAAGAAAATAATCGGTTCCGTTGATTACAAAATATTCGTAACTGGTCATGTATTCAGAATAGCCGAAAGCATTCTGAAAAATATAGGGAACTTCCTTGTTGGAGGATATTTTTCCCTTTGCAGCATTTGTAATAAAAAACCTGTCCGACAGTTTCCGGTGCAGAAAAACAGCCCCCTCGGCTTCCCAGTTCCCATAAGGATAGTCCTGAATGATCCCCAGTCCTGTGCGCTGGATCTTCGCTTTAACAGCATCTCCCTCCAGGGGATAAATTTTTGAGTCTCGCTGGTCATCGATGAAAACATAATCAAACTTGAAGTAGTTCAGCTCCGAAAGTCCGTTCCCTAAATAATCCCTATTGAGTACCGGCACAGTATCCCCAACCCATTGATTTTGATAATGCACACGGAACCTGTGCCTGGAATACAATTGCGGCCGGTAGGTGTATGCCAGGAACGCATCTCCTGATGTGAGGGTGTAATGATCATCGTCCTTGAAATATACAGGCTGATTGTATGCCGTCATGTAATTGATCCTATGCTGACGACTGAAGCTGTAACTTAATGATATCTTGTGATTTTCTTTAACCCCGATATTTGGTTTTTCATATTGCAATACATATTGCTCAACATATCCGAGCCTTATTTTTGCCTGGAGCAATTCATTCCTGCCCCGAAAATTGTTCCATATGAGAAACATGCCGTAATTCATTTTGCTCCAGCGCGGATCACGAATGAATGTACTTAAATTCCTTTCACCATGTTCAAAAATTGGGGTTGGCCAGATATACCACCGTTCCTGTACATCAATGATTGCATTGATACTTGTGTCGGTTATGTATTCATAGGAAGTATTTACAAAATTGAAAATTGACAGGTTCAAAAGGTTCTCCCGGCTTCGCTCCAGCATATTATCCAGGTCACTTTCATAAATGGTATCTCCTTTTAAAAAAACCATTTCCCGGAGCAGAATGTTCTCCCTGGTAATTTTGTTGCCTGTAATAATTATATCATTTATTAATATTTTCCTGTCTGGCCCGGAAGTGCCATCCTGTCCGAAAAGCTGATTCAGAGATACACAAAGAATTGCAAATATGATCCAGTATTTTGCTCCCGTCATCTGCTAAAGTTCAAGAAGTGTGCAATGTAGCAAAGAAAAATCATTAATTAAAAACCACATTTTCATCAATCAGCATGTAATTAAAATAACGTTAAAAACAGTTTAAATATTCCAAAATATTTACTTTTGAAAAAAACCAATCCGGGAATCAACAACCGGGTTCTGCAACAATCAAATTGCCTTACAAACTTGTGAACCATATTGAAGCCTCGGAATCCAGCCACTGGACTGTATTGACAGGCTCTACACAGCGATATCGGAGATCCGGGTCAGAAGTCACTGAATACAAGCTTTGGAAAAGAGATTGTTTCCTATAAAACCAGGCAAGATCATTACGATTACTGACGTTCTTTTCTGAGCAATGCTTCAGCAATTTTCAAATCACCGGGAAAAGTGATCTTAATGTTTTCCTGGTTGCCTTTTACCAGTTGCACCTGTCCGAAATAGGATTCATAAACAGAAGCATCGTCGGTGTATTTATTATCCAGGCAATTCTGGTAGGCAGTGATTATTTTTTCCGCTTTGAATACCTGTGGTGTCTGTACCCTTTTTACTTTTGTGCGGTCAATCACCTCGTTTTCCTGACCAATCTCCTTTCTCAGGGAATCTTCAGAGTCTGTTACCGGAATTGCACTTCCCTCCTTTTTTGCCATTTGATAACATTTTTTAAGGGTTTCTATTGATACCAGCGGCCTGACGGCATCATGGATACCGACAATTTCATTTTGCTTTACATGGACAAGTCCCTGCATTACCGAATGAAACCTGGTGGCTCCTCCTGTTGTTGTAATAACTTCTTTAAGGAAAGGATACTTCTCTGCAAGTCCATGCCATATGATCAGGTGACTTTCCGGTAAGACAAGGATAATCTTTATGTTTTTATCGAACTCGAGGAACTTCTGGACGGTCCATATGATCACTTCCTTCCCCAGTATTTTAATAAATTGTTTGGGGGTTTCGGATTGCATTCTTGTTCCTGTTCCTCCGGCAACTATTACAACAGATTGCATGTTTATATTATCCTAATGTTCGAAATCCTGTGGGCAACTGTTTTGGTCTCGGTTTAATACTTAACAATGGTCTTTTCGATCTGTTCAACATTTGCTGGGCATAACTTCCCAGGAAGACATTCCAACGGTCAATCGCACTTGACATCATGACAATAAGATCAGCGTCAACTGCTTCGGCATAATTCAAAGTAAGTACTGGAAGGCTGTCGCCAATCACTGTCCGGCTGATACATTCAACCTTCCTGTTCTTCAGATAACCCAGGGATTGATTGCTGTAGGCCTTAAGCCTTTCCAGATCACGTTTGTTCTGCTTTGTTGAAACGGTTACAACATGCACGGTCGCGCCAAACATTTTTGCTATTTCTGCCGCGAAAGGTACCTTCTGCCTTGTATCCGGATGCAATTTTATGGGAAGTATGATGTTTTTAATGCTCTTCGGTACCGGACTTTTCCTCACTGTAAAAACAGGTTTATCGGTAGCGGACATGACTTTAATAGCTGTACTCCCAACAAACAATTCCTCAAATCCTGAAGCCCCGTGAGTTGATGCAGATACAACTGAATTTTTGTAGGAATCAACCTGGCTTACAATTTCCCGGTATACCTTGCCCTTCTTAATAATATAACGTATGGTTGAATCATTTTCAAGCTGGGGCTGAACCTGCGATAGCAATTTATCGAACCTGTTTTTAGCAAATTTATGCTCGTCATTTATGGTGCTGGGGTGATAATCAGTTAATGATGTGATGACATAAACCATCTGTATGTTGATCTTTTTCTTTTTTGAAAAAAGAATGGCCAGTTCCAGACCGTTAAGCGACTCCGGTGAAAAATCGATGGGTACGATGAAATTCTTCATGATTTGATGTTGTTAATAATACAGCTAATTTATAAATAAAATCATTAGTGTCCGACTAAAAAAATAAATAGAAGGGTACTCCCCGGAGGTTTCCCCTTCATGTTGTAGATTTGTTTTTGCGAAACAACTACAACATGAGTAAAAATACGGAAATTAAATTTGTCGGACAGCCGATTTTC
>JAIPBT010000025.1 GCA_021738565.1 Bacteroidales bacterium
CGCCTCTCACAGTTCTCCGCCGTAATGAAATGAAGGCGGACCACCGTATCCCGATATGTCATCGGGAGGCCTCGTACCGGGCGGTTTTCCGACATGAAGTCGGAACAGGCTTAAACAATAGGGAAAAGCGTAGGAGTAAATTTATGAGGAGCAACATTCTGGTACCATGATAACATGGACTCATAACCCCTCTTGCAAAGCAATTCAACGGTGACTGTAGTATTCAGGATAGGGCTTTGTCCGCCGCGGCGGACCATCCTCCCAGCCTGCTCCTGCTCCACCTAAAGGCGTCACGGGGATTAGCACCAAGCCGGATGAGGTTTTTCCGTTTCCGTTCCCTACGTTTCCAATGATGCCAGATACAGTACCTCAGGCGATTCCGTAACCAGCCATCCAGTTCAATCAGTTTTCCCTGGATGTTTGCCAGCCGGATCGCGTGTCGCTGAAGCTTCAGCGGAGGCACAAATTATTAATCCAGCCACGCTGAATTTCCTTGATTTTCCGTACCCGTTCATCAAAAGTCAAGGGAGTGGTCTTCCGGGTTACCTCCTTGAGTTTGGCTTTAAGCTGTACCCAGCGACTTTTCTCAACGATTAACTGGTATTGGCCTTTTACCCCCTTTTGATAGGTAGGTACAAAGCCGTAGCCCAGTATCGAGAAATTTGCCGGCCTCCGGATACCGCTTTTCTCCCGGTTGATCGGCAATCTTAATGGTCTCCTCCACAAAAATAAACGCTTAATAATGAATTAAATACATCACTCCAGCTATATGTGCTTTGCGAAGCTAAATCCGGAAGTAACCGATTAAACAAAGAAGTTATTTGATGGTCTTTAAGGTATTCTATAACAAAATTTATCCCTCCAAATGAGGATATTGATTTACTATGTTGTATTTTCATATTTGGTATTTAAAGCAACACCAATTTAGGTGAAAATACCTTGGCTGTAGAACTTTAATTATTAAAGTTTTACAGCCTTTTTTAACAATAACCCGCGGTTATTAGGAGCCATCGGGATTGCAGTCTTGCTGTGTTACTCCCTTCGGTCGTGAGCTCGTCCTTCGTCCTCGGTTCCTTCACTGCGTTCATCATTGAACACCAGCTTGCAGCTTGCTAAGCAGCTTCTCCAACTCGCTGCCAAGGGACTTTAACCCTCTGGTATATTTTGCACCCCTCCTTTTGCTTATTGAAATAAATTTGTATTTTTCAAATTTATTCAGAGCTTCCAGGTGGGTGCACTGCTTACCCATGCAGGGCACACACTATATTTTATCCATCATTTTTATCTCTTTTATCCTCAATAGCTTATCTGGCCTCTGAAATTATTGCTACTTTTAGTAATCGTCTGACAGAACGATGGATAAAATACTATACGTTTTCTATGCCATTTAAAATGAGACATACAATAGCAATTATAGTCTTACTATTTATAGGGATTAATACTGTATTTAGCCAAAGTGATACATTAATAATAAAACAAGATTCGACTATGACTAAAAAATTAGATACCAAAAGCAATAATGAAATTATTGAAATTAGTATAAAAGATCCTTTATATATTAAGAGTGCTGAGACAAATAATAACTCATTTTGGGAATGGATTAAAAGAATTGGAGGAATCGTAGGTTTATTTGCGGGTTTTCTTGCGTTAATTGCTACACTTTTCATAATCAATGACAGATTGTTTTTAGAACCTAAGATTAATGCAAAAATTATTAGTTTTAATGCTGATGAAGGCGAATTTGAATATAAAAGAGGGAGCATATCTAGAAAGTATTTCGGTGCCAGATATTTTTTAAAATTATCAATTAACATAACCTCAAAGGACTTAAATTTTACTGATTTAGAGGTGGTTGTTAAATATCCTAATAATAATAAGGAATATGAAGGTGTAATTTTTTCACCAAGAAATTATTCTGAGTGGAAATTAGATGGAGTGGCTCATACATTAAAACTGCCTCAAGAAAATCTTTTATATTACAAATCTACTCTTGAAAAAAACTACACTCATCTTGACTATCTTACTTTCATCGTATTTGATAAAAAAGAAGAATTGAAGCTTAAATTGGAGGAGATGAGTGATAAAAAACCAGAATATATAAGACTTAATTTTATTAGTAGTGATAAGAAGTTTTATAGAAAAACTAATAATGAGTATCCATCAAATAATATGTCTCTTAGTAGGGAAGAAGAAAAATATATTTGGGAAAATGAATTATGGTTGAAAAAATAAAAACGGCATAGAATAAATAGGACTCTGAGCGGCCTGCAAGGCCCGGCGATGAGTACATGTTGAACTATGATTCGACTGCGCTCACCACAACGCACCCGCCGGACCACGAGCTATGTACTTACTGACAGTTTTCTATGGTTTCTATAGTTGAATTGACCTGTTGTTCTTTGAAGTATTCCAGGTTTTCATGTTCGGTGTCTTTGGCCAGGGGAATAATACCTTGTGTAATGCTTTTTTTCTATTTTTTTGATGACCACAGGGCATATCTTTACCGGCTGCAGAAGTATGCAGAAGGATTGGGCTTACATGACTGTCGCTAAAAAGTCAGTTGCCAGGAGCATTCTCATATTGGCATGACACGATAATATACAGGTTATCCTGGCTTCTGAGTCAGCCTGGTAGTTCCACCACCCCGTTCCAACTGGATATCCAGCGTTCTTTTGTTCGTTTCCCAGGCTGTCCGGTACAGGCAGAAATACCGGCGCCAATTTAACCGGCACCGGTTATACCGGATTTTTTGATAAAGTCTCTGCGTGAATTTTACATGATTAATTATCTGTTAAACGTTACATTCGGTTTCATTTCAATACCCAGGTTGTTCAGAAAATTACTGATGATCCTGCTGGTATGATCTGTTACTTTTTCCAAACCAGTTTCCCAGTCAACCTGATCAATGATTATTTCTCCATTCCCCACAGGGATCTTTGCATATACGGCCGGTGTTGTCAATGCCTGAATACTGTTTCCTGTAACCACATATGAGGCTATCAGAGCTATTTCATTCCCGAACCTTTGTGTATATCCCGAAGGTGTTCTCCAGTAAAGATCAAAATTGGTGATCCCTGCCAAAACCGGATGATATTCTGTTTTATAAACCCTGGATGGGCAAATATCACGTGAGCCTTCCCTGTTTTCACCCGAAAGGGGTTCCGGAATGGGTTCAACAGAAATATTATCAGGAACAATGGATCTGACATTGCTGATGTTCCCGGGAGTTATCTCTCTGATAACGATCTTTCCGCCATTTAACAGGAACCTGTCAAGATTGGCTCTGTATTTCCCCAGATCAATTCCGGGATCAACAAATAACACATCAAGGGAATTCAGATCCGATTCGGTCAATTCTTCCAGATGTTCAACCTTCCCTCCAAAAACTGTTAATATTCTTTTCGTGTTATTTTCCTGACCAGCCAGTATACCTGCCCTTGATGATCCGGAGGAATACCTGAGCGCATAATTCAACATATTGTTGAATAAAATAAAGGCAGCCGGTTCCTTCGACATTTCATCCGAAATAACAAACTGTGTCATTATAAATACCCCCGATCCGTATGGTAATGTGACCAGGGGAGTATGTTCAATTCCGTTACCGCTCCCTACATAAGCAATGGTATTATAATTCCAGAATTTGGGCCTGAAGAAATTATTTTTAGATACCTGATGCGTTCCCCTCCAGTATCTCAGGTCAGCGTCCTCAATATTTTGAAGGATCGGGTGGTCCGGCATCATTTTAAACGCAATGGTGGCATTCAAACCCCTGGCTGCAATATCATCAAGTATCGGAAGATCCGTCCTCCCCCGGAAAGCTGCCCGCGAATCCCGGGTTTTATCAATCTCCAGTTCATAGGGGAGCCAGTCAAACTTCTCTACCAGCGCCTGTTCAAGGATAATCAACCGCCCGCCGTTCCTGACAAATTCATTGAGGAGATCCCCTTTTTCATAAAATTGTGGAGACACACCATCTTTTCCTATTATCAATACCTTCAATGCGGATATTTCCCGGTCATTTATACTATTCACCCGGGTAAACAAATATCCACAGCCCGTCATTTCCCTTAAGGTTTTCCCATCAGGATCATATAAACCTACAGCATTTCTGTCATATTCAACCGGCTCATTCCGAGGGAAAATATGAACCGGATAACTATTTGAATACAATTCGTTTCCGTCAGATACCAATCTGAGGTTCAGATCCGCATTCATCCTTTTTTTTACCGTAGGAAGGATCAGTTCCACATCCTTTATCCACCTTGTTCCTTCGCTCATTTCCAGCGGAATTTTTTTACGTGCCAAAACATTCCCATTCCCGGTCAATTCAATCTGCAGATCCATAGAAACGGGATCAAAGGCTTCGTTTACCACGATCACTTCCTTTTTCATCTTCTCTCCACCATAAAAATTGGCTTTCCAGTCCTTCAGAAATACCTCCTGTAGCGGAAAGAACTTGTACCTGTCCTCATCGAATGACCAGGGATTGCCTGTCGCCCCGGAATACCTGTAGGCCTCGTTTTTCTTTTTCAGGCACCATTTCCAGGTTTTGGACCAGTTATCACCAATGTAAGCATCTTCACCGATAAAGGATGTGAGACCATGCGGCGGATTCGAATGGTACCAGTAGCCATATTCGCCTTTTATCAAAGGGCGGTCTTTTTTCCAATCATAATCCCGGTTCCTTTCCCGTTGGGTCAGGTTTTCACCTTGCAGCCAATACAGGTCTCGCGGATATTGAGAAAAGTACTTAATATCTCTCACATAATGGATATTGGCTGTTTCCGCCCATCCGCGAATATCGTGCCCCCAGCTGTACTGGAGGGGTTTTGTGGGATCGAGGTTTCTGACAAACTGTCCTACTTCAATCCACTTGTCCTGGTACCGGCGCCACTTTTCCGGTTCCTGGTGCATCAGGTAGGAACCCGTGCTGAGCATTTCATTTTCAATACTGTACATGACCACTGAAGGATGGTTCTTGAACATTTTCACCAGTCCGGCCCAGTGAGTTCTTGCATTTTCCCACATTTGGGGATTTTCAATATCATAATAAGGTGTTCTTGACCAGAAAGTGCTTTCCGGGCAAATGGTCATTCCGACCTCATCGGCAACCGCCGCGATCCTTTCGGGAAAACCGGAATGATGTATCCTGACCTGGTTGATATTGATCGCTTTCAGTCCTTCCATCCATTCTTTTATCTCTTCGGATGTTCTGCCGGACAGTCCATAAATTGGACTCCGGCGCATTTTAAAGACTTTCCCGTTGAGATAAAAGTCGATCCCTTCTATCCAGAACTCCCTGAACCCGAACCGGAACCTTTTTTCGTCTACCACCCGGTTGCCTTTCTGAAGCTGCATGACCAGCGTATATAAATAAGGATCCTGGTGGGACCAAAGGTGCGGATCTTCCCAGTCATCCGTAAAAATGGCAGTAGCTTTCCCCCCGGGTGATATTTGGACGGATCTTCCCGGAAATTCTTTTACTGACTTTCCATTATCTTCGATGAAGATCCTGACCTCCCGCTTTTGTGCCGACCTGCCTTCATTCAGCGCTGTTACTTCAACTTTTATTTTGGATTGTCTGACTGAAGTGGTTATATGAAAATCATCCACATGTACTTCCGGACAGGAGACCAGATCCACATCATCATGGATGCCCCCAAAAGCCTGATGGATCCATGAAGCAGGTCCGATAAGAGATCCCCGGGGAGGGTTTGCGTCCCCGGCTGATCCGCTGAAATCACTTTCAACGTAAGGCAGCAGATCAGGCCTCTGTATGCTTATCCGGCCGATCACCCCGACCAGCAATTCATTTTTTTCGTTAAATTTCACCCTGCCCGACAAATCTATTTCAAACGGAATGGAACCATCGATATGTTCGCCCACTTTCTCTCCATTCCAGTAAACAACGGCCTTATATTTAACCTCCGTAAAACGGAGTTTAATTCTCTGTCCTTTCATCGAATTCGGCACCTGTACGTCTCTTCTGTACCAGGCCCAGTGATTGGTACCATTTTCTCCAAAGCCGGTAGCTGTACGTGATTTTTTTGTCACCTCCATAGTTGTCCATCTTCCCTCATCTGGCGGGTAAGCAAGCCTGTTCTCATTATCCCATTTAAAATCCCAGGTACCGTTCAGCGAAATTTCCTGACGGTCCTGGGCAATTATTTCAGCATTTGAGAAAACAGAGAGAAAGATAAATGTCAACAGACCGGGTACAAAATGGCCAAAATTCTTTATAACGAACATGATTACCTCCTGTATATTAAAAGTTCTGCAATTATTTATTCCTGTGTTTGACTTGAATTCTTACTATAAAATGTTGTTGTATTTTGTAAATTTTCCTAAAAATGCAGCCTTACAGCAGGTTTTCCACCAACCACGGTGCTTGCTGTAATTAGAAACAGAACCTGATTCATCGGGATGCGTTCCGGGTAAATTTTTGCATGCTGAAGTGATTTATTTTACTAAAGATAGAAAAAAACTTGAGTTAATTATTTCAATGAGCATCAAACAGACTGTTCACCTCAGTCCGGACAAGGGTGGTCAATCAGTCCGGTTTTTCCAATTGAGGTTACGAAGAAATATTGTAATTTTGTTGAAAACAAGTTATAAATTACATATGGCACGCATTGTAATCGACATACCAGAAAGCAAAGTGGGATTTTTTATGGAGCTCATAAAAAACCTGGGAATAAAAAAAGTGCAGAAGCTATCCGATGAACAAAAAAGCTTTGTCGATGACCTGCAACACTCCCTGGAACAGGTAAAACAGCACCAGGAAGGAAAAATCAAACTCCAATCGGCTGAAGATTTCCTCAATGAGCTATAAGATCATGGTCACCGATGGCTTTAAAAAGCAGGCTAAAAGCATTGCTAAAAAGCACCGATCCCTGAAATCGGACCGGGAAAAACTTACCACCTCACTACAAGAAAATCCTCTGCAAGGAGAACCACTCGGTAAAGATTGCTACAAAGTCCGCATGGCAATAACCTCCTAGGGAAAATGTAAATCCGGAGGATCCAGGGTGATTACCTGTGTGAAAGTGGTTAAACAAACAGCCTACCTGCTAACGATTTACGATAAATCTGAAAAGGAAAGTATTTTTGACAAAGAACTTGATGAACTTTTGCGTTTGGCTGGTTTATAAATAGCCCCGGAGTGCAAATTCCGGAACAACTGAGCACCTCTCTCCGGAATAAAGCGACCACTTATTCCGAGTATGGGTGAGCACACTTTACCGGATTTTAAGTATTTCAATGAGTATTAAACAGACTGCTCACCTCAGTCCGGACAAGGGTGGTCAATCAGTCCGGTTTTTCCGCTTTGCCGATCTCCATATACAAGTTTTTTTCAAAAGGCCTGTTTCAGGTTCATAAATATTTTTCTTAATTTGATTCCTGTCGTGGAATTTGATTCGTGAGAGTGTTGATGTATATGGCTGTTTTGCGAGAAAATGTGCACTTTGTGCGTTATATAGTGCCCGATAATCAAAAGATTCTGCACGCTGAAACAGATGTATCAACAATGTAGATATACGTTATACACAAGGCAAAAAACTATTAAATGAAAGTATCTGCATTTGATGACAGGCTTTTTATTAGGTATTTGAAAATACTGGGAATTCAAAGACAAAAACCAGATTTTGAATACCTAAAAAATATCGTTAAAGCTCAAATGTCAAAAATACCATTTGAAAACATCTCAAAGCTGTTTTACAAAAAGCGGATTGATTTAGAACAATTGATAGATTTTGAACTTTATCTTGAAGGTATAGAGAAATACAGATTTGGAGGAACTTGCTATTCAAACAACTTTTTTGCGGGAAGCTTTTCAAGTATTTGGACAGGAATTATTATGTTGCTCTTTCTTCAGCAGCAAAAATTTATGGTGCAAGCCATCAACAGGTGTCATAAGAATTCCTAAGGTTTAACAAGCTTATTTTAATTTATTCTAATTAAATTTGCACTATGGATTTAAAAATATGTCGATGAGCGCCAACGAAAGTGATAAGCAAGTGCCTTTCAGCACCTTTTTAAACACATTAAAAAGCACCTTAAAAAGCGTTTTTTATAAAAAAGACAACATAGAGACGTTTGTCCAAAAAAGGGGTTTCCCTGCATTGGTTTTGCGTGACATCATGGCCCAGAATCCTCTTTCGGTAGGCATCCCTAAACAATATGGGGGACGTGGAGTCCAGGTAAAAGAGTGCCTTGGAATTTTGGAGGCTGCCTCGTATGAATCCCTTCCACTATCGCTTACCTTTGGTATTAACATCGCTCTTTTTCTTGAACCCGTAGCCAAATATGGCGAAGAGCAGGTTAAAGAGGGCTTGTTCAACCGGTTTTTGGCAAAACAGAACATGGGTGGTTTAATGATCACCGAACCTGATTTTGGCAGCGATGCCTTAAACATGCAGACCTCCTTTACTAAATCTGGTTCAACATACCATTTACAAGGCACAAAACACTGGCAGGGGTTAACAGGCCTGGCCGATTACTGGCTTATTGTATCGCGGCAAAAAGATGCAGAGGGAAAGCTCGGGAGGGATTTGGGTTTTTTTATCTGTGACGTACAGCAGCCGGGGCAGCACATCGTAGTGGAAGAGTACTATAACAATATTGGATTGTATCCCATCCCTTATGGCAGAAACAGCATTGATGTACATATACCGGAAGCTTATAAACTAAAACCGGAATCAACCGGACTGAAATTAATGATGGATCTGCTTCACCGGAGCCGTTTTCAATTTCCGGGGATGGGAATGGGATTTATACACCGTATTTTGGACGAAGCCATACGTCACTGCAAATCGCGCTTTGTTGGTGGAAAACCGTTAATCGCGCTGGATCAGGTAAAACATCAGATTGCTAAAATTCAAAGTGCATTTACCATTTGTTCGGCCATGTGCCACAGGAGTTCTGAACACAGTGGCATAGAAAATAACCTGGCCTCTGATGCCGTTGAAGCGAATTCCATGAAAGCTTATATTACTGATTTAATGCAGGAATCGGCCCATACCCTAACACAACTCCTGGGGGCAAATGGTTATAAAGCAGAAAGCCTTGGAGCCAGGGGCATTGTGGACTCTAGGCCCTTTCAGATTTTTGAAGGGTCCAATGAGATGCTCTACACACAAATATCGGAAATGGTAACAAAACTGATGATCAGGAAAAAAACCATGAATCTTTACAACTTTCTTAAAACTTATGATCTGACCAGGGATGTTGCACACCTTTATAATACGCTCCTGAATTTTACCGTAGATTTAAATTTACAGCAGCGAAAACATGTGGACCTGGGCAAAATAATCAGCAGGGTTGTTTCAACCGGTTTCCTGTACAACCTTGGAAACAAAGGGTTTCGGAGCGACTTAATTCACAATGCCACAGAATCCATAAAGCATGAAATTGCTATGTTGGTAAGCTCATATAAATTTGAACTGGCAGCAGTCCCCATCGAAGATTACCATTCAGACAGCACCTGGTTAGATGTTTAGTTCCTTGTTCAGGCCAGCTAAAAGCCCGGGACCTTTATTCTTTGTGATCTTCATTCTCCTTTGTGGCAGCGCAGCGGCTTTCTGTAACAACCTGATTGCGAGATTGCTCCTCGTACCTCGTCGCGATCTCGTGAAGAGGCTTGTTCAGACCAGCTAAAAGCCCGGGACCTCCTTGCGTCGGTCCCTGCGGTCTTTTTTGTTCCATCTCGCTTATGAAAGCAGGCTTTCAACGCTCTATGGAACAAAAAAGCCCTTGTTCACCTGTCGGTGAACCGGGCTTTTAGCTGGTCTGTCGGGGTAGCGAGATTTGAACTCACGACCTCTTCGTCCCGAACGAAGCGCGCTACCGGGCTGCGCTATACCCCGAAGCCTTAATTCGGCAGTGCAAAAATATAAAAATTTAATGAATCAGCATATGCTGAAGGCATGAGAGTTGCCGGATAACCATCTTAATGCCGGATGCGTTACAGTAAAAACTGATATATAGTAATATATATTAAAATGGCGCTGATTTAAAATATACCGCATTAGTAAGTTGCGAAAAGAAATATATATTTAATTCGCTATTTAAATATATATATTATCCTTTACAATCCTGGTTGTGGAAGCATTTCAGCAGCTCCCTTACTTTCTCAACACCTTCAATGTAGTACTTTGCTTCCGTTGTTTTTGCGCCCACTTTAATGGTGTATGCCTTTTCAGGCATCGATTCAAAGGTGTACTCATCGGTCCAGTCGTCGCCGATTGCAAAAATAAAATCATAATCGGTTTGTCCCATTTTCTGCAAAGCGGCCCGTCCTTTGTTGATCCCGGAATACTTGATCTCCAATACCTTATCTCCATCCATGATCTCCAGGTTGAGGTTCGAGGTAAGGGTGCGGAGTTCATCCTTCAATTCCCAGGCACGCTGTATGCCGAGGTCGGGATCTGCTTTCCTGTAGTGCCAGACCAGGGAGAAATTCTTATGCTCGATAAATGAGCGGGGGGTCTGGTCTACATAATACTCCAAAAAAGGCTGAACAGATTCTTTCCATTGATTGTCGATCGGTTCCATCATATGCCATTCACCATCGGGATCGCGTAACCAAACACCATGCTCCGCGATAAAATGTATGTTCCACTCATTACCAAACCACCTTCCAAGCGTCTCCTTGTCCCTGCCGCTGATGATCGTTACCGTATTCTTATTGTCATTTGTCAGGTTCCGGAGGATCTCATACAACGCTTCATCCGGTTTTGCATCCTCGGGGTTTTTCTTAAAACCGGAAAGTGTTCCGTCATAATCAAGGAATAGAATTCTCTTTTTTGCCGCATCGTATGCTTTGACAATCTTTTTTAGGTGTCCCGAGCTTATCTTTCTTGTCAAAGATGTTTTTTGATTTTCAATTACATTCTCGAGGCTTTTTATGAACTCCCGGGCCCACCTGTCAATAGTATACCTGTTCAGCCTTTTTTGCATCACTTCCATTCTTTCTGTCTGCTCCTCTTTCGGCATCTGCAGTGCATCCTTTAAAGCGTTGACCACCTCCCCGAGGTTGTTTGGATTTACGATCAGCGCCTCGTGGAGTTCCTTGGAGGCTCCGGTCATTTCACTCAGGATCAAAACCCCGTCTTTTTTGTGCCGGGATGCCACAAATTCCTTTGCCACCATATTCATCCCATCCCTGAGAGGCAATATCAAGGCAATGTCGGATATTGAATACATATCTATCAATTCATCGATGGAGAATTCGCGGTTGAGGTACCTGACCGGCAACCAGGTTATGGTTCCGTAATTCCCGTTGATCCGACCCACCAGTTCATCTACTTTCCTTTTCAGGGATTCATAGAATGGACTGGTTTCCCCGGAAATCAGTGCCAGCAGAATGAAGCTCACCTTTTCAAGGTATTCGGGATTCTCTTCCAGGAAAAGTTCAAAAGCCCTTAAACGATTGGGAATGCCTTTGGTATAATTCAGTTTGTCAATGGAGAGGATGATCTTTTCAGGCATTTCACTGCTGGTGATCTTCTCTATCAGGGAGGAATCATCCTTCGCAGATTTCTTTTCCAGGTTCGCCTGTTCCTCAGCTTTTCTTATAAAATGTTCCCAGTTGATGCCTTTGGGAAACGCATCGACCTTCAGGGTTCTCTCACCGATGCTGATCCTGTTGAATACCGTGTCATAACCGAAAAGGCGCCTCACGCTGCTCAGGAAGTGCCTTACATAGTCGTAAGTGTGAAAACCAATCAGGTCGGCACCAAGCATTCCCTGGACGATGTTCTCTCTCCATGGAAGCAACCTGAATATCTCAAAGGAAGGGAACGGAATGTGGATGAAAATCCCTATGCTGAGCTGTGGCATGCGTTCCTTCAGCATCATGGGCAGCAGCATCAGATGAAAATCATGTATCCAGATGATATCTCCTTCGTTGGCAAGCTGAAGGATCTTCTCTGCAAATAACTGGTTGATCCTTACATAGGCCCCCCAGTCACGGTCGTCGTAAGACGCATTTTGTGTAAAATAATGGAAAAGCGGCCAGATGGTATTTCTCGAGAAGCCATGCAGGTAATGCTTGTAGTCCTCGGGATCGGGGAAAACGGGAACACATCTGTATTCCATTAATTGACTCTCAAGGAACTGGATCTCCTTGAGAGTCAATTCATTCTTTTCCATCCCGGTGAGTCCTACCCACCTGGTCTGGTACTCTTTGTAAAATTCTTTAAGTCCGGATATGGTAATTTCATCCTGTGGTTCAATCCTAAATTCATTGCCAGCCCTTTCCGTATGCACTGGTATCTGGTTCGAGGCGAGAAAAAGTCTTTTCTTCATATATATTATTTTATACTTTTGGATACAGGACGGGTGTATTGTTCATATTTCTAATATACGTAACCTTGTATGCCACTTTTTGAGCGAGATAAGTTATGGCGCCCTGGCCCGGTTGTCACAAAGCAACATTATTAATTTTTGAATACTACCATAAAAATAGATATCTTAAAGGCTTAAATCAAACTAATAATCAAAAAATTACTAAAGATATGCCTGAATTCGATGCTGTAATATTTGATCTGGACGGAGTGATAACAAAGACAGCTCTCGTACACGGATCAGCCTGGAAAAAAATGTTCGATGAATATTTAAGGTCCAGGGAGGAGCGTTTCGGTGAACCCTTCAGGGAATTCACACACGCGGATGATTACCTTCCTTACGTGGATGGAAAACCAAGGTACAAAGGCGTTGATTCATTCCTGAAATCAAGGGGTATAGATATTCCATTCGGTGATCCGTCGGATGATCCCGAAAAAGAAACGGTTTGTGCCCTGGGAAACAGGAAGAACCTGTTGTTCAACAAGGTGTTGGATGAGGAAGGGGTTCAGGTGTATGAAACTTCAGTTGCACTTATTAAACAACTCAGGGAGCAGGGGGTCAGAATTGGTGTTGCCTCATCAAGCAAGAATTGCAAACCGGTTCTTGAGACGGCCGGACTTATGCATTATTTTGAGACCAGGATAGATGGGGTTGTCTCAGCCGAGATCGGGTTACACGGGAAACCGGAACCTGATATTTTCACGACAGCATGCGACAGGCTCGGTGTGCCGTATCATAAGGCCGTCGTGGTTGAAGATGCCGTTTCAGGGGTACAGGCAGGAAGGAATGGAAATTTCGGTCTGACCATAGGGGTAGCAAGAGAGGAAAACGTGGGGGAACTTCAGATCAACGGGGGAGACATCGTG
Organism: Bacteroidales bacterium; assembly: GCA_021738565.1. Classification (GTDB taxonomy): domain Bacteria; phylum Bacteroidota; class Bacteroidia; order Bacteroidales; genus M55B112. The sequence continues at coordinate 13,215 of JAIPBT010000025.1, forward strand.
GTTGAAGACCTGGGAGAAATTTCTGTTGAGGAGTTGAACAACTGGTTCAGGTACGGTATCGAAGATGATTCATGGAGGTTGAACTACTATGACTATGATCATGAAAAGGAACGCTCAAGGGAAACACTGCTTGCTGTAGGGAATGGTTATTTTGGAACAAGGGGAGCATTGGAAGAAAGCGATGCAAACAGTGTCAATTATCCCGGAACCTATATATCCGGACTCTTCAACAGGCGTACCTCCGAGGTCGCTGGCCGGGACATTGAAAATGAGGATTTTGTGAATATATCAAACTGGCTGCCCGTAAGTTTCAGGATCAAAGGGGGCGACTGGTTTGAATTCAAACCCGATCCTACTTTCAGGATTGAAAAGATCCACAGACAGCTCGATATGAGAAATGGCACTTTATTCAGGTTCATGATCGTTTCCGATCGGGAATCAAGGAAAACCCTGGTCAAATCCATGCGATTCGCAGGCATGCACGACCCCCACAGGGCAGCGGTAAACTATTCAATTACTCCTTTGAACTACTCAGAGCATATCGAGATACAGTCGATAATCACAGCTGATCATATCAACGCGGGTGTTGAGCGCTACAGTGAACTTGAGCAGGAACACCTTGAGCCCGTGAGCGAAAATGCAAAAGACAATATTTTACAGTTGCTCGTTGAAACCAATGATTCGGGAATCAGGATCGGGATGGCTGCAAAACACAGGATCAACAGGATCCATATCCAGGGTGAGATTAAAACCGGCAGGGCAAAAATATCTGAATTGTTCAAAATGGAGGCCAGGGCCGGCGAAGAAATCACACTTGAGAAAATGGTGACGCTCTTTACCACCATCCCCAATGATTCGGAAGATCCCATCAGGGATGCAGTGAAAGCAATCAATGATGTTGAAGGATTTTTCGATGAGCTCAAGAAATCTGAGAAGGCCTGGAAAGCAATCTGGGAAAGGATCAACATCAGGGTCGCGGGAGACAGGAATGCGCAGCGACTTTTGCATCTGCACCAGTATCACATGATGGTGACTGCTTCACCTTTTCATGCAGCGCTCGATTCGGGCATACCGCCAAGGGGATTGCATGGCGAAGCTTACAGGGGACATATTTTCTGGGATGAATTATATATGCTGCCATTCTACAACCTCCATTTCCCGGAAATACCAAAATCAACATTGATGTACAGGTACAAAAGACTTGATGCTGCCAGGAAATATGCAAAGGAATACGGATATGAAGGGGCCATGTTCCCGTGGCAAAGCGGGAGCGATGGCAGGGAAGAGACACAGATCGTTCACTTGAATCCCCTGTCTGGGGAATGGGGAGAGGATTACAGTTCCCTTCAACGGCATATTTCACTTGCAATAGCTTATAACCTGTATAATTATTATCACCATAATCACGACAGGGAATTCATGGTTCGATATGGGAATGAACTCTATTTTGACATATGCAAATTCTGGATCAGCAAAACCAGCAAGGGTAAAGATGAAAGGTACCATATCGACAAGGTCATGGGACCCGATGAATTCCATGAAAAACTGCCCGGATCGGAAGAGGGCGGATTAACCGATAATGCATATACCAACATCATGGTCAGCTGGATGCTCAGTAAGGCCGAACTGCTGAAGAAGGATTTTGCCGGTGAGGGCATCATGAAGGTGATGGATAAACTCGGTATCTCTGAAACCGATTTCGACCACTGGAAGGAGGTGGAAAGAAAACTTGCCCTCCATATCAACCAGGAAGGGATCATTGAACATTTTATGGGATATTTTGAGCTCGAGGAGCTGGACTGGGATGCTTACAGGGAGAAATACGGGGACATTCACCGGCTTGACAGGATACTCAAGGCAGAAGGCAAATCCCCGGATGCCTATAAGTTATCAAAACAGGCAGATCTTATGATGGTCTTCTATAACCTGGGAAATGATGAGGCAACCAGGATCATACAAACGATGGGGTACACGGTTCCGGATGACTATATTCAGCGGAATTTTGATTATTACATTCGCAGGACATCACATGGTTCAACCCTCAGCAGGCTTGTTCATGCGCGGCTGGCCTTCAAGGCAGGCATGGATGATACCGGAATGAAACTTTACAAAGAATCACTTGAGAGTGATCTGAATGATATTCAGGGAGGAACAACCGGCGAAGGAATTCACTGCGGAGTTATGGCAGGTACGATTTATGATGCACTTGTCGCGTTTGCCGGACTGGATGTATCAGGGGAAATACCTGCGCTGGATCCGGATCTACCCGGTCACTGGACAGGCATGGAATTTAAATTTGGCTTCCGCAATGACCGGATCAGTGTAAAAATTCACCAATCAGAGATCCGGATAAAAGCCACAGAAACTGAAAAAAACAAAATAAAGCTCCATATTTGCGGCCGGGAAGTGGAAGTTGAAAAGGAAAAGGAAATAAAAGTTAAATTCTAAAAAAACACAATATTCATGCTTGGAGATGTATTGCTTATCAATGATATGCACAAAGAGGCAGCAGCAGCTATCTGTGAAAAAGTGATGGAGGACCTGGGTAAAAAAGAAGACAGGTACAGGTATATTGTAGGAATAGCGGGGGAGAGCGGATCCGGAAAATCGGAATTGTCGCATACGCTTGCAAAAGCGCTAAAGGCACACCATATTAGGGTTAAGATAATACATACGGATAATTATTATAAAATCCAACCCCTCTTAAGGGAGGAGTGGAGAAGGAACAAGGGCTTTGAAATGATCGGTCATGGTGAATATGACTGGGTAAAAATTAAGAAAACCATACGTGATTACAAGGAAGAACAGGAATGTATGGTTCCCTGCGTTGACCTGATACCGGAACAGGTGGACAAGCTCCTGGTGGACTTTGAAAAGATCGACCTGCTGATACTCGATGGATTGTACGCCATCAAAGCTCCGGATATTGACATGCGAATATTCATTGATCTGACCTACCATGAAACCAAGATCAACCAGATCATCCGGATGAAAGAGGCCCTCACCGATTTCAGGCTGAATATACTGGAGCGGGAACACCAGGCAGTGAGGTCACTTCGCCTGATGGCAAATTATATCATCGACAAAACCTACCAGCTGAAACTTCCCGAAGAAGTGGAAGATGCCTCGGTACCCCCAAAGGATACCCAGGGGAATTAAAAGCATTAAAACATTAAAGCATTTAAGAATTTACATGGATACACAAGATATTGTGTATCGACATGTGATATCTTTTTGCCTCAAAGAATATCGAAGTTATTCACATAAAATGGTATTGAATCCATCTGCCCAATATACAAAACAGGCCATTTATCACCTTAAACATATTCTTTAGCATGTTTAACATTTTCCAGCGTGGATTTTCACCAGTTATTAGTATTTTTAAAATCCCAACTGTAAAAGAAATACAAGACATTTTAGCTGTCTTTAATAATCTGAAATTCAGTGATATATAATAATTTTGCCTGAAACGGCAGAAAAGTACGTTTGTCCATTCTTCAAACATGTAACAATTTATTGAACCTAATATTTTAACCAAACATTTTTACCATGAAGAACAATTTTACACGATTATTTTTAATTGCGATGCTGTTTTCTGCAGTCGCGGTCCATGCACAGGATGGATTGTTTATTTCAGAAGTAGCAGACCCGGGAGATGAATATACCGGAAGATTTATAGAACTATACAATGCAGGCGACCAGGCTGTTGATTTTGGCACAACTGTGATTTATTTGTCACGGCAAAGCAACGGAGGCAGCACCTGGGGAAATGTGCAGTTAACAGGAACTGTTGCAGCCGGTGAAACATTTGTACTGGGTGGTTCGGCATTTACATCCTGGTATGGGTTTGCTCCGGATCAGGAAACCGGAATTCTGTCGGGCAATGGCGATGATGCCTATTTTCTGTATACCGGAGGCGATCACAGTTCGGGAACCCTGCATGATATTTATGGAGCGATAGATACAGACGGAACAGGGGAGGCCTGGGAATATCTGGATTCACGGGCATACAGGGTTGGAGGAATTACTGCTCCGAATACAACATGGACGGCTTCCGAATGGGAGATCACTCCGGCAAATGTTGCAGATTTTGACCCAGGTGTGCACAGCACGGAGATTGTTGTGGATACAGATCCTCCCGTATTCGAAACCGGATATCCAATGGCAGACAATATTGAAGATGTTCAATTTGACCTTATGGCACAGCTGGATGAAACTTCCACTGTATATTATGTCGTTCTTGAAGATGGAGCCACGGAACCCACTGTAGCGGAGGTGAAGGCAGGCACAGGAAGCGGAGGAGCAGATGCTGTTGTGTCAGGCTCTTTTGCAGCCGGCACATCCGTTGCTACAGAAACTGTAACAGGACTTACCGTTGAAGTTTCATACGATGTATTTGTTGTTGCTGAAGATGATGAGGCCACACCCAATGTTCAGGCAGGTGTGTCATTGGTTGAGGTTACCACCGTTGTTATGCCGGATGTGATCCTGAAGGCAGCATTCGATACCGACCTAACTCCTTTTACCCAGGTAAGTGTTGTGGGTGACGGACAGGTCTGGGTACAGGATTCTTACAACAACGATGGCTATGCAAAAATGAGCGGTTATTCAGGAGGAGCACAGGACAATGATGATTACCTGATTTCGCCCGCGATCGACCTGGACGGTTCAACATCTACCATAATGAGTTTTGCTACTGCTGCAAATTATTCCGGACCACTGCTTGAGGTATATATCTCAGAAGACTTCACTGGCACCTATGATGCCACTGAAGTAGGGAATGCCACATGGACAGACATCAGTTCAAACTTCAGTCTTTCAGGAGGCTCCTGGGATTGGGTTGAATCAGGAGAATTTGATTTCACCGGATACAGCGGTACGGTATACATAGCTTTCAGGTACCAGTCTAACCCAACAGACGGAGCTGCTACCTGGGAAGTGGATAACTTTATGGTCACAGGCTTCCTGCCGCTCGGATCAGATGCAACCTTGTCTGATCTCACTGTGGATGGTACAACTGTAACCGGTTTTGATGCTGCAACATACACATATACCGTTGAGCTTCCTGCCGGTACCACAGCCGTACCTGCTGTTACTGCAACAACGACTGATCAGAATGCAACTGTTGTGATCACTGATGCAACTGACCTTTCAGGTGATGCTGCAGCCAGGACAACTACCGTTGAAGTTACAGCACAGAATGGGGAAACAACACAGACCTATTCCGTGGTATTCAATCCTGTTCTGGAAGTTGCCGACCTGGGTGCGCTCAGGGCTGCTGCCGATGAAACACGCAAATATATTGTCGCCGGTGAAGTATACCTGACTTTCCAGCAATCATACAGAAGCAAGAAATATGTTCAGGATGCCAATGGCGGTGTTGAGATAGATGACAGTCCCGGCACCATCACGACAACCTACGAAATTGGTGACGGAATTACCGGTCTGGAAGGAACCGTCGAAATCTATAACGGGCTGTTGCAATTCCACCCGACTGCTGATCCGGGTGCAGCAACTTCCACCGGAAATACACTTGAACCAATTGTTGCCACACCGGCAGAGATCAATGCCGATATTCCCGCCTATGAATCACGGCTTGTAACCGTGGAGAATGTTACCATAGACGAAGCCGACGGTTCAACCGCGTTCGAGGATGGTTCCAATTACACGATCAATGGGGCCAGTGAAACAATGGTCCTGCGTGTGCATTTTTACGGAACATCACTTACCGGCGAGGTCATACCGGATTCAGCAAATGTAACCGGCATAGTCGTTCAGTATTATGGTACGGCTCAATTATCACCCAGGTCTGCCGATGATGTTGTGGAACTGGTGCCTTATGTGCCTTCAAACGATGCCACACTGAGTGACCTGATGGTGGATGGGGCTTCAATTGATGGATTTACTGCAGCACAGTTGTCGTACTATGTCATATTGCCACAGGGAACCACTGATGTGCCTGTAGTAACTGCAACGGCAACAGATGGAAATGCAACCATTGAAATTACAGATGCAACGGATCTCACGGGTGACGCCGCGGCAAGAACAACTACTGTTGTGGTTACAGCAGAAGATGGTGTAACCGTTAAAACCTACACGGTTGAGTTCACGGTTGACGTCAGTGTAAGGGATGATGTCTTCAGCAAGGTTGAAGTTTACCCCGTACCAGCGACCAACACGTTGCGGCTGAACAATGCCTCACACATCAGAGCGCTTACTGTGTTTGATATTACCGGATCCGCTGTTATGCGAACGGACAATACCGGTAATGAACAGATCATACTGGATATCACTTCTCTTGACAACGGTGTTTATATGATCAGGATGTCTGACGATGAAACAACAGGTGTTGTAAGATTCGTTAAGCAGTAATCAGATCAATTCTTCCAAGGACCGGAGCAGCAAAAAGATCTGCGGCTCCGGTTCTTTTATCTATAATACATACAAAAAGGATTCAATAAAAGGATCGAACAAATAATGAAAACGGAATGAGAAAACTCATATTAACTGCAGGCGCCATATTCTCAGTAATTGGACTGATGGCACAGGAGGATTGCTCGGAATTATTTTTTTCCGAGTACCTCGAAGGAACTGGAAACAACAAGGGACTGGAGGTATACAATCCGACAGACGAGGTAATAAATCTAAACGCGTATTATGTTGCCCGCTACAGCAACGGGAGCAATACTTACACGGATGGAGGAATTACCCAGCTCCAGGGATTTATTCAGCCTTACAAAACCCATTTCATTGTAAACGGCCAGACAACCTCAACAGAGATTTCCCCCGCATCTGATCCCAACCTGAGAGCGCTGGCACAACAACTTGATCATGACTATCCCGCTCCTACATACATGAACGGCAATGATGCAATCGCACTTTTTAAGGACACGGGAGGAAGCGGCGACGTGAATGATTTTGTGTTGGTGGACCTTTTCGGTATTATCGGCGGTGGAATGCCCCCCGATGGTGAAGGATGGGCATCCATAACGGATCAGTGGATATACAGGAATGTCTACGAGGCTGGAGAGGTGGTCGGCCAGGACAGTTTCTATGTAACAAATTACATCATCCCGGACGGGTATTACTTTTTGAAATGGTGGTTGTGGAGCGCCAACCATGCATTGGTCAGAAAACCCGGTGTTAAAAAAGGAGTGACAGCAGCAACAATGCCAACCGTGGAATTCAATGTAACAATGGAATGGGATACCGTTCCGGGAGGTGCAGATGTATGGGATTCGCTCAACGCACACTACTGTAATTGTGAATTTCCCACTGCCATAGAAAACAAAAATGTGATTGAATCCATCAGTATTTATCCAAACCCATTTACGAGTTCAGTTAAGGTGTTTGCAGATGAACCGATTCAATCCGTTGCAATATTCGACCTTACGGGAAAGCGGGTATTCAGCAGAAAGCTTAAAGGAATCAGGAGAGAAGCGTTCAATATTGAACATCTTAGTGAAGGTATTTACCTTGTGCAGGTGCAAACTACAGGGACATTGTATTCGCGCCGGATCATCAAAAGATAATAGCCATTATCAAAAATCCGAATATCAACTGAATGAAACCCTCATGCATTATCGTTCGCAACAGGGAATGAATATAACATGAGGGTTCCACGGTATCAATATCGAAATTATCAAATTTTTTAGTTTTTAATTATCTGAAATACAAATGCTTAACTAAATTATATACTAGTGAAAAACATTATTGTCTTGCTCTTGTTGTTCAGCAGTTATGCATTGCTGCCGGGTCAGCAATATACGGTTTCAGGATTAGTAAAGGATGCGCAGACAGGAGAAGCTTTGATTGGAGCAAATGTGGTTTATGGTCCGACAAGTGGTACAGCTACAGATTTTAACGGAGAATTTAAACTGAAGTTATCACCCGGGTATTATACTTTCAACATCTCATATGTGGGTTATGAAACGAAAGTTAGGGAGGTGGTTGTAGAAGACAGGCCTGTATTGATGGAGATAGAGTTGACTTCAATGACCATTGATGAGGTGGTCATCACGGCCGATATGGCAATATCCAGGGAAACCCCGGTTGCTTTCACAAACGTTAATCCGGCAAAGATCCAGGAGGAGCTGGCCGGACAGGATCTGCCAATGATATTAAACACCACACCGGGCGTATATGCAACCCAGCAGGGAGGGGGCGACGGTGATGCCAGGATCACGATCCGCGGATTCAGTCAGAGGAACCTTGCCGTTATGATCGACGGGATCCCCGTAAATGACATGGAAAATGGCTGGGTATACTGGTCCAACTGGTTCGGACTGGATGCTGTTACCAGAACCATGCAGGTGCAGCGCGGACTCGGGGCATCGCAGCTGGCGTTGCCCTCCGTTGGAGGCACGATCAACATTCTTACGAAAGGTATTGAAAACAAGCGCCAGACCTCCATTAAGCAATCTGTCGACAGCCAGGGAAAGTTGCAAACTACCGTTGGATTCACCAGCGGTAAATTGCCGCATGGGTGGGGTTTGACCCTGGCAGGAGCTTACAAAAGAGGCAACGGCTGGGTGGACAATACATTTTCGGAAGGTTGGTTTTATTATGGAAAGGTCGACAAACGCTTTTCCAATCATCTCATAACCCTCACTGCTATGGGGGCACCACAAATGCATGATCACCGGTCGTACATGCGCCCCATTTCAGCCTATGATACCATGTATGCCAAAGAGTTGGGAATTGACCTGGATCAGTTGAGAGATGCCAATGATCAGTACAATATATATGGGGTCGGGGTCAGGTACAACCAGCACTGGGGGGTTTACGCTGAAAATAAGGACAATCCTGATGCACCTTTGATCAGGCTTTCTGAAAGATCAAACCAGTACCATAAGCCTCAATTTACATTGCGTGATTTCTGGACGATCAATGACAGGTTCACCATCTCAAATAACCTTTATCTTTCTATTGGAAAGGGAGGTGGCGACAGGCCCAGGAGCAGTATTAAGGATACGCGTTTGTTCCAGGATCCGGAACATGCTTATTACGGACAGATCGACTGGCAGGGGGTATATGATGACAACTGGAAGCCCAAACCACCTCTGAACCTGAAACCCATCAATCCGAACTACAGCGATTCACTTACCTATTCCAGTAATTATATGACCAGGCAGCACAATGAACATTACTGGTATGGTCTGTTGTCGAAATTTGATTACAACCTGGGTCTTAACATGAAATTGAGCGGAGGTATTGATCTTAGGTCCTATAAAGGGATACATTTTACAACGATCAGGGACCTGCTTGGTGGTGATTATGTGATCGATAAAAGTGATATGCGCATTAATTACCAGGAAAATACACTGGATGCAATGAAATACGTGGGTGATACGATCAATTATTATTACGACGGACTTGTCAGGTGGGGAGGTATATTCAGTCAGCTTGAATATTCGGCCAACAGGGTATCAACTTTTATCAATCTTACTACGGCTGTAAGCGGATACAATAAGATCGACTATTTCGAAAATGCTGAATCGGGCTGGATCTATAAACAGGGGTTCACGGTAAAAAGCGGGGCAAATTTTAATGTAACTGAAAATTCAAATGTCTTTATTAACCTGGGTTACCTTTCCAGGGTTCGTGCCTACAGGTATTTTTATAAGGGATTTACCACTGAATTTGCAGATGAACTGGACAATGAGCTGATCAAAGCCTTAGAAGTCGGATACAATTACGGAACCCCCAGGTTAAGTCTTTCCGCGAATGCATATTACACTCTCTGGGAGAACAAGCCCACAAACAGGATCTACTCCAGCTATAATCTTCAGGAAGGTGATCCTGGTTATGTGCCCGGGGATCCTGATGCAAACAATGATAACAGGGTATATGCCGACATCCCCGGTATGAACGCGCGTCATATGGGAGTTGAACTGGATTTCATTTATAAAATATTGCATAACCTGGATTTCCAGGGAACCGTATCATTTGGCGACTGGATCTGGGATTCTTATGTAGAAGGATTGCAATTTTACCTGGATGACACAAATGAACCGGTTCAGAAACAACTTGATTTTGATGCCCGTGGTATCCATGTCGGGGATGCCGCTCAGACGCAACTGGGGTACAGTGTAAGGTATCAACCTTTCAAAGGTTTCTACGTGAACCTTCGCCAGACCTATTTTGGAAAGTATTTTTCGAATTTCACACCGGAGGCAACTACGGATTCAACCGGCAATGTTCATGATTCATGGGTAATACCGGATTTTAACCTGTTTGACCTGCATACCGGGTATAGCTTCAGGATCCCTTCCTGGCAGACACCCAATTTCAGTATCAGGTTTTCAATGCTTAATGTTTTAAATACCAAATATATATGGGATGCAACAAACAACGATTCCTTCAGTCCTTATTCGGAATTCCAGGATTTTGATGCGAAATCGGCAACGGTATTCTTTGGTATGGGAAGAAGGTTTACAACCTCACTAAGGATAACCTTCTGATCAATTTACAGGGCCAGGGAAAAGGAAAGTATTATTAGTAACATGTTTTAAATATCAGAAAATGAAAAAGTTTTTAATGGGGTTTGTGTTGTTTGCAGTGGCTTTATTACCGGCATTATCGCAGGATAACATTGCCGAAGCGCGGGAAATGGCAATTGGGTCAACAGTTACAGTTACAGGAATTGTGACAAACGGCGATGAATTGGGTCTCATCAGGTACATGCAGGACGCGACCGCGGGCATTGCAGTATACTCGGGAGAACTAAGCAGCGTGATGAGAGGAGATGAGATAACTGTTACGGGCAAGATAAAGGATTACAGCACATTGCTTGAAATTGATCCGGTAACCTCGCTTACCATTCATTCTTCGGGGAATGAGCTTCCGGATCCCGTGGCGCTGACACCCGGAGAGTTGTCAGAAGAATACGAAGGCATGCTTGTCAGGATCAATAACGTAGATTTTGATGCTTCAGGTGAATTTGAAAGAACATCCTATACGTTCACTGCAGGTGGTGAAAACGGACAGATCTATATCAACTCTTATGATTCCCCGTTGATAGGAACCGTCATTCCAACCAACCTCGTTGCAATCATTGGTCCGTTGGGAGCTTACAGCGGGACATACCAGCTGCTGCCCAGGGACCAGTTCGATATACTTTCATCCAGCGTGATCAATCTGACCAGTGTCCCGCTAATGGATAACCTGTCCGCATCAGGATTCAGGGTACAATGGACAACGGATGTTTCAGGAACAACGGAGGCCTTTTATGGAAATACACCTGGTATGGAAAAGGGGATTTTGAATGCAGCAGGGCAGTCATTGAGTCATACCCTGGCACTTACAGGCCTCTCACCTTCAGAATTGATCTACATGCAGCCGTTTTCTGTCAGTAATGAAGATACGGCCTACGCGGCAGTGCAGGTTTATATCACACAATCTGTCTCTTCCGGAGATGTGAAAGCATATTTCAACAGGTCAGTCGATAATTCCGCTTCACTTGGACTGCTTGAGGCAGAATACCTTGATCACGCTATAGATGATACTTTGATTCAATATATCAACCGCACTGAGGAATCCATCGATTTTACAATCTATAATTTTAACAATACAGGCATATCAAATATTTCCGAAGCTCTGAATGCAGCGCACGACCAGGGAGTTGTTGTCAGGGTGATCTACGACAGCAACATTGATGCAGTAGGTGTGGAATCCCTCAACAGTGAAATAGGGAGAATTGCCAGTCCCAAATCGGAATATCCCGTGTACGGGATCATGCACAACAAATTCGTGGTATTTGATGCAAATTCCGAAGATCCCGACAAGCCACTGGTATGGACCGGGGCAACCAATTTTACCGACGGGCAGATCAATACAGATCCGAACAATGTAGTTATCGTTCAGGACAAGAGTCTTGCAAGGGCTTTTCAGCTTGAATTCAATGAGATGTTCGGCAGTTCCGGGGCCCAACCTGATGCCTCTCTCTCCCGTTTTGGTCCGGATAAAAAAGACAATACACCCCATGAATTCATTATTAACGGAAACAGGGTTGAATGTTATTTCAGTCCTTCGGATGGTACACACAACAAAATACTTGATGTGATATCCACGGCAGATCATACCATTCATATTGCCACCATGCTGATCACCAAAACGGATATCGGGTATGATCTTGCGGAAAAAAATGAAGCGGGGGTGGATGTAAAAGTACTGATCAATGATTATGATCAATACGGGGAACCGATCGTAAACACCCTGAAGTCAAGTCTTGGGGGAGATATCAGGGTCAAAGGGGAAAATGGCATCATGCATCATAAATATATGATCGTTGACCAGGGCCATGCCGATTCTGATCCGATATTGCTTACAGGGTCACATAACTGGAGTTCTTCAGCCCAGTTCCGGAACGATGAAAACACATTGATATTTCACGACCAGGCGGCAGCAAATGCTTATTACCAGGAGTTTACAGAAAGGTTTTCAAATGGAATACTGATCGTTCCAAAGCCCGAATGTTCGAATGATTTTGTTACCATGACCGGAGGCTCTTCATTCAGGTATGATGTACTTTACAACGATGAATTACCTGGTCCGGTTACTGTAACTGTCAGCCGGCAGCCGGGCAATGGAACCGCACAGGTGGAATCCGACAAGACCATTACCTACACTCCTGATCCGGACTTCAACCAGGATATTGATACCGTGGGATACACAGTCTGCCTGGAAAGCAGTCAGGGCATATGCGACAGTGCGCTGTTTGTAATATATGTAAACAAGCCCGTTGGGATCTCTCCATACGGACTGGAAGATAATATTACAGTATATCCTGTTCCGGCCGGGGACAAGCTCTCTGTTAGGTCTGAAGAGGGGAACCTCATTCGAAGCATAGAGATTGCAGACCAGGCCGGAAGGATATTGCAGTCGGTCGATGACATCGGATCAGCAAAAGCAGATGTTTCCCTGGGCCAGGATTTTCCGGGTGGCGTGTTTTACCTTCGCATCAAATTCGACGGCGGAATTGTTTTCAGGAAAATTATTATTCAATAGGCCGGCAGGATATTTCTTATTTCCGGGCATACTTGTCGGTTGCATTTTTATTTTGCTGCTGGAATTATCAAAGTTAATTCCGGCAGTCGTGGATCATATTTTTGTTGGTTCTGGTATTGAATCCCTGGGAGAGTAAATTTTATATGGCCGGGAAGACCGGTATAAGCAATTGTGGCATACATATTGTAATGTCAGTAATGGATTTTCATTTTATTGCCATGTCACGCACTTCAGGTGGTACATGGAGAAGTCAGTATTAAAAAGGCTCCTGAGTACAGGGGGAACCTTCACCAGATCCTCATGGGGGAGGTTTTTGAACTGAAGGAAATGCAAAAAAGCATTAAATTTGTGAAACTGCAGTATCACTGGTGCCTTGTCCGGCAAAAAAAGAATTGATTTGGATGTTATGAATGATTGGAAAGTGAAAAATAACCTTTTTGTTGTTGCGATCCTGGCAGGTATCTTTTTATTTGTCAGTTCGTGTGAGAATGAGCCGGAACCCATGGATCTGCCTCCTGCGGAATCCTTGATCCTTGATTTGAGTGAGTTCCCCTCAGTGGATAGTGTATCAAAATCTGTTCCCGCCTTAAGGACCAACTGGCAACATTCGTCTTTGACAGTGCTTGGTTGGAACACACTGCTTGCTATCAATGTGGCCATTCCAGTGGCTGCATATGACGAAGCTTCCAATCATACACCGGTATACCTTGAAAATGGCGATTGGGAATGGAGTTACAATGCAGAGATCAAAGACAAGAACTACCAGGTCAGGCTCATTGGATCGCCTGTTGATGATCAGTATTTCAGAATGACCATGTACCTGTCGGAAGGAAACTCCTTTACAAATTTCGAATGGTTCACGGGGATCATCATGTATGATCATTCCAGTGCAGAATGGAAATTAAATCATAGTCCGGACAATCCGGTTGCATACATGCAAGTAAATTATGAAAAAGACCAGGAGAATGAAGAGGCAAAAATCCGTTATACCGTAATCGACCCGGGTAATCAATTTGTCAACTCATATATCGAATACGGCAAGCAGCCTCTTCTGGAATATGATGCATATTATACGGTTTCTAAAAAAGGCAACCTGACTATTATACAGTGGAACACCATAACCAGAGCAGGCAGGGTGCTTGATGAAGGTTATTTCCATGATATCCAATGGCGCTGTTGGGACAGCCAGCTGAATGATGTGCCGTGTCCGACTGAAAACAATCAGTTATCTGAGGAAGTCATTTAGCGGCCTATCCGGTAGGAAAATTTCAACAGAAGTATATTAGCGGGCTTCATACTCCATATGCCTGTGAAGTCTTTTTTCCATGCGAATTCGGGATCGCTCATGAATTCGTTCCTGGATTGCGACCAGACCAGGTAGACCACGGAACCCGGGAGATATTCCCATCTGATCACCAGGTTAGACAAGTACTCTTTTACATGGAAATCCGGATTATCAATGGTGTATGTCCCTATGCCGGATTGTTCTTCCGTAACGATGAACAGATTATCTGATTCATTGAAAGTGATCTCGCTGCTTGTGTAGGTATGGTAGCGGTCAGTGAATTTTTCTGCAACACCATCTTTGATATACTTAAAATGATGAAAATCACCAGCTGCTATGAAGGGCTGCCCCCAGTATTGTATGGTGAGTTCAGGAAAGATTGTAATGTTAACCCGGATGGAGGCGGAAAAAACAGATTGGTCAATGGCAGAAAATATATACCGCCATTGTCCCTGTTTTTCAAATTGTTTGACATACTGCAGTGTAGATGAGCTGTTTGAATACCCAGGTTCAATAGACATGTTTATTGCATTTACAGGTCTGTAAGTTACTTCCAACCCAATATTATATGAGGAACGGTAATTATCAAATCCATGATTATAAGAGAAAGACGGACCGAATGATAATTTTTTCCGGGTATCTGTCTCCAGGAATGAAAACATTTCAAAACTGCCCGGTAGAATAAATGCAGGACCTCCTCTCAGGTAACTGTTCAGTCTGACGGGTCCGTGAACATTCGTGTGAAAATTAAGGCTCCAGAAATTCTTAAATACTGCAAATCCACCAGCCTCGTATCCGCCAAGGGCAAGTTTTCCGCCAAAATCCCAGGACCTGTAATAGTTTGTATTTACCTGAAGCCTTCTGAAGATAGAAAAAGGTTCAAAAAAATTATAGCCTGCCCAGATCACACCCATAATTTCGTCGCCCATGCGGAAATAACCAAGGTCGTTGACCTCCAGTCCGGGAGACTTCCACATGGTGGTTGCCATGAAATTCAGCCGGCCGCTGGTTTTTTGGAACTGGATGTTTCCTCCGAATCCCGAAAGTTCCGTACGCGATGAATCCAGTGTGACCCAATCTGCATCAGGACGCTGGAAGAGATGGGCAGGGGATCTCTGCAATTCTGTCAATGCCTCCTCAGTTCCTGTAATGTGACTGAAGTAGTTGACCACTTTCAGATTATAGGATTTATCCTTCCAGAATTGTTGAAAATCCACTCCTGCCGTTGTTGCTGAATTTGCGAGCAGGAATTGGTGTTCGGGCAGGATATCCCTGTAAGTGGAGGTAACAATACCCCCAATGATGGTGTTGCTGTTGTTGATGTCCTGGGAAACTCTTCCAACAAGGTAGTTGGTCAGTGGTTCCACAGATACCTTTCTTCTCTCTCCCTCATTATCAATGGTCGCAAATTCTTCAGCCGTCACTGCTTCGAGAATGCCTATGGAAGTTCCCTGACCGGTTTTCCCGCTTATTTTTGCTGCAGCAATAATGTTGGTCTGTTCCGGTACTTTTGCATACTCGCCTTCGTTAAGAACAGGATAGTGGTGCGGGTTTCTTCCGATCCGCCTGCTGTAAAAAAGATTCTGGACGTCACCTCCCCACCTGATAGGAAAACTGTAGATGTTCTTGCCCTCAATGAACAATGGTCTTTTTTCTTCAAAAAAGGTCTCATAGGCAGAAAGGTTGACCTCAGACGGATCAGCTTCCACCTGGCCGAAATCAGGATTCACTGACAGGTCGAGTATCATATTGTTGGTTAGTCCGATCTTTGCATCGAACCCTGCATTGAGAATGTTCTCCCTGCCGGTCAGGAAAGGATTTTCCTGGTCTGCTTCATACCTTTTCATACCCAGAACAGCATAAGGCAATACCTCAGCCTGTTTGCGAGGCTGAACACCTTTCATTCCGTGGAGTTCCCCAAACATGTGAACCAATCCCGGCGCTTCCGGGGGAAGGTGTTGCCAGAAGGATAGCTCATCCTTCCTGAAATTGTTGCGGCCAACATTCAATCCCCAGATGCCACTTTCAGAATTGTCGAACCGCAGCTGGCTGAATGGAATTTTCATTTCGGCGAACCAGCTTTTTTCTCCGATGGAAGTTTTCACCCACCATACGGGGTCCCAAGTTTCATCTTCCTCCATTCCATTGTTGGAAATGATGTAATCGCCCTTAACCCCTCCGGCATTTACTATAAATGCAAAGCATGTACGGAGGTCATGGTAACTATCGAAGTCAATAAGAACAAAATCCCCGTCAATGTCATCTCTTCTGGTCATTCTTTTCACGATCTCATCCGGGGAATCATCGTAAGCTTCGATCGCCACATAGATGTAATCATCATCATGGCAAATTGCATACCTGGTTTGTGATGTGGGTTGTTCTCCGGGATTTGGAAAATGCTGAATGAAATCGGATTGCCATTCTATTGAATCCCATACCGGATCAGAAATATGACCATCAATAATGGGGAGATTTCCGGAGATTTTGTTGACTGAGTATATCCGCTTTTCAGTCAGGGTATCGGATGATGCAAATGAGGGAAATGCAATACCACCCAGAACCATAAACAATAATAATTTATTCATGCACAATTGATTGGGGGCCTAAGTGGTAGTACAAAAATATTAAAAAATATTACAATCCCTTTTTTCTTATAAAATTTTCAATCACTTCGGTTAAATCGGGAGAGCCAATTTCCTGCAGGTCATAATATACCCTGGTGTTTGGTTTCTTAATGTTTATGATCCTGTTCAGGTCAATTGGAGTTCCTATGACCACCGAATCACAGTCGGTGGAATTAATGGTTGCTTCAAGGTCCTTAAGTTGCTCTTCCCCGTATCCCATGGCAGGCAGCAGTGTACCGATCTCAGGATAGATTTCAAATGTTTCTGAAAGTTTGCCAACATTGAACGGCCTGGGATCCACCAGTGATGCAGCGCCAAATTTCCTGGCAGCTACCACTCCTGCGCCAATTTTCATCTCTCCGTGAGTAAGTGTGGGACCGTCTTCCACTACCAATACTTTCTTGCCTCTGATCACGGAAGGATCGTCAACTTTGATGGGTGATGCGCCATCAATAACTGTGGCATCCGGATTAATGGAGTCAATATTTTCTCTTACTATTTGTATATTTTCGGGAGATGCACTGTCCATTTTATTAATAATAATTACATCGGCAATTCTTGCTGTCACTTCACCGGGGTAATAGGTCAATTCATGTCCTGCCCTGTGGGGGTCGGCCACTGTGACGGTCAGATCCGGAAGGTAAAACGGGAAATCATTGTTGCCTCCGTCCCAAAGGATCACGTCACAACCATCGGGATCATTTTCTGCTTCCCTTAAAATAGCTTCATAGTCAACACCTGCATAGATCACATTTCCGCGCACCACATGTGGTTCATATTCTTCCATCTCCTCTATGGTGCATTTGTGTTTCTTCAGATCATCCAGGGTGGCGAACCGCTGTACTTTCTGTGCGACCAGGTCTCCATAAGGCATTGGATGACGGATCGCCACTACTTTCAGTCCCCTCTCCATCAGCAATTCAATTATTCTTCTTGATGTCTGGCTCTTTCCACATCCAGTCCTGACTGCTCCTACTGCAATGAGCGGTTTGTTGCTCTTGATCATGGTGTTCCTGGTGCCCAGCAACTCAAAATTTGCCCCTGCCGCGTTTACAATGGCGCTGAGATTCATAACCCTGGTATAGGGAATATCACTGTATGAAAATATACAGGTTTCCACATTCATTTTTTTGATCAACCCCGGGAGTTCCTCTTCCGGGTAAATGTCTATTCCATCCGGGTACAAAGAACCTGCAAGTTCAGCGGGATATTTTCTTCCATCTATATCCGGGATCTGGGCTGCTGTAAAAGCGACCACTTCATATTCCTCATTGTCTCTGAAACAGGTGTTAAAATTATGAAAATCTCTTCCGGCTGCACCAATGATTATTGCTCTCTTTTTTGACATAGGATAATAGTTTTAACTGGTTTCACGATCCGGTAAATTTAACGAAATCGAGGGTTGGGTCGCCCAATTATGCTGAATAAAATGTTTTGTTTATAATTACCAAAAAATCAGTATATTAATAGAGAAAATATTTTTAATCATGGTAGTGGTTTTTTTATTTTTTTTAAGAAGATATGCTGACTCAATTTATCAGGTATAATATTTGATGTAAAATAACCCAATCAGAGAATAATGAAAATTATATGAATTTTCTTGCGCATACATATTTATCCGGTTGCAATGAAGAGATCATTGTAGGAAATTTTATGGGTGATTATGTCAAGGGCAGGAATTACCTGCATTTACCCGAACTGGTGCGAAAAGGCATCCTGATTCACCGTGATATTGACACATTCACGGATTCACACAGGATCACCCGCCTAAGCAGGTTGAGGCTTGTGAAAAAATACCACAAGTACTCAGGGGTGATAGTTGATATTTTCTATGATCATTTTCTTGCAAGCCTCTGGAGTGATTATTGCGGGATTCCATTGAACGAATATATTAACACGACCTATGATTTGCTGAAGAGAAATTACAAGACGTTGCCCCAGGGGATCAAGGTTTGGTTCCCTACCTTTTTGGAGAATAACTGGATGCTGGCCTATCGGACTGTGGAAGGAATAGAATTGGTACTTGACAGGATGTCGGCCAATACCAGCTTGCCCGATCACACTGGTTTCGCCATTGAAACATTGAGATCGAAATATGATGATTTTCAAACTGACTTCCAGAAATTCTTTCCTGCGATCATAGATTTTATCGAGCAAAAATATGATGTTGACATCAGGGCGCAGGTTAAATGAACAGGAGATTGTCAGGCAGACTGAAGATCTTCGGCGCTCAAAGTGTGACCGGGCAGTTTGCTTATCCTGAGAAGCTTTGCATAGGCTTTTTCATAAAAAAACTCTTTTTCTCCAAATGCAGGGACAAGGTCATCCAGCCAGTATGCTTCGGGATCGTATTTTGCAAAGAAAGGTTTCCCCACCCAGTCGGCCAGGCGCCCCTGTATAAAGCTCAGCACGAATACTTTTTCTCCCTTGATCTCTGCAATTCCGTTGATACAAACCTTCCCGGGTCCTGCAGACATTGAAGGTCCACGCACTGTTCGGCATATTCCGCTGACCTGGATGTAGGCATTTGTGTAAATATCCAGTGCCGATTCCATGTTCACCCCAAAATAATCCTGTGCCCCAGTATCTCTTGCCATGAACATGTAATAAGGGATCATGCCCATGTCAACCTGCCTGCGCCACATTTTTGCCCATACATCAGATGATGCATTGATGTGATTTAGTACCGGGGATTGGGTTCTTATGGCAGCATTTGTTGATAATATTTTTCCTGTTGCTTCTGCAACTGCATCTGTTGCAAGTTCTTTGTAATGATTGAAATGGGCCATGATGGCCAGATGGATGCCCCTGTCTGATATTTTCCTGAAAAGATCCAGTAACTCTGTTGAATCCGGATCGGAAAGGTACCTGTATGGCCAGAACGACAATGATTTTGTTCCAATCCTGATGGTTTTGATATTGGGCAGATCAGCATCAAGGATCGCATCAATGTATTTTCTGAGCAGGTCTGCTTTCATGATCATCGGATCACCGCCTGTAAAGAGAATGTCCGTGATCTCGGGATTCTGACGCAGGTATTCTATAAGACGGTCAGATTGATTCATGGCGAATTTAATATCGCCCATCCCCGTGAATTGCGGCCATCTGAAACAAAATGTACAGTATGCATGGCAGGTCTGTCCCTGCGATGGAAAAAACAACATGGTCTCCCTGTATTTGTGCTGAATGCCCTGGATCTTTTCTCCGTTCAGGGTAGGTACGTTGTGTTCAAGCTGGCCTGCGGGATGCGGATTCATTTGCATCCTGATATCATTTACATATTTTGCAATTTCCTGTTTTGACGCTCCGTTGTCCATCAATTCCGAGAGTCTGTCGAACCCGCGGCTGCTGAGCATCTCTTTTTGGGGAAAGTTAAGAATGAACATCGAATCATCCTCGAAATGGTCCCAGTCGATCAATTCGTCCACCACATAATTATTGGTCTTGAAAGGCAGCACTTGCGAGACTATTTGGATCGATCTCTTCTGCTGTTCCGTCAATTTAGATATTTGCGGGATGTCATGAAAATTTCGGCTCGTGTATGCTTTGTATTTCATTTCCGTAATTTTTGGTAAAAATTGCGGGGGATTGCAAAGATATGAAAAATAAAGGGGTTTTAAAAGATTAAGCCCTCCGGAGCAGTATGTGTAACCTGGACCATATTACAATATTTAGGCGCACAGCAGCTTAGAGAATAAATGTTAGATAGCAGATTTTTCGACCGATTATCTTAGCAATTCTTTTCTATTGGAATCCAGTTTTAAGAATATGAAAAGGAAAAGGGTGAATGCCAGCAGTGAGGATCCCCCGTAACTGAAAAATGGCAGCGGGATTCCAATTACAGGAAACAGGCCGATGGTCATACCTACATTCACTGTAAAATGAACGATCAGTACTGATATGAACCCATACCCATAGATCCGGCTGAAATCGGACCGCTGCCGTTCAGAAAGTATTACAAGTCTGACAATCATTAAAACAAACAGGATCACCACTGCCGATGCCCCGATGAAGCCCCACTCTTCTCCAACAGTGCAGAAGATGAAATCGGTGCTTTGTTCAGGTACAAATTGTAATTTGGTCTGTGTCCCGTTCAGGAATCCCTTGCCGGAAAATCCGCCCGAGCCGATCGCTATCTTCGACTGGTTTACATTGTAGCCCACACCCTGGGGATCGTCTTCAATGCCAAGCGTAACATAGATTCTCTGTTTCTGGTGCTCCTTGAGTGTATTGTTGATCGCATAATCTACTGAAATGACGAACAAAATGGAAATGACCATTCCGGCAATGATCTTGTATAAGTTGTTGTTCCTTAACCTGATGGCAATAATCAGGGCAAAGAGGAGACTTGCAGCTATGCTTATAAGAATCACAGATTCGTAACCCATGACTTGCTGGCCGGATTGCATGAAAAACACCAGGATTCCGGCGGGCAGGATCCCGGCTGCAAAAATATACAAGACAGACTTTAACGGAACCTTAAATAACTTTATGACTATCAATGCAATAATCCATATCACAGGCAAAATATAAATTTTTTCCACCAGCAGTGTGATCACAAAAAGGATGATAAGGATTGAACCAAGTACCATCAGGTTTTGGGGAAAACCTTCCCTGTAAAGCACAAAAATAAAAGCAAAATACACCATCATAGAACCCAGGTCAGGCTGAACCATTATAAGCAAGGCCGGAGCGAGGATGATCGATCCTGCAAGAACCAGGGATTTGAAATTCTTCAACACAAAACCGTAAGATGAAAGCAGTCGTGCCAATGCCAGTGCAGTGAAAAGTTTTGCAAACTCCGAAGGTTGGAACTGGAAACCACCAATGACAAACCAGGATTTTGCACCATTGATCTCCTTTCCGAATACCAGGACTGCCAGCAGGGTTACAATCGTAATCCCGTAGAGCAGGTAGGCAAAAAAGGGAAAGAATTTCGCATCCAGCAGAAATATGATGAGAATTAGAATGATTGAAACCAGCAGCCAGATGAATTGTTTCCCGTATCGTTGGCTGAAGTCCATAACCGTGCCATCTCCTTTCATGATGTTTGCCGAGTAGATGTTCATCCAGCCAAACACCACGAGTGCGACCCACAGAAATACAGTGAACCAGTCAATATTCAGGAGTATGTTGTCTCTTCTTGTCATTCTTCTGTTTCCTCATCATTCGTATTGCCGTTGCGTACATAATTTTCAAGCCATGTTCTTTTCACTTCTCCTGTCAGGTATTTTTCTATGACCAGGCTGGCAATGGGGGCAGCCCAGGTTCCTCCAAATCCCTCATTTTCAACATAAACTGCCAGGGCTATCTTCGGGTCGTCTTTGGGTGCAAATGCAATGAAGATGGAATGGTCTTCACCGTGCGGGTTCTCTGCAGTTCCTGTTTTACCGCAAACAGTGATATCCCGTATCCTGGCTATTCTTGCCGTGGACCCGGGTCCGCCGTTGACAGCCAGATCCATACCGTCTACTACGGGAACGAAATTTGAAGAATCAATGGTTGTAAAGTTTCTCCGGACAAATTCTTCATCGATGTGATCTTGTCCATCTATTTTTTTGATCAGGTGTGGAGTGATATAGTATCCGCGGTTTGCAATAGTGGCTGTCATATTGGCCATTTGGATGGGGGTGATCAGCAATTCTCCCTGTCCGATGGCCATGGATAATATGGTGAGAAAATTCCAGTGACCCTTACTGTAATACCGGTCGTAATAGGATGCTGTGGGAATATTGCCCTTCAGTTCGCTGGCAAAATCCAATCCCAGTTTCTCTCCGAATCCAAATGAGGTCACATGGTCTCTCCAGTGATTGAAACTTTCCTCGGTATTTTCATATCCGGGATTTTCCATGATCCTCCTGAATACATTACAGAAATATGTATTGCAAGAATTTTGAATTCCCCCGATAAGGTCAAGGGGAGTCTCATGGTTATGGCAGCCGACGTGTATACCCCGGTAATAGAAGCCGTAGTCGCAATAGTAGGAAGTTTCCGTTGTGATAACACCTTCCTGCAAGCCCACGAGGGCGTTGATGGTCTTGAATGTTGATCCCGGTGGATACTGAGCCATGACTGCCCTGTTGAACAATGGATTAAGTGTATCGGCAGATAATTTTTTGATGGTTGATCCAAGGTTCCTTCCGATCAGTAAATTGGGATTTACCGTGGGTGCGCTTACCATGGTTAGTATTTCCCCGGAGGACGGTTCGATGGCAACAACACTGCCAATAAATGGCTGCATAAGTGTTTCGGCATATTCCTGGATTTCTGCATCGAGGCTGATGGCAATATCTCTCCCTACTTTTACGGGCATATCATATTTCCCTTCCTCATAGGGACCAATGATCCTGTTGTGAACATCTTTCAGGTATACTTTTAATCCTTTTTCACCCCTGAGCACCTCTTCATATGATTTTTCTATACCAATAACTCCGATATAATCGCCCGCGGAATAATAATCATCTGATTGTATGTTTTTTTCATTTACTTCTCCGATGTAACCCAGGACGTGCGATGCTATCGGTCGCGGATAGGTGCGTAGGGGTCTTGACTGGAGGGTGAAGCCGGGAAATTTATACATTTTCTCATGCAATACAGCTGCAATTTTAAATTCAACCTGTTTCATGAAAACAGAATTGATCCGCCAGGAATAATTTTTGGCACGGTTGAGCCGCTCCAGGAAGTTGTCCCTGCCAATACCCAGCAATGAGCAGAATTCCGTGGTATCAAATTCAGAGACATTGACCGGTGATACCATGACGTCATAGGCTGCCTGGTTTGAAACAAGCAGCTCCCCATTCCGGTCGTATATCAGTCCCCTGGAAGGATAGGTAACAACATGTCTCTGGCTGTTATTTTCAGCAGATACCTTGTATGACCTTTCAACGACCTGAAGCAGGAAAAGTTTTGTAATAAAAACAAGTCCGATTATGATCGCAATGGCAATAAAAACATACTTTCTGTTATCAAAATACTTCATCTATTTCCTGAAGATAAAATACTGGCTCAAAATGATTGTTGCTGAGGTTAAGACCGTGCTGAGTACCACTCGAAGAAAGGTACTCAAAAAATCCTGAAAGTTAAACACTTCAATATAGAACAGGGCCATGTGGTGGATGAAAGTAAGTATGAGGGTATAAATTGCAAACCAGTTGAACCCATAATAGTAGATCCGGGGAAACGTCTCAGGCTCATATCCGTCCCTGGGAGCAAAAGTCTTAAGTATCCAGGGCCTGATGAACGCTATCAAAACTGTTGCTGCAGTGTGCATGCCAAGGGTATTGGTGAAAAGATCGATACTGAGACCAAGCATGAAGCCACCCACAAGCAATACCCACCTGGGGGTTTCGAATGGCAACAGGAGGATAAACAGGATGTAAAAATATGGATTCAGATACCCCCCCAACTGAATATTATCCATAACCAATACCTGGAAAAGAACAAGGATAAAAAACCTAACGATATTTCTGGTAGCGATCCGGATCATTGTTCAAGTCTTGATTCAATTTCGTGCTGCTCCTGCTGGTTGAAGTTACTGATCACATTCACATAAAATAGAGAAAAGAAATTGGTTCCCAGCTCAACTTTGATCCTGTAGAAATTTCCTTCCTGCATTTCAAACTCCTCAATCGTTCCTACAAACCTTCCCTCCGGGAATATTGCAGAATAGCCGCTGGTTATGATCGTATCCCCGCCTGAAATTTCCGCATGCTGAGGTATTTCATTCAATATGGCAAATTCCGGGGATTGACCATCCCACAGAATGATGCCCACGTAATTGTTGTTTTTCAACCTGACACTTAAGCGAAAATCCCTGTTTATAACAGGAAGTACGGTGGAAAAATTTGCAGAACTTTCAAGTACGATACCCACAATGCCTTCTTCGCCGATTACTGCCATGTCCCTCCTGATTCCATGTTTCCTTCCTTTGTCAATGGTGATGTAATTGTATTGTTTGAAATGGGTGCTGTGCACAACGCGGGCAGTTGTATAAAGATATGATCCCTTTTTTTGAAACGTCGGGGAAGTAGCGGGATGTTGGTTTTCAATCTCACTGATCCGGTTCCTGAGACGTGTATTTTCCTTCACAAGGATCTCGTTGTTTTTCCTCAAGTAAAGGTATTCCCTGGCTCCTTCAATATTTTTATACAATGTTCCGGCTATTTCCCTGTTGAGGTTCACCAGTTTTGAATGCTGGTAGGCATTATGCCTGCTTAGCAGTGACAATGCCAATACTTCAAGCAGAATGAACAACAGCACATGGTAATAATTCTTAAGCAGCCAGAGAATTTCTCTCATAAGAGCACTTCAGGTTTGTTATTTCATAAGGAATGGGAATTTGTCAACATTCTTAAGTGCAATGCCCGTTCCCCTTGCCACTGCCTGTAAAGGATCCTCTGCAATATGAAAGGGAATGGATATTTTATCCGACAGTCTTTTATCCAGGCCCCGAAGCAAAGCGCCTCCACCGGCAAGATAGATGCCCCTTGCAACAATATCTGCATACAATTCCGGCGGTGTCTGCTCGAGAACGGACAGAATCGCGGTTTCAATTTTTGATAGCGATTTATCCAGGCAATGAGCTATCTCCTGGTATGAAATCGGAATTTCAATGGGCATTGCAGTCATCAGGTTCGGTCCCCTTACATTGAAATCAGTCGGAGGATCTTTCAGCTCAGGCAATGCAGATCCCACATGGATTTTGATTTCTTCAGCAGTTCGTTCTCCTATCTTTATGTTGTGCTGGTGGCGCATGTAGGTCTGGATGTCCATGGTGAAACCATCTCCGGCGATCCTGATGGACTGGTTGCAGACTATACCGCCCAGGGCAATGACTGCAATTTCCGTTGTTCCCCCTCCAATATCCACCACCATGATACCATCAGGCGCCTCTACATCAAGCCCGATACCTATGGCCGCTGCCATGGGTTCGAAGATCATATGAACATCACGTCCTCCAGCATGCTCCGAAGAGTCTCGTACAGCCCTTATTTCGACCTCTGTGCTGCCGGAGGGGATACAAACAACCATTTTCAGAGAAGGGGTGAATAATCTCTTTTTCTGATTGATCATTTTTATCATACCCCTGATCATTTGTTCGGCAGCATGGAAATCTGCTATAACACCGTCCCTGAGCGGACGTATGGTTTTTATGTTTTCGTGTGTTTTTCCATGCATCTGCCTGGCTTTTTCTCCAATGGCTATGAGTTTTCCTGTATGCTGATCGATTGCTACGATGGAGGGTTCATTCACTACAACCTTGTCATTGTGAATGATGATAGTATTTGCAGTACCAAGGTCAATCGCAAGTTCCTGCTGAAATGAAAAGAATCCCATGTATTTCCTGTTATGTTGTTTTAATGTTTAAAATGTCTGAACCCCGTGAATACCATGCTCATGTTGTGAGCGTCACAGTAATCAATGCTTTCCTGGTCGCGTTTTGATCCACCGGGCTGTATCACTGCAATGATCCCGGCTTTGTTCGCAATTTCAACAGAGTCGGCGAAAGGAAAGAATGCATCTGAAGCCATCACCGCGCCCTCAAGGTCAAATTCAAAGCCCCGGGCTTTCTCTATGGCCTGTTTCAATGCATCAATTCTTGATGTTTGGCCTACCCCGGAAGCAAGGAGTTGTTCTCCTTTCGCCAGAACAATTGCATTTGATTTGGTATGTTTCACAAGCTTGTTGGCGAAAAGCAGGTCATTTACCTGCGCATCTGAAGGACTTTCTTTGGTGACAACCCTGAGTTCTTCAGCCATTTCAAGCTTGGTGTCCCTGTCCTGTTGAATAAAACCATTCAGCACCGTTCTGATGCTTTTTACCTGCAATTTCCGGTGCTTTTGAACCAGCAGTATCCTGTTCTTCTTCTGTTTCAGTATTTCTATGGCGTCATCATCATATCCGGGAGCAATGGATACTTCAAAAAATATCTTATTCATCTCATCTGCTGTTGTAGCATCTATTTCCCTGTTGGTTACCAGGATGCCGCCGAAAGCCGAAACCGGGTCTCCTGCAAGTGCATCTTTCCAGGCTTGTGTAAGGTTTTCCCTGGAGGCCACACCGCATGCATTGTTGTGCTTCAACACTGCAAAGGTGGTTTTGTCAAAATCTCCGATAAGGCTGACAGCTGCATCTATGTCAAGCAGGTTGTTGTAAGAGATCTCCCTTCCCCACAACTGATCAAACATACTTTCAAAGCGACCAAAGAAGAGACCTTCCTGGTGGGGATTCTCACCATACCGCAATTCTTTTGATTGTTGAACACTCAGTTTAAGAGCGCTTCCTGCACCACCATCGAAATGGTTAAAAATCGTACTGTCGTAATGGGAGGAGATGTTAAAAGCCTCTTTTGCAAATAGCTTTCTCTGCTCAATTGTGGTTTCCCCGTTTGCATTGGTAAGGAGTTCCAGGAGTTGGTCGTATTGATCCCTTGATGAGACTACGAGAACATCTTTGTAATTTTTTGCGGCGGCACGGATCAGGGAAATTCCTCCTATATCTATCTTTTCAATGATTTCCTGTTCAGATGCTCCTGAAGTCAGCGTGACTTCAAACGGATACAGGTCTACAATGACAAGGTCAATTTCGGGAATGCCGTATTGATCGAGCTGTGACCTGTCGTCATTGTTCTCACGCCGGGAAAGTATGCCTCCAAAAACCTTGGGATGCAGCGTTTTAACCCGGCCTCCAAGTATGGATGGGTAATCTGTAAGTGATTCAACTGATGTAACCTCAATGCCTTGCTTCTCAATAAAATCTTTTGTCCCCCCCGTGGAATAAAGCCGAACACCGAATTCATTAAGTTTGCTGACAATTGATTCAAGTTTCTCTTTATTAAAAACTGAGACCAGGGCCGACCGGATTTTTTTATTTGTGCTCATGAATAATAATTAAATGTTGAAGGTGTTAGTAATTTTGGGCTTGTGAATGTAATTATTTTATGCTTTTTGAACAATTAGGATGATGTAAATAACGAATGTTCTATCTTGCATAAAATTACCGTGCAAAAATAGCAAACCTTTTCTAGTTCTTAATACAGGTATAATGATTATTTTCAGATTGTTTTGGGAAAGCATGATCATGGCATTCCACACTTTCAGGGGGAATAAGCTTCGCTCTGCCCTGACCCTTCTTGGCATTACCATTGGAATTTTTGCTATTATATCGGTTTTTACGGCAGTTGATTCCCTTGAAATGAATGTGCGTGAAAGTGTGTCATCACTCGGGGATGACGTGGTATACATACAAAAATGGCCATGGGCGCCGGAGGATGGAGAGGAGTATGCATGGTGGAAATACCTGAACCGCCCGCTGGTTACCATGGAGGAGAATGAGATCATCAGGGAAAAATCCCATCTTACCTACGAATCATGCTTTGTGACCGATGTGCGGAAGGCAGTTCAATATAAAAACAACAGCGCTGCCAATATCACTGTTTTGGGTGTTTCAGAAGGTTTTCAGAACATCCGTTCTTTTGAAATTGAAAATGGCCGGTATTTTTCTCCTTTTGAGGTTTCAGGAGGAAGGAACATTGCAGTTCTTGGATCTGAGCTTGCGGCAGATCTTTTTGAGGAGATGGATCCTGTGGGCCGGGATTTCAAGATCGGAGGATTCAAGGTTACAGCAATAGGCGTAACCAAAAAGGAGGGCAAGGGGACGTTCGATGATAACAACCTGGATGAATTGATAATTGTACCCGTTCATTTCATGAGAAACCTTGTGGATCTTAAAAGTGAGAATGCCTCCCCCCAGATCTGGGTAAAGGCAAAGGAGGGGGTTTCTGTTGATGATCTTTCAGCAGAGGTTACATCCATCCTTCGATCGGTCAGGCGGCTTAAACCCCAGGATGATAATAATTTTGCATTGAACCAGACAAGCATTATCAATAACCAGCTTGACCAGATTTTCAGGGTGATCAACATTGCGGGGTTTTTTATCGGTATCTTTTCAATCATTGTTGGCGGATTCGGTATTGCCAACATCATGTTTGTCTCTGTCAAGGAGAGAACACACCTGATCGGCATAGAAAAAGCGATCGGCGCCAAGAATTATTTCATACTGATGGAATTCCTGATAGAATCGATTGTTCTTTCACTGGTTGGAGGTATTGCAGGGCTGCTGATCATCGCTTTACTTACCCTTGGAATTAACCTTGCAAGTGACTTTACCATGTATCTTACATTTGGCAATATATTGCGCGGAATTGTTATTTCAACAGTGATCGGACTGGTAAGTGGTTTTGCCCCTGCATGGCAGGCTGCGCGTATGAGTCCTGTTGAAGCGATCAATACCACATTCTAGATAACAAACACATCATAGAGGATCCTTCCCATCAGGAAGTAAACAAACAGTCCCATAATATCATTTGTCGTGGTTATGAAAGGTCCGGTGGCAAGCGCGGGATCAAGTTTCATTCTGTTTAATAAAAGGGGAATCATTGTTCCAAACAGGGCGGCAAAGTTGATCACCACAAAAAGTGATATGCTTACCGTATATGTCAGGGCAAGTCCCTGTTTCATGATCAGGTTATAAAGAAATAACATGACTGATAAAATGATCCCGTTCATCAATGCAACGGTAAATTCTTTTAAAAGTTTTTTGAATGTGCTTTCCAGACCCAGGCTGTTGTTTGCCAGCCCCTGTACGATTATTGCTGATGACTGTATCCCAACATTTCCTGCCATGGCAGCGATCAGGGGAATGAAAAAGGCCATTTCCGGGTTCAGCTTAATGTCGCTTTCAAATTGGGATATCAATGCAGCGACCAATACCCCGCCAATGAGTCCGATGATCAGCCAGGGCAGCCGGGCTCTCGACAACCTCAGTGGGGAGTCGGTGGTTTCGACATCTGAAGAAATACCGGAAGCCATCTGGTAATCCTTTTCTGCTTCATCCCTGATAAAATCAACGATGTCGTCAATTGTAATGCGTCCCAACAGGCGACCGATGCTGTCAACAACAGGCAAAACAACAAGGTCATACTTGTCCATGATCTGTGCCACCTCTTCTGCAGCCGTATCTGAAGACACATATCGAATCTCCTTTTCAAAGATGTCCTTCACAATGGTGCTGCTGGATGAGATCAGCATGGCCTTCAGGGAGACAATCCCGGTTAATATGTTATCGTCGTTGATTACATAGATGTAAAAGATGTCGTCAACATTCTCTGCCTGTTTTCGCATCTCCCTAAGGCAGGTGGTAAGGCTCCAGTTCTCGTTGACCTTGATCAGCTCTTTGGCCATGATACCGCCGGCAGTGTCTTCGTCGTAGGACAGAAGGTCAACAATATCACCAGCCTGCTCCACATCTTTGATCTGCCTGAGTACCTCCTGTTTGGTCTCCTCATCGAGGTTTGCCAGCACATCGGCGGCATCATCGGATTCCATGTGGTTGATGAACTGGCTGGCAATCAGTTCGGCGGGGAGCGATTTAAGGAACCGTTCCCTGTCGTCTTCTTCAAGCTCTGCCAATACATCCGATGCGATCTCAGGATCAATGATCATGTAGAGGTATTTTACCTCTTCGATATCCAGTTCTTCGTAAAGTTCAGCAATATCAACCGGGTGAAAGTCCTGCAATAATTCAAGTGCAGCCCTGTCATCTTTTGCTTCGATGATGGCTCTCAATTCGTTAATAAACTCTCTTGATAGTTCCGGATTCATGATTGATCAGGTTTTAATCCTCCTTCGCGTTCCGCTACGGAGGACGCGTAGGAAGAGGTTTAATGCCATTTATTGATGACTTTTCAGCCTTGGTGCAGACCAGTTTGTCAGTTCAACAAATTCATCAACTCCCAGTTGCTCTGGTCTCTTAAACAAGAGTTCGTTTTCGCCATCCAAATTTAACAAAATTGTTTTTAAGGAGTTTTTAATGGTTTTTCTTCGCTGGTTGAAGGTGGTTTTTACAATTTTCAAAAACAATTCCTCGTTGCAGGCAAGGTGCTTATTGTCATTCCTCTTAAGGGTGATTACTGATGAAATTACTTTCGGCGGTGGAAAAAAGGAGCCCGGCTTGACATTGAACTCGTGTCGGACATCAAAATATGCCTGGAGAATTACAGAAAGAATACCGTAAGTCCTCGAACCGGGGGGTGAGACAATCCTTTGGGCTACCTCTTTCTGGATCATACAGGTCACGGAAAGTATATGTTGCCTGTTGTTAAGTACTTTAAAAAATATCTGGCTTGAAATATTGTAGGGGAAGTTCCCGATGATGTGCCACCTGTCGGAGTGAATGACCTCACTGTCCATTTTAAGAAAGTCCTGGTGGATGAAATGGTGCCTTTTCTCCGGATATTTCTTTCCGAGGTAAAGGATCGCGTCCCTGTCGATATCCACAGCAAGGAATTTTTTTGTTTTGATCGACAACAGGTGACCGGTTAATATGCCCTTGCCCGGCCCTATCTCCATTACCGATATATCGTCATCATCCGGCAGAAGCCGGGCGATGCGTCCTGCTATACGGTCGTCAGTTAAAAAATGCTGGCCGAGGTACTTTTTGGGAGATACCATGCATATGAATTTTCAGCATAAAAATGATAAGCAATTTATAAATATTAAATTTGAAAGTTCACCCAATACAGATTCAATCATGCGAAAACTTCAAAATCCTTTTGAAACTCTTCCTGAATATTATTGTTTTGGCTGCAGTGCGAAAAACCATCACGGGCTTCAGATGGAATTCTTTGAAGACGGCGATGATATTGTAAGCAAATGGGAGCCAAAGGATTTTTACCAGGGTTATATTGATGTGCTTCATGGTGGCATTCAGAGTACCCTGATGGATGAGATCGCCAGCTGGGTGGTCTTCGTTAAAATGAAAACCGGAGGGGTCACATCCAGACTGACTTCAAGATTCAGGAAACCTGTAAGCGTAAATGAAGGTCCGCTTACCATCAGGGCGCGGTTGAGGGAGCAAAAGAGACAGATCGCCGTTATTGATGTACAATTGTTCAACGCCAGGGGTGTGGTTTGTTCTGAATCTGTGGCAGAATATTATGTTATGTCCGAAGAGCAAGCCAGGAAGGAGATGAAATACCCTGGAGCAGAGGCATTTTACGGTTAACAGGGATTTTTTGAACCGGTAAAGGCGGCTCTTCCGCAAGTTTCTGCAGGGATTTATCCTTCGCAAGGAGTATGCGAGGGACCATCCCGGCAGCATTTTCAAATGCTTTAAAAAATATTGTATGAAGAAATATGATTTTGACAAGGTAATTGACCGTGCAGGGACAGGAGCCATTAAATATGATATGGTTGAAATGCTTTTCGGGCAGGAGGATGTACTTCCCATGTGGGTGGCGGATATGGATTTTGAAGTACCTGATTTTATAGTTGATGCTATTAAAGAACGTGCAGGGCATCCCGTGTATGGATATACAAGGCGCACTGAAAGTTTTTTTGAAGCTGTTTCCGGCTGGATGAAAAAGAGGCACAGCTGGAATGTGAGTCCGGGTGATGTTGATTTCAGTCCGGGTATCGTTCCCGCTCTTGTACTCAGTGTTCTTGCCTATACTAACCCTGGAGACAGGATCCTGGTGCAGTCTCCTGTTTATTTTCCGTTCTTCAGTTCGATTGAGAACCACGGAAGGGCGCTGGTGAACAACCAGCTGTCAGATGATCATGGAAACTATACAATGGATTTTGACGATCTGGAGTCTAAATTCCGTGACGGAGTGAAGATGATGATGTTTTGCCATCCGCACAATCCGGTGGGAAGGGCATGGTCTGGGGAAGAGCTGGAAAAACTGGCTGAACTTGCAGTAAAATATGATGTTCTCGTGGTAAGTGATGAGATTCATTCTGATCTGCTCTTGTTTGGAAATAAGCACATCCCGCTCGCAACCCTGGACAGGAAGATTGCCAGAAGGACCATCACCTGTGTGGCACCAAGTAAGACATTTAACCTTGCAGGACTTCATACATCGGCACTGGTGATTGAGGATAAGCAACTGATGAAAAGATACAAAAAGGTCCTCGGTGATACCCATATCGGCGGAGGCAACCTTTTTGGTTTCACGGCACTTGAAGTTGCTTATCAAAGCGGGGAAGAATGGCTTACACAGTTATTGAACTACCTTGAGCAAAATTTTCTCCTTTTGAGGCAAAGAGTGAACGAAGCATTTCCGCAGGTCAGAATTTCCCCGTTGGAAGCAACCTACCTTGTTTGGCTGAATTTTGAATTCCTTGGACTTGACGACAAGGAGTTGTTCCGGTTCATGACTGAAAAAGCCAGGCTCGGTTTTGTGGATGGTCCCAGGTTCGGAAGCGGAGGAGAAGGGTACATGCGGATGAATATAGCTGCACCTCGCAGTGTCATCAATGAGGCACTTGACAGGTTATTGCATGCCCTGGGATCCTTGTCGTGAAAAGTTGAAGAATGGATGCAGGTCCTGTATTAAAATGATTGAAATGAAAAAGATACGAAGCCTGGTTTTATCAGTTATTTTCTGTTGTGCCTATTCAGGAACTTTCGCGCAAACAGATATGGCAGATCCAATGATCATTGACGAGACCGATCAGTCGATTGCAGTAGCCCGGGTCATTCCAATAGACTCGGTTTGGGCCGGTCATCCCGTTGGATTTTGTTTGTACAGTGATTGTAACAGACAATATATTGCGTATTACAATTCAGAGCGTCGCATGGTTGTTGGTCAAAAGGATGCAGCAGATGAGAAATTCCAGCTCTATACCTTGCCGGCCACTTACAGGGAATCTGCAGGGGGTACCAGTACGATCCTGGGGTGGGACAGCCATAACAGTATTACACTGGCAGCAGACAGTGAGGGTTACATCCACCTGGCCGGGAACATGCATGTGGATCCTCTGACCTACTTCAGAAGTGCGGTGCCTGGAGATATTACTTCGCTGGAACAGGTTATGAAAATGGTGGGGGCAGAGGAAGACCGGTGTACATATCCCAATTTTATGTTTACAGCGGATGGGGACCTTCTGTTTCATTACCGGGATGGAGGAAGTGGCAACGGAAATGAAATATATAACATTTATTCAACAGAAACCCGGGAATGGGAACGCCTGCTTGATGCCCCGCTTACAGATGGCCAGGGAAAGATGAATGCCTATCAGTCGGAGCCCGTGCTCCTGAATGATGGCTGGTACCATGTTTACTGGGTCTGGCGGGATACGCCCGATTGCTCCACGAACCATGACCTGTCTTATATGAAAAGTCCTGACCTGCTGCATTGGTTCGATGCTTTCGGGAATGAAATTACGCTTCCTGCCACCATTAACGACCCGGGTCTTATAGTGGACCCAATACCGCCCGGAGGCGGAATCATCAATCTTGCAGCTAAAATGGTCCTGAATGATGATCAGTTACCTGTTTTCATTTATCATAAATACGATTCGGAAGGAAACCTTCAGTTGTATGTATCACGGTTGGGCAATGACAAGTGGGTCGCAAAGCAGATCACAACATGGGATTACCGGTGGGATTTCTCAGGGTGGGGGAGCATTGTATTTGAAGTATACCTGAAGGATTTCAGAAAAAGAGATGACGGGATGTATGAATTCAGTTATTATCATAAAAAGTATGGAAATGAAACCATTTTGCTGGACAAGGATTTTAACAATATTGGTAAAGTACTGAAACCGGACCCGTTCGGAGATCAATTGACCCTGGAGGGAAATTTTCCCGGTTTGCAGGTGAATATTGCTGCCGACATTGGTTCTGACTGCAATCCCGACGTGAAGTATTTGCTAAAATGGGAAACACTTACACAAAACAGGGACCAACCGCGACCTGAACCATGGCCGGAACCCAGCAGGCTTTATCTGTATGGACTGGTGGACTTTAATGCGGAATGAAACGAAAATTCTGTACTTAGCTCTTAATAATATGAGTTTTCTTTCTGACACCAATTAAACATTTCCTGTTACTTATTTTCTGAGAATGAATATGGAAAATGAATGTTATCTGTACCCCTTGTGGTATCAGGCAGCGCTTCCATCTTGAAACGGAGTGTGCCTCCCCTCATTAATTCCTCATGGGTCAGGTAATTCCTGTTAAATTTCTTTTTGTTGAGCCTGGCTGAATGGATGTACACATTCGAAGATGAATTATTGGGTGCAGTGATAATGAAGGTTTTTCCATTCTCTAACCGAAGGGTTGCTTTTTTAAAGAGGGGTGAACCTATCACATATTGATCTGACCCGGGAGTTACGGGATAAAAGCCCAGTGCTGAAAACAGATACCATGCAGAGGTCTGCCCGTTGTCCTCATCCCCGCAAAGTCCGTCAGCACCTGAATGATAAAGCCTGCTCATAATGTTCCTGACATGGTACTGGCTTTTCCATGGCTGCCCGGAATAATTATAGAGATATGGCATGTGCTGGATGGGCTGGTTCCCGTGTGCATACTGTCCCATATTGATGATCTTCATTTCGGTGATCTCATGGATCTGGAATCCGTAATATGAATGGTCGGCTGTAGGTGCGGCGATAAAAACCGAATCCAGTTTTTCATTGAATTTTGAGGTTCCGCCCATCAGGTCAATCAAACCCTGTATGTCGTGGAACACGCACCATGTCCAGTGCCAGGAGCAACCCTCCGTAAATGCATCTCCCCATTTGTCGGGCCTGAACGGTGACTGGAATGTGCCATCCAGGTTTTTCCCGCGCATAAAATTCGTTGATGGGTCATAAACATTCCTGTAATTCATGGCCCGTTGAGCAAAACGATCGATCTCATCCAGGGGTCTGCCAAGTGCTTTTGCGAGTCTCCAGATGGCAAAGTCATCATAGGCATATTCCAGCGTTCTGGCAGTGTTTTCATTGACTCCGGAATCGTAGGGAATATAACCGAGTTTGTTGTAATATTTGACGCCATACCTGCCCACCGAATGCAGTGGTCCCTCATTTTCACTGTTTTTAAGAATGGCCTCATAGAGAAGGTCAATATCCCGGATATATACCCCTTTGAGATATGCATCTGCAATGATTGATGCCGAGTTGGATCCTACCATGGCGCTCCTGTGGCCCGGGCTTGCCCATTCAGGCAGCCACCCGCTTTCGCGGTAGGTATTGGCAAGGCCTGCCATGACCCTGCTGTTCATTTCCCTGAACATCAGGTTGAAGAATGGAAAAACTGCCCTGAAGGTATCCCAGAATCCGTTGTCTGTGAACATGTAGCCTTTTTCTATCTTTCCATTATACGGACTGTAATGGATGATCTTGTTGTCCGGACCGTATTCATAGAATTTCCTGGGGAAAAGCATGGTTCGGTACAATGCGGTATAAAATGTTTTGAACTGGTCTTCGGTACCCCCTTTTACCAGGATCCTCTGCAGCTGGTCTTCCCATTTTTGCCGGGCTTCGGATTTTACCTGCCCGAATGTTTTGTTCCCAATTTCCCGTTTCAGATTGATCTCGGCCTGTTCCGGGCTTATAAAAGATGAAGCGATCTTCAGATGAACCTTCTCACCAGGTTTTGTTTTGAATTGAACGATGGCGCCGGCATGATCACATTCGGTTTTAAGCTGTCCCGCCTTTATCCGGTTGTCTTCAGCAATATAAACCTCTTCAAATTCTTTGTCGGCATAGACCACAAAGTAATTCCTGAAATTTCCGGGCACCCCGCCATGATTGTTGGATGCCCACCCGGTGATCTTCTGCTGATCGGGGGAAACATTGATCATGGATCCCATGTTAAAACCGTCTATAATAAGGAATGCCGAATCAGTTCCAGGGAAAGTCAGACGCGACATTGCGCAGCGATCGGTAGGGGCGATCTCTATCGTTGTGTTGTAATCGCCCAGGTAGGTGCTGTAATAATAGGCCCTTGAAGTTTCTGTTTTATGCGAAAACCAGGATGCCCGCTCTGATTCATTGAAAACAAGCTTGCCGGTGGTTGCAAAAATTGAGAAGGCACCATAATCATTTAGCCAGGGTGAAGCCTGGTGTGTTTGTTTGATACCGCGGATCTTATCCGCGCAATACTGATAGCACCAGCCGTTGCCCATCTCATTGGTTTGCGGAGTCCAGAAATTCATTCCCCAGGGCAGGGCCACTGCAGGATAGGTATTCCCGTTCGACAATTCAAATTTTGAATCAGTCCCGATCAGGGGATCGATGTAATCAGCCAGGTTGCCGTAACCAGGAGCTTTTTCACATGACTGAAAGACCGCAAATAACAACAGGAGGATACCGGGTTTTTTCATAGCAAAAGGACTTCGTTTTGCATACTAAAATAGACAATATTATTTAATAACATCCAACAGGCAATTTAAATAAAACGACAAAATGACATACAATTTTACACATAACAGACATAATGACACCTTTTTATATCCGGCACGTCATTTGACATTATCTGAGCAGGAATTTGATTAATAACAACAAAACGGAGGACAGTAAAATGTTAACAAATTATAGAAAATGTTATGTTCCCTCATACAGGGATGATTTTTTCAATGACAATGTTTCGAGCAGGTATTATGGCCAGGGATATGCTTCAGCACCGGCTGTGAATATCATTGAGAGACAGGAGGAATTCAGGATCGAGGTCGCTGCTGCAGGTTTGTCAAAAGATGATTTCAGGATCGATCTTGACAATGAGATACTGACCATATCATCGGTTGAAAAGGAAACACAGGAAGAGCAGCACAATTACACAAGAAGAGAGTTCAATTACGGATCGTTTTCAAGGAGTTTTCGTCTTGAGGATTCTTTTGATACGGACAGCATATCGGCAGTTCATAATAATGGAGTGTTAACGATTCATCTTCCTTTGAAGAAGGAAGCAGTGCAGCACGGACCAAAGACGATTGACATAAGTTAACGACTTTTCATAACAGGCAGTTGGTTAAGTTAGTTGGAAGTTTTCACGGGGTTCTTAGGGGGCCCCGTTTTCTTTTTGATTTTTCCGAAGCTCATAATGATCACGCCCACGATTGTAATGATGCCTCCTGCAACCTGCAGGTAAGTGGGTATCAGCGAAAGGTAGATCATGGAACCGATCAGCACGAACAGTCCGCGGGTAGCCTGAATGATCATAGTCCTGGATGCTTCAATAAATTTCAACGCGGAATATTGGGCAAGGCCGGTCAGGAATGGACCAAGTACTGAACCGGCGATCATATTGAAAACGGCACTTTTAGGTACCAGGAGGTTTTCCTGCCTGATCAAAACGGCGATCAATCCGAACAGAAACAGAAAGATCACCCGGTTGATGGTCAGGATGCTGGGATGCAGTTTTTTTATATTTTTTTTGGCATAAACAATACTTGAGGAGAGGAAAAGGGAAGACAACAGGATCCATCCGTTCCCGTTTTCAAAGAATTGTTCCAGTGTCATGTTCCTGGTGTAGGTGATCATGACCACCCCGCCTACGGTCAGAAGAATTCCGATCGCTTCTATGGTGTTGAAGCGCTCTCCAAGGAAGCGAATCCCCATCAGGGTAACAAAAATGGGTGTGGCATTTGAGAGAAAGGAGACGATGGCGGGATTCTCAGATAGGAGTATGGCAATGAACAGGGTAAGGGCTGCCA
Source organism: Bacteroidales bacterium (assembly GCA_021738565.1). GTDB lineage: Bacteria > Bacteroidota > Bacteroidia > Bacteroidales > M55B112. Next base: position 51,634 of record JAIPBT010000025.1, read on the forward strand.
ACAATTCCAACGTACCGATGATCATGAGGTCGATCCTGGATTTGCGTTCAAGTTGAGGGATTTTCCTGATGAGACCTGTGGAAATGATGTATATGCCGTTCCAGAGCAGGGCAAATGAAAACCAGTAAAACTGGAATTGAAAGAAATTTACCTCCAGAAGGGCTGCTTTTGAAAATACATAGACGTTTGCCATTCCCAGGGTTGCAAGAAAGGCAAGTCCTGTACCTTTTACAGCAGGACTTAGTTTTTCAAGGAATTTTACCATAAAAAAGACCGGGTTGGTTAACCGGTCTTTTAACATTGTAACGCTGACAATGTTCGTTACAGCCTTCTTTTTATCTTTTCTGATTCTTCTTCATAGCCGGGTTTGCCCAGCAATGCGAACATATTCTTCTTATAGGCTTCAACTCCTGGCTGGTTGAAGGGGTTCACACCCAGCATATATCCGCTCATCCCGCAGGCAATCTCGAAAAAGTACATCAATTGTCCGAGATAATATTCGTTTAGTTTCGGGATCTCTATCCGCATATTTGGTACATTTCCGTCGATATGCGCCAGTATGGTGCCCAGTTCGGCCATTTTGTTGACTTCATCCATGCGTTTGCCTGCCAGGTAATTCAATCCATCCATGTCTTTTTCGTCGTGTGGTATGGTAACTGCCCGGTCGCTTTCCCCGACCGAAAGCACGGTTTCAAACAGGATGCGCTCACCGTCCTGGATATACTGCCCCATGGAATGCAAATCGGAAGAATTATCCACGGAAGCGGGGTAAATTCCTTTTCCATCTTTTCCCTCGCTTTCCCCAAAAAGTTGTTTCCACCATTCTGCTACATAATGAAGTTTGTTGTGGTAATTTACCAGTATCTCAATTTTCTTTCCTTTCCTGTAGAGGGCATTTCTTGTGGCAGCATATAGTGCAGCAGGATTTTTGTTCAGATCTGCATTGCTCAGGCACAGGTTTTCCATTTCCAGGGCACCATTGACGAGCTGACGTATATCAAAACCTGATGCAGCCAGCGGAACGAGTCCAACCGGGGTAAGTACAGAGAACCTTCCCCCGATATCATCCGGGATCTCGAACGTCTCAAAACCTTCATAGCCGGCCAGTGTTCTTAATGCACCTTTTTCTGCATCGGTGATCGCTATGATGCGTGAAACTGCCTCTTTGTTGCCATATTTACCGGCAAGATGTTCTTTCAGGATGCGGAATGCAATTGCAGGTTCGGTGGTGGTTCCTGATTTTGATATGACAATAATGGAGTAGTCATAATTGTCAAGTGTCTCGGTGAGCTCCGAAATGTAATCTTCACTGATGTTGTGGCCGGCAAAGATCATTACAGGCTGATCATGTTTTAAACGCAACATCTCAAAACTGTGGGAAAGTGCATCATTGACTGCTTTAGCGCCCAGGTAGGATCCGCCGATACCAATGACTACGAGAATATCAGATTTTCCCTTCATTTTTGCCACGCTCGTTTCTATGGCGGAAAGCTGGTCATCCGTAATGGAAGACGGGAGGTTTGACCACCCGAGGAAATCGTTTCCTGCTCCGTCACGACTGATAAGCATTTCAAGTTTCGAAGCCACTTCATCCTGCATGCCCATTATTTCAGACCCGGGAATATATCCAAATACGTTTTTTACATCAAGCTGAATCATTCTATATCGGTGATAATATTTATTAAAACGTTGAATATTAAAATAATACAATTATATCTCAAGACCCTTGCAAAGGTAAAAAACTTTTGAAAATCTGAGCTATATTCCTTTTTTACTTCAAGTGTATTTGTTGCACTGCTGCACTCGATAAACAGGAAATTATTCACCCGACAAATCGTCGGGATCATGAGCTCTTCGCTGCGGCGAATCGGTTGGTAATTCCTAAACGGTTACCACATTTATACAGAGAGGAAAGGATCGGAATTATTGCCCCGTGTCCTCGTGCCTCGATAAACTCGGCACTTCGCTCAGGAACCGGAATTACCATTTGGAAGTCAAGATCTCGACTGCGTTCGATCTCTCCCTCGTGCCCTCGTGCCCTCGTGCAGTCGTACAGTCGTGCCGTCGTGCCGTCGTGCCGTCGTACAGTCGTGCAGCCGTCCTTCCTCGAGGTTCGGCGGAGTTCATTATTACATATGGGAAAAGGGTAGGACTATCCCGGGTCCTTCGGATCGAGGTTCGGCGGAGCTCATTATTACATATGGGAAAAGGGTAGGACTATCCCGGGTCCTTCGGCTCGAGGTTCGGCGGAGCTCACCTCTTCGCTCAGGAACCGGTCTTTATTGTTAGGAACCGATCTCGACAAGCTCGATCTTCCCACCTCACACCCCAACCCACCGAAATTCGCTCTGGCCCCTGGCATATATATATTTATATAGCTAATTAAATATATATTTCTTTTCCAATCGTTTTTTTACTTGAGTTTTACAAGATAGATGTTCCTGAATTCCATGGGGCCTCCTTCTGATTGGATGCAGATATGCCCCCGGGTCCTGGTTGGATTAATTCCTTCGTTCTGTAGTACATCATTTACCTTCAGCTTGATGTTTGTGTCTGTCACCGTGATGTCATAGCTGTTCCATTCTCCCGGTTGATTTTCAGAGCTTTCCTCGAATTTATCGGAGACCAGGTACCTGTTTTCTTCAGATTCCACAAGGTATTCTTGTCCGTTTACCGTAATACCGGAACCTTTTCCTATGAGCACAAAATCGCCTGCTTTGCCAGCCATCAGCTGGGCCTCAATGCAATTGGGCCAGATCATATCTTCGCCTGTAGCGTGGAGAAGCACTCCGCTGTTCTTTGGTTGATCGATCCATCTCCATTCCACGTGCAGCTTGTAATTATCATACATTTCATTGGTTTTGATATAACCGTTGGGTATACCTCCAACGTGTATCTTTTCGTCATCAACATAGAAAACAGATCCTTCATCGATACTGTCAGGCAGGTGTATGCTCCAGTTGGTGAGGTTCTGACCATTGAACAGTAAAGTTTTCTCTTCCACTGAGCATGATGATGCTACAACTGCCACCAGAATAGCAAATAAAATTATTCTTCTCATCTTTTGTAAGTTTTATTAGTTTAGTTGTTGTTAAGATCAAAATAGTCAGGTCTTTTCCAGCGTATGGGAGCCGGGGGTTCCTGTTGCAACTCAAATTCATTATCACGGAGCAGTTCCATTGCAGTTTCAACTGCGACCTCAAGTTGCGGATCGCCTCCCCGGATAACTGTTGCAGGATCCTGTATCACCTCAATATCCGGTGCCACACCTTCATTTTCAACAGCCCAGTTTCCTTCCGTGTCATAAAACCCTCCGCGAGGAGCAACCATTCTGCCTCCGTCAATAAATGGAGGAGTGTCCCATGTTCCCACCAGTCCTCCCCAGGTTCTGGTTCCCACCAGCGGACCGATTTGCATTTTGCTGAAAGCATAGGGAAGGTAGTCCCCTCCGGATCCGGCACTCTCATTTATGACCATCACCTTGGGCCCCCAGATTCCTGAAATCGGGGATGTGAATGGTCTTTTGTCACCTGCATTGGAATTAAAGTATCCGAAAAGTTCCCTGTTCATAACATCTATCATGTAATCGGCAGCAGAGCCACCCCCATTGTTCCTCTCATCAATGATGACGCCCTTTTTATCCTGCTGTGAAAAATAGTACCTGTTGAAATTTGTGAATCCGCCTCCTCCGGTATTTGGCAGGTAGACATATGCCAGTTTGCCGTTCGAGAGCTCATCCACTTTGCGCCTGTTCTCTTCTATCCAGCTGTAGTATCGCAAGCCATTTTCATTGCTGACAGGCTCAACTACAACAGTTCGCGGTTCACTGGCATCGGGTGACTCAGATACTTCTAAAACTGTTTGCATACCTGCGGTTCCTTCGAATAGCCTGTATATGTTCATACCTGCCGAAATTTTATTCCCGTTTACGCTGATGAGGTAGTCCCCTTCTTTAACATCAATTCCCGGTATATCAAGCGGAGCTTTCAGGTCGGGGTTCCACGATTCCGTTGTATAGACCTTAATGATCTTGTACAATCCATTTTCAATGGAGTAGTCTGCACCCAGCAACCCAACGGATACCCCAGGCACATCGGGATAATCCCCACCCCTGATAAATGAGTGTCCTACGGCGACTTCGCCCCCTACGATATCCAGCAGGTAATTAAGGTCATCCCGGTGCTTGATATGATCGACGAAAGGAACATACCAGTCATATATTTTATTCCAGGGAGCCCCGTGTACATTTTCCACATAGAGGAAATCACGCTGGAATCTCCATCCGTCGGTGAAGATCTGTTTCCACTCTTCCCCGGGAACGATCCTGTATTTGATATTGGATGTGTTGAGTGTTCCGTCTCCGACTTTTGCTGATTTCCCTTCAGCGGAAACGATTCCCCAGGTGCCGTTTTTCTTATACAACAGGCTTTTGCGGTCGAATGAAGCCGAGGCATCATTTATTCCCGCCATAAATTCCATTGACTCCCGTTCATCCAGGTCATATTTGTGAAGTGTAAACCCCGGTTGATGTGGTATGTTTTCAGCATAGAAAACTGTATTTTCAGGACCTTCAAGCGTAAACAGATAATCCCTCGCGGGTACATCCAGGGCTATGATCCTTCTCTCAATATTTTCAGGATCGATGACCACACTGACCTTGCTTTCCAATTCATCATCCCCGCTTTCATCCTGTTTTTTCTTCTCTTTCTTTTTCTTTTTGCCATTCTCATTTTTTGAATCTTCTTTCTCAGCCTCTTCTTCATCACTCTTTGGCAACAATGGAGAGGGATCCTTGCTGTTCAGGACGATCATATAAAGGTTCCTTGTGGGATCCACGTCATAATTGCTCATATCGAGCCAACCGGTTTTAAGTCCAAAATTGGTGCTTGCGAGGAAATACATATACTTGCCTGATTCATCCCAAACGGGTCCAAGCGCATCTGCCATACCATTCGTCAACTGATGATTTTCGCCGGTTTCGATGTTGTATACTTTGATTTCCTTGAAGTGATTCTTGCCGAGTTTGGTATATGCGATCCACTTGCTGTCGGGTGACCAGGACGGATTGAGCGTCCGGTTTGGATGGGCGTACCTTTCAGTATCCACTTTTGTTGCATTTCCGCTTTCAACATCAACATACCATAAATTGTAATCGGTATCTGTATAGGAAATGTATTTTCCGTCGGGTGACCAGTCGGGCCTGAAATAATAGGTGGGGTTCGGAAGTTTGATTTCCTTTGTTTCCTCCAACCCATCCTGCGAGGAGATCATCAGGGTATATGCACCGCTTTTGTCGGAGAACCATGCAATTTTATCTCCTTTGGGCGACCAGACCGGGAACCTGTCGGCTGTTCCGGGGGTGTTTGTTATGTTTCTCCAGCTGCCTTCCTCTTTGGGGAGTGTAAAAATATCACCCCGGTATTCAAGCAACGCCCTTTTTCCCGTTGGTGAAAGCGAAGGATTCGTAAAATTACCTGGTGAGACATCTTCCCATCGTGTCCTGGCCCAGTGAAAGTCGCCCCGCACTTCAATGCTAAGATCGGTTATTTCATCTGTTTCAGGATTGAGGATGTGCAAAGCGCCACCCTGTTCGAAAATTATGTTTTCCGGACCAGCATTAATGTCTTTAACATCAAACTTACCATAGAAGGTATGTTGTTTGAGGTCATCCGAAACCGGGTCAAATGACCAGATGTTGGCAGCATAGTCCCTTTCTGATATGAAATAGATCCTGTTTTTGAACCAGGCAGGTTTGATGTTCCTTTCGTTATCGGTCCGGGGGGTCTGCTCCAGGGAAAAGTCTTCAAGATTCAGTATCCAAACCGGTTGTGCCTGTCCGCCCCGATAATTTCTCCATTCACTGTCCCATTCACCAAACGGAAGGTAGGCAAGGTATTTGCCATCACCGGATATTTTTCCATCTGCTGCACGGTGGGGAGGCAGGGGTTGAGGCATTCCTCCTTTCAAATCTATACTGTACAGCCTGCTTCGTTTTGTTGGTTGTCCCATTCGTGAGGAAGAAAAGATAATCTCATTACCTCCCGGCATCCATCCTGTTACATTGTCTGAAGAGGGGTGCCAGGTAAGTCTTTCAGGTTCTCCGCCGGATACGGGGACAAGGTAAACATCGGTATTGCCATCGTACTGTCCGGTAAAAGCGATCCAATTGCCATCCGGTGAGAAATGCGGATCCCTTTCCGCACCAATTGAAGAAGTGAGCCTTACAGCATTTTTTTCACCAATGGTATTGCTCCAAAGGTCATTTGCATATACAAATACAATATGGTCCTTGCTGATGGCTGGTTCGCGCAGCAGCAAAGTTCCCTGTGCTGAAATCTGGATGAAGATCCCAATCAAAACTGAAGTGATAAATATTCGTTTCACTAGTATATAATTTAGTTAAGCATTTATATTTCAGATAATTAAAAACTAAAAAATTTGATAATTTCGATATTGATACCGTGGAACCCTCATGTTATATTCATTCCCTGTTGCGAACGATAGTGCATGA
>JAIPBT010000072.1 GCA_021738565.1 Bacteroidales bacterium
TATTTTCATTATCTTTTGCGAACGATAGTGTATGAGGGTTTCATTAGAAAATAATTAAGTTATACTATTAATATTCAGTCTATTATATCTTCAAAAAAACAGATGTCTTAATCCTAATGCCATGGAACCCTCATGTTATATTCATTCCCTGTTGCGAACGATAGTGCATGAGGGTTTCATTAGAAAATAATTAAGTTATACTATTAATATTCAGTCTATTATATCTTCAAAAAACAGATGTCTTAATCCTAATGCCATGGAACCCTCATGTTATTTTCATTCCCTGTTGTGAACGATAGTGCATGAGGGTTTCATTAGAAAATAATTAAGTTAAGCGTCTGTATTCCAAATAATTATTAACTCAAATAAATGACAATTTAAATATTAATGCCATGGAACCTTCATGTTATATTCATTCCCTGTTGCGAACGATAGTGCATGAGGGTTTCATTCTTTTTAAAAGGACCTGGTTCAATTTTCTGAAATATCTATCAGGGTAACTTCTCTTAGAAGATGGATGTTGAATGTGTCCAGAACACTTTGCCTTACCATTTCAGAAAATTCATAAATCTCTATGCCTGATGCGTTACCATAATTGACAATAACAAGGGGTTGTGTGGGCCAGGTTCCCACATTGCTGTGCCTTTTTCCTTTCCATCCTGCTTTTTCAATGAGCCAGGCTGCGGGGATCTTAATTTTTGCGCTATTCATCTCATAATGCGGGACCTTTCCATATCGATGCCGGATGCTTTCAAACAGGTTTCGATGAACGACAGGATTTTTAAAGAAACTTCCGGCATTTCCATACAATGAAGGATCGGGCAATTTTTTCCTGCGAATATTGATGACCGTTTCTCGGAGATCGGCGAGCGTTTGATCGGGCATCCTGGAGAATTCTTCCTTAAGGTTTCCGTAGTCGAGTCTAAACGTACCATTTTTTTGCAATCTGAAGGTTACACCCAACACGATGTATCGGTCATTGCTTCGTTTAAAAATGCTGTCACGGTATCCGAACTGGCAGTTATTGTTGGACAACAATTCTATTTTCATGGTTCGGGTGTCAAGTGCTTCGACAAATTCAATGATCTCTTTTGCCTCTGTTCCGTAAGCACCTATGTTTTGAACGGGTGCGGCTCCAACAGATCCCGGTATGAGCGATAAATTCTCAGTTCCGTACCAGTTATTTGATACACAGTATGATACAAATTGGTCCCAGTTGACTCCTGCCTGTACATTCAACAATATTTCACTTGCTGATTCGTCACTTATTGCAATGTTGTTTAAACGTGGACGTATGATGAGTCCGTCATAATCGGATACATACAGCAAATTACTGCCTTCACCCGTGACATAATAGTTCCAGTTTCTTTCCTGTGCATATTCCAGTGCAAATTTTATTTCATCGGCTGATTGAGGTTCAGCAAAATAGGCAGAAGCAATATCCACACCGAAAGTGTTGTTATTCTTAAGAGAATGGTTCTTATGAATTTTAAGCATTGTATCTTATTGTTCAACAAAGATAACGAAGATCACATAATATTTTTACCTTAGTATTCAGTGAGAAACATTATTGTATCAGTAATAAATGACCTGGTCACCGATCAGAGGGTCCATCGCATGGTCCTTACTTTTGCGGGTGAAGGACATCACATTACACTTGTTGGCCGCAGACTCAGCAGCAGCATACCCTATGGCGGACCTGAGGCTGATGTGAGACGGTTCCGCATGTTGTTTAGAAGAGGACTGCTTTTTTATCTGTTTTTTAATGTAAGGTTGTTTTTTTTCCTGCTGTCAAGAAAAAGTCCGGATCTACTGGTTGCAGTTGACCTAGATACATTGCCGGCAAACTTTCTTGTCAGCCGGATAAGGAGAACGGACCTGTTATATGACAGCCACGAGTATTTTACAGAAGTTCCGGAATTGGTCCATCGTCCTGTTGTGAAAAGGGTCTGGGAAAAGATAGAGTCATGGATTGTTCCGAAATTATCAGTTGCAACTGCTGTAAGTGAATCGATTTCGAAATTGTATACAGAAAAGTACAAAGTAGATTTTGTAACGATCAGGAATACTTCACTGTTCAGGGAGCCATTACCGTACCCGGAGTTCCATGACCGGTATATTTCAACCTACAAATTGATCTATCAGGGTGCATTGAATGTTGCCCGTGGAATAGAACTGCTGATCTCATCCATGCAATACATGGAAAACACCATGCTCTTCATCGTGGGAGATGGTGACATAAGGGAAGAGCTTCAACGGATGGTAATCAGCAAGAAATTGAGTGAAAAGATCATTTTTCCTGGCAGGATCCCGTCATCAAAGCTTCACAGAATAACATCTCAATGCAGCATCGGTCTTTCATTGGAAGAGGATGTCGGTTTGAATTACCGCCTCTCGCTTCCCAATAAGCTATTTGATTATATTCAGGCAAGAATACCCGTTTTGTGTTCGGATCTGCCGGAAATGTCGGCTTTGGTCAGGAAATACGAAATAGGGGAGGTCATTGATCAGAGGGAGCCTGAAATCCTGGCATCTCAAATGACGACCATGTTGCACACAAAGGAAAAATATTTAACCTGGAAAAAAAATCTGGATATGGCCGCCAAAGAGTTGTGCTGGGAGAATGAGCAGGAAAAACTCATATATCTATTAAGGAAGATCTTAAATTGACGAAAAAGCAATGCTGTTTTTCCCACCTGTTCCATATTTAGTGTCTGTCAATACATTCCAGTGGCTGGATCATAATGTTTGAGATCAAGGCGCACGGGGCAGCAACGCGGATATCGGACTTTATAGACAGACACTATTTAAACTTCCAGCAATACTCCTTCCGGGTTGTTGCCTCCGAATAACATGCTGACCGGATTTTCGATCAATTCTTTGATGGTTTTCAAAAAGCCAACAGAATCTTTTCCGTCTATGACGCGATGGTCGTAGCTGAGGGCTATGTACATCATCGGCCTGATCTCCACTTTTCCATTCACCGCAACAGGTCTGTCAATAATGTTATGCATTCCCAGGATAGCTGATTGCGGTGGATTTAGAATGGGGGTACTCATCATTGAACCAAAGACTCCTCCGTTGGTGATGGTAAATGTCCCTCCTTCAAGATCATCCATTGAAATGCGGTTTTTTCTTGCACGACCGGCTATTTCGTAAATCTCTTTTTCGATTTGGGGAAATCCGAGTGTTTCAGCATTCCTGATTATCGGAACCATTAATCCTTTATCGGTTTGAACTGCAATTCCGACATCACAGTAATCCGGAGATACAATTTCATTTCCGTCGATGTATGAATTTACTTTTGGGAATTTTTGCAGTGCGACGGTTACCGCTTTGGTGAAAAAAGACATGAGTCCAAGTTTAATTTCATATTTTTCAATGAACCGGTCCTTGTGTTTTTTTCTCAATTGCATAACGGCACTCATATCTGTTTCGTTGAACGTGGTGAGCATAGCAGTTTCATTTTTGACTGCAACAAGCCGTTCGCTTATCTTTTTTCGAAGTTGGCTCATGGATTCACGCTTCTCATTCCTGGTCACTTCCTTGCTGCCAATTGGCTGAAACTGGTTGGAATCTTTGCTGTTAAGAGCCTGCTGTACTTCGGAAGTGGTGATCTTTTTTAAGCCATTAAGAATATCATCAAGCGAAACACCCTCATCCTTCATCATTTTCTTTGCGACGGGAGTGATTTTGATTTTATCCGAAGATTGTCCCGAAGATGGTTCTTCGGTTTTATCATCCTTTTTTGAAGCAACTTCTTTTTCTTGAATATTGTCTTCTTTCAGATCTTTACTTTCGGTCTTTCCTGATTCTGTCTTTTTTTCGACCTTAACAGAAGTATCAATTTTACATGCCACATCCCCAACCTTCAGTACGTCTCCAGCTTTGGCAAGTAATTCAACCTTTCCGGGTTTTTCTGCAATAAGTGGCAGCGTAGCCTTCTCAGATTCAATTTCTCCGATCTCCTGGTCCTTTTCCACGGTATCTCCATTTTCCACAAACCAGCTGGCCATTTCTACTTCGGTGATCGATTCACCAGGACTTGGGATTTTTACTTCAATGATCATGGGAATATTTTTTACTTGGTATTGTTATCACTGTCGAAATAATAGTGTTGCTTAAGAATCTCTTTCCGGGTGCTTCCTATTACACACTGAAGGCCGCAATATACATTTTGCAATTCACAGGTACATTCCCTGAACACTTTGTCTATGATCTCCTTCTGGCTAAGCTCATGAAGTTTGTACAACCCGGTGGCCGGACTTCCTGAAGGAAGGCGCATAACAGGGATGATATCATATTCTTTCATTTGATTCTGGATATAATACCATGCTCCCATATTTTCAGGTTCTTCCTGCACCCACAATGTAAGCATGTTCCGGGAATACTTCCTGATTATTTTTTTTACTTCTTCCTGGGGGAAGGGATGGAGTTGTTCCAGGCGAACCAGGGCAATGTCCTTTACTCCCAGTTCTTCCTTTCGCTTAAGAAGGTCATAATAAATCTTTCCACTGCAGAATACCACCCGTCTGACTTCCTTTCTTTCATTGTTCGCATCGTCAATCACCGGTTTAAAACTTCCGGAATGAAATTCATCCAGGGCTGACACACATTTCGGATGCCGCAGAAGACTTTTAGGGGTAAAGAGGATAAGAGGCACCCTGGATCTCTTTTTCATATGTTTTCTGAGCAGATGGAAAAGGTTTGCAGGTGTGGTGGCATTGACGATGTGCATATTATTATTGGCAGCCATGCTGAGGAACCTTTCGATCCTTGCACTTGAGTGCTCAGGTCCCTGGCCTTCAAAACCATGCGGCAAATAAAGCGCCAGACCGTTCATAACCCCCCATTTTTCCTCGGCACTGCTCATGTACTGGTCAACAATCACCTGTGCCACGTTGAAAAAATCGCCGAACTGTGCTTCCCAGATGGTAAGGGTGCCAGGTGTTGCCATGGCGTATCCATACTCAAATCCCAGAACACCATATTCATTCAATGGGGAATTATAGATATTGAAAACAGCCTGCTTGTTAGAAACATTGTGAAGCGGAATATAATTTTCAGATGAACCTTCGATGACAAGTCCTGCATGCCGGTGAGAAAAAGTCCCTCGCATACTGTCCTGACCGCTGATGCGTACAGGGTGACCATCAAGGAGGAGGGTAGCATAGGCAAGTTGCTCTCCAAGGGCCCAGTCAAGCCGGTCCTCTTTGATCATTTTACGGCGCTCTTCGAATAATTTCTTTGTTTTTGATATAAGATTGTATTCTTCCGGGAGTGAATTGACGCGGTTTCCGATCATCACCAGCAATTCCCGATCCACCCCTGTTTCAATGGTTGTGGTGAAGTCATTATCAGTTGCGTAATGGTAACCTTTCCAGTGTTCTTTTAAAAAATGTTGAATGGATACCTTACTAAGTTTTCTTGCAGAATCAAGGCATTCCTCAAGATCCGTGTCGTATTTTTCTTCAGCTTCATCCACTTCCTCTTCGCGCATGACACCCTGGCCGATCAGTTTTTCACTGTATATATCCCTTGGATTGGGATGGTTTGCTATTGCTTTATAAAGCAGGGGTTGGGTAAAACGCGGTTCATCACCTTCATTGTGGCCATATTTTCTGTATGCCAGGATGTCGATGAAAACGTCTGTGTGAAACGTTTGTCTGTACTCAACTGCCAGTCGAACTACATGAACAAGTGCTTCAGCATCATCTCCGTTAACATGAAAAATCGGAGACTTGGTGACTTTACCAACATCGGTGCAATAGGTGCTTGACCGACCGTCGAGGTAATTGGTAGTAAAACCCACCTGGTTATTGATAACAATATGAATTGTACCTCCGGTTTTATAACCGTTCAGTTCCGACATCTGCACCACTTCATAGACCACTCCCTGACCTGCTATGGCGGCATCGCCATGAATTACGACCGGGATCAGCCTGTTGTTGTCCCACTGGTGCCGGTTCTCTATCATTGCACGGGCAATTCCCTGGATTACAGGAGTTGAGGATTCGAGGTGGGAGGGATTGGGGGTAAGATTCAATACCACCTGTTTTCCACTGGGAGTTTTTATGGTACTGCCATAACCCAGGTGGTATTTTACATCACCCAGCGCTATTGTGCCTTCGTATTCTTCACCTTCAAATTCCTTGAAAATATTCTCCGCAGGTTTCTGCAATACATTGGCAAGAACATTCAATCTTCCCCGGTGTGCCATTGCCATAGTGAACTCTTTAACTCCCAGGTCGGCTCCGTATTCTAAGAGTTTGTTCAATGCAGGGATGAGTATTTCGGCCCCTTCGATTGAAAACCGTTTCTGACCAACAAACTTTTTATGAATAAATTTTTCAAATCCAACAGCTTTTTTGAGGTGATCGTAGATCTCTTTCTTTTCCTTCACCGAGAAATCCGTACTGTTCTGGCTGCTTTCTATGTGATGATGTAACCAGCTGATTTTTTCAGGATTCCTGATGAACATGTATTCCGAACCGATCTCGGAGCAGTAGGTATTTTCAAGATACCCGACAATCGTGGTGAGGTTTGCTTTTCCAATTCCGATCTCTTTCCCTGCAAAAAACTCCTTATCAAGATCTTTATCTGAAAGGCCATAATTTTCAAGGTCAAGCGTTGGAAAATATTTTCTTCTGGTTCTTACCGGATTTGTCTTTGTAAAAAGGTGGCCACGTTTGCGGTAGCCATTGATGAGATTGATGACCTTGAACTCTTTGTCAAATGCATCCGAAAATTCTCCGTTGAACTGGGTCCTTGCAAATTCAAATCCCTGAAAAAAACGTTGCCAGCTTTCTTCAACCGATTCAGGATCATCGAGATACTCCTGGTACATCTGCTCGATGAGGTTGACATCCACATTGCCCATGTATGAGAATTTATCCATAATTGCAGGGGATTGTAAAATTATCCCGCTTCAAAGGTATCGATTTTTGAAAAGCAAAATTATCTGTTAGAAAAATTACACGCTGTCAAAGCTTTTAAACAGCCATAGTATATATTTTGTTTATTCAGGATTTATAATACTATTATTTAACATGTTAGTTTGCAACTATTTTTATATTATTTTCGCACTTAAGTTATATGAAATGAATCATTGATCATAACAAAAATCACCCGAGAAATTATGAAAATTGGCATTCTTAAAGAGGCTGCAGGTGAAAACAGGGTTGCGATGCTTCCCGATGGTGTAAAGTCGCTTGCAGACCTTAAAGTATCTGTAATGGTAGAAAAGCAAGCCGGAGCAGGTGCTTCAATTCCCGATGACCTTTTCAGGGAAGCAGGAGCTGAGATTGCATCACGAGCTGATGTGATCAAGGGTTCGGATGTGATCATCATGGTCAGCGGCCCCGATGCTTCAGATGTAAAAAAACTGGGAAAAGGTAAAGTTATGGTTGCCGGCGTCAATCCCCTGGTCAACCATGATCTTGTAAAAGCCTATGCTGATGCTGAAGTAACACTGTTTAGCATGGATGTCATTCCAAGGACAACAAGGGCACAGGCTATGGATATTCTTTCATCCCAGGCCACTGTTGCAGGTTATAAAGCAGTTATTGATGCAGCGAACCGTCTTCCCGGATTCCTGCAAATGTTTATGTCTGCCGCAGGAACCATAAAGCCCTCGAAATTACTGGTCCTGGGAGCAGGTGTTGCAGGTCTTCAGGCCATTGCAACAGCAAGAAAACTTGGGGCTGTGGTGGAGGCTTTTGATGTCAGAAGCGCGGTAAAAGAAGAGGTGAAAAGTCTTGGAGCAAAATTCATTGAAGTTGAAGGCGCCAGGGATGATGCATCTGCCGGTGGCTATGCCGTTGAGCAGACAGAGGAGTTTAAGGAGAAGCAAAAACAAATGGTTTATGACCATTGCGCCAAATCAGATGTGGTTATATGCACAGCGCAGATCCCGGGTAGAAAAGCGCCGTTGCTGGTTACAAAAGAAGCGGTAAAGGCGATGTCTCCCGGATCAGTTGTAATTGATCTGGCTGCTTCAAGCGGAGGTAATTGTGAACTGACCCAGAACAACAAAGTAGTCGTTGAACATGATGTCACCATCGTTGGCGAATCCAATTATCCTTCAACCATGCCGCAGGATGCAAGTCAGATGTTCGGAAAAAACCTGCTTACTTTTTTGAAGCTTATCATTGATGAGGAGGGAAAACTTAACCTTAATTGGGAGGATGAGTTGGTAAGCGAAACTGTTGTGACCCACGAAAAAGAGATAAAGAATGAGAGAGTTAAGGAATTTATGAATCAGTAAGAATTAAATCATGGATACAATACTGGAATTTTTCTACGCGAATAAGGAGGCAATATTCATTATTGCACTTACCATTTTTCTCGGAATTGAGGTGATCTCCAATGTTCCGTCCGTTTTGCACACTCCGCTCATGTCGGGGGCAAATGCAATAAGCGGAGTAATTATTATTGGGGGGATCATACTTGTTGGTCATGCCGATCTTAACAATTTAAACCAGGGTTCAAACCTCTTGAACCTCATACTGGGAATATTCGCCCTCTTCTTTGGTACGCTCAATGTTGTGGGAGGGTTTGTTGTTACTGACCGTATGCTTGAAATGTTTAAAAAGAAAAAAAAGTAAGCCAAGAGAATCATGAATACACTAGTTGAAACCATATCGAGAGGAGATATTATCCTGGAATTCAGTTATCTCCTGGCAGCTATATTTTTTGTAATAGGATTGAAGATGCTGAGCCATCCTGACTCGGCCAGGCGGGGGAATCTGTGGGCAGCGGCAGGAATGTTGCTGGCGATGGTCACCACCCTGGTTCTTCACCGGGAGGGGGATCCGCTTACTACGGTGAAGACAGGCAATTTGATCATCATACTTGCAGCTATTGCAGTAGGATCGGTTGTAGGTGCCGTTGTTGCACGAAAAGTAAAAATGACCGCCATGCCGCAGCTGGTTTCCCTGTTCAATGCCAGTGGAGGTGCTGCCTCCGCACTTGTGGCACTGATCGAATTTTCAAACCCTGAAAACCAATCGGCCCTGGTTACCCTACTGGGATTGGTGATAGGTAGCATTGCTTTCAGTGGAAGTGTTATTGCCTATGGGAAACTGGACGGTAAGATGAAGGATATTTTTGCAAAATGGATGAGCTATGTCAATCTTCTGTTCATGTTTGCAGTAATTGCAGGAGTGGTCTTTTTAATGATCACAAATGCGCCCATGGAGACAAAGCAGGTGCTCGTTTATGCACTGCTTGGCCTCTCCCTGGTATACGGAATAACATTTGTGATGCCCATCGGCGGGGCAGACATGCCTGTGGTTATTTCTTTGTTGAACAGTTTTACCGGAATAGCAGCTGCCATGGCAGGGTTTATATACCAGAATCAGGCAATGATTTTGGGCGGAATTTTTGTCGGTGCAGCCGGAATGATCCTTACATTGCTGATGTGTAAGGCGATGAACCGGTCCTTGTTGAATGTCATCATTGGGGCATTTGGAGGCGGTGGCGCCGGATCTGACAAAGAGGCAGGAACAATTAAGGAGGTGACCGTTACGGATGCTGCTGTTTTGTTGAGTTATTCTTCAAAAGTGGTCATTGTACCGGGTTACGGACTTGCCGTTGCACAGGCACAGCATGTTTGTAATGAAATGGAGAAACTTCTTGAAAGCAACGGGGTTGAAGTAAAATATGCCATTCACCCGGTTGCGGGAAGAATGCCGGGTCATATGAATGTATTGCTGGCTGAGGCCGATGTCCCCTATGACAAGCTTGTCGAGATGGATGAGATCAATCCGGATATGCCCAATACAGATGTAGTTGTGGTTATAGGTGCAAATGATGTGGTCAATCCTGCTGCATTTGATGATCCTTCAAGTCCGATTTACGGAATGCCTATTATCAAGGCGTATGAGGCCAAAAACATTATTGTTATGAAGCGGGGGATGGGGAAAGGATACGCTGCCATAGAGAACTTCCTCTTTTATGACGAGAAGACAAGAATGCTGTTTGGTAATGCCAGGGATTCCCTGCAGAAACTGGTTACAGAGATCAAAAGTCTTTAATCCTCCTTCGTTCCGATATATCATCGGGATGCCCTGGGGTTTAATACCATTTATTAACAATATTGTGCAGTATTTTTTATTTATGTATTTGACCGGGGAAAGAGAGATTTGGTCAAATATCAATCTTCATTCGTTTGCGTTTCAAATGAGTATATAAATTTTTACAGTTAAAATGTCCCATTTGTATAAATTAAGAGTATATTTGCTTAACAAACTGGTACGTTTGTAAAAATAGGTAGATACATTCTCTGATCCTTCCGATTATACTGAAACTAAACCTGTTATTTATCGTATACTGTAATTGAACCAGGTAAAAATGTCAATTCAGATCAACAAGGCATTTTTTATTTGATTTAATTGGCATGCGGGTGGATTTTATTTGTTCAGACACATTGGCAGGCTTTGTAAGTGATGAGAAACAAGGAAATTATTTAAAAAGATTCTAAAAAAGGGTCATTTTATTGATGCCTTCTCATTTTGATTGCGTTAGAATTTACTTATTTAGATATTGACATACTATTGATTTTTAATAGATTCAGCATTTTCATAAAATAAAAATGATCACAGTCCCGGCAATAAGGATAAAAATTTTTCCAGAGCTTTCAGAAATTGGAGCAGGGAAAATTTTGTCATTGCGCTGGTTTTTCTCTTTTATTTTCCTTATAGCTTTTTCCGGTTTACTGGCACAAAATACCGGTGATTACAGATCAGCGGGTAATGTAAATTTTGAGGATGCCACGAACTGGGAGGTATTTAACGGCACGAGTTGGGTAGCTGCTTCTTCTGCCCCGACAGATGCTGACGGAACCGTTACCATTCAGACCGGTCATACTGCGACGGTTTCTAACACGACACCCTCCTATTCCATAAATGACCTTGATGTATACGGGACCATTGACTTTGACAATGATCTTACATTTACTGTATATGGCAATGTACATGTTTATTCCAGTGGTGTATTTCAGATGGACCAGGCTCAGAGCAATGTAGCAACACTGGTTGTTTACGGGAATTTCATTAACGAGGGGACAACTGATTTTACGAAATCCAATGTAATCATAGCAGGAAATGTGGAATCAACTGAAACAAGCAGTATTGATAACAACGGATATTTAGTGGTTGGGGGAGATGTTACAGGGAACGTTGACCTGGGAGGAAGTGGAGATAATCAGCTCTATGCCCTTAACCCGAATGCAACAATAGATATAACTGATACCAGATATACCAACAATACCGATACAACTGCTCTTCCGGATGCAATCATGGATATTGTGAATGAGACTTTGTATGGTAGCAGTCCTCCATGTGATTTTGAGATTTACGGACCCGTTAATACCACGAGTTGTTCCGGCTCAACGGTTTATTTAATTATAGATTCCACCACGGCAAGTAGTCCGACGTATCAATGGGAGGTAAATGATGGTGTGGACGGCTGGCAGGATATCACTAACGGAGGAGTTTATTCCGGGGCAACATCTGCCACACTTTCGATTTCTTCTGCCGATGCTTCCATAGATGGTTACATATTCAGGTGTAATGTTACGGTTGGCACACCTTGTACAAAAAAGAGTTTTTCAGCTACATTAACGGTTTTATCGGCAACTCCGCCGACTGCACCGACTACTACCGGTGCAACAGGATGCAGTGGTTCGGCTTTAACACTTTCAGCCGGTGGTGCCGGAATCGGAGAGGATTACAAGTGGTATGATGCTTCTGCGGGTGGAGCCACCCTTCAGACAACAGGAGCTTCCTACACTACTCCGACGCTTACAACCACCACCACATATTACGCATCAGTATACAATACCACCAGTGGATGTGAAAGTGGCAGAACCGCTGCAACGGCCACGATAAATACAACTCCCTCCACTTCCTTAGCTGTCAGCGATGCTTCGATCTGTAATCCGGCCGCCGGTGATGTAACGATCACCATCACGGGTGCAGAGAATGGAGTGTCATATGAGCTCACTGATGGCGGCACCTCTTTGAGTCCGGCTGTTACCGGAACAGGCACCGGTGCTGATCTCAACTTAACGATCCTTCAGGCGAATGCACCAACTACCACAACCACTTATACTATTGAAGCAACCATTGCCGGATGTGCTATGGTAAGTCTGACTGATCAGCCGGCAGTAACGGTGAATCCATTACCGACCCCATCAGCGGGCAGTTACGGACCATTATGTATAGATGCAGCAGCGATCACAGTAACGGGGACCCCCACCGACGCGGGCGGCACCTGGAGTGGTACGGGCATCACGGATAATGGAGATG
>JAIPBT010000026.1 GCA_021738565.1 Bacteroidales bacterium
ATAACAGGTTTACTGATTCGAGCATCCAGGGATATTTTGGAAGTAGAATACTTTCCTTGGCAGTAAATACTAACGGTGAACTATATGCAGCAGGTGACGGTGTTATTTATTTTAACGGTATCGACTGGTACAGGTACACGAACCAGGGAGCAGGTTATATCACAATCGATCATGAAAACAATACCTGGGTTGGTTGCGGCGATTATATATGCAAGCTCAAAAACAATACATGGCAGTACTATCAATTAAATCATAATCCTGGTATATCCAATTTTATAATAAGTGCATGTGACTTCGATTCGGAAAATACTGCATGGGTTGGCACATTATATCATGGTTTATTCAAAATTGAAAATGATACAGTGGTACAAATTGATGAGTTTTCATTTGGGCAAATCAACTCATTAAAAGTGCAGGAAGATAAGATTTTCATAGCTACCAGAGACAGAGGTCTGCTTGAATACATTCCAGGAGAAAGTAAACTTATTAAATATAATACAACAAACAGCGATATTACTGGTAATTGGGTTCAGTATGCATATCCGGATCATGATTCAATTTGGCTGATTGGAGGCGATCTTATGCTATTGAAGGATGGAGATTTTACTTTTTATATGGATAAGGATTCTACGCTATTCACCACATAACAATACTTATTATATACATTGCATATCAGCTATTGAGAATAAAACTCTTTCTTCAGATACTATACTGGGTGCTTGTAATAATATTGAAATTGAGAATTTTACAATAAATAATAATTGCAGTGTTCTTATTGATGGTATAGAGGAAATTGAAATCAATGGAATTTTAGAAGTGCAATCTGGATCATCTATTGAAATAAAATTCTAATCCAAAAAAATTCTGTTGAATATTCTTGTGCCGTAGAATAATATTATAAGAATTGTAGATTGTACATAATAATTATATGATTTTTAATAAATCTACTTTTATTCAAATTGATTAATTCTCGAAATCATGAAAAAAACAATCATAATTTTTTCAATAATATCAATAGGGCTGTATTCTTGGACGCAGGATATCGATTCTCAATTAGATTCTACAGTTACTACAGTTACATACTCATATATTTCACCAACTGATTCAATTTTAAGATCTAAGACTTACTTCACATTCAATGCAGATGGGAATCAGATCTTAGGAGTAAACTGCAGTTGGAAAGCTGACTCCAGCAAATGGATTGGTAACTCAAAGTATGAAAATTCATACGATTCATATGGAAATACAACACTGGATGCTATATATTTTTGGGATAATGCATTAAATAACTGGCGTGGAAGCTTAAAACATGAATATGCATATAATGAGGACGGGGAATTGACTTTATATGTATATTATCAATGGGATGCTAATCGGAATGACTGGAAAGGTCTTGTTAAATCTGAGATGTTCTTTGATGATAATGGCAATGATACCTTATGGTATAATTATGAATGGAACAGTTCTTCTTTTGAATGGAGAATCGATTCGAAGTATAAATATTCGTATGATGTAAATGGATTCAGAATTAATGACACTAGATATGATTGGGATCAAGGGTTAGCCGATTGGGTAAGGAATTCCAGAACGGATTTTTTTTATGATGATACCAGGCATACTACTGATACTGGCTTTCAATGGAACGCGACTGAAAATATCTGGGAATTATACTCTTTAAAGAAATATCTATATGACGATATAGGAAACCTAATCTCAGATACAATCTTTCACTGGGTTTCTGGAAATAATAGTTGGAACTATTGGCGAAAGTCAGAATACACTTATGATGTTGATGGAAAGCAAACTTCTGATGCTGTATACCAAAAAATTGGCGATACATGGATAGGTGTTGTAAAGCATGAACATGCATTTGACATATATGGTAACGAAGTACTCTCTGCAACATATTATCCTTGGGATAGTGAACGAAATGATTGGATAGGTGATAGAAAAGTTGTATATGAATTTGATGAGAAGGGAAATAAAACATTAGAAGCGGTCTTTGGTTGGGATGAAACCAATTTTAATTGGAAGGGGATCGAAAAAGTAGAATACTTCTTTGATATTTCTGGGATTAGTACTGGATTTACTTTTTATATCTGGAATGTTACATTAAATGATTGGATTCAGTCAAAGAAAACGGAATTTCAATATGATAATACGGGTAATAAATCAAAACGTATCAACTTTATTTGGGACGAAGACTCAATAAGATGGGAATTTTTGGAAAAAATCGATTTTACCTATGATGAAAAGGAATACATGCGTTTAGAAAGCTTATATATCTGGGATGCCCTAATAGATGATTGGACTCTTTCAACAAAAACTTATTATTACTATATAGGTGATGAATTTATATTCCGTAGCATTTATACAGTCTGCGAAGGTGACAGTGTACTTTGGCGAGATCACATTTATAATTCTTCAGGTGTTTATAAAGATGAATATCAATCTATATTTGGAAAAGACAGCATCTACGAGCTTACACTAACTGTATTGCCAAGACCACAGCCTTTTGACATTACAGGAGCAGACTCATTGATTAATGGACAAACAGAATTATATACTGTACCAGAAAACATTGATCTAACTTATACATGGTTTGCTAATTCAGGAGAGATTCTGTCCTATCCTTCTCCAAATTCTGCTGAAATTCAGTGGACAACATTGGGTGAAGGGTACATTTATTCCTTTGCAGTTGATTCAAATCAATGTGTAAGTGACACAGCGATATTGGAAGTTGATATTGTAACAAGCGCATTGAAAGAGAATCATCCCGATATTATGATCAGGATATTCCCAAATCCGGCAACAGATATCCTTTATATTTCAACCTCAACAGAATATGTGGCTGAAATTTATGATATGAGAGGAAATAAACTATTAACCAGTAGCAGGAAAACAATAGATATTTCAATGCTTGAAGATGGTACATATATACTTCGTTTAATTGATAGATCTGGTGAAATTATGAGACTTGAAAAGGTTATTATTGAATAATAGATAATTGCATTTTACTCCAATTCTATATTTGTTGACGGAACTGTTGACGGGTTACAAATTTGGGGATTAAACCGCAGAGTTATCTTGAGGCGTAAAACTTTTCGCGGAGTCTCGCGGAGTTTTTTATTGCCATAGCGTCTATGGAGTTTCATCTGAAGTAATGGTCCTATCGGACACTATATACCGCTCAAAGTGCACATTTTCTCCCAAAACAGCTATATATCAACACTCTCGTAAATTAAATTCCACGACAGAAATTAAGTTAAGAAAAATATTTGTGAACTTGAAGCAATCATTTTGAAAAAAACTTGTATAAGGAGATTCCCAAAGCCCCATTCTGAATACCACTATCACAGTTGATGCACTTTGCAAGAGGGTATATGAATCTATGTTTGGATGGTATTATAAAATAGTCTCCGTTTAGTAAGTCGCTCTATACGAGGCCTCCCGATGACATATCGGGATACGGTGGTCCGCCTTCATTTCATTACGGCGGAGAACTGTGAGAGGCGCATCAGCCGTCTACTCGATTGTGGTTAGTTACTTTATTGAAATGTCTAGTTTTCTACCCAGTCCAGTCTCAATTATCTTTCTCAAAGTCGCAATCTCCAAATCAGATCGATCATTCTCAATCCGTGATATATAAGTTCTCGAAGTACCACTTTTCAGCGCTAAATCTTGTTGTGTTAAACCATTTTTTAATCTTGCCTCTCGAATCATTTGGCCAATTTTTAATGAGAGTTCTGATTTCTCTGGCTGACTGTATTTAAGTAACACATCGGCTCCAATTTCATAAGGCACTTTAATTTTTTTACCATTTCTTGACGTAATATATTGATCAACATTACTCCAGGAAAGGGTGCTCCCTTCAATTTTAACTTTTGCAAACTCTTTAGAATCAAACAAAATATGTGCTGGAGAATCGGAGTCAACACCAATTTTCTTAAGGACTTTTCTAAAGTCGATAATACGAGATTCTCCATTATTGAAAACAACTGAAATCGATAACTCATTAATCCAATTGATTTTCAAAATCCTTGGTATTTTTATGCTTTGTCTCATTTTAATTGAGGATTTAATTCATAAAACACTTCTAACGCCCAATCTGCATTCCCTGCTAACCAATCGAATACTTGTTTTAATTGTCTATTTGGCAAATTGCCAGAATAAATTACAGCTCGCTCGATCTCAATTAACACTTCATATTCATTATAATCAGCATGAATATGAGGAGGCCGATGCTCTCCATTATAAACATGGATTTTGATGCCATTAAAACTGTCAATCGTTGGCATTTACTTTTTAATTTTTCACAAAGGTATCTAATTAGATACTATTTTCCAATTCTAATCAAGCCAATTCTTATACAATAAGGCTTTATTGTAATTAGTGCTTGCAAGAAAACGACAATAGCTGCGTTATGCTCGACTTCAAAACAGTCATCCCGATAATATATCGGGACTCCTGTTTTTCATCTGTCATTGCTTATTTTAATTGGTCAGATGGAGCTCGCCATGACAGCTTTTCAAAGGTTCTTTGCCTATAAAGTGTTATAATCATACATCTTATTTGTTCCGCCAACCGGCGGATCATGGCTCGGTTCAGTCATCGATCCCGATGGCTATCGGGATGCTCTTGTCGCTTTCTTATCAAGAACAGCTATATTATATGAGTTTTCTTTCTGACACTAATTAACCACAAGGTAAAAGTCAAGAGGAAAGCAGATTTAGTGTTCTCTGGTGGAGGGTTAGGGGTTCACCGCGTGAAAGTTAGATGTCCAAACGCACAATAAAAAAAGCCACCCCGGTAAGAGGATGGCTTGTATGCAGTCAATAATTCCTGCTTATTCTGAAATTATTTCAAAGGGAACATCGACCTCTACTTCTCTGTGAAGTTTCACTGTGGCCGTATATTTACCCACCTCCTTGATCAACTCCTCTTTTATGGCAATGTTCTTCCTGTCCATTTCAAATCCCAGCTTTGTAAGTTCCTCTGCAATCTGGATTGTATTTACAGAACCGAATATTTTACCTTTGGTACTGGTTTTTGCTCCGATTGTGATAGAAACATCTTTTAGTTTTTCTGCAAGTTCAAGTGCAACATCTTTCAACTGAGCCTCTTTATGTGCTCTCTGACGAAGGTTCTCTTCATGCACTTTCCTGGCCACTTTGGTTGCATTGATGGCAAATCCCTTTGGGATCAGATAGTTCCTTGCATATCCGTCCTTTACCGTAATGACGTCATCTTTATGACCCAAATTCGGCATATCCTGTTTCAATATTATTTCCATGATCTTTCCTCCGGATTTTTTATTTGAGCATGTCTGTTACATACGGAAGCATTGCAAGGTGTCTTGCCCTTTTTACCGCGATCGATATCTTTCTCTGGAACTTCAATGATGTTCCTGTCAGTCTCCTTGGCAGGATCTTCCCCTGCTCATTAAGGAATTTCTTCAGGAACTCAGGATCCTTGTAATCGATGTATTTGATCCTGTTCTTTCTGAAACGGCAGTATTTTTTCTTCTTGATCTCTACCGTGGGCGGTGTTAAATACCTGATTTCTGAGTTTGCTTGTGCCATGACTTATTCCTCCTTTTCTTTTTCTGTTTTTTCAACATTTGCTGATTTCATTGCGCGTTTTTTCTCAGCGTAAGCAATCGCGTACTTGTCCATTTTCATGGTAAGGAAACGAATGATACGCTCATCGCGGCGAAACTCAGTTTCAAGCTTTTCAATGAAGCTGCCCTCGACCCTGAATTCAATTAAATGGTAAAATCCCGTGGATTTTTTCTGGATGGGATAGGCCATCTTTTTAAGGCCCCAGTTCTCCTCGTGGACGATCTCACCCTTTGCAGCGGTGATGATGTCTCTGAATTTTGTAACCGTTTCCTTCATCTGGGCTTCAGACAAAACGGGAGTTGCAATGAAAACGGTCTCATACTGATTCAACATAATTATTTTACTTTTTTTGTTTTTAAAAATCGCCCGCAAATGTAGATATATTTTTTTAAAGAACAAAAGGAAAGCAAATTGTTTTCAATAACTTATCCTTCTGAAATTCTGCATGGTCCGCTAATTTTTACCGGCTGTTTCTATGTTGGAAAACAACCGTGAAAACATTCAATGAGAAAAACATCGCCTGATATTAATGAAATGATAATCAAATTAAGCACCCGCACCGATGTGTTTCACACATATATTCTTTGATACGGATCATGCCAGTTTATTCGGACATCGTTTCCTCTAAGGTTATCAATTAACTTTTATTTTTTTCCTTTTTCCTTCTTCCATTATTGCTATATTTACATTCTGTTTTCAGAAACCAATATGAAGAATTTTATTGTATCAGCCCGTAAATACCGCCCCGACACATTTCAGAGTGTGGTGGGACAGGATGCAATAACTTCTACGTTAAAGAATGCTATAAAAAACAACAAACTGGGGCATGCCTATCTGTTCAGCGGCCCCCGCGGAGTGGGAAAAACCACATGTGCCAGGATCTTTGCAAAGACAATCAACTGCCAGTCGGTTTCAGAAAAGACGGAGCCCTGCAATAATTGTGAGTCATGCAAGTCTTTTAATGAGAACAGGGCCTATAACATTCATGAACTTGATGCTGCCTCAAATAACTCTGTTGATGATATCAGGAGTCTGACGGAGCAGGTCAGGATACCTCCCCAGGTTGGGAAATACAGCGTTTATATAATTGATGAGGTCCACATGCTGTCTCAGCAGGCATTCAACGCCTTCCTGAAAACCCTTGAAGAACCTCCTGCCCATGCGATATTCATACTTGCTACCACCGAGAAGCACAAGATCATACCAACGATCCTTTCCAGGTGCCAGATTTACGACTTTAACAGGATAAGAACGGAAGATGCAGCAGAATACCTGAAGTACATTGCACATGAAGAAAATATTCAATACGAGGAAGATGCATTGCATGTAATTGCCCAGAAGGCCGAAGGCGCCATGCGCGATGCCCTTTCCATTTTCGACCAGGTCGTTAGTTTTTCCGGTAGCAACATAACCTACGCTTCAGTAATTGAGAACCTCAATATACTGGATCTGGATTATTATTTCAGACTGACGAATGCATTTCTCGGAAATAAAATATCAGATGTACTGCTCACATTAAATGAAATCCTTCAACAGGGGTTCGATCCAAGGAACTTTATCAATGGAATGGCTGCCCATTTCAGGGACCTGCTTGTTTCAAAAGACCCCGAAACCCTGGTCCTGCTTGATGCGGGAAAAAATATCAAGGATCAGTACATGGAACAGTCAAAACAGGTACCTGTAGATTTCCTTTATGAGGCACTTGAGATATGCAATGACACTGACCTTCAATTCAGATACAGCAAAAATCAAAGACTCACAGTTGAACTGGCACTGGTAAAGCTTTCAGGTCTCTCCCGGGATCAAAAAAAAAAAAATAGATGACAATTCGGAAGTCCCCATTGCTGAATCTCAGGAAAGCGGTCTGAAAGACCCACCTGAAAAACCTGATGTTCCGCCTCAGAAGGAAAAACAACCTCCCGGGCCCGCAGGGGGACACCCGGAACCCAGGAAGAACCAGGAGGATACCAAGGAAAACCAGGTCGTTCATACAAAAAGTGTATCCATTAAGGGCGTATTAAGAGGCGAAAAAAGAGATGTGCCGGTCGCTGATGGGGAGATAGGGGAGGATGACCAGGTAAAGCCAATCGAAAAGGAGGAAAGTAAGACAGAAATAAGTGAAGAGGATATCCGGAAGGCGTGGGATGAATATGCTGAAAAGATACGCAACAGGCACCCCCGTCAGTATAATACACTGAAACAGCACCTTCCGAAATTGGATGCAAACGGAGCCATAAGGGTTGAACTTGCGACAGAATCGCAACGGGAAAATTTTACACATTCCATCAAACCCGGGCTGATCAGCTATTTCAGACAGGCCTTGAAGGATATTGAATATGTCTTTGAAACCAGCCTGATCGAAAACAATACAAGCGAGAAAAAACCCTATACTGACCAGGACAAACTCGACGTTTTGATGAAGAAAAATCCGGATCTGGAAATTTTTAAGAACAGGTTCAACCTTGATTTTGACAATTGAACATATTCACATCTAATTTGTATATTTTCTAACAATAAAAATTTAAAAGTCTAATTTATGGCAGCAGAAAAGATCATTAATCACTATGGCAAACTTAAGGTTCCCGATGAGCCTATTATTCCTTTCATAGAAGGAGACGGAACCGGTCCCGACATATGGGCATCATCGGTTCGTGTTTTTGATGCAGCAGTCGGGAAGGCCTATGCGGGGAAAAGAAAAATTGCATGGAAAGAGGTTTATGCAGGAGAAAAAGCTTTCAATGCAACGGGCAAATGGCTTCCCGAAGAAACACTCGACACCATCCATGAATACCTGGTCTCCATTAAAGGTCCGCTTACCACACCTGTCGGGGGAGGTATCAGTTCATTAAACGTTGCTCTCAGGCAGATCCTGGATCTTTATGTTTGCCTGCGGCCTGTGCGTTATTATCAGGGGGTGCCTTCTCCCGTTAAGGATCCTTCCACAACTGATATGGTCATATTCAGGGAGAATACAGAGGACATCTATGCAGGAATTGAATGGATGCATGGAACTCCTGAAGCGGATAAACTCAAAAACTACCTGCTCAATGAAATGAAAGTCTCTTCCATACGTTTTCCCGATACGGTTTCCATTGGGATAAAGCCAATATCAAAAGAGGGGACTGAAAGACTGGTGCGGGCCGCAATCCAGTATACCATAAGAGAGAACCTGCCTTCTGTTACACTGGTGCACAAAGGCAACATCATGAAATTTACCGAGGGCCAGTTCAAACAATGGGGCTATGAGCTGGCGGAGCGTGATTTTGGTGACAGGGTATTTACATGGAATCAGTATGATAAGATCGTAGAGAAGGAGGGGAAAGAAAAAGCCAACCAGGCGCAGGATGCTGCCATAAAGTCAGGAAAAATAATAATTAAAGATGTTATCGCGGATGCATTCCTGCAACAGATACTTACAAGGCCTGGCGAATATTCAGTAATTGCCACCATGAACCTCAATGGAGATTACATTTCAGATGCACTTGCTGCAATAGTTGGGGGCATTGGAATTGCTCCCGGTGCAAACATCAATTACATCTCAGGACACGCAATCTTTGAAGCAACCCATGGTACCGCCCCGAAATATGCCGGGCTTGACAAAGTAAATCCCGGTTCATTGATATTATCCGGTGTCATGATGCTGCAATATCTTGGTTGGGACGAAGCGGCAAAACTGATCATTGACGGCCTGCAAAAAACAATTCAGCAAAAGAGGGTAACCTATGATTTTGCCAGGTTGATGGAGGATGCCACTGAATTGAAATGTTCTGAATTCGGTACGGCAATCATTGAAAATATGTAACACGAATGTTTAATGTAAAATTATAAAACCATGTTAAATAAAAAAGTAGAAGAAATATTGAACACACAGGTGCAAAAGGAAGATTATTCATCCCAGTTGTACCTCTCCATGGCTTCCTGGGCCGAGACAGAAGGCTTTAGCGGAGTAGCCGGATGGTTGTATGCACAATCCGATGAAGAAAGATTGCACATGCTTAAGCTTGTGGAATATATCAACGAAAGGGACGGAGCGGCAGAAATTCCCGGAATGGAAAAGCCACCGAAAACCTTCAATAACCTTCCAGAAATGTTCGATGCAGTTCTTGAACATGAAAGATACATTACAGCATCTATCAATGAAATTGTGGCTGTGTGTATGCAGGAAAAAGATTATACCACGCATAACTGGATCCAGTGGTTTGTTCAGGAGCAAATTGAAGAGGAAGCATCAGCCAAGGATATCATTGACAAATTGAACCTTGTTGGTGATAAGAATCTCTATATGTTCGACAGGGACATTATGTCAATGCGATCTGCCGGAAACAAAGAATAATGTGATCGGTCAGGTAACTGATGAACAGCCGCTGCAACAGTTGTCGCGGCTGTTTTTTTTCTGACAAATCTTCAGCAAAAACTCTATCGGTACACTATTTGTACCGATTCACCCATTAATATGTATGCCTGCACATATAGTGGAATAAAAACTGTAAATTTGTGGGCTTAGAAGAAGACATTAGATACAATTTCAGATGGATATCAGTAAAATATTAGCGAACTTATTTGGAAATAAGGTTGACAGGGATATGAAAGAGATATATCCCGCTGTCGAAAAAATTCAGGAAGTATATAAAACGCTGGAAGGGATCTCCAATGATGATCTCAGGAAAAGATCGGTTGCATTGCAGTCAAAAATAAGGGCCCATGTAAAAGAAGAGGAAGCGAAACTGGAGGAACTCAAGCGCAAAGGTGAAGACCCGGAGGTTGATGTCAGCGAAAAAGAAGAGGTATATAACGAAATTGACAAACTTGAGTCTGCGATCGATAAAAAGTTTGAAGAGATACTTCATGAATCGATTCCGGAAGCTTTTGCAATCATCAGGGAAACAGCACGGCGTTTCAAAGAAAATGAAGAACTCGAGGTTACTGCGCTCGATTATGACAAAGACCTTTCTGCGTCGGCAGATCATATATACGTTAAAGGAGAGAAGGCATACTGGAAAAACCGCTGGATGGCAGGTGGAAATGAGATCACATGGGACATGGTGCACTACGATGTTCAGCTGATTGGGGGCGTGGCACTGCACCAGGGAAGAATTGCAGAGATGGCCACCGGCGAGGGGAAAACACTGGTTGCTACATTGCCTGTTTACCTGAATGCATTGACCGGTAAGGGTGTGCACCTTGTAACGGTGAACGATTACCTGGCCAAGCGCGACTCGGAATGGATGGGCCCAATTTATCAGTTTCACGGACTTTCCGTTGATTGCATCGACAGGCATCAGCCGAATTCCGATGCCAGGCGAAAGGCATACAACAGCGATATCACCTTTGGTACGAACAATGAATTTGGATTTGACTACCTCAGGGACAATATGGCCCATGCCCCGGAAGAACTGGTACAGCGAAAGCACAATTATGCCATTGTCGATGAGGTGGATTCAGTCCTGATCGATGATGCAAGAACTCCATTGATAATTTCAGGTCCGGTCCCAAAAGGTGACAACCAGGAATTCATGGAATACAAACCAAAAGTTGAAAGGCTGATGCAGGCACAGCGGCAGCTCTTTAACACGATCATTACCGATGCCAGGAAATTCCTGAAAGAGGAAAATACCGAAAAAGCCGGATTTAAATTGCTGCAAGCACAAAAAGGGCTCCCAAAGAATAAGACCCTTATCAAGTTGCTGAGCGAGGAGGGAAATAAAGCTTTGATGCTGAAAACGGAAAACTTCTACATGCAGGAGAATTCAAAGAATATGCACAAAGTTACGGATGACCTGTTTTTCATTATCGATGAGAAGATGAATTCCGTAGAGCTCTCCGACAAAGGTATCGATGTGCTTACCGGAAGTTCAGATGACCCTGATTTCTTCATTCTTCCGGATATCGGAAATGAAATAGCCGAAATCGAGAAATCTGAAGTGGATGAAAAGAAAAAGCTTGAGACCAAGGACAGAATGCTTCGGGATTATGCAGTTAAATCAGAGAGGATCCATACCGTTAACCAACTTCTGAAAGCTTATGCAATGTTCGAAATAGACATTGAATACGTGGTCGTGGATAATAAAGTAAAGATTGTCGATGAACAAACCGGCCGGATCATGGAAGGCCGAAGGTATTCTGACGGACTGCACCAGGCCATAGAGGCAAAGGAAAATGTTAAAGTAGAGGCCGCTACCCAGACATGGGCCACCATTACATTGCAGAATTACTTCCGCATGTACCATAAGCTAGCAGGAATGACAGGTACTGCTGAAACTGAGGCGGGTGAATTGTGGAATATCTACAAGCTTGATGTAATGGTGATACCCACCAACAGACCGATCGTTCGCGACGACAGGGAAGACCTGATCTATAAAACCAAAAGGGAAAAATACAATTCTGTCATTGACGAAATTGAGCGGTTGATCAGCCAGGGGAGACCCTCACTGGTGGGAACCACAAGTGTTGAAGTTTCAGAACTGCTGTCGCGGATGCTTAAAATGAAAAGGATCGAACACAATGTTCTGAATGCAAAATTGCACCAGCGGGAAGCCGAGATCGTTGCGCAGGCAGGAAAACCTGGTACAGTGACCATCGCAACAAATATGGCGGGCCGGGGGACCGATATAAAACTTTCTGACTCAGTGCGGAAGGCAGGCGGACTTGCAATTATTGGTACGGAAAGGCACGAGTCAAGAAGGGTCGACCGTCAGCTTAGGGGGCGTGCCGGGCGACAG
Organism: Bacteroidales bacterium; assembly: GCA_021738565.1. Lineage (GTDB taxonomy): Bacteria > Bacteroidota > Bacteroidia > Bacteroidales > M55B112. Next base: position 12,341 of record JAIPBT010000026.1, read on the forward strand.
GGAGATCCCGGTAGTTCACAATTCTATGTGTCCCTCGAAGATGATCTCATGCGGCTTTTCAGTTCAGACCGTATTGCCGGTTTAATGGATCGCCTCGGACTTAAAGAGGGAGAAGTGATCCAGCATTCAATGATCACCAAATCCATTGAGCGCGCACAGAAAAAGGTTGAAGAGAACAACTTTGGAATCAGGAAAAATCTGCTGGAATATGATGATGTCATGAATTCACAGCGGGAAGTGATCTACAAGAGAAGGCGACACGCCCTGTTCGGGGAAAGACTTGGTCTGGATATTGCAAATATGATCTATGATGTTACAGAAAGTATTGTCAATACATACCATGGATCAGATGAATTCGAGGCATTCAAGTTGGAACTGATCAGGATATTCTCCATTGAGTCACCGGTCAATGTGGACGAATTCAAAAAAATTGATATAAATGAGCTGATTGATAAGATTTACGCCATGATGCTCGAAACAATGAAACGCAAGCGCGATACCATATCACTGCAGGCAATGCCGGTGATCAAAGATGTTTACGAAAAACAATCGCAGGTATATGAAAACATTGTGGTTCCGGTAACGGACGGGGTAAAGGTGTTCCAGGTACTTGCAAACCTTGAAAAGTGCTACAATAGTGATGGAACCGAACTTGTTAAATCATATGAGAAGACAATTATTCTGGCTACCATCGACCAATCATGGCAGGAACATCTTAGGGAACTGGATCAGCTGAGACAATCTGTAAGAAATGCTGCCTATGAGCAGAAGGATCCATTGCTTATATACAAGTTTGAAGCCTTTGAACTCTTTACCCAGATGATCGACGAGGTAAATAAGGACGTGGTGTCAACACTCACGAAAGCCCATATCCCGGTGCGTGACCCAAAGAGTGTGCAACAGGCGCAGGCTCCGAAAAAGATGGATCTCAGTAAGTTTGCTGCCAATAAACAGGAGACCCCTGCTTACAATGATCCATCAGGTGGAAACAAACAGCAAAGAGCACAGCCCGTAAGGGTCGAAAAGAAAGTTGGAAGAAATGATCCTTGTCCTTGCGGAAGTGGCAAAAAATATAAGAATTGCCACGGAAGGCCCGGGGCATCAAATTGATGGCGCTGCAATGAAGACCATTTAGTATATTTCCTTAACCATCTTCTCAAGTTCCGCATACAGGCTCCTTGATGCGGGGATCAATGGCAATCGAAGGTTGCTTTCACCAAATCCCAGTATTTCCATCAAAGTTTTGATTCCCGTTGGATTTCCTTCCTGGAATATTTTTTCCATAAAAGGCAGCAATGTGTAATGTATCTTTCTTGCTTCTTTAAAATCCCCTCCAAGTGCATGGCGAACCATCGAGGAGAATTTACCCGGGAAAGCATTCCCGATCACTGAAATCACTCCATCCCCGCCAAGACCGATCATGGCTAAAGTTATGGCATCATCACCGGAAAGGACCTTAAAACCATCTGGTTTCTCACTGATGATCCGCATGATCTGACTGAGGTCTCCTGATGCTTCTTTTACAGCTGCGATCTTTGATCCCGATTCATGTGCAATCTCCAGCGTGGTTTCCGCAGTCATATTTGAGCCGGTTCTGCCGGGAACATTGTAAAGAATAATGGGACGGTCCGATGTTGCAGCAATGGTATTGAAGTGCTGCTTTATACCGGTCTGACCGGGCTTGTTATAATATGGAACCACGCTCAGGTAGGCGTCAATGCCGCTGCTTCCGGTCTTGCCGATCCAGCGGACAACATCAGAAGTATTGTTGCTGCCTGCCCCGACAACTACAGACACCCGGCCGCTGTTGGCCTTTTTTACCACATCAATGATCTGTAATTTTTCCTTCTCGGTCAAAACCGGGGTTTCTGCGGTTGTGCCCAGCACAACAAGGTACCCTGTACCGTGCTCAATCAATTGATCTGTATGCGTTTCTAACCTCTCATAATCCACTGATCCGTCAGAAAGGAAGGGGGTGACCATGGCCACTCCCGTACCTGAAAAGTTCGTATATTCAGACATACTTTTTTATTTTGAGGGGTTCAACATGTTTACATAGATCCTTACCTGTTTTACAAAGTACCTGATATCCTCTTTATTCTCAATGGGGTTGATCATCAGGTCCAGATCATTGGGTTCTTCAGTATGATATCCCACTTTAAATTTGGCATTTGAGAGCTGAACCAAGAATTCAAAGGGTAGGCTTTCACAATCACATATTTTGAATAAAATATCTGTTTCCCTGTCATAGAATTCTTGCGCCAGCCGGCCCTTGGGCTTTCCGTACCATTTGATCTGCTTCCTGTTCAGTATCTTGAAATTGGTCCATTTCAATAAGTGTTCCGGAGGTTTTTTCATAAGACTGATGCCAATTACCAGCGAACTGATGCGTTGAGATTCAAGAAATTTCCAGAATGCCTTGATAACCGGAAAGTTTTCCGGCTTGTCGGCATCGAAAAGAACGGTTGCATAGTGGGCAGTCTCAAAGTTCTGTACTTCCTTGATGCGCCGGGTCTCCTGAAATTTCTTCCTGAGCACCCTCTTCCCGATATACTTGCTGATCCTGTTCATTAAGTCTACAAAAATAAGATTTTGTCACAGAAAATTACTGATTTATCATCCGAAGAAATTCATTTATGTCAATTACCGGGATATTTAATGATTGTGCTTTTCTGCGTTTTTCCGGTCCCATGTTCTCCCCGGCAACAAGGAAGGATGTTTTATTGCTGATAGAGCTGACATTCTTTCCACCGTTTTCTTCGATCATTTGTTTTAACTGGTCCCGGGAAATATCCCTGAAAGTACCGGAGATCACGATTGATTGTCCGTCAAGCGCCTCAGATAACCTGGTGTTTCCATTTTCGACAGAAAATTTGAGGCCGGCACCGCGCAACGATTCGACCATCTCAGTATTGGCATCCTCCCTGAAAAAATTGATAACCGATTCCGCGATCCTGTCTCCGATCTCATTTACCGCGACCAATGCTTCATGTGAAGCTTTACCAATGGCATCAATGGATCCAAAATGTGCTGCAAGTTTTTTTGCGACCGTTTCCCCTACATACCGAATTCCCAGTGCATACAAAACCCTTGGGAAGGGTACTTCCCTGGAATCTTCAATGCTTTTAAGGAGGTTATGTGATGATTTTTCAGCAAATCTTTCCAGCCTGATCAGGTCATTGTAGGAGAGTTTGTACAGGTCGGCGGGTGTCTGAATAAGTCCCTCCCTGAACAGGAGATCGATCGTTGCCTCCGCAGCATTGATGTTCATCGCTTTCCTGCTTATGAAATGGATGATCCGCTCCTTGATCTGAGGCGGGCATCCATAATTATTCGGACAATAGTGAGCAACTTCTCCTTCCAGTCTCACCAGTTTGGTGCCACATTCCGGACAGTGGGTAATGAACCTTACAGGCGGGGCTGATGAAGTGCGTTTTTCCTTGTCTGCTCCTACGATCTTTGGAATGATATCACCTCCTTTCTCAACAAAAACAGTGTCATTTTCCCTAAGATCCAACAGGTTGATCTGGTCGGCATTGTGGAGTGAAGCGCGTTTTACAACGGTGCCTGCCAGTTGCACCGGCTCCAGGTTTGCAACAGGCGTCACTGCTCCTGTTCTTCCAACCTGGAATGCTACATTGATAAGCTTTGTTGATGCCTGTTGCGCCTTGAATTTATAAGCGATGGCCCATCTCGGTGTCTTTGCAGTGAACCCCAGTTTTTTCTGAAGGTCAAAACTGTTGATTTTCAGAACCACCCCATCTATCTCAAAAGGGAGTTCCTTCCTGTTTTTTTCCCAGTGGTCGACATACCCAAACACATCATCCAGGGATTTGAATACCCTGTTGTACGGCGGTACTTTAAACCCCCATTTGTCACATGCCTGTATACTTTCCATGTGCGTGCTGAATATTTCATCTTCAGTGGCAACAGCATACAAATAGCAATCCAGGGGGCGTTTTGCAACCAACGATGAATTTTGCATTTTCAATGTTCCTGCTGTTGCATTCCTGGGATTGGCAAAAATCTGCTCTCCATTTTTTTCACGCTCAAGGTTCATCTTTCTAAAACCATCCAGGGGCATGATTACCTCACCTCTTATCTCGAATTTCCCGGGGTAGTCATTGCCCTGTAATTTAAGCGGTATGCTCCTGATGGTGCGGACATTTTCAGTTACATCATCACCCACGATACCGTCTCCCCGCGTAACCGCCCTCTGAAGAGAACCATTTTCATAGGTCAGGCTGATGGCCACTCCGTCATATTTAAGCTCACACACATATTCAACGGGGTCACCTGTATTTTTCCTTATCCTTTCAGCGAATTCTTCAAGTTCCTCTCTGCTGTAAGTGTTTCCAAGCGACAACATTGGAATGGCATGAGCAACCTGTTTAAAACCAGTGGTGATATCGCTTCCAACACGCCTTGTGGGTGAATTCTCATCGCTGAATTCAGGATGTTTTTTTTCAAGAGTGGAAAGCTCCTGCAGCAGCAGATCAAATTCAAAATCACTGATCTCCGGATCGGCCTTTACATAATATAGATGATTGTGCCTGTGCAATGCTTCACGCAGTTTGAGGATCCTCGTTTTCGCCTCAGCTTTATTCATTGACTTCTCTTTTTTGTAAAAATAGTAAAAAGGAGTGCAGAGATGTTAAATGATGCAACCAATCGGCCATCTTTTTGTTAATTTTGATGGCAAATCACCCGAAGAAAGATGCGGCATCGTAATCAAATACCGTTTTTTTTATTGGTCATCATGTTTTGTAACCAGTTGAATGGTCAGCTGAGCTATGGGGGAGAGCCTTATATGAATGACCAGGATTTTACTGCCTCTAAAGTATTGTATATGCTGCCTCCGGAAGATCCGCTGGTACTGGATGGATTGAAAAGTATCAGGCAAAACAGCTATGCCAAGGCGCTCCAATACGCGGTAGAAAGGCCTGTTGATATTTCCCCTGAATTTAACGGACAATGGGTCGAGAAGGACGGGATCAGCATCTGGCGCGCCCACCTTATCTCGCCTGAAGCCTATTCGATCGGAATTCTGTTTTCAGCATTCAGACTGGCTCAAAATTCAAGTGTTTTTATCTATGATCCGGAAGGGAGGAACATTAAAGGAGCTTTTAACAGCAGGAACAATAAGAAATTCAGTAGTTTCTATGTTGGACACATTCCCGGTGAGGAAGTAATTGTGGAGATCCAGACAAACAACCCTGACAGGGATTACGGGGAATTGCGGATAGGCACGTTATCGCATGCTTTCCTTCCTGTATACGGGAATAAATCAATGGAGGAGACAGGGCTCGGATCTGCCCAGGATTGTGAAATCGATATAAACTGTCCCGAAGGTGTTGACTGGCAGGTACTCAAACGCTCTGTTTGTCACATCAGTACCACCCGACTGCTGTGCACGGGGGCCCTTGTTAACAATACTTCTTATGATGGAACACCCTATGTGCTGACTGCCGAACATTGCGTTAACAGGGACCTTTATGCATACAGCAGTGTTTTCTATTTCAATTTTGAAAACAGTGAATGCGGAATTGACGACGCCGCTAAAGAGTTTTCTATCAGTGGATCAGAATTGATCTCCACAGGGGGTGATATTGATTTCTCATTGCTGAAACTCACCGAACGTCCGCCACGCGAATTCAGTGCTTATTATGCAGGGTGGGATGCACGCGAAATGGATCACCCCATGACGATCACCATTCATCATCCAAATGCCGATGCCAAAAAAATATCGTATGACCTTAATGCCACTTCTGTAGCTGCCTCAGTTCCCGGCGACCTTAATGATTATATTGTATCATCCAATTACTGGATCAAGCAATGGGATCTGGGTACAACCGAAGGAGGCAGTTCCGGTTGTCCGCAATTCAATCCATCAAAAAGAATGATAGGGGTTCTTTCAGGCGGATTGGCAGTTTGCGGGGATTCCATTGGATATGATGTGCAGAACAACAGGGTAATCTATTCTCTGGATGACAATAAGAATGACTATTTCTCAAAACTATATTATGCATGGGATCATTATGAAGAGGCTGACAGGCAGTTGAAGAATTGGCTCGATCCGGGCAATACGGGATTGATCTCTATCGGGGGACTTAATTCGATGACGCTTGATAAGGGGGATGTTATATATAAGAAAAGTTTGCAGGTATTTCCAAATCCTTCCAATGGCGAGTTCCAGGTCCGCCTGCTTGAATACGGCGGCGGTGATATAACCATTGAATTATATGACCTTACAGGACACAGGGTATACACTGTCGCTGTAACTGCCGGAGATGTTTCCAGGGTTTCTGCGTCACACCTTCCTGCGGGGATCTACGCCATACTTATCAAGGGAAATGGAACAGGTCTGATCACCGGCAGCATCATCATTCATTAATGTACAGGTTAATTCTATTCATATATGTAATTTTACTTGCAGCAGGCAGCTGCAGGAATTCGCAAAAGGCAAAGCCCCTGGATCATGGAGTAAATGGAAAAAAGACGGGACTGGTTCAATATGCACAAAAATTTGATATTGAGATTCGTTCTGATCATACTGAACTCAGGGTATTTTCACCCTGGCAAAATGCATCTGATCGTACTTTTAGGTATCTGCTGGCAGATGATGCGGCTCTTGTTCCCGATTCGATCGGTGATGCCCTGTTTATTCAGACTCCCGTAAGTAAAGTCGTAACAATGTCTACAACCTATGTTGCGTTCCTGGACACACTGGATGAGGTGCACAGTATTTCAGGAGTTTCAGGTGGGAAATTGTATTTTCATGCCGGAATAACAGGAGGTGTAAGAGAGAAATCGATACGCGACGTAGGTTACAACCAGGGCCTTAATTATGAGACACTGCTTGATATTAATCCCGACGTGGTATTCATGTTTGGGGTGCAGTCCGGAATAAATCAGACTGTCAGAAAACTAAACGAATTAGGCATACCTGTGGTTTTATGTGCAGATTACCTTGAACCGCACCCTCTGGGAAGGGCAGAATGGTTAAAGTTTTTTTCTGCATTTTACAACAAGGAATTACTGGCCAGCAGGATCTATGATGGAATTGCTGAGCGATACGATTCCCTCTCTTCATCTGTATCCTCTGTCTCTGATCCCCCAAAAATACTTATGGGTCTTCCGTGGAAAAACACCTGGTATGCAGCAGGAGGAAATTCATTTGCCGCAAAAATGATCGATCATGCCGGAGGCAGATATATCTGGCACGACCTGGACAGCGATGAAGCTGTCCCGCTTGGAATTGAGGCTGTTTTTTACCGGGCCGTTGATGCAGATATATGGATCAACCCGGGTATAGCAGCAGACAAACAGGGCATACTCAGACATGATCAAAGGTTTGCCAGGTTATCCCCCTTTATAAATGACAGGATATTCAGTAACAACAAAAGAATTACCGTGAAAGGAGGGAACGATTACTGGGAATCGGGGGTCCTTCGGCCCGATATGATCCTTGATGATCTGATAAAAATCTTTCACGATACAACGGTGACTACAAAAGATCTGTACTATTATACAAAGCTTGAATGAACCAGGCATTGAAGATTGGTATGAAATAATTCATAAATTTGAAGAACATCAACAATTCATTACATGGCAAGCATTAGAAAATTGAAAAAGGACATCAACGTTCTTACTTATCATTTGTTATCGAGATGTTATGCATATAAAAATTTTGAAGCTGACAATGATGCGGAACAATTTGATGCAATAATAAAGAAGATCGTATACCTGAGAAATGATCTTATCCAGCGGGCAAATCATCCGGAGAATGATGCTGAAAGCAAAAACATGAGGGAACATTTCCGCAAGGTGCAAGAGGACCTGTATGAATTGATGAATACTTTCGAATATCTGAAAAATCATAGAATTTGAGAGAGAACAGAGGATTCATCTGGAAAATAGCATCGCTTCTTCTGCTGCTGATCGCATTTGGTATCCTTGACATATCCATTGGTACTGTTCAAATACCCTTTCGTGACCTGGTGCCGGGTTTGCCAGGAGACAGCGAAATCAATCCACAGCACCGGTTAATTTTAACCGGTTTCAGGATACCTCGCCTCATCACAGCACTTCTTGCAGGGGCGGCACTTTCTGTAAGCGGATTGCAAATGCAGACCATCTTCCGGAACCCGCTTGCCGGTCCCTATGTCCTTGGCATCAGTTCAGGGGCCAGCCTGGGAGCAGCCATCGCGCTGCTTGGTACAGGTGCAATTGCTTCCGGGATGCTTGCCCGGTGGGGAATTGTGACGGCAGCATGGATAGGAGCCGCCACGGTTATGCTGCTCCTTCTGCTGGTGACACTGAGGATACGAAGCATCATGACAATCCTTATTCTGGGGATCATGTTCAGCAGCAGCCTGTCTGCCATCATAAGTATAATGCAATATTTCGGAAACGCGGTTGCACTTAAATCCTTTGTAATATGGAGCATGGGAAGTCTGGGTGATGTTTCAGGCAAAGACCTTTCCCTGCTGGTTTTTACCGTAATCCCAGGATTGATACTGGCACTGTTCTCGGTAAAGGGACTGAACGCGATGATGATGGGGGAGGAATATGCCGGAACACTCGGTGTTAACATACTTTTTGTCAGGATCCTCGTATTTGTCAGTACAAGTATCCTGGCCGGCAGCGTTACCGCTTTTTGTGGCCCGATCGGTTTTATTGGTATTGCAGTACCGCATATTACCCGGCTTTTCATCGGCAGGTCCGAAATGAGATACCTGTTGCCTTCAACGATCGTTATGGGTATGGTCATCATGGTGATCAGCGACATGGTCTCCCAACTGCCGGGTTCTGACAGGATACTGCCGGTGAACGCCATAACATCATTGATCGGCATTCCTGTTGTCATATGGGTTGTGATCCGGAGACGAAAATTGTACGTTGATTGAATGAATGTATCAAATGAACATATCATAACAATACGGGATCTTTGGCTGGGTTATCAACCAGGAAAGTACCTGGTCGAAGCTGCCGATGTTGTTGTCAGAAAGGGTGAAATGGTTGCCGTTATCGGCAGGAACGGGTCAGGAAAAAGTACGCTGTTAAGAACACTGGCCGGAATACAGAAGCCATTAAAAGGAAGCATTCAAATAGAAAAAATCCCGCTTTCAGAGTATCACAGCAGAAAACTGGCAACCATGATCTCACACGTGGGAACGGGATTAAAAACGCCGGAAAACCTTACTGTATTCGAAACAGTTTCACTGGGAAGGCATCCCTATACCAACTGGTGGGGAGGACTTAGGAAAGCAGACAGGGATAAAATAACCGAATCCATTCGTTTCGTAGGGATGACACCTTTCCTCGACAAGCACCTCGACACCTTGAGTGACGGCGAAAGGCAGCGCGTAATGATAGCCATGGCACTTGCACAGGATACAAAGATCATTTTACTGGATGAACCTACTGCCTTTCTGGATATCCCAAACAAAATGGAGATCGCAGAGGTACTTTGCAACATGAAAAAAAGCGGAAAATCAGTGATCTTTTCCACACATGATTTCGACAGTGCCATACAACATGCGGATAAATTATGGCTTTTGCACAAGAACCAAATCCTTCAGGGTGCACCGGAAGATCTTGGACTGGCTGCAATGTTTGATTTGATCTTTAAGGAATCAGAATTAACATTTGATGATGTGAGCCTGCGCTTCAGGCGTTCGGAAACACCGGATAAACTTATTCAATACAAGGAGGGAGAAGACCGGATCAGCAGGTGGACAGCCATGATGCTTGCAAGAACAGGATTCAGGGTGCAATCAACCGGCGGTACTGAAATACCCAAGCTCACGATAGAGAAAAGCGAAGAAAAAATCACTTGGAATATTCAACATGGCACATCAAAAAAGAAATTTTATTCGTTGTATGAAGTAGCGATATATTTGACTCAAAATACTTAAATGATTAATTTTCATAAATAATTTATTGAACCATGGCAGGAAATACATCAAACAATGTAAGGAGAGTTATAGCATATATACTTTCTGCATTGATTTTTATCTTTTCGGTTATAGCCATCCTTGCAATCTGGGAAATCATTAACAGTGAAGACCTTCTTAAAAGAATGTTTCAATCACTAATGGTTGTGCTGGCTTCATCAGCAATTATCGTTGTGATTTTTGCTATACTTGACAGGCCGGACAGAACTGATGATTGAAAGCTACAACAGCTCTATGATCTTTTTTGCATTCACCCTGTTGTTGTAATCTTTCAGGACTCTCTTCCGCTCGTTGATCATTTTCTGTGAAAAAGGCTGGTTCATGAGCTTTTCTATGACCTGTAAGGCACTGTCGGGGGAATTGTAAATTTCGCAAAGGTCTTCAAGCCCGCTCCCGCTAACCATCAAAGGATTTGCCATGCAGTACCTGCCACCGTGCAGACTGTGCAGAAGCTTAAGTTTCAGCCCCGTCGGTTGGTATGTATAAAGCAGGTTGATGTGGGCATTTTCAACAAGGAACCTCATTTTTTCATTATCGGGATCAGCAATTAATTCAATATTGGCATGCTTCCTGCAATACCTTCTGACAAACCTGCCGGGATTTTTTCCTGCTATGATCACCCTGAAAGTGATCTTTGACAGAACAATCTTTACAAGGTAAACCAGGGCCTTTTCATTTTCGGGCACAGAGAGGTCACCGTGAAAAAGTATGTAATCTCCGGACCCTTTTTTAGAAATGATTTCATTGTTCTGGTGAAAAGCAGACACAAAAATGCTGTTGCTGTATCTTTCACTGAAATGGGCAGTGTCAGTAAGTGAGATGGAAAGCAGTTGATCGGCAAGTCCCAGGACCTTTTCGTACCGGTGCAACTTCCTGGCCTCCGACCGGTAATAGAGTTTGCTAAAGAATGATCTTGCACTTTTTGACAACATCCTGTAATAATTGTGTTCAATGTTGTGGGTGCGGACCAATACCTTTTTGCCTGCATTTTTACATTTCTCAAGAAAATATGTTGTATGAATGCCTTCAAACAATACAGGATACTGGTCTTTCAACAGATTGTCCCGCAAATGATTACTGTTTCGTGTAACAACTATGTAGGGAATTGGGCGCAGCAGTTGAAAGATGCCCCTCTTTCTCCTGTAATAAAAAACCTTTTCACAAACCTCATCAAGCTTATCATTTTCGGGCCTGTCGTATACAAAACAGTGCAATATGATCCTGATCCCTTCTTCCCTGAGAGCTTTAAGCTTATAGTAGATGTCAATTACACCGCCGTAATTGGGAGGGTAGGGAACGTTGAATGCTACGACGTGTAAATGTTTCTGGTCTTTCATTAAACCTTCGTCAACTTATAGTGTCGAATATACAAAGCTAAGATTGTTAACTTTTTTTAAGAAAAAAAAACACTTTTTTTGTAACAAAATCAGATTTTTAGCGTTTAAATAACAAACGTTCTTTCCAAGATAAGATTCAATCTTATTTGATCTTGTCATAGATTTAGTTTAGGGTTAGTTTAGTTATGGAACCGCCTCCTTTCGAGGCGGTTTTTTTTTATATTTGCACACCAATTTACTGGATATGCAAAGACTTGAAGAACTTCTCTCATCCGCGGTCAGGCGCGCGCTGAATGAGTTGTATGAAACCGGCACCGCAGACCTGCCGGTTCAGATTCAAAAAACAAAGAAGGAATTTGAAGGTGATGTTACAGTCGTGACTTTTCCGTTGGTACGATTTACCGGAATTTCACCCGAAGAAACAGCGAAGGTCCTTGGCACATACCTCAAAAAAAATCTGGCTGAAATTAGCGGTTTCAACGTTGTCAAGGGTTTTTTGAATTTGAATATTTCAGGAACCTATTGGCTAAATGTGATCAAAGAGGCCTGCAAAGACCACTATTACGGAATTCAGATCCCGGACAATAATTCGCCAACAGTGATGGTTGAATATTCGAGTCCCAATACAAACAAGCCTTTGCACCTTGGACATGTCAGGAACAACCTGATCGGTTTCTCCATTTCAAGGATCCTTGAAGCAAGCGGGAAAAAAGTATTGAAAGTAAACCTGGTGAATGACCGTGGCATCCATATTTGTAAGTCCATGGTGGCATGGAAAAAATTCGGAAATGGCGAAACTCCTGATAAATCCGGTAAAAAGGGTGACAAACTTGTGGGGGATTATTATGTGCTTTTCGACAGGGAATTTAAAAAACAGGTTGAACAGTTGGTTGAGTCTGGAGAGGACAGGAAAGTAGCTGAAAACAATGCTCCGCTGATGGTTGAAGCCAGGGAAATGCTCAGGAAGTGGGAATCCGATGATCCGGAAGTAACCGATCTTTGGCGCACAATGAACGGATGGGTCTATGAAGGTTTTGATACAACGTACAACCGTCTCGGGGTGTCATTTGACAGGACATACTATGAATCCGAAACCTATAAACTTGGCAGGGAGCTTGTCCTGGAAGGATTAAAGAAGAACTTACTGGAGAAGGAAGAGGATGGTTCTGTATGGGCGGATCTTACCGATAAGAAACTTGACAGGAAAATACTTTTAAGATCCGATGGCACTTCAGTGTATATGACCCAGGACATTGGAACGGCCCAGCAGCGATTTTCAGAATACAATCTTGAAAACCATATCTACGTGGTAGGAAATGAGCAAAATTATCATTTCCAGGTATTGCGGCTGATACTGGAAAAACTCGGGTTTGAATGGGCCGGAAGATTACACCACCTCTCTTACGGAATGGTTGAATTACCCGGAGGAAAAATGAAATCCCGTGAAGGAACTGTGGTGGATGCAGATGACCTGATCGATGAAATGATATTCACGGCTAAGACCATGTCCGATGAACTCGGAAAGCTTTCGGAATACAGTGACAGTGAAAAGGAAAATATTTACCGGCAGATCGGATTGGGAGCATTAAAATATTTTATACTGAAGGTGGATCCCAAAAAGAACATGCTTTTCGATCCACAGGAATCCATTGACTTTAATGGCAATACAGGGCCATTCATACAATACACATTTGCAAGGATACAGAGCGTTTTAAGGAATGCGGGGAATGTTGAAACTGAAATACCCGATGTTACACCGAACAGCAAAGAAACAACGCTGGCAAGATTGATTTACCAGTTCCCTGAAATAGTTGTTGCAGCAGGGGAGGAGCAGGATCCTTCGGTGATCGCAAATTACATGTACGAATTGGCAAAGGAATTCAACCAGTTTTACCACGACCACAGTATACTGAGCGCCGAAAACGATGCATCCCGTCTGTTCAGGATTCACCTGGCCGGGAAGGTTGGAGAAATTGTTGAAAAAGGCATGTGGCTCCTGGGCATTGAAGTTCCTGAAAGAATGTGATAATCCCTGTTATCCGGATGCTGCCTTAAGGGTGTTGAGAAGAAGGGAAACCCTTGTCATCGGCCCCACGCCGCCGGGTACAGGCGTAATAAAGGAACATTTGGGTGCGACACTCCCGTAATCAACATCACCTTTAAGCCGGAAACCGCTTTTTGTTTCGTTGCTTTTTACCCGGGTAGTTCCCACATCAATAACTACCGCACCATCCTTAACCATATCACTTTTAATGAATTCAGGCGCTCCAAGTGCGGCAATAAGAATGTCGGCATCTGCACATACACGCTTGAGCTCTTTTGTCCTGCTGTGGGCAACAGTGACAGTTGCATTAATTGACTTCTGAGACATCAATATGCTCAAAGGTCTTCCTACAATGTTGCTGCGGCCGACAATTACACAATTTTTGCCGGATGTTTCAATGCCATATCTTTTCAGCAATTCAACAATTCCCATCGGTGTTGCGCTGGTGAAAGATGGCAGTCCGATTACCATCTTCCCCACATTGACGGGATGAAAACCATCAACATCCTTTGCCGGGTCAATGGCCTCGATGATCTTTTGTGCTGAGATGTGATCCGGCAGGGGCAATTGGACAATGAAACCGTCCAGCTCTTTGTCGGAATTCAACCGATCGATGCGTTCTAATAATTCAGTTTCTGTAACATTATCTTCAAACCTGACCAGAGATGACCTGAAACCAACTTCCTCGCAATCCTTTATCTTGTATGCAACATATGTTTCACTGCCCCCGTCATGTCCGACAAGAACCGCTGCAAGATGGGGCGGCCTTTTGCCGGCAGCCAGCATATTCTTTACCTCTTCAGCAATTTCCGCTTTGATTGCTTTTGCTGTTGCTTTACCGTCAATTAACTGCATTCTGGAATGGTTTAAGAATTATCTTTTGCTCATCATGCCTGAAGAAAGTGCACGCCCTGCATTTTTTCCCTTACCGCTGGTCATCATGCGCATCATTTTCCTCGTTTCACTGAATTGTTTCACGAGCCTGTTGATCTCTGCCACAGAAGTCCCGCTGCCGTCAGCGATCCTTGCCCTGCGGCTTCCGTTCAACACTGCTGGATTGGATCTTTCTTCGGGGGTCATGGAATTAATGATCGCCTCAATGCCCTTGAATGCGTCATCATCGAGGTCGAGGTTCTTGATCGCTTTTCCCATACCTGGAACCATTGACATAAGATCCTTTACATTCCCCATTTTTTTAATCTGTTGGATCTGGGACATGAAGTCTTCAAAATCAAAAGTGTTTTTTGCAATCTTTTTCTGAACTTTTCGCGCCTCATCAACATCATACTGTTCCTGAGCCTTTTCAACCAGGGAGACAATATCTCCCATTCCCAGGATCCTGTCTGCCATTCTGCTGGGGTGAAAAACATCTAGTGCATCAATTTTTTCACCTGTACCTATAAATTTGATAGGCTTGTTTACCACCGATTTTATGGAAAGTGCCGCGCCACCACGTGTATCACCATCCAGCTTTGTAAGCACGACACCATTGAAATCGAGTCTCTCGTTGAATTCCTTTGCTGTATTCACTGCATCCTGGCCGGTCATGGAATCAACAACAAAAAGGATCTCATGCGGATTTACAGCATCTTTGATGGCCTTGATCTCTTTCATCATCTGCTCATCAATAGCAAGACGACCAGCGGTGTCAATGATGACTGTATTGTTACCGGCCAATTTTGCAGACTTGATTGCGGCTTTGGCAATTTTCACCGGATTTTTATTGTCCTCTTCTGAATATACTTTAACGGCCGTCTGCTCGCCCAGTATCTTCAACTGATCGATCGCAGCCGGACGGTACACGTCACCTGCGACAAGCAGTGGGTTCTTTCCTTTTTTGTTCTTAAGGTAATTGGCAAGTTTGGCTGAAAAGGTTGTTTTCCCGGATCCCTGTAACCCCGCGATCAGGATTACATTGGGATTTCCCATGGATTCAATCTCTGCACTTTCTGACCCCATCAGCTCAGCAAGCCTGTCGTGGACAATTTTGACCATCATCTGACCAGGCTTAACAGAAGAGAGGATCTTTTTGCCAAGGGCTTCCTCTTTGACCTCGTCGGTAAATTGTTTGGCTATTTTAAAGTTTACATCTGCATCCAGCAATGCCCTGCGCACATCCTTAAGCGTCTCTGCAACATTGATCTCTGTTATTCTGCCCTCTCCTTTTAATAATTTAAAGGACTGCTCCAACCTATCTGATAAACTTTCAAACATATGTTATGAATTTTCAGATGCAAAAGTATAGAAAATTAGCTGAAGTTGGAAATGTGCTTTCATTCGGCATCAACAATGATGCTCCCTATCAGGGTGATGGTCTGAAGATCGGCATAATCATATATATAGAATCCGTCCTCCCCGACAGTGAAAAGGCTGTTGTTTATCGGGATCACATCATAGGCGTGAATGTCTGCGAATGCAGCTATTTCATGACTGGTAATAGTGTTGGGATCTGAAGCATCATAGATGTTGAGCCCGTATTCTCCCTGGCAGACGAACAATGTACTCCCTGAAATGCCCAATCCGTATGGTTCTTCCATGCTGAAGGAGGCGATTCTTTCAGGATTGAATTTGTCGGATATATCTATTACCTCAAGCAGGTCTGCCGTACCACCACAAACTGTACCTGACCTTAATGTGACATAGGCAAAGTCTCCGCTTACAACCACCGGATCACAGCTGGTTATATGTGAATAGACGGATTTCGTGTAAGGCTCTTCCGGATCTTCAAGACTTAAAATGTACATCCCGTTATTTGCTCCCAGGAACATGTGATGGTCATAAATGAACATGGTTTCAAGTCCCCATCCAACATACTTCTCGTATACCGTTTCAGGTGCATCGGTGTTGCTGATGTCAACAACCTTCAGCATATTGGTGGTTTGCAACATATACAGGTAATTGTCGTAGGTAAGGAACCGTGCCATTGATCCACCCACGCCGTAAATTGTCCCTGATGGAGGCACTCCTCCGCCTCCGCCCATCGATGATGCATCACTTATTCTCATTCCGTCATATTCCCAGTACACAGGAAAGGGGTATGGATTGGTTTGTATCTCCTTTGTGTATTCCTTGATTTCCCATCCGGTAACAACCCCTTTTTCATCATCTATCTCCGCGAGGGGATAATCATTGTCCCACGGTGGCAGGGTATATTCCAGTATGTCTTCGATCCGGTTGAGTTCAACAGGGGAAGCAGGATTTGATATGTCAATCATTACAAGATCCGTATAGCTGTCAAGGTAAAGTATATTGTTCTTTATTGCCATGTCTATATTGCCCGGCACCTGAAGGTATACAATTCCTTCCGGGCTTGAAGGATCGGATACATCTATGATATGGACACCTTCCATGAATTCATTGATGAAGACATACTCATCCTTAAAATATATTTTTCCGGGTTGAAGAATATCCGCCGGTCCGCTGATATCGATTGGCTTCCTTAATTCCTCGAATGACATATAGACCGGGACATTTGCGGTATAGGTCATGAATTTTTTGTCTTCACAGGATGAAACAACTGCAATTATCAAAATCATCAGTCCTGGTAGTAAATAACGGTTTTTCATTTTTCTAAGGTTTATCTGAAAGATGCAGGTTCGAACCAGATGGTTGCGTTCCGACGCAACCCATTGCGTAAAATAATCATCCTCCTTATAAAACCTAAAAAAATGAACATCATGATCAGTAGAATCGCTTTAATTGTAACCGGGCTTTTAACATTGTCAATACTCTCCAGCGCGCAACAGGTTGACCATGTCATATTGAACAATGGTACCACGATCCGGGGCCAAATCACAGAAATGGAAACCGGGGGCATTGTAGTCATAAATGATCTGGCAGGCAATACCTGGGTCTACAAAATGTCAGAAGTAGATAAGGTGAAAAGAACGTACTATGAGCAGTCATCACCCATCCTGCCAGAACACAGGGGATGGGTAAACATGACATCAATAGGTTTTTTAGCCGGATCGCAGCAGAGTCAGTACATCGCACCGTTCAGTATGCAGACCTCTTTTGGATACAAATATATATCCGGTCTTTACACCGGGCTTTCAACAGGTATAGAATTCCTGAACATCAATCACATCCCAATTATGGCTGATCTGCAGTATACATTAAGAAACGAAGGGCTGATCAATCCCGTGACAATTTTAAAGGTTGGGTATACATTTCCGTCAGTGTCAAACAACGATTATTACGGAACGACAAACACATTCAATGGAGGATTGTGTGCAGCAGCAGGAATGGGCCTGAAAATCAGGAAGGAAGAGAAATTTGCCTGGGACATCAGCATCCTCTACAGGTACATGCGTATCAACTATTCTGAAGAATATGAATACCAGTCGACCAGCAACTCCTACCTGGATGTTTACAACCGCCTGGAACTCCGACTGGGTGTCTATTTAGGCATATAATTAGTGTCTGTCCATAATGTCCGATATCTGCGTTGCTGCAAAAATTTTAAATCCTCGAATACGTTAGTATACTGCGGTTTAAAATTTTTACGCGCCTTGATCTCGAACATTATGATCCAGCCACCGGACTTTATTTACAGGCCCTAATTAGTGCCTGCCCATAATGTCCGATATCTGCGTTGCTGCACAATATTATAAGAGTTTGCTGGTATTCTTCCTCTGAAAAACAAACTGCCTGCGGATATTAAAAGCTTATTTTTATCTTTGTGCGAGCAAACGATGACTTTTAATGAGTGATAAAAACGAGCCGGTTTTCGAGAGTGAGGAGTTTTTGCTGTTGTTGCAGAAATACGAGCGGATGAAGAACAGTGATTCAATGACTTTCTTTGATGTGGAGGAATTTGAACAGATCATTGACTTTTATCTTGACGACTTTCAATATGAAAAGGCAGGTGAAGCTGCTGAGATCGGCGCCAGGCAGCATCCGGCATCGGTTGAAATAAAATACAAGGTCGTTCATGTTTTCCTGGAACAGGCAATGGGTAAGAAAGCATTGGAGAAATTGGAAAATATACCTTCCTGGGAGCATTCAAATTCAGAATACCATTACCTGAAAGGGACGGCGCTTTGCCTTACCGGGAGAACACAGGATGCTGAGAAAAGCTTTGACAAAGGACTTTCCCTGGCATCCGAGGATAAATTTGAAGCCCTGCTAAATATCAGTATTGCATTTGAAAATGCCCGGCATTACCAACTCGCCATTAAATACCTTGAACAGGCAAAGAGCCTCAATCCTGAATTCTTATCCGTACTCTACGACCTGGGATATTTCTATGAACGTCTTGATAAATTTGATAAAAGCATAGATTATTATCAAAAATACCTGGATATCGATCCGTTCTCTGAGAATGTCTGGTATAACCTCGGTGTGGTTTATCACAAACTCGATATGACGGAAGAAGCAATAGATGCTTATGATTATTCCATTGCGTTGAATGCCGATTACGCTTCGGCCTATTTTAACAAGGCAAATACCCATGCTGCAAAATCAGAATTCCTTAAAGCAATAGATACCATAAAAGATTTTCTTGAGGTAGAACCGGACAATACACAGGCATTGGCTTTTCTCGGGGAATTTTATGAAAACGCTTACCAGTACCATAAATCCCTTGAATCTTATAAAAGAATCATAGAGATAGACAATACCAATACCGAGGGGTGGTTCGGTGCTGGGATGATACTTTTCCAACTCAACAAATTTACCGAAGCAACCATTTACCTGCTGAAAGCACTCGAATTTGACGGAAAGAACGTCGATTTCTGGATCAACCTGGGATACATCTATGAAGAGGAAGGCAAACTTGAAGAGGCGGAAAAATGCTTCAAACAGGTTATATTGCTCGACAAAAGTGATTATGAGGGATGGATGTCCCTGATCGGAGTTCAGATCAGGATCCGCGAATACAAAATTGCACTTGGTCACGTCAATGATGCCCTGGATCAATTTCCGGATGATGAGCGCTTAATGATAAAATCAGCCGCATGTCATTTTTTACTTGGCAACGAGAAAAACGGACTTAAAAACCTTAAAAAAGTATTAATTAGCGACCCATCTGTGGTGGATGAATTAGAAGCAAGCTATGATGTCAAATTGTGGTCACCAGCCATACACAACCTTGTAAAAAAACACAAATAAAGAAGCTATGAATTTCGATTTGCCTTTTATTCCTGAAAGATCTGTCAAACCCCGTGAAGAAGGGATTACTATGATGATGGACAAAGGGATGGGATTGAGCGAAACTGAAAGTTTTGCTGAATCCGCTGCTGAATTCACCGACCTGATAAAATTCGGATTCGGTACTGCTTTGGTAACAAAACACCTGCCTGAAAAGATAAAAATATACAGGGAAGCGGGAATTGAACCCTATTTTGGAGGCACCCTATTTGAAATGTTTGCTGTCAGAAACATCGTGGATGAATACATGAGATTGTTAGATAAATTTGGCATCGAAACAGTGGAGATATCGGATGGATCCATGAAAATGGATCCGCTGGAAAAAGTGCGGATCATAAAGCAATTCGCGTCACGCAAACGTGTTCTTTCCGAAGTCGGAACAAAAGTCAAAGGCGTGGAAATACCCAACGAAGACTGGGTTTTGCACATGAAAACCGAACTGGAGGCCGGTGCCTGGAAAGTAATAGCCGAAGCGAGGGAATCGGGCACAATAGGTATTTACAACCCGGATGGGTCTGCCAACAGGGAACTTATTGATGCCATCATGAAGGAGATATCCGTGGAGGATGTCTTGTGGGAAGCTCCTGTTAAGGCCCAGCAGGTGATGTTCATAAAACTCATCGGGCAAAATGTAAACCTCGGCAATATTGCTCCCAACGAAGTTGTTTCGCTTGAAGCCCTTCGTCGCGGGATGCGGGGAGATACATTTTTTGATTTTCTTCCGGATGAATACCAGGATAAAAAGCTATAATACAGAAATTCAGCCTTCTTATGAATAGAAAACCAGGCCAGTTCCTTCTCATCCTCCTGAAAGGGATGGGAATGGGCGCTGCAGATGTTGTCCCGGGTGTGTCCGGAGGAACAATCGCATTTATTACAGGCATTTACGAGGAATTGATACATTCGATAAAATCAATTGACCTTGAAGCCCTGAAATTGTTCTTCACCGGCAAATGGAAATCATTCTGGAAGCATATAAACGGAAGCTTTTTACTGTCTGTGTTTGCAGGAATTTTCATATCTGTAGTTTCTCTGGCACACCTGCTGGAGTATTTGTTGGATGCCCATCCGATACTTATTTGGTCTTTCTTCTTTGGGCTGATCCTTGTTTCATCCGTGATCGTGGCAAGAAGGATCACGAGCTGGGATTATACCAGGGTTGTAATGCTGATGACAGGCGTGGCAGCAGCATTCTACATTACGAGTGTCACACCTGCTGAGACAAGCACAGCCTGGTGGTTTGTTGTGGCCTCTGGCATACTGGCCAGTTGCGCAATGATCCTGCCCGGCATATCCGGAAGTTTTATATTGCTGCTGCTCGGTAAATATGAATTCGCCCTGGATGCGGTCAGCTCAATAGATATAGGTGCGATCCTTTTACTGGGGGCCGGCGCTGTTATTGGACTTTTGAGTCTTTCCAAACTGCTTTCCTGGCTTTTTAGAAAATACCACGATATTACCGTTGCAATCCTTGCAGGTTTTATGATCGGATCACTTAACAAGATATGGCCATGGAAAGAGACCATTGAGACAGCTGTGATCGATGGCGTTGATAAACCATTGATACAGAAAAATATCCTCCCTTCATTGAGTAATCCCGATGATAAGCTGATCTGGGCTGTAATTGCAATATTAACCGGTATCGGCGTGATCCTGGCGATAGATGTTTTGTTCCCGCGAAAAAAAAGTAACAGTGCATAATCCTTTCCTGCCCGGATGAATGATGCAAATAATGAATCAACAAACCGGTATTGAAGATTGTGACGACCCCATTTCCATGACCGGTTTCTTTTCTGATAAAAGTTTCGCATATTTACCAACTTAACTTAATGCCATCTCAAAATGAGGAAATTTGGATTAATTGGCTATCCACTGGAACATTCCTTCTCCAAAAGTTATTTTAAAGGAAAATTCGAAAAAGAAAATATCGGCGATGCAGTGTATGAGAATTATCCCATCAGTGATCCCTCAGAATTCGACGCGCTGTACCGCAATGATCCTGAGTTGTGCGGATTGAACGTAACCATTCCATACAAGGAAAGCATCATCAAATACCTTGATGTACTCAGTGAAGATGCCAGGAACATTGGCGCTGTAAATACCATCTGCCTCTGCAGGAAAACCGGGAAGCTGGTGAAGGTGGGGCACAACACAGATTTTATTGGTTTTAGAAAATCCCTTGAGGAGCGCCTGGTTGAAAAACCTGAAAAGGCGCTGGTGCTTGGAACCGGGGGATCATCGCGTGCGGTGAGTTATGTACTGCAGAAAATGGGCGCGGAAGTGATAAAGGTCTCCTCTTCGGGAAAACAGGATTCAATTTCTTACCAGGAGGTCACACGCGAACTGGTCCGGAGTGCAAAGCTGATAGTAAATACCACACCGCTTGGAATGCATCCTGATACCGCTGCGTATCCTGATATTCCATATGATGCAATAACCGGGAAACACCTTCTGTTCGACCTTGTTTATAATCCTGAATTGACCCAATTCCTGCGGGTGGGAAAGGAGAAGGGAGCCGCAACCGTGAATGGCTATGACATGCTGGTATACCAGGCCGAGGGATCCTGGGAGATATGGAACAGGAAATAAAACAATGAAGAACACACTATTCAGAGAATTTAGGGTTTCTTCCTTCGATATAAATTCAAAAGGCAAAGCGCGGCTTACGGCAATTGCAAATTTTCTGCAGGAAACTGCCTACCAGCATGCCGATGCGCTCGGACTGGGATACAGGCACCTCGCAGCGGATGGACATGCTTGGGTCCTTTCAAGATTGAAGATACAGGTTCTTAAGTATCCGGATTGGGATGATACCATCACCGTGGAAACCTGGCCAAGGGGAATTGAAAAATTATTTGCACTCAGGGATTTCCGCCTTTTCCTCGGGGACCAGGAACCGGTCGTTAAAGCATCAACATGCTGGCTAATGGTGAATTACAATTCCCTGCGCCCGGTAAGACTGGACACGAATTTCATCAGTATCAAAACCAGGACCGACCGTGCGCTTGAGGAACCTGCCTCCAGGATCGTGCTTCCTGATGAAATGCAACAATGCAATGCACACATTGTAAGGTACTCTGATCTCGATGTGGTCGGACATGTAAACAATGTAAAATTTATTGAGTGGTGCATCGATACACTCGATCTTGAACGATTGCTCGGGAATGGAATAGCTCTGTTTGAGATCAACTATACCAATGAAGCCAGGGCAGGGGATGAAATTGAAATTCTTTGTTCCGATCAAAAGCAGAATAACGTTTTTATTGCAGGAAGGCACAGGGAAGACGGACGTGAATGTTTCAGGTCAGGAATTACATACTTCAAATAAATTCTGCTCCCTTTTTATTATAAAACCTGTAACCTCTAACTCCGGTGCAGTTTCTGCAAATTTATACTGCAACCACTAAAAACTTCCAAACAGGGCATGCTCCCTTGTGTCGCAATACAAAAATGAAAACACATTGAAGTAGATCCTGCTGGTCTCAAGCTTTCTTTCCAGGTGAAGGATTGGAGTGGAAGGATCAACATCAAGATGGTTTTGGACTGTAGTTGAGGCATGAATGGCTTTGATGTTTTGCTCCCCGCCGGTGATCTTAATGTGATATACTTCCCTCAATAAATTGAACAACGAATGATTGTCAAGCTTTCGCCGTGTAAACCTCGGAAGGTTCATGTTGGGAAGGTAAGAGATGTCGTAAAAAATTGGCTGGCCATTAACCAGGCGCACCCGCTCAAAATAGATGCAACCACTTTCTCTCTCCGGTTTTGTCAGTCCAAATGGAAAATCTGCCGGCCATCGCTTTACAACAGGCTTTACAACCACCCTTGTAACCAGGTTTTCCCTGCCGATGACCGATGTTGTTCCGGCGATCGAAAGGATCCCAATGCCCCTGGGTTTCGACTGCACCAGACTGCCCAGTCCCTGCCTCCTTTTTATAAAACCTTCATTGGTAAGCATATCCAGTGCTTTCCGAACAGTGGGCCTGGTAACATTGTGAACAATGCAAAGTTCATTTTCCGATGGAAGGATGTCTCCCTCTGAATAGACTCCCTGTTCTATATGCTTCCGAAGGGATTCATAAACCAGCCGGTATTGAGGCGTTGCATTCATTGTTGCTGTAAAATATTACTGAAATTATGTATGCATCCATAAAAATGATGCAAAAACAACTGTCTCAAAGGCTACAGGAAACAGCCAGAACAGTAAAATTCCGTTCAAATGTAGAAAGAATTATTGTTAATAACAAGTAATGATAAATATGCATCACTCATAATGATGTAGTATTATCTATAATATTGATAATCAACATATAAAATTGATTAATAAAAATATTCATTAATTCACTTGTATTTACAAGTTATATCATATACTTTTGTGTAAAAATATACTGACATGGCAACTCCTGTTCTTTTACCCAGGCAGGGACAATCGGTAGAATCCTGTATCATTACCCGGTTTTATGTGAAACCGGGTGATCAGGTTTCCATTGATGCCCCGCTGTTTGCATATGAGACCGACAAAGCCTCCTTTGAAGAGACGGCAAAAGAGGAGGGAACCATTCTTACCTGGTTTTTTGAAGAAGGCGACGAGGTGCCGGTGCTCACAAATGTTGGAGTGATCGGTAAAGCGGGTGAATCTTACGAAGAATTCAGACCTGAAATTACTGATGATGGTGGTGAAAAAGAAAGCCCATCTCAACCAGGAGATGCCAAACAGGACCATGCGGAGCCTGAATCGGAGCAACCAACCCGGGAGCCTGTCAGGGAAGGATCAACAAAAATATTTATATCTCCACGGGCCAGAAACCTGGCGGCAAAAGCCGGGACCGATATTCATCAAATCAAGGGCAGCGGTCCGGGGGGAAGAATCATTGAAGCAGACGTAAGAAAATCGATGGAACAGCAGCCTGTCATGTTAAATCCTTCGGATGGAAAACCATTGACAGCATCTAAAGAAACAGGGTCTTCAAACCAGGCTGCCTACGCATACCCTGACCCTTCAAATGTTGTTTATGACAACGATTCAAAAATTGTTCCTTTAACAAATATCCGCAAACGCATTGCCAACGCCATGCACGTGTCACTGCAGAATTCAGCTCAGATCACGCACCACCTGTCGGCCGACGCCCGCAGGATACTGGAACTGCGCCGGCAGGTGAAAGCCGCGCAAAGGGAAGGTTATGAACACAACATTACCTTAAACGATATGGTATGTTCTGCAGTAATTCGTGTCCTCAAAAACCATCCTGCAGCAAATGCTCATTTCCTTGGAGAAAGTACCCGTGTTTTTAATAAGGTGCACCTCGGGTTCGCGGTAGATACTGAAAGGGGGCTTATGGTTCCCACTGTTAAAAATGCAGATGACCTCTCCATCGGGGGATTGTCGCATCAATTGAAAGCGTTGGCAGAGGCGAGCAGGACCGGCAATGTAAATCCGGACCTGCTTTCTGCCGCTGAAGCTTCATTTACTGTATCCAACCTCGGAAATTACGGGGTCGAAATGTTTACACCGGTCATTAATCTTCCGCAGGTGGCTATCCTGGGAGTTAATACCATACTTCCCCGGCCCAAAGACCTTGGAAATGGTACTTATGGATTTGTTCCACACATGGGTTTGAGCCTTACTTACGACCACAGGGCGCTTGATGGAGGAGAAGCAACCCGGTTTCTCAAAGACATTGCCACCGAAATTGAAAATCTGGAATTGAATATCTGAATAAGAAAAAATATCAAAATCACACAAAAACCTTACCATGCCAAAAGCTCAATTTATTGATCCCGAGAAAAAAAGAAAACGGGGCGAACTGAAATTCAGTCCGATACCTGTAAATAGCTATGCAAAAACAATTGAGGAGGAAAGGGAGAATTTTTCTGACGATGACCTGAAGCGGATTTACCATGACATGGCCATCATCAGGGAATTTGAGACCATGCTGAACATGGTGAAGACCACTGGAAAATACAATGGAATTGCCTACAACCATCCTGGTCCTGCTCATTTATCCATTGGACAGGAAGCTGCAGCCGTGGGAATGGCCTATTTGCTTGACAAAGATGATTTTATCTTCGGGTCCCACCGGAGCCATGGCGAAATCCTGGCCAAGGGGCTAAGCGCCATTCATAAACTTGAAACAAAGGAGTTGGAGCAGGTGATGGAACATTTTTTTGGTGGCGCCATTTACGGCATTATAAAAAAATCCTTCAAGGGTTCGATTCCCCGGCTTGCTGTAAAATTCCTTTTGTATGGTACGCTTGCTGAAATATTTGCCCGGGAAACAGGTTTTAATAAGGGACTGGGAGGAAGTATGCATGCCTTTTTTACCCCATTTGGCGTATATCCCAACAACGCGATCGTGGGTGGAAGCGGTGACATAGCCGTTGGGGCAGCCCTCTTCAAAAAGGTGAACAGGAAGCGTGGAATGGTGGTTGCAAATATTGGTGACGCATCGATGGCCTGTGGTCCCGTCTGGGAAGGAATTTCTTTTGCTACCATGGACCAGTTCCACCAGCTGTGGGAAGGGGACCAGAAAGGCGGACTGCCACTGATCATTAACATCATGAACAACCAGTACGGAATGGGAGGACAGACATGTGGAGAAACAATGGGCTATGAGATTGCCGCAAGGATCGGTGCCGGGGTAAACAGGGATCAGATGCACGCTGAAAGGGTGGATGGTTACAATCCCCTTGCCGTAATAGATGCATACAGACGCAAGAAAAAGGTCCTGGAGGAAAAAAGAGGTCCTGTATTGCTGGATGTACTTACCTACAGGTACAGCGGACATTCTCCTTCAGATGCTTCATCCTACCGTTCAAAAGAAGAAGTTGAGGCCTGGGAAAAACAGGACAGCATCCATGTCTTCGGGGAGGAGCTGGTCAGCGCTAAGGTTGCCACCACTGAAGAATTGAAGGAGATGAAACAAGAGATCAGGGATACCATGCTGGAAATATTCAAACTTGCCATTGATGATGAAATTTCACCGCGTATGGACCTTGCCTCAGAGCCGAATGCCATTGAGCAATTGATGTTGTCAAATGGATCTGTTGAAAAGTTCGATGACAGGGAGGTGGAAGTTAAACATCCTATGAAAGATAACCCCAGGGTCATACAGATCACCAAAAAAGAACGGTACGCGTACGATAAGAACAACAAACCTTTTTCCGGCATGAAGCAGTTTCAACTGCGGGACGGGATCTTTGAAGCTGTAATTGACAGGTTTTACAAGGATCCTACCCTGATTGCCTACGGTGAAGAGAACCGTGACTGGGGAGGCGCATTTGCTGTGTACAGGGGGTTAACAGAGGCGCTTCCGTATCACCGGTTGTTCAATGCATCAATATCTGAAGGCGCCATTGCCGGTACAGCAATAGGTTATGCCATGTGCGGAGGACGGGTGATCCCGGAGATCATGTATTGTGATTTCCTCGGCAGAAGCGGGGATGAAGTATTCAATCAACTTCCCAAATGGCAGGCAATGAGTGGAAATATGATCAAAATGCCCGTTGTTTTAAGGGTTTCTGTCGGTTCCAAGTACGGGGCACAACATTCGCAGGACTGGACCTCACTGGTAGCACATATACCCGGACTGAAAGTTTGTTTTCCGGCAACTCCCTATGATGCAAAGGGACTTATGAATTCAGCGCTGCAGGGAACTGATCCTGTAGTTTACTTTGAGAGTCAGCGAATCTATGATGTTGGCGAACGATTCGTAAAGGAAGGCGTACCGGAAGGCTATTATGAAATTCCATTTGGGGAACCCGATATAAAGAAACAGGGAGAAGACATCACGATACTGACTGTT
Source organism: Bacteroidales bacterium (assembly GCA_021738565.1). GTDB lineage: Bacteria > Bacteroidota > Bacteroidia > Bacteroidales > M55B112. Next base: position 39,633 of record JAIPBT010000026.1, read on the forward strand.
GGGGCTACACTTTACAGGGTCATGGAAGCAACTGAAATCCTCAGTGAAAAGTACAATATGTCTGCAGAAGTGATCGATGCAAGGTCATTGGTGCCTTTTAACTACGAACCTGTAATTGAATCTGTAAAAAAGACCGGGAAAATGCTGATCACGGGAGATGCAAGCAGCAGGGGTTCGTTTTTAAATGACTTTGCCTCAAATATAACCGCGCTGGCATTCGACCATCTCGATGCGCCCCCTGTCGTGGTCGGTTCAAGAAATTGGATCACTCCGGCATATGAACTGGAAAATGAGTTTTTTCCGCAGCCTTCCTGGATCATCGATGCGATACATGAGAAAATTGTTCCGCTGAAGGGACACAAACCGGTCGGCAACTTCACCGATGCTGAACAAATAAGAAGGGGCAAACTTGGAGTTTAATAAGCAAATAAAAGCAGTCATATTCGACCTGGATGGCACCCTCGTTCACACCATCGAAGATATTGGTGATGCTGCGAATACACTGTTCAGAAAGCATGGATATCCTGAACATACAACCGCAACATTTGTTAAATGGATTGGAAACGGCGCAACAAGATTCATAGAGCAGGGTATAGGCGGAGGGATCGATCCGGCAGCCCTTGCAGATTATGTTAAGGAGTTCAAGGATCTCTATAGAAAAAATTACGCGGTAAAAAGCAGTCTGTTTGATGGGATCGAAAGTTTGCTGGACCTGCTGGCAGAAGAAGATATAAAACTGTCGGTCCTTTCAAACAAACCCCATCACCTGACAGTAAAGGTTGTTGAGCATTACCTTGGAAAATGGAAGATCGAACCGGTCCTTGGTCAGCGTGATGAGGTTCCGAGAAAACCGGACCCTGCAGCCGCGCTGGAAATTGCAGGTATGCTCGGAATCGATCCCGGCCAGGTACTGTTCGTGGGAGATTCAATCGGCGATATTAATACAGCTGTTGCTGCAGGAATGATCCCTATTGGCGTTTCATGGGGATATGGAAAACTTGTTGAGGCAAAAGAGCAAGGATACAAGCTAATAAAAACCCCCGTGGAGTTACTTGAATACATGAATTATTTAAACGATTGAAAATTATTTAAACGAATGAAACCCTCACGCACTATCGTTCGCAACAGGGAATGAATATAACATGAGGGTTCCACGGTATCAATATCGAAATTGTCATTTATTTGAGTTAATAATTATTTGAAATACAGACGCTTAACTAAATTATATACTAGTGAAAACCAGGGCAGCCCGCCTGTACGGCAAAAAGGACATACGCTTAGAAGAATTTGAATTGCCAGCGATACAAGAGGACGAAGTCCTTGCAAAGGTAATTACCGACAGCCTTTGCATGTCAAGTTACAAAGCTGCCACCCAGGGCAAGGATCACAAAAGGATCCCGGATGATATTGACAGGAACCCGGTTATGATCGGACATGAATTTGCCGGGGAGATCATTGAAGTGGGAAGCAAATGGCAGCAAAAATTCAAGAAGGGTCAGAAATTCAGCATCCAGCCTGCAATTTATTATGAAAATGGTCCACTGGGAGTAATGAGCGCCCCCGGGTACACTTACCGGTACATTGGCGGAGATGCCACCTACGTTGTTGTTCCAATTGATGTACTGGCCCAGGACTGCCTGATGGTCTATGACGGTCCGGGTTATTACCCCGCATCCCTTGCCGAACCACTGAGCTGTGTCATAGGTGCAATGCATGCCAATTACCATACAAAAGCCGGTAGTTACGAGCATCAAATGGAAATTGTTGACGGAGGAAAAATGGCCATACTGGCAGGTGTGGGACCGATGGGACTTGCTGCAATAAATTATGTGCTGAACAGGACAGACAGGAAACCGTCGCTGCTTGTTGTCACTGATATTGACCAGGTACGGCTCGACCGGGCATCGGACCTGTATACGCCGGAATTTGCAAGTTCAAAAGGCATTGATCTTCGATACGTGAACACAGGTAAACCTGATGATCCGGTGAAAGAACTTAAAAAAATTTCCGGAAAAGAAGGTTACAACGATGTGTTTGTATTTGCACCCGTTGCACCGGTTGTTGAACAGGCAGATGCCATCCTCGGATTTGACGGTTGCCTTAACTTCTTTGCAGGTCCCGCTGATCCGGGATTTTCTGCAAAAATGAATTTTTACAATGTACATTATGCGTATACCCACATCGTTGGAACTTCAGGAGGAAACATGCAGGATATGAAAGAGGCACTCGATACAATGACAAAAGGACTGGATCCTGCCGGTTTGATTACGCACATCGGGGGATTGAATGCAGTTCCTGAAGCTACATTAAAACTTCCGGCTATCCCCGGGGGCAAAAAACTTATCTACACACATCTTGACCTTCCGCTGACAGCTATAGATGATTTTGAGGAAAAGGGGAAGGACAACGAACTGTTCAGGAACCTTTTTGAAATATGCAAAAGGCACAATGGACTTTGGAGTGTTGAAGCTGAGGACTACCTGCTCCGATACTGCTGATTCCAAACACATTGGTGAACTGACCGCCTCCCTGAAACAACCAGTTGAAAGCAGGGATTACAGGCATCCCGTTACCGGCAATGATTATTTATCAATTAGTGCTTGTCAATAAAGTCGAGGGTCAGTAAAAGAATAAGAACCGGAAAGGAATAATTTCGAAGGGATCAGTACTCAATAACCGATATCAACAAGGAACAATCCCCGGGCCTCAGCACTCATTCCGGCATTGTTGCGGTCCCTGGATTCGATGATCTCCCTGAACGCTTCGAGGCTCAGTTTATGTTTCCCTATCTCCAGCATGGTGCCTACAATGGAGCGTACCATGTTCCTCAGAAACCTGTCTGCCCTAATATCAAATTCCCACCCCTCCGCATACGCTGTCCATTTCGCATCATGGATCATACAATTGTTGTTCTTTACATCCGTGTGAAGCTTGCTGAAGCTGGTGAAATCGGTGTATTCCCTGAGAATGCTGCAGGCGCTGTTCATCAGGTCAAGATCAAGTTTTCCGAAATAATAATAGCAATACTTCCTGTTAAAAACCGGTTTCGTATTGCATATCCTGTAGCTGTATTGCCGGTATTTGGCAGAATACCTTGCATGCATGTGGTCCTCCACTTTTCGGATCGAATGTATGGCAATATCATCGGGCAAAAAACTGTTCAACCTGAACAACAGCTGTTGGTCAGTCTCAATATCTCCCCGCCGACTGTCAAAATGCGCAATAAAAAAAGAGGCATGCACACCTGTATCGGTTCTCCCAGCGCCCACAATTGAAACATTTTCCTTAAGGAGCAAACCAAATGCCTTTTCAAGCGTTTCCTGGATGGTTTGCGCATTGGGCTGTGTCTGCCAGCCATGGTAGTTCGAGCCGTCAAAGGATAATTGAGTAAAGTACCTTGCCATAAAAATATTTGTTGTACATCTTTCTTAGTAGGCAGTGAATTTACTAAATATTGGTAAATTGAACCGTCGGTGCACCATCATTCATTTATTCCACAACAATTTAAAGCATCATTCCAACTGTGCAACCTTAACAATTTTTAACAAGACTTATAAAGAATTAAAACTTTACAACACTATTTTTGTATTCCTGAAAACCAGGCAAAAAAATATCTCTATGAACGAAACAGTGAACATCAAGGAATTAAATGAAAAGATAAAGAAGGAAAGTGAATTCGTCGACATGGTAACCCTGGAAATGTCCAGGGTAATTGTAGGACAGAAAAACCTTGTGGAAAGATTGCTGATCGGCTTGTTATCGGATGGTCATATTCTGCTGGAAGGTGTACCTGGATTAGCTAAAACCCTTGCTATCAGTACCCTGGCAAATATTATCGATGCAAAATTCAGCCGGATACAGTTCACTCCAGACCTGCTTCCTGCTGACCTGACAGGTACCATGATCTACAGTCAGAAAAAGGAGGAGTTCCTTGTTAAGAAAGGACCCATATTTGCCAATTTCATTCTTGCAGACGAGATAAACAGGTCTCCCGCAAAGGTTCAGAGTGCACTCCTGGAATCAATGCAGGAAAAACAGGTTACCATTGGTGAAAACACCTATCCGCTTGAACAGCCATTCCTGGTGCTGGCGACACAAAATCCCATTGAGCAGGAAGGCACGTATCCGCTTCCTGAAGCACAGGTGGACAGGTTTATGCTGAAGGTAATTGTCGGATATCCTGAAAAAGAGGAGGAGCGTCTGATCATCAGGGAGAATCTTGGGAAGGTATTTCCATCACCCAATACGATCCTGAAGCCATCAGACATTCTGAAAGCACGCGAAGTTGTTAAAGAGGTCTACATGGATGAAAAAATCGAGAATTATATACTTGATATTGTTTTCGCTACCCGTTTCCCGGACAAAGCCGGTTTGCCTCAATATACATCAATGATACAATATGGAGGGTCCCCGCGTGCAAGCATCAACCTTGCCAGGTCTGCGAAAGCCTATGCATTCATCAGGCGCAGGGGATATGTTGTTCCGGAGGATGTAAGGGCAGTTTGCCATGATGTTCTGAGGCACAGAATCGGTTTAACCTACGAAGCGGAAGCGGAGAATATCACTTCAGAGCACATCATTTCAGAGATATTGAACAACGTGGAAGTTCCTTAAAAATGACGATCAAAGCCATCCTTTTAAGCATAATTTGTGTTTGTCAATACAGTCCGGTGGATGGATCAGAATGTTCGTTTGCAAGGCCTGTGAAGTTGGGAAATGCGGAGTCCCGACAATTTTTTCGGGATGAGCAATTTACCGACGAGCGTAACGCAGCAAACGGACATTATGGACAGACACTAATTATACTGGTTGCGGTTGATGGCAGCCAGGAAAGTCAGGGATCCTTCATCGGGTTGACAAAACCGGAAGTGAAGCAATTGCTTAAAAAGGATTACCAGGGATTCAAACCCGACAGAAGAGTAATCAAACAGAAATTCAATTATCTGAAATATATAAACAGCAACGAGACGATTACATGGATTCTGTACTTTAAAGAAAATGACATTTGCAGTTCCACGAAAAAAATATGTGATTATGCTGAATACGATTTCGTCCTGGATGAACTCAACGCGAAGTATGAAAGTGCCGGAGAAATGGAATGGAAATATAAACACGAGGGGAATGTATACTCAATAAAGGTTACAGAACTGGATTGGTATTTTGTAGTGCGGGAGACCATGATGGAATGACAGTGTTAAAACAATATAAGCAGGATATGGAGCATGCTGATCTGCTAAAAAAAGTAAGGAAAATTGAAATAAAGTCACGCGGACTCACCAACCAGGTGTTCGCTGGTCAATACCACAGCGCTTTCAAGGGGAAAGGGATGACTTTCTCCGAAGTGCGGGAATACCAGTATGGTGATGATGTGCGCTCCATAGACTGGAATGTAACGGCACGTCTCAACCATCCATACGTTAAGATACATGAAGAGGAGAGGGAGCTTACAGTAATGCTTCTCATCGATGTCAGCGGATCGGGAGATTATGGAACAAAATCACAGTTAAAGCGTGACCTGATCACTGAAGTGTCAGCCGTACTTTCCTTTTCAGCCATAGAAAACAATGACAAAATAGGTGTCATACTTTTCAGCGACCAGGTTGAAAAATTCATCCCCCCGCAGAAAGGAAGAAAACACATATTGCGTATCATCAGGGAATTGCTCGAATTCAAACCGCGACACACAGGTACAGATATTTCAGACAGCCTGCGTTACCTAACGAATGTAATCAAGAAGCGATGCACTGCCTTTGTAATATCAGATTTCAGGGATACCGGATATGCACGGTCCCTGCAAATCGCCAACAACAAACATGATGTGGTCGCTTTGCATGTATACGACAGAAGGGAACAGGAATTACCCAAAGTCGGCCTTATCAGGATCCGGAACAGGGAAACGGGAGGTGAGCGATGGGTTGACACAGGATTGAAAAGAGTGAGGGAGGACTACCATCTCAAATGGAGCAGCCACCTTGACATGATGCAGGAGATATTCAGGAAAGCAGGGGTGGACAGTGTGGACCTGCAAACAGGGGCAGACTATGTGCAACCCCTTATTAAGTTGTTCAAGAGAAGAGGTCAATAATGCAGATTAGAAAGATACATATTGTTTTGCTGCTGTTGGCAACAGTCCTGCCGCTGAAAAGTCAGATCGTTACTGTAAAGTCCGGATTCAGCCGCGACTCGGTAATGATTGGAGAGCATATCATCTACCGCGTTTCGGTGAATGCCGGTGAGGATGTTATAATCGACCTGCCTGAATACACGGATACGATCACAAATGAACTCGAGATCCTTGCAGATCCTATAACCGATACTGTATTTTCAGATCATGGCATGGAGATCATCCGTGAATACAAGGTCACGAGCTTCAGTCCGGGTTGGAATACAGTGCCTCCGCAACCTGTCTTTTTTACAAAAGAAGGAATGTCTGATACGGCATACACAACAGCATCACTTCTCACGGTACTGGCGCCTGCAGTGGATACTACAAAAGCTTTCAAACCCATAAAACCACCTGTGAATACCCCTGTTTCACTGGCAGAATTATGGCCCTGGATATTGGCTGCAGTGTTCATCCTGATTGCGGCATTTGTTTTGATCCGCTTTTTGAAAAAATACTTCAGGAAATTAAAGGATCCTGAAGCTTATTTAGCTGAGCCTCCTGAACCTGCTCATATTGTTGCCTTCCGTGAGCTTCAGCAACTGAGGAATGACAAACTTTACCAGAAGGGGGGGGCCGTTAAGGAATTTTATACAAGGCTCACAGAAATTGTACGGGCCTATATTACACGTCAGTTTGGCATTCATGCCATGGAAAGTACAACCATTGAGATACTGGAAGCTTTCAATACATACAACAGGGCTGAGAGTGATCTGAACGAGATGCTGGAAAGCCTGCTGATGCTTGCAGACCTTGTTAAGTTTGCCAGGGAGGATCCGTTAATGAAAGAGAACGAGATGCACCTTGATAATGCAGAGGCCTTTGTTGAAAGAACTTACAGGATGTTTGAGGAGAATGAAAATGAGCAGAGCGATGCTCCGGGAGGATCTCACGGAACGCGGGAAGTTGAACATGTAAAGCTGGAGGAGAGCAATGAATAACATTGTATTTGCAAATCCGGGCTTTTTCTACCTGCTGGTCATTGTGCCACTGATCATCATCTGGTATGTCTTCAAAGGGCGCAGGACAACAGCATCCCTTTCTGTTTCAGGATTCGAAGGGTATTCTGACAGGGCTTCCGGATGGAAGGTCCGGCTGAGACACATGTTGTTTGCCTTCAGGATCATTGCTGTCACGCTGATCATTCTGGCACTTGCCCGCCCACAGTCTACCAATCGCTGGCAACGCGTTACAACAGAAGGAATCGACATCATCATGTCGTTGGATATATCAGGCTCAATGAAAGCGATGGATTTCAAACCAAACCGACTGGAAGCCGCGAAAGAGGTAGGAATTGAGTTTGTAACCTCCAGGCCTGATGACCGGTTCGGACTCGTGGTGTTTGCAGGGGAAAGCTTTACACAGTGTCCCCTGACTACAGACCTTCCTGTGGTTACAAATTTTATGAATGAACTCGATTTTGGCATGGTGGAAGATGGAACAGCCATCGGTATGGGACTTGCCACAGCTGTAAACAGGCTGAAAGAAAGCAAGACAAAAAGCAAGGTGATCATCCTTCTTACCGATGGAGTGAACAACACGGGGGAGATCGGTCCTGTTACCGCGGCTGAGCTGGCTGCTTCCTATGGGATCAGGGTATACACCATAGGCGTGGGTTCCTCAGGTACGGCGCCCATACCGGTGCAGGATGTCTTTGGAAGGACGGTTGTTCAAAATATGAAGGTTGAAATTGATGAAGAGGTGCTGAAAAAGATTGCAGGATTGACCGGGGGTAAATATTTCAGGGCAACAGATAAGACCAATTTGCGCGAAATATATACTGAAATTGATATTATGGAGAAAACCCAGCTCGACGTCAGGCAATTCAGTAAAAGAACAGATGAATATTTCCCCTGGTTGCTGGCAGCGGTCGTTTTACTGGTGATTGAAGTTGTTTTGCGTTATACAATATTCAGAACGATACCATAAGTATGATTGGACTGATGGAATTTAGCCGTGAATACATGCTCTGGATCTTATTGGCGATCCCGGTGATATCATTGTTGTTCTTCTTCACCTTGAGGAGAAGAAGAAGAATGCTGGCAGAATATGGAGATGATGCACTTACAGAATACCTCATGCCGGATGCCTCCATATCAGCATATCGCTGGAAATTCATACTGGTTCTGATCGCGTTAACATTGCTTATTATCGGAGTGGCAGGTCCCAGGGTAGGATCAAAACTTAAGGAAGTTGACCAGAAAGGGAGGGAGATCATTATAGCGCTGGATGTTTCTAACAGTATGCTGGCTGAGGATGTACAACCATCGCGCATTGAAAAGGCCAGACAACTCATAGGCAGGATGGTGGATGACATGGACACCGATAAAGTGGGACTGATCATTTTTGCCGGGGATGCCTATACGCAGATACCAATAACGGATGACTACCCGAGCGTGAAGATGTTCCTGTCAACCGCAGGACCCGATATCATTTCCAAACAGGGTACTGCAATAGGGGCAGCCATTGAACTTGCCGCTCGTTCGTTTCCCTCTGATAACCTGTCTGAAACAGATGCGGAGCAATTGAACAACAGGGCCATTATTGTTATTACCGATGGTGAAAATCACGAAGATGATGCCATACAGGCTGCCCGGGATGCCAATAAAAAAGGAATTAACGTGTTCACGATAGGATTGGGTGATCCTGATGGAGTTCCCATACCCGTATCCCCGGGAAGTTCCGTTAAGAAAAGAAACAAGGACGGCATGGTTGTGGTGAGCAAGCTCAATGAGAAACTTTTAATGGATATTGCACGGGAAGGTGAGGGGGCATATTTTCCCGTGAACAGGATCAGCAGCCTTACGGAGGAACTCAATAAACTGCAGAAAACAGAAATGAAAAAGAAGGTGTTTGCAGATTATGCCGAAAGATACCAGTATTTTGCCGGATTCGGACTGTTGTTCCTTCTTATTGAAACACTGATCCTTCATCGGAAAAATCCTGTGATCAGAAAAATGAATCTTTTTAATGTCTGAACCCATGAAACCAGTTTTCATATTGTCTGTATTACTTCTTATCCCGGTTGTCTCTTTCAGCCAGGAAGAACGAAAGCATATCCGGGAAGGCTACAAAGCCTATATGGAAGAGCAATACAATGAAGCAGAAATTGCCTTCAGAAAAGCTGAAGATGCAAACAATGATTCCTATATTGCCAGGTACAATACATCCACTGCCCTTTACCAGCAGGAAAAAATCGAAGAATCCGGAAAAAGATTCTCTGAACTTATGTCTGAAACCGGAGATCCCGCTGAACAGGCAAAAATACTGCACAATGTTGGCAATGTTTTCATGAAAAGCAGACAATACAAGGAGGCTGTTGAATCTTACAAGGAAAGCCTGAGGCTGAATCCCGAGGACCAGGATACACGCTACAACCTTGCGTATGCACTTGAAAAGTTGCAGGAACAGGAAAACCAGCAGCAGCAAAATGACAACAAAGACCAGCAATCGAATGAACAGGAAAAAAATGAACAGGGTGAGCAGCAGGAAAACCAGCAACAGGAAAATCAACAGCAGGAGCAACAACAGGCAAATAATGATAAAGAACAGAAAGAAAACCAACAGTCACAGCAACAGAAACAACAGTTGAGCAAGGAGGAAGCAGAGCGGCTGTTGCAGGCCATTTTGCAAAAAGAGATGGATGTGAAAGAAAAGGTTGATAAGAAGAAAGCAACTGCAAAAAAGATCAAAACCGATAAAGACTGGTAACAGAAAATGAGGTACTACAAAGTCATATTAACTTTCCTTGTACTTCTTGGGACCGTTCACTTGAATGCCCGGAACAGCGGGTTCACTGCATCTGCCCCTGCCACTGTAAAAACAGGACAACAGTTTCAATACAAAATAGAAGGCAGCCAACAGGGAGAAGTGATCCTTCCTCAGGTAAAAGATTTTGAATTACTTGGCGGCCCCTTCACCAGTTTCTCGTCATCTACCCAATGGGTCAATGGAAAAATGACCGCGAAAACCACGGCGTCCTATATTTATATCCTCAGGTGCAATAAACCCGGTACGTTCACAATCCCTCCTGCAAAAGTAAAGGTTAAAAAAGAGACCTTTGAAACCAATTCCGTATCCATTCAGGTTGTAGGTGAACAAGTTAGCGGAACAACAGGCAGCAATGAAACCCAAACAGGTCAGCAGGTGCAGTCAGAAAGCGACCAGCCCGTGTTCCTCAGGATCCTTCCATCAAAAAGAGAAGTCTATATAGGAGAACAACTTGTTTCAGAGCTTAAAGTCTATACTTCAGTGAATACCCAGCCGACCAGTGGGATGAAGGAAGTGCCTTATGAAGGATTTTACAAACACACACTGGATGCAGATCAGAACTCTTCAAGGGAGAATATAAATGGCAAACCACATGTAACGCAGGTATTGCAAAGACACATCCTGATTCCCCAGAAAGCCGGGAAGATCGTTATTGAACCCTATGAATCGGAATGGGCGATTCCACAACGCGTATCCCGCGGGGGATCCGGTTTTTTTGATGATCCTTTCAACGATCCTTTCTTTGACCGTGTCAGGAATGTTCCTGTTAAAATTGCCACGAAACCTGTGACGATCAATGTAAAATCCCTGCCGGAAAATCTGCCTGCAGGATTTACCGGCGGCGTTGGAGATCTGACCATGACAGCAACTCTCAATACTGAAAAAGTAAAGGTGAATGATGCATTGAGCCTTGTTGTTAAGATATCCGGTACGGGCAATATTGCATTGATCGGTGCGCCTGAGATCAGTTTTCCCCCGGATCACGATGTATATGAAACCATTAAATCAACCAGCATCAGTACGCGCGGAAATAAGGTTTCGGGAACCGTGACATTTGAATATCCTTTGGTGGCAAGGCATGCAGGAAATTACAGGATCGCCCCCGTTAAATTCAGCTGGTTTGATCCCTCGTCTGAAACCTATAAGACCATCGCTTCATCCGAATTCAATTTTAAGGTTGAAAAAACCGACAGTATCGATGCACAGGGTCAGATCTATATGCCCGGCAGCCGGGGAGAAGAGGTAAGGAATATTGGGACGGATATACTTGACATAAAACGATCGGTGCCCGTTTTTTCCACGGCAGGAGTAACACCCCTGTCCGGATATATGTATTGGTTGGCCTATCTGATGATGGCCTTGCTCTTTATACTTGCGATAATCCTACTGAGAACCTATTTCAGACAAAAAGCCGATGCCCGGTTAACACGCAACAGGAAAGCAAGCAAAATGGCTAGAGGCAGACTTAAAATTGCAGACAGGGCAAGAAAAGAGGGTAACAGTGAAAAATTCTTTGAAGAGACTGAAAAAGCGGTTTGGGGATATCTGGCAGACAAACTCTCCATCGAAGTATCATCGCTCTCCCTCGAAAAAGTGTCTGAAATAATAAAGACTGCCGGAGTGTCCGGTGAATTGCAGGAAGAATTGCAAAAAATTATTGAGGAGTGTGAATTCTCCCGGTATGCACCGTCAACTCAAAAAGCTGATGTGGATGTGCTCTACAATCAGACAATTGAACTGATCCGCAAACTGGAACAAAATATTCGTTCAAAATGAGAAAGGCAAGCATCATATTCATCCTGTTCGTGGCACATTCATTATTTGCCGGGGATGTTCCTGATTCACTCTACAACGAAGCCGGGGAAGCTTATGCTGCCGGAAAATTCGAACAGGCGCTGGACCTCTACCGGGAAATTGAAGAAATGGGATATGAGGCTGCAGACCTTTATTACAATATGGGAAATGCATCCTTCAGATCGAACAGGCCTGGCTATGCCATTCTCTATTACAACAAAGCTTTGAAGATCAATCCGCGGCATACAGAGGCACGGTCAAACCTCGATTATGTTTCGCTTTTCCGGGAAGATCAGCTTGAAAATGTACCCGAGTTTTTTTTGAAATCGTGGTTCCGCTCTTTGTTCAGCATGTTGCCTTTAAAAGCCTGGAGTTATCTGGCCCTCACATTCTTTTTATTCATCCTGGCCGGTATCCTGTTTTACATTTTCGGATCTCATCTTTCGCTTAAAAAAACCGGTTTTGCAATTGCCCTGGTCAGCATCTTATTCTTCACCATTTCCATTGCTGCAGCAGTGAACCATCACCGGAAAATCATCCACCCGCGAAGGGCCATTATTCTAACCCCCTCTGTAGTAGTAAAAAGTTCGCCCAGCTCTTCGGGAACCGACCTGTTCATTCTTCATGAAGGTACTGGTGTAAATACCGATGAACACGTTGGTGAATGGGTTGAGATCAGGATCAGTGACGGAAGGGTAGGGTGGATCCCTTCAGAATCGCTGGAGGTTATTTAGTGTCTGTCCACTCCAACTTTATTGACAAGCACTATTTAGAGTCTGTCCATAGAGTCGGCGTGGTTACCTCGAAATGGTTCGATTAATAATTTTTACATTTGTGCTGTAACTGAAATGATGGTTCCTCATGAATTCTGCACTTCTTGCCCTGCTGGCTTTGATCGGATATCTTGTAGCCTATTCCACGTACGGGAAATTTGTCGGTAAAAAGATATTTAACATCAGTGACGCCAACAGGATGCCTGCCCATGAGCTGAGGGATGATGTTGATTTTTCACCTGCCAGGAAAAGCATTGTATTCGGACATCATTTCACAACCATTGCAGGCCTCGGACCAATTGTCGGACCGGCTATCGGAATCATCTGGGGATGGCTTCCTGCTTTTCTGTGGGTTTTTTTGGGAAGTATTTTCATGGGGGCAGTACATGATTTCAGCACTCTCGTGGTCAGCGCACGGAACAGGGGGATGACCATGGGAGAACTTACCGGAAAGATCATCGGTCCATCTACCAGGTATGCCCTCCAGTTTATTATGCAGTTGCTTTTGTTTATCGTGCTGGCAGTTTTTGCTTTGATCGTGGGCACATTGTTCCATATCTACCCGGAGGCCGTTATTCCGGTATGGCTTCAGATACCTATCGCCGTTTGGTTGGGGAGGGAGCTGAGAAAAGGCAGAAATGAACTGCTTTTCGGCGCCATTGCATTGCTCCTGATGTATGCTTCGATATTTTTGGGAATCAGGTTCCCTGTAATATTGCCGGGTGACCAGCAAACCGTTATCGCGACATGGTGCATAATCCTGTTCATCTACGTATTCTTCGCTTCAACAACCCCCGTGCAGGTATTGCTTCAGCCCAGGGACTATATCAATTCACAGCAATTGCTCGTGGCTATGGTGCTGATCATGGCAGGACTGGCAATTGCTCACCCTGAAATAAGTGCACCGGCGATCAATGAGAAAGCATTCTCACCGAAGAGTGATGTGCCCTCAATGTTTCCCATCATGTTCATCATTATTGCCTGCGGCGCCATTTCCGGGTTTCATTCGCTTGCAAGTTCAGGAACCACGGTAAAACAGGTCAATAAGGAGTCTGACACCCGGTTGATAGGTTACGGTGGAATGATAACGGAAAGCTTTTTCGCGGTCCTTGTATTGATGGCAATTGGAGGTGGACTGGGAATGGGACTTGTTGTAGACGGAGAATTGCTGAAAGGAGAGGCTGCCTTCCATCATCACTATGCCAGCTGGAGTTCTGCAAACGGACTCGGAGCAAAACTGGGTGCATTTATATCCGGGGGTGCGAATCTGCTTGAGACCATTGGAATACCCATAAAGTTTGGAGCTTCCATGATCTCCGTCTTTATCGTATCATTTGCCAATACGACACTGGATTCCGCGACCAGGATCCAGCGGCTTTCATTGCAGGAGATATTCAGGGATGAAGGTGGAAAAGTAAGAAAGCCTGTGAACAATCGCTATATGGCAACAGCAATCATCGTATCATTTGCAATTGTCATGACGTTTCTGAAACCGGGAGGGCAGGGGGCCATGCTGCTCTGGCCGCTGTTCGGATCACTGAACCAGCTGATGGCTGCCCTTGCACTTGGAATCGTCACCGTTTATCTGCATGTAAAAGGCAAGCCGGTGATCTACACGTTTATCCCGATGATTTTCGTGTTGGCGCTAACCCTCTGGGCCATGGTTGAAAATAGCATGCAGTTCATCGGCGACCGGGAATACCTGCTGGGAGGTTTGTCGGTATTGGTTATCATACTTACCGGTTGGCTTACATTCAGCAGTTTGGCGGCATTGGTAAAAAAAGACAACAAACCGCTTTAGTATTTTACCTCGAACCGTTCGTATCCCTTTACCGTTCCCGTGTTGACCAGGACATTCTCAATTCGTGCCGTTCCGGGTCCCTGTTTGCACCAGCTGATCATCAGGTCTACGGCAGTTTTCGTGCCCTCCAGTTCAAGACCGACACTGCCATCGTAATTGTTCCTGACAAAACCATGGATCCCATAATGCATTGCCTGGTTCACGGCTGCATACCGGAAGCCAACCCCCTGGACGCGCCCTGTTACAGTCAGGTCCACATGTACAGTCTTATTCTTTTTCCCGGCCATTGCTGAACTTTTCGATGGATAAATTGTTTCAAGTTTAGATCAAAATATCAAACAATAAAAACTATGAAAAAGAAAATTTTATTTTTTGCAATGATGATCACAGTCTTCGGCACCATCAACGCGCAAAAAAACTTCCATAACTTCACAGTCAAAGATATAAATGGAAATGATTATCCGCTCTCACAATTAAAAGGCAAGAAGGTCCTGGTTGTAAATACTGCCTCAAAATGCGGGCTTACACCTCAATATGAAGGATTGCAGGAGTTGTATGAAAAGTACGGCGGGGATAATTTTATGATCATAGGATTTCCTGCCAATAATTTTGCCAACCAGGAACCGGGTTCAAATGACGAGATCGCTACTTTTTGCAAAGTGAATTATGGTGTGGCGTTCCCAATGATGAGCAAGGTTTCCGTAAAGGGAGATGACCAGCATCCGCTGTACAAATGGTTAACCACGAAGAGCGAGAATGGACTGGAAGACAGCAAGGTCACCTGGAACTTTCAAAAGTACATGATCGACGAAATGGGCAACCTCGTGGGACATTTCAGTCCGAAAACAAAACCCGGTAACGACAAAATTTTAAGCTGGATCAACGAATAAGTGATAACGGTTTGTCGGTTCGACAGTTCGTCGGTTCGACGGTTTGTCGGTTTGTCGGTTCGACAGTTCGTAGGTTCCACGCCTCCAGGCAACTCCCCGGGCGAAGCCCCCTCCGTAAAACTACAGTTTGAAAAAGAATACTTATATTATTACAATATACAAAATACTGAGATTAAAATCACTTATAGTTATATTTATTGGTGAATATAATCGTTGATGGCAGTTTGCGCATAAGGTTTGGGGGTATGGTGCCTTAAGAGTCAAATTGCTACCATCATTTTCAACCGTAAGGAAGTACCCTTCCTTTATATTATTTTAGTCGGACACTACTGGTAATATATAAATGTTTCGGTTGCAGTAACTTTTAACTTTGGAATCAACCGACATTTCTTACTCTGACATAGAAAAGGTCCATCATGAGAATTCAGGATTTTTGGTTGTTCCATTCTCCTCAGGCTCAAACAAAACTACGGCAATTTTAGGTAAAAGTCAAAGGGGAAAGCAGTTTTGGACATCCATTTTTCAAGGGATAACCGCAGAGTCACTTTTCGCCGCGAATTGAGTCGCTGACGCTTCTGCGCAGAGTACCAGGGAGTTTATTCATGTAATAAATTCAATGAGTTCGGCAGAGTCAGGAGATATATCTCCTGAGTGTTTGCCGATTGTGATTTAACTCAGGAATTTCAATTCCAAACTATCATATAACAAATATAATTTCTTGTTATAATCTTTGGGTGATTTTGCTTCGCAATCGCGGACTCCTGCATGACTCTTTAGCA
>JAIPBT010000073.1 GCA_021738565.1 Bacteroidales bacterium
TGGCTGTGTTACAATATGGCAAAAGAAATGACTGAAATCGATGTGATAAAACTAATATATAACCGGCACTTACGACGACAAAGCGCTATAAATATTTGTTTTTTAAAAGAATACGTTAATGTGTCAAAGTAGAATTAATCTGTAAATTTTTTCAAACATGATAATGAGAATTACTGGAAGCGCAACATCTTTTTTAACCATACTTATACTTACAGGACTTATGACAAGTTCCTGCGACAGGAGACCCACTGCCGGTTTCCGGTATGAACCGCTTGTAAATCCTGAAGCAGGAGATACCATTTATATGTTCAATGAATCCATTGATGCCACATCCTATGAATGGTCGTTTGGGAATGGTGATATCTCAGAAGATGAGATGCCTTCAACTGTGTATGATAAAAAAGGAGATTATACAATAGTCCTGAATGCGCTTAATGATTATGGCAACGATACAATCTCAAAAATAATTGAGATAGAAGATCCAACCATTATGGGGTTTTATATATATGAACCGGACAGCACCACTCCTCTTGTCTCCGCAAATATTTGGGTGTATGTAGATTCAACATCGTGGGACGAGTTTGAGGAACCGGATTTTTTTGAGTTAACTGATAATGAAGGTTATGCTGAATTCAGGAATCTCGAGGACTCAACCTATTACGTCTGGATATTCAAGGAAACTGCGGATGGATTGTTCATTTCGGGAGGATTTACCGAGCCTCTTTCACTGAATGATGAAAACTTGTTCGGTGTTGTAACGAGTTATTTTTCAAATGATGAACTGGATGCTGTTTCCGGTAATGATGCAATCCTGAAATCCAAAATAACCTCAGTTCCAGTAAAGAAATACCTAATATTGAAAAAGTAATTAGGGTCTCACCCTGTGTACAGCATCCATCACTGTGCCATCAACCCATTTAATTACAGCTACCACATCGACATCAAGCTGTGGTTTTTGTGGTATACCGCATATCTTTTCTGCCTCTGCTTTAAGCTCTTCAATGGTCTTTAAAGGAAGACCGGCACCTTTAACTGCATCTATCAGATCCTGCCTTGCAGGGTTTACTGCAATCCCTCTTTCAGTAACAACTACATCTATCAGCTCACCGGGACCACAGATCGTGGTTACTGCATCCTTAATAACAGGGATCCTGTCTCTGAACAATGGCACAGGCAAAATAACAGTTTTTGAAAAAAGGCAGTTTTGCCAACCTCCCAGGCCATGAAGCAGGTAACCATCAGAATGTGTCACCACATTGGCATTGAAATTTATATCAATTTCTGTTGCGCCCAGCACAACCACATCAACCATGCCGGCAAAATTTCCCTTCCCATGATGGTTGTAACTTGTAAACGGACTGGTCCATACATGGTTTTGGTTTTCTGCCATGGAACGCACCCCTTCAAGATCAAAAGTCTGACCATCAAGTATATAATCTACAAGACCCTCCTCGAGCATCGACACCAGGTATTTGTTGCTTCCTCCCCTTGCAAAACGTGCCTTTATACCCTTCTCTTTCATAAATTTACGGAAATATTCTCCTACTGCGAGTGATGTGCCTCCTGCACCGCTCTGGAAAGAAAATCCATCTCTGAGAATACCTGCCGCATCACAAAACCGGGCTGTGCGCTCGGCAAGGAGCAATCTGTCGGGAGACCTCGTTATGCGCGTCGTACCTGAAATAATTTTTTCCGGATCGCCAAGTTTCTCTATCTCAACTGTATAGTCAACATAATTTCCCTGGATTTGCCATGGTATGCATGGAAAGTCAACCATATTATCGGTAACCACAATTACTTTGTCGGCATACTGTGAATCAGCCAGCGCAAATCCGAGCAGTCCACATGCTGAATTGCCATACAATCCGTTGGCATTTCCAAAGGGGTCTGCTGTGGGAGCCCCAATGACAGCAATATCTATTTTCACCTCTCCGTCCTGTATTGCCTGGTACCTTCCTCCATGCGATCTCAGCACACCCGTACCTTTCATCCCTCCCTCAGATACAAATTTTCCCAGAGGACCGTTCATGCTGCCTTCAATGTGATGAATGGTCCCGTCGCGAAGGTACTTGATCAGGTGTTCATGACAGGGAAAAGAAGCAGAGGGAAACCACCGTAAACCTTTAATTCCCAATTCACCGGCTATATCAAATACCATATTTGCCAGGTAGTCACCATTCCTGAAATGGTGGTGGGTTGAAATTGTCATACCGTCGCGAAGCCCTGATCGCATCAATGCCTCCCTGAGTGTGGGAACCCGTTTATCACCGTCTGCAGGATAATCTGTGACCGTTGAAATTTTGGGTGCATGTTTTTGTCCTTCTGGCCGGTACTTGCCAACACCTTTATAAGGTACAACAGGTTCTCCGTTCACTTTACCGGGAATCACTCTGTTCAGGGCATTCTTCATAATCCTTTATTTTAAATTACACCATTCTGAAGTTCCAATAGGATCTCATATCTATATCTCACTGTCATTTCCCGAATCTTTTGGCAAGCAGCAGGGTCTGTTCAGCCCTTTTCACAACAGGTGCGTCAATCATTTTAGACCCGATGGATACCACCCCGGTTCCCTCTTTTTTTGCTGCTTCAAAAGCTTCCACTATTTTGCGGGCCCTTCCAATTTCCTTTTCCCCAGGCTGAAATTCTTCATGAATTATCCTTATTTGAGAGGGATGGATACATCCCATCCCCTCAAAACCGAGTGACTTCGACTGGCAGACATTTTTTCTCAGGCCCTCATCATTGGATACATCTGAATATACAGAATCAATGGGCTGAATTCCTGCTGCCTTACAAGCATTCACTACTCTCATTCGCGCATACAATGACTCATTTCCTTCTTCGGTCCTGCTAACACCAATGTCTGCCGAAAAGTCTTCCAGTCCAATGGCCATAGCCACAACATTTCCGGAAACTGTAGCGATTTTGTATGCATTTTCTACACCGAGGGCACTTTCAATTATCGGCATCAGGAAGACCTTTCGTTCCAATCCATGGCCTTTTAAAGTGCTGTCCACCACCTCATTCACCTGCTTCACCTGCCAATCATGTTCACATTTCGGGATCAGCAACAGATCAACTTGGTGTGGAACTACAACTGATGCATCTTCCAGCCCCAAAGGAAGCTGGTTGATCCTGACCATCTGCTCTGCACCATAGAAATCAAGCGCCCGGAGTGCGTTCCTGACCAGTATCCTTGCTTCATCTTTTTTCTCAGGCAGAACAGAATCCTCAAGGTCCAGTATAACACCATCCGGCTGGTGTATCCCCGCGTTGATCATCATGGACGGATTGTTGCCTGGCAGGTACAAACGGGAAATCCTGAACCGGTCGGGATCGGGAAGATGAGGTTCATCTTTATCCATTGAAAGGAGAAATTCTCTTTTCGTATTGGAGACCTTTCTGATTGCCGTCTCCATTCTTGCTGCGAGCGCAAAAGGGAGAGCACCGCTGTCCTCCAGTAAAACATTTGCATTCCCGATCTTATAAAACTGAAGTATTTCTTCCATCAATGACCGAATGGAATGCTCATAGAGTGAACGGACTTTACTTTCAATTGTGATATTCAGTCCGCCACTATCTTTCAATTCCAATGAGATTCTGCAATCTGACCTAATCTTTTCCCCGTGGTTACCTGTCGTTGCCCTTTTTTTCATATCCAGATTATAATTGTGTTATTGGCAAAAATAAACAGTGTGGCTAATGCGGTGCCTGTATGGTCTATGTTTAACAGCAATATTATATGAGGAAACTAAGCAGGATCCCGGCTGCAACGGCACTTCCGATCACACCTGCAACATTGGGAGCCATGGCATGCATCAACAAATGGTTGGTAGGGTCCTCTTTGAGACCAAAATTCTGTACTACCCTCGCGCTATCCGGCACTGCTGAAACCCCTGCCGCACCAATAAGGGGATTTAGTTTCCGGCTTTCGGGTGTAAAAAGATTCATCACTTTGGCAAAAACAATCCCTCCTGCAGTAGCCACCATGAATGATAGTGCTCCAAGACCAAAGATGATCAGCGAATCCGCGGTAAGAAACTTGTCGGCTTGAGTAGAAGCCCCAACAGTAAGGCCCAGCAGGATTGTAACGATATCGATCATCGATGTGCGGGCAGTCTCAGCGAGACGTTTCGTCCTTGTCGATTCCTTCAGCAGGTTCCCGAAAAACAACATACCAAGCAATGGAAGTGAGCTCGGACTTATAAATGTGGTTACGATCAGACCAACTATAGGAAATAGGATCTTCTCTGTCTGGGATACTGCCCTTGGAGGTGACATGCGTATCCTGCGCTCCTTCTTTGTGGTCATTAGTCTCATGATTGGAGGCTGGATAACAGGAACAAGGGCCATATAAGAATATGCAGCAATGGCAATGGGTCCAATAAGGTGTTCAGCGATCCTTGACGACAAAAAGATGGCTGTGGGTCCGTCAGCGCCGCCTATTATCCCTATGGCGCCTGATTCCCTGAGATCAAATCCAAGCCACAATGCCCCAAGGAAAGTTAAAAATATACCTACCTGTGCGGCTGCACCTAAAAGCATCAGCCTTGGTCGTGAAATCAGGGAAGAAAAATCCGTCATGGCTCCGATGCCAAGAAAAATCAATGGAGGATATACTCCTTTCATTACACCAAAATATAGGTAATTCATAACACTTCCCTCCTGGTAGATCCCGACCTGAAGGTTGAGGCCCCCTTCCTGGAAGAATGGAATATTACCCATAATAATACCTGCACCGATCGGAATCAACAGCAACGGTTCGTAATCATATTTTATGGCAAGAAAAATAAAAAGGATTCCAACCAGTATCATAATGATATGTCCGGCAGTTGCATTACGAAAACCTGTGAATTTAAAGAATTGCTTTAAGCCGTTAATTGAGGTTTTTAACAGATCGTCTCCCGAATCATCAGCAACAAATTCAATCTCCTGGTCACCAGAAGCCTGAAGGGTACGATCCGCTGAAGGAAAGATGACTGTCCTTACAATACTCAACAGGAGAATTATTGATACGACCGTAATAAATTTTTTCATGAACCTAGATAATTTGAATCAGGACATCACCCTGAAGAACTGCATCACCTGTATTTACCGGTATACTTTCAACCACACCCTTTCGGTCCGCAAGCACCTGGTTTTCCATTTTCATTGCTTCCATAACCAGCAGCAACTGTCCCTTCTGAATGATATCCCCTGGTTTTACCCTGATCTCGATTATATTACCGGGAAGTGGTGCAGTGATCGGATGTGCATCTCCCCTTTCGCGCTTGTCAATTCCCGGTTTTGAAGGTTGTTTTGCAGGCGGGGTTATTACACGCGGGGTCTTGGAAGTCTGTATCTTCTTATGAACTTCCACCTCATAGGGGGTTCCGTTGACCTCCATGTGGGCAATGTTATCTTCAAATCCAACGATATCCACTGTATATTCATTACCGTGTATTGTAAATTTGAACTGCTTCATTCCTTGTTATTTTCTGTTGAACTGATTCCTTACTGCATAGATCTTAGAACTCCAGGGCGAATAAGTTTTTGAGACTTTTTTTATGGTTAAAACACCACTTTCTTCATCATGTAATTCCGAAAGGTGGAGGTGCAAAGCCATAGAAATGGCAGCAACGGTCTCACCGGGCAAATAATGGTCGGGGGCTTCATTCCGTCCACCTTGGTATTGCTTCGATCCTTTCCTGTTCTTATAGTATAATATTTTTGGTATTATACTGAAGAACCAAAACAACAAAACAAGGGAGGCAAAAACCACAAGGTATCCGACTATGGCTATGATGATTGCTTCAGATGGCAAATAACTCTTTAATATGGTGATGTTCGCAATCATAATGGCAGGTTTGGATGTTTCTTAGGCGGGTTCATATCCTTTTTCGTTGCAAGTGTCTGAAGCGCTCTTATAATCCTGAAACGTGTATTTCTTGGTTCTATAACATCATCAATATAGCCATATCGAGCTGCTTCATAGGGATTGGCGAATTTTTCAGTATACTCCTTGCTTTTTTCAGCGATAAACGCAGTACGCTTCTCCTGATCTTCAATTTTCCTTAATTTCCTGCCTTCAAGGATCTCAACTGCACCCTTTGCTCCCATAACTGCGATCTCAGCCGTTGGCCAGGCATAATTCAGATCGCCCCTGAGTTGTTTTGAACTCATCACATCATGGGCCCCCCCGTATGATTTGCGAAGCGTAATCGTTACCTTGGGTACAGTGGCTTCGCCATATGCAAACATGAGTTTTGCACCATGGATGATAATGCCGCCGAACTCCTGGGCACTGCCTGGCAGGAAGCCCGGAACATCCACAAACGTAACCAGTGGAATGTTGAAACAATCGCAAAACCTGACAAAACGTGCTGCCTTCCGGGATGCTTCAATATCCAGAACCCCTGCCATGTGGTTGGGCTGGTTTGCTACAATTCCTACAGGCATGCCATTGAATTTTGAGAAGCCAACCACAATATTTCTTGCATAAAGGCTATGTACCTCAAGGAATTCTCCCCTGTCAACAACCTGTGTGATCACATCCATGACATCGTAAGGTTCATTGGGATTTTCGGGTATAATTTCATTGAGTTCATCCTCCAGCCGGTCAATCGGATCAGAACACTCCGTCTGGATGGGATCTTCCAGGTTGTTCTGGGGAAGATAAGATATAAGCTTCCGTATCAGCAGCAATCCCTCCTCCTCATTTTCAACCATGAAATGAGAAACCCCGGATTTGGAAGCATGCATCTGTGCTCCACCAAGTGCTTCCGTTGAAATAACTTCCCCGGTGACCGTTTTGGTGACTTTCGGGCCTGTTACAAACATGTAGGATGATTTGTCACTCATAAGAATGAAATCAGTTAGTGCAGGAGAATAAACTGCACCACCCGCACACGGACCAAAAACAGCTGATATCTGAGGAATCACTCCGGATGCAAGAATGTTGCGCTCAAATATCTCAGCATATCCTGCCAGACTTTTCACACCTTCCTGTATCCTTGCACCCCCACTGTCATTTATACCAACCACAGGCGCCCCTACCTTCATCGCCTGATCCATAATTTTGCAAATTTTCTGAGCATGGGTTTCTGAAAGAGATCCGCCAAATACGGTGAAGTCCTGTGCATAAACATAGATGACCCTGCCATCAATGGTTCCATGACCTGTGACAACGCCATCAGAAAGATAAGACTCCTTTTCCAGTCCAAAATCGTGACTTCGGTGCCTGACAAACATATCATACTCCTCAAAACTTCCTTCATCAAGCAAAATATTGATCCTCTCTCTCGCTGTATGCTTGCCTTTTGAATGCTGGGTCTCGATCCGTTCTGCACCACCACCTTCTTTGGTTTTTTCTCGCAATTCGATCAGCTTCCTGATCTTATCAGTATTGTTCATGGTAAATATATTTACTCACTGCAAAATTCTGTCAGGACTCCCATGGTTGATTTGGGATGAAGAAATCCGATCTGAAATCCTTCGGCTCCATCCCTGCCTTCCCTGTCGATTACCCGTATGCCTTTTTTCTGTGCTTCATTTAAAGCCGCATTTACATCTGCAACAGCGAAAGCGATGTGATGCAAACCGGGACCCCTCTTGTCGATAAATTTACTTACCGGACCTTCTGTGTCCGTGGATTCAAGAAGCTCGATCTTGGTATCTCCCACTTTAAAAAAAGCCGTTTTCACCTTTTGGTCTCTCACTTCTTCAATCGCATAGCATTTAAGTCCAATCACATTTTCATAATACTCGATCGCAGAATCGAGATCTTCAACTGCAATCCCGATATGTTCAATGTGCGTAGGCTTCATAATATAAAAAATTAAGAGTTACACTAAATTTATCAAATTGTGATGATATTGAAAATAAATATTCTTAGCGATTGTTATTTTATTAACAATAGCACTACAAAAGTAGCAGATAATTATCCTTGATGTAGTGTTGAAATTGCCAAAAAATCAAAAACGGTAAGTGTTATTAAGCAGTTTATCCTGTAGGGGACAAAGGCATCATTGAATACTGTCGCTGGCAGGCAACATTGCATCATAGATCACCTGCTGAATATCGGTTCGTACATCCATTGAGATTAACCTGTTATTGTACTGATCCGGATGGACCCTGTTGGATAAAAAGACATATAACAAATCATATTTTGGGTCCATCCAGGTGATTGTGCCGGTAAAACCTGAATGACCATAACTTAATTCTGATGCTGAATTGCATGCCGGTCCTGCATCTTCCTCTTCCGTAATTGGCCTGTCGAAACCAAGTGCCCTCCGGTTTTCAAAATCACAAAACTGGCAGCGTGTAAATTCTGCAATGGTTGCAGAATCTATATACCTTTTCCCCCCGTATTCACCTCTGTTTAAAAACATTTGCATCATTTTAGCCAGGTCGTTGGCACTGGAAAAAAGTCCTGCATGACCGCAGATTCCTCCCAACATGGCAGCTCCGGGATCATGAACATAACCCCTGACCAATTGGTGTCTGAAAATCAAATCATTTTCAGTGGGAACAATGCGTTTTGCATCAAACCGGTTCAGTGGCAGGAACCCGAGCGTTTCAGCGCCGAGCGACCCATAAAAATTATACCATGAATAGGGATATAACAGCGTATCGGTGATTTCTTCAATGATCCTGTAGAAATAATAATACCCAAGATCACTGTATTTGTATTGTTTCTCACCAAGCGGAGATCGAAGAATATGAAGGTAGATCGAATCCCTGTAATCGGCCCGTAAATAAAGATCCTTTGCCACTTGCAGGGGATAATCCTCTGAATATTTCACATCATACACACTGTCTTTATGAACAATGTTACGGTTTGCATAGGCAGCAGGACCTATTTTATAGGGATAGGTATAACTGAAATTGTTACTAAAAAGTGCCTGGGATGTATCAAGTGTTTCAATTGTAGATGTATAAAACGGGATCCATGGCTCAAATCCGGCCTGATGTGTTAGAATGTCCCTGATCTGCAGGCCTGCTTTTTCCGAAGTGTCCAGCTCAGCCATATAATCTCCGAGAACACTGTCAATAGAAAATCTGCCCTGGTCCATCAACCGCATCAATGCAGGTATGGTAGCAGCGATCTTTGTAATTGAGGCCAGGTCATACAGATCCGTATTTCTTACAGGCTGCCTGTTTCGATAGGTGTGATACCCATACGATTTCTCCCATATCACATTCCCGTTTCTTGCCACCAGCACCTGGCAACCCGGCATGGCCTTTTCACGGATCGCATACCGAATGATCTGATCTATCTTTTTTAGCGTATCAAAATTCATTCCCACAGTTTCAGGACATCCGTATTGAAGGCGGATCTCCCCTTTAGTATCTGCTCCGGTACCCGCGGGAAATACATGTCCGACCGAAACCGGCAGCCTGCCTTTAAGAGAAATGCCGCCAAAAATACCCTGGGCAGCATACTGTTGATTAAGGAGTTCATCCGTATAAGATACCATTATAGCATCAGCATTTTCCAAGGGACCAAGTTCTCCCAGCGAATAAGGATACCCGAACAAATTAACAACAAGGTCACCAGTGAATTGAAGGGAATTTACAAATTCACTTACGCCCTCTGGAATGCCAAAATTATTTCCAAAAGATCTTGTATAATACAAACTTACAATCAGCGTATTATACTGCAGCAGTTCTTTTTCAAAAAGTGAGTCAGCCGGGAACTCTGATGTATCACTGAAATAGTAATGATGGCCTGTCCTGTACTTGTCCAGGAAAGCTGTAAAGTCCGTTGACCCGTCTACTCCTATATTTATTGTTGCAAGTCTCATGGATGTCAGGTCCATTATTGGTAAAATTTGTCCCGGATCCTTTACAAGGGTAATGGCTTGTTTTGCAATTCGATGCTGCAGATCAAGGTACTTTCTTGAATGAAGCCTTTCGTCCAGATTGTTCATATCCACCTCCGGTAAGGTATCCAGTCCGACCCATGATTTTGCAAGCAATATTTTCCTGCAAGAATGGTCGATCCGCTGTTCTGATATACTACCTCTTCGAATCTCCCTTTTTATGTGCGATATAGCTTTGCCAACATTTTCGGGCATAAGCAGGATATCCGCTCCGGCTTTGACGGCTTCAACTTCAAGGTCGCCGCTTTTAAAATAGTCGCTGACACCCTTCATTTTCAATGCATCGGTAACTACAAGGCCTTTAAAATTCAATTCCTTCAGCAGCAATTCATTGATTGCTTTTCCTGAAAGAGATGTAGGGATGTTATCTGCCGCATCAATTGACGGAACATTCAAATGGGCAACCATAATTCCTGTGATCCCCTCGTTTATTGCTTTTTTAAAGGGATACAATTCTATAGAATCCAACCTCGACCGGTCGTACCTGATCACCGGAAGAGCCAGGTGAGAATCTGTATCTGTATCTCCATGACCCGGAAAATGTTTGGCTGTTACCAAAATCCCCTGGTCCTGCATACCCCTGAAATAAGCGTTCACCTTCCTGGACACATTTTTCCTGTCTTCTCCGAATGAACGCGTATTGATTACCGGGTTGTCAGGATTGTTGTTGATGTCAGCGACAGGGGCAAAGTTCATATAAACACCAAGATCTTTCAGCTGCATGGCAATATGCTGCCCTAATTCATACACAAGTTGATCGTCCTGCAGGGCGCCCAGCATCATTTGCCGGGGATAGCTAATGGTATTTTCAAGCCGCATTCCCAGCCCCCATTCTGCGTCCATGGCTATGAGCAGGGGCATTTCAGAATAGGCCTGGAGCCTGTTGATCATTGCCGCCTGGGATCCCGGATCTCCCTTAAAAAAAATGACTCCTCCAATATGGTGTTTCCTGATTGCCTTTTCAATTGATTCAATATGGTCTTCTCCCCTGTTGGAATAACCCGGGACCATGATCATCTGACCGATCTTTTCTTCAAGTGACATCAGTTGCATCAAGGAATCAACCCGTGCAGAATCAGCCTTTATAAACGGTGGTGACAACTCTTTTTCATTCAATGCGGATCCGGGTACTCTGAATCCCGGGTTCACAAAAGGAAGAATGAATGTCAAACCCAATAAAACAAATATAATCTTAAGCCACAGATCCTTCATTAAATTATTAAAAACTAAAGTTTCGCAGTTCTCTTAAATGTTGAAAACTAATAAAAAATAGAAGAAAAAAGCAGCAGGATTGTTTGGTTAATTTACTGTTTATAAGTATATTAACAAAGTTTCCAAACACAAACAACCATGCTGCAGAGTA
>JAIPBT010000074.1 GCA_021738565.1 Bacteroidales bacterium
AAGATGTAACCCCTGAAACCATTTCTGATCATTTTGAGGGTATCGAATTGATGGATGCTGTTATCCAGGCACATGGAGACAAAGCTGCCCTGTTGAGTGAAGAAGAGGAAAACTAAGATTTATCGCCATTATTTCGGATTATAGCCTCAGCATGGACAGCACCTTCATGGATGAAAGACATCGAAGACTGGTACATCCGGGGTAGCTCAGAACGGGCCTAAACAAAGACGTGAAGCTGCTCATATACGACCAGAACAGGGATGGCCTGGAACACTGGACAGATATAATACTGGGTGATGAAGAAACCGCTGCTTATGTTTACGGTGCAGCCGTTCACTGGTACGAAAGTACGTTTATGGTATACGAGAATGTGTTTGAAAAAGTGCATGCAAAGTTTCCTGACCATGCGATAATACATACCGAGGGGTGGACAGACTGAACAATGATGCGATCCATGCGTGCGCAACGTTAAATCCTGGTAAACTCCTCAGTGTGCAATTACTGAATACTACAAAAGAAGATATTCTTATCGGGCTACAGATCAAAGACCAGTTTGCTGAGATCAATCTGAGAAAAAATTCTCTGCAGACCATCCAGATTCAACTCTAAAAACATAACAGGCCAATATGCTTTTACATGTCAACTTTACGGTTCATCTTTGAAAATGATAGACCGGATCGATGAATAAAGCGGGGTCATTCCGGGGATAAATAATGGTTAATCAAATATTGGAATATACCAGTTTTCCGGATCCATCAACCGTTCCCTGATCTCTTCCCTGGTGTTCTCAGGATATTTCTGTGCTACCTTGTCTGCAAGATAAGCAGGATCATTTCTCCGTTTCGCTATGCGCATGAGGTCATACCAGCGGTGACCTTCAAAACCGGTTTCAAAGGCCATCTCCTCGATGATCCTGTCTTCAAGCCAGAGCATGGCAGAGTCACGTTCGTTAAACATTGTAAAAGATGCCTCAATCATCGGTGCATTGACTCTGCTGCGTATATCATTCAAATCACGATACGCATCATAGGTGCCATCCTCATCCTCGATGTGATTCATGCAATAATACCTGAGTAATTCAAGCCGGGCCGTTCTTGCCACGATATACGGACGATCATCCTCGCTGTATTTATTGATGTAATAGTTATTTAATCCTATGTTGTCGTCACCGTCCTGCATAGATAAGAACCTGTAATCAAATTTTTCAGGATTTGCATTGGCATGTTCATTGAAATAATCATAGTACCAGGTGGCCGGAGCAACCTGGTAATTCAGGCTTTTCGTCCAACTGAAAAGCTCATGACTCTGGTTGTAATTATTGTCAAATGCAATGATAAAAATGGCATTGTCAATCAACCTGGAAGATTCCCAATTATCAAGAAACAACTCTTCCATCCAGACCTCTTCCCTGAGGGATAAAGAAAGGCTGAACCTATGCGCTGCCCGGCTCTCGTAATCACCAATACGCGTTACTTCTTCAAATTTTTCATAAGCCAGATCATACTCACCCAGATCAAGATACAATTCTGCCATAATCGCATTGACAAAATAATCAGAAAAACGCACTGAGTTCCAGATTTCCGAATCATATACCGAAGTAAAAGTGGTGGTATCACAATACATGATATCACTCAACAGTTTTTCTAGTAGTTCCGTTCCGTAAGGCAACGTCTCCACCTCTTCGCTGTTCTCAGGCGTTAATACCTGGGTATAATAATCACAGGTACCGTATATTTTTGCAATCTGGTGCTGGGTCCAGACTCTGATAGCAATGAGTTCAGATTTATATTGAACATATTCAATGGAATCCATCTCCTGGTTCGTCTGCATCACTTCAAACCTGTGCAGAAAATCATTGGTATTATTGATCAATGTGTAGAACGGTTTTGGCGAGATATAGGGATTGGACGCAGAAAAGCTGTTGTTGCTGAATTCCTTGATATAAGCATCAGCCGATTTGGTCGCTGTTACAAGGTCGGCACGGACTTCTCCCGCCAGAAACATGGGTTCCACCAGATCAGTCATCAATCCATACAGACCAAGCATCGCCAACCGGGTTGAATTCTTATCACTGAATGCCTGTTCCTGCTCAATAACATCCGGTTGATCTACTTCAATCCAGTCCTCACAGGAGGTGAGTGAAAGCAATGTAAAGGCAAAACCGACAATTATTATGAAGTACATTTTCATATCACGATATTTTTACTGCTTTGTATTTTTCCACATACTATTCAAAGTTCTGACAAGATCCTATAACCTGAATTTCACACCGACCATTACGGACCTGTTCTGGGGGAATTTGCAATAATCAATACCTTCCCACAGAATGGAGCTGCCATAGGCAAACTCAGGATCATACCCAAGGTAATTATCCAGTGTCAACAGGTTGATGCCAGTTATGTAAAGCTCCGAATTGTTCGAGGTTTTCAACCATTTCTTCAGGTCTACCTGGAGCGTGACCCTTTTCAACCTGATATAGGAACCATCTTCTATCCACCGCTCCGAAAAACGGCTGTTCCCCATGGGATCTCCCCACACAGCGGTCGGCATATCTGTTTCCTGGCCATCAATCTGCCAGCGCCTGAGTGTGGCTGTCGATTGATTTTCAAACCCACTCATGCTTTCCAGTTCCCTCCGCGTATGATTATAGATGTCATTCCCCACAACAAATGAGATATCGGTCACCAAAGAAAACTGACCCAGGGTGATCTTATTCACCCAACCTCCGAAAAAGTCCGGTGCAGGATTTCCGATGACCACTTTATCGACGTCATCGATGATATTGTTGTCGTCCTGATCCCGAAACTGAATATCCCCGGCCTTGAACTTACTGCCATTGGAATGACTCAGATTCAGCTGTTCTGCATCCTCAGCAGAGGCAATAACACCGACCACTTCGTACCCGTAGAAAGCACCAGCGGGTTGCCGGTTACTGAATAACTTCTGTCCAGCTCCAAAATCATAAATAAGGTCCCTGTCCATCCCTGCAATGACAGAGGTATATTGCGCCATACGTAATTCGGTATGCCATTTAAATACTTTGCTGTCATAAGCCCTTAGCCTGACTGACAGTTCTGATCCCAGGGTGTTAACCTGACCCTCGTTATCCCAGTATTCATTGCCAAACGTAACATTCTTGTTAAAGCTGTTAAGCAAGTCCTGTGTATTATGGTAATATACATCGAGTGTAACGAATAATTTTTGCCTGGCAAAAGACATATCTGACCCCAGGTTAACCTTGTTGGTCTTCTCCCACTGCAATGCTTCATTCTCCAGGATCGGTTTTATATATCCTGTTGCGGTGTAATATTGCCTGGGCAGGTAGAAGTTTTTCGAAATGTAAGGATCATAGCTTGTATTGGCCATCTGTCCACCGCTGATTCTGACTTTAAAATAGTTGAGAAACGCTGTGTAGCTCAATCCCATCGGACGGGACAGGTCCCACCCCAAACCGATCGCAGGAGAGAATGCCACAGGCATTCCATTGATACGGGGTGTCGCTTCCATACCCATATTCGATGATGCGTCAGCAGAAAATGTAAGGTCTACAAACAGCTGTTCCCTAAAATTGTAAGAGGCAGACAGGAAACTGTTAAACCCTTTTCTGAAAAATTGATATCCGCTTTTTGTTCTGCCATCATCAAGGGTGGTCCCCAGGTCCTTGAATTCATCTGATGGAGTACCCACGCCTGTTCCGATATCCTGGATGATCTCATCGGAGTAGGTCCTGACACCGCCCGTACCACTCAGGTTGTGAACGCCACTGAATGTATTCCTGTAAACCAGGTTAAATTCTGTGGATAAGCGTGAAAAGCTGCTGATGCCCTTCCTGACCTGGTTTAGATCCGGATAGTCGTTATTGAAAAAACCGTGGTTCGGAATGAAAACATTTTCATTGAGTTTGTTCATTTCTGAGCTTCCCCTCACATTTCCCTGAAGGTGATCGGTGATCTGCACGTTAAAATTGATCGTTCCCATGAAATTGTAGGCGCTCAGGTTAACCTCGGAACTGTTGATGATCTCGTAGGGATTGGAAAAACCGAGAATATCTGCATCCTCTGTCAATGGAAGTTCAACATTGTTTGAATCGATGAGAAAAGGAGCCAGGAAAGGCGATTTCACCAGTGAAGTCAGGACAGGATTTGCATAGGACAGCCCCTGCTGCATAAGTTTCCCGTTCGAATAAGTAACACCCATATTCGCGGTGGCAGTGAGCCATTCAGCCATGTCAATGTCGGCATTGAACCGGGCATTGAACCGGTTGTAATGGGTGTTGTCAACACTCCCCTCGTCGTGAAGGTACCCCCCTGAAAGAAAGTATTTGGCAATGGCATCTCCTCCCCGCACATTGATATTCACCCCGGCAGAATTTCCCATCCCGAAAGTAGTTTCCTGCCAGTCTGAAACATTATTGTATCGGTAGTACTGGTTAAACTCCGGGTCTTCAATAAAGTAATCTTCAAACATAAAAAAGCCGTTACTGTACATCTGTTCGAGCAGGTAAGGCTTGATGTAGTCTGAACTCTTGATTACCGGAATCCGCTTGTTCATATAATTCGTGCCATAATGCGAGTTGATATCAAATTCCGTCTTGCCAACCTTGGCTTCCTTGGTTTTAATGAGGATAACACCATTGGAGGCACTGGCACCGTAAAGCGCAGCTGAAGGAGCATCCTTGAGGATGGTTATGGCCTCAATATTTCTCGGATCAATGTTGATCAGGGGGTCATGAAAATAACCATCAATCGAAGTTTCTTCAAAACGGTAATTACCCAAGACCTGACCATCGATAACCACCAATGGCTTTGCTTCTGCAAAAATGGAAGAATAGCCCCTGATATTGATCACATTTCCTTCACCGGGTGCTCCAGAAGCGCTGATGATCCTCGCCGATGAATGATCCAGTAATTGCTCAAAATTTGAGGACAGAACCTGGCTGCTGTTAGAAAAATCCACATTTTCTACCGCACTTGTAAGAACCCGCTGCTTTTTTACATCGTAGGGAAAATAGACAGCCTGGTCAGCCGTATAATCACCGATTCTGCTGAGGTGAACCTGCATGGTTTCACCCACAGTTCCATATTGCTCCTTCACCTGGTATCCCGGATAAGAAAAAATAAGCATCAGGGTACTCGTTTTACCCGGTTCTTTTACTTCCAGCTTAAAAAAACCGTTTTCATCAGTTGAGGCGGACTTCACCTTGATATGCTTCGCAGAAACCTTGATTCCTTCCATGGGTGAATTGTTTTCTGCAGCAAAAACATATCCTTCAATAACTTTTTGATCCTGCCCGTTAACGGTCATCGATGAAACCAGGAGTAAAAGTAATACTGACAGTCTGAAACAGCGGTTCATTATCTTATCCATTGCATATTTTTTCATTGTATCCTGCTTCGTTTTATTCTATTCCAGGATGGGGACCAGTTTTATTTCCCGTATCCATAAATATTGTTCGTCCTTATTTTCACCCGGGTGGGTTTCCAGGAACGTAAATCGCACATTGGTAGAGGATTTTTTCTCAAGAAAACGCACCGTTCCAATCTCATCAAACTGGGTATCCAGGTCACCGCTCGGACTTAAGGCAAAGTTGTAGTCTGCGATTTCCTGGTCATTTGCCTCAATTTTATAGGTACCGCTTTCCTTGTTTTTTCCCCTGATCATTAACTGGTAATCAACAGGATAAAATTCCCCTTCCAGGGCAAATTCAATCCACTCGCCATAACTGTTTTTATATGCAAGACTGTCAACTTCATCCTGACCAACATCCGGATAAACGATTTCCACAGCAATCAGTTTCTGGTTATTCCCATTTTCATGCGGAGATATGGTCAGCGTACCATCCTTTACAGTGACAGGGATATCGTCAAACCAATCAAAATTATTATCCGCCTGTTCATCCTTGACATATACATCTTCCACCAAGAAATTATTAACCTGGTCGGAATTGCTTTCATCACCCGCAGTAATTGAAACAACATAATCGCCGTTGGGTACTTCGATTTGCCATTCATGTGCATTTACCCCATCCTCTTTCATGTGGTTCAAGGTGGCCAGAACAGGGTCACTTCCTCCCCTGTCCCTGGTATCAAATACATCTCCATCAACCCAGCCGTATACAAATCCTGAACTGCGTTCACCATATGCATATCCATAATCGGGCAGATATCCGTCAGGAACGGGACTGCCTTCAGGCTGAAAATTAATTTTTAATGATTCGCCGGGAGCAACATAGGGTTTCGCCCGGAAGAAAGTGGCTTTGATATTTCTCTGTTCAACTGCAACATCGTTTATTTCTTCTGACTGCAAAGATTTGGATATCAAATCATTCTGGTATGACTCCTCACCCATGTTGGAGGGTTTCCCTCCCTGGGGTGTAATCAACCATGATAAATCATAGTCAAATGCATTCACTTTGTATATTATCCCGTTACTGAGCTCAACCTCCTCATCAAATTGGGTCGACAGCAGCTCGCCAGCATAAAATTCAAGATCGGCACTGTCTGCACGCGGATCTGCATACCTTGCTTGAATATCTTCAATGATCTCCTCCCTGGTATAAAGTCCAGGATAGATTAAACTGGACAGAATCGGACCGGCAAGATCTTTATCAAGAAGGGTGCTATTCAGAAATGAGCGCTGGTTTGCCTGATCGGCAGCTTCTGCGAAATTTTCTGGAATAACCACTGTAAAGAGCTCTTTTTCATTTTCAATATTAATAAACTGGAAATCACGTCCATAGAATGTCTCATTGATAACCTCAAACCCCTGGTACAGGAGTGGATTGGACTGGATAAA
This sequence comes from Bacteroidales bacterium, assembly GCA_021738565.1. Classification (GTDB taxonomy): domain Bacteria; phylum Bacteroidota; class Bacteroidia; order Bacteroidales; genus M55B112. The sequence goes on from JAIPBT010000074.1 coordinate 6,796, forward strand.
AACAGAATCATAAATGGTCCTGCCATCCTGCAATGTCCCCACCGGATTACTGGCCTCCTTGTCAAAAATAAATTCTGTATATCTCCGGATGGATTCACCTATCCTCCTGGAATATTCACTGTACCTCAACGATTCATGGACATTGTTTTTGGGCAATAATGGTTTATCAATGATCTGGATCATACCGTTTTGTGACAGGTAATCCGGATCGGCAATTTTCGCAGAATCGTCGATAAGTAAATCATTGGTCTCATCCTCAAAAGAGAAATTCAGGTACTTATCATTGAATGTTGTCAGGTCAGCAGCAATAAAATCCTTCAGGTTGTATTTACCGCTGATGAAATGGTATTTGATCAACCTTTTGAACAACGTATCATCGGATAAGATGGCCGGATCAATCTGATCAAACGCTTCATTGTTGGGCGCAAAAACGGTATATAACCTGTTTTGTTCAAGCAGATCCCCCAGGTCACCTACCTGCTTGACAGCATCCGTAAATTGGGAGATATCAGGTATAGCCTCCATCTCTTCAAGGATTTTTTCCTTGACCGTCGTCGTATCAACAGACCTGTAATGTTTATCCCACTCCTTGTTACACCCCTGGTAAAAAAACATATAGGGAAAGACAAAGATTAATAAAACAAGGCTGTTTCTTAATTGCTTAGACATATCTGTTTGTCAATTAATTAATTTTAATTCTATATGGCCTGTGTTTGCTCATCACTCTATCGGTTCAAGAATGACACTCCGGAACAACCCATATCCGGGAGTAACCCCCTGTACCCTGAAAGAGTTTTCTTTCTGACCTTCCGGTATTTCGACAACACCCAGGAATACCTTGGTTACCCGACCGCTTCCTTCGGCAAGATTAAAGACCCCTCCTATCTGTTCTCCATTGAAATAATGCTTCACGGTAGGCCTTTCCAGACCTTTTTCGCAATCATGGTAGATATTGTATTTCCCCGGGATAACATAAGGTATTTTTCGGGTGAAATCCGCTGCGTCATCGCAAATATCAAACGCCAGGTACATGGGAAGACGCATCAGGTTCGTCTGGGCATCAGACCTGATCTTACCGGAATAGGGAGCATTCAGGGTCAGCCATGGTGCTGTTTTGTCAAATGGCAGATGGTCCTCACCACCCGGAGCAGGCCAATAACGGTGCCTTTCATCCAGGTGAGTCGTTTTTAAGCCCAGGTCGGCCAGTGAATCACCTGCTGCCACCAGCGAGTCAAATGGGATTCCAGGGACATCCAGAAAATAAAATTCACGCCTGATGCGCTTGAAAGTAGTTGTAAGCTGGTACATTTGATCCATTTCGTGAATGATCCCGTTTGATACCAGGTTGTTGCTGTTAAACTCATCAACATTCAATCCCTGCGGAAAATCCAGGGTTTCACTGTTCAAAACCACTTCAGCAGTATTCTCCCTGAGGCCGAAAGCCATCGTTGTTTCACCGATTGTACCGAAAAACTCATTCTCCTCTTTGGCATCGGACATCGAGATCACGTCCTCCACAAATTGACTCTGAACATAAATATTGAGTGCATTCAGGGAATCGGTATAATTGGCCCCGTCCGGAGAAATAAAGACTGCCAGGTTATCAAAGGATTTGATATTTTTCTCTTCAAACACTTCATCAGGAGTGAAAAAACAGGTATAGAAGGTTTTTCCCGCGGATGCATTGGCATCGAACTGTGCCAGGTGGCTCAAACCTGTTCTCTCCAGAGCTTCCAGTGTAATTGAAAAATTCCCGGCCTCCTCCAGCCATTCATGGATCGACAGGGCAGGTTTTTCAATGACCTTATCAACCCCGTGTAGGATCCCGTTCGGCAAAGCATTGTTTTGATAAATAATCCTGGATGTTTTGTTCAGCATAACATGCGAACCGTCTGCTGAAGGACTGGATACCATGTAGTCAAAGGAAAAGGTCCTGGTATTGATGATCCCCATGTTAAAATCGCCGGAATAATAAGGTGCCAGGAATACATGGTATTCGATCAGTTCCTTTAATTCACTGATCTCAAAATCCTGGTAGGACGTTTTTTCCTTCTCTTCAAAATATACTTCAAAAGCAGAATCGGTAGGTGCCAGAAATGTATAGGATCCATAAGTTTTGAACAGATGACTGTAACCGGTTGTATCAAGAATGTCATACAGAATAGAATAGGTTTCCGACCGGGATTTAATGAACTGTGAGATACTCAGATCAGAATCTTCATAATAAGTCTGACTTGCATCTTCAATGGTTGTGAATTCACACGAAAAACCGAAAAATACCATCATCATGACAATGAGCGTGGCTCCGAATGTCGATCTGTATTCGTGAAAAGTATTTGTTCTCATGATCTTCTGCTTAATTTGTTTTATAAAAAACATTCTGCTCCAGTAAATTATTCAACAGTAACTCATTGAAATAGATGGGAAGAAACCAGCTGTTCACATCTTTAATTTTTGAAGCAACTGCACTCCGACTTCTGGGCTCAACATTGGATATAACGGCATCGGATATCAACTCCAGCCTGTTGTTTACGTCTCTTCTGGTAATGCGAACGAGGTCATACCACCTTTTCCCTTCACCAAAGAATTCCCTGGCTCTCTCATTGAGAATTTCAGCGATGAGCTTGTCCTGCTCATTGGCATTGGTATAATCCTTTAAACCTGCCCTGCTTTTTATGATATTCAAATGCAAAAGTGCATTGGGTAATTCTCCCAACTCTGCATAGGCTTCAGCTCTCATAAGGTGAATTTCCGCCATCCTGTAAAAGATCCAGTTGGCATCACTCTCATTTTCCGACCGGTCATTGTTTTTATATTGAGAATCATACGGTCCCAGTCCAACATATTTCCATAAAGAAAAATTGTCTGTGTTCACCGTAACCTCTCCACCTGCAGGATATAACGGTGATGGCGGAGCATGTTGTCTCATGTCACTGGATTCATATAAAGCCAGCATCATATCCGACACGACAAAATCCCGGTCACCATCTCTGCTGTTGGATGTCAGCCTGTAAAGATCATTGGTTGTCCGGTACGCCAGGTAATCAAATTGCAATTCGAAAATACTCTCCTGGCTGTTTCCTTCATTGGCAAAGATGGACATATACTCTTCTCCTTCAACCAGGAACGCATTGCTCACCTTGTCGCATGTTTCCAGGCACAGATCATAGTCGTTATTCCACAAATAAATATCAGCCAATAAGGCATTAATGGCATTAATGTTGGCCCTCCCCTTTTTTTCCGCTTTCAGCTCAAAATCATCCGGCGTAAATGCATCATCCACGATGCCTGTCAAATCTGTTATGAGCTGTTCAATGATTTCACTTTCTGTTGATTTTGCTATGCGGAAATCCTGACCGTCCGTATCGTATGAGCTCATAATCAATGGGACATCCCGGAAGGTTTTTACCAGCTGAAAATAGCAAAGACTCCTGATAAAAGTAGCCTCTGCAATATAACCCCTGAGCCTTTCTTCTGAAAAAGTGTCATCATTTTCCTCTGCCAGTGGAGCATATTCAATAATGGTGTTGGCAATATTGATGACCAGGTAAAAATCGTCCCACCCCACCAAATCATTGTTCTGGTTAATATTGTAATTGAGAAAATCCAGTTGTTCTATCGAAGTTCTGTTTTCATAAGGACTTAACAATCCTCCCCGCAATTCACTCCAGTAATAAAGTTCACGGAGAAAATCTGACATTTTTGCATAAGCAGTACCCAAAACGGCAACTACGTCTCCCTCACTTTTCCAGTACTCCTCCCTGATCAACTCATCCTGCGGCTCAAGCAGAAGGAAATCTGTACATGCAGTCGTGATGAACAGTGATGTAATGAATATGATTATCAATCTTTTCATGATGATGAAATGCTCTTAAAATTTGAAATTCAAACCAATGACAAAATCCATCGGAGGGGGAGTCTGTGAATCATCCACTCCAATAAAATTGACATCCTTGCTTGCAACATTCACTTCCGGGTTCTGCCCGGTATAATTGGTCCATGTGGCCAGATTGTAGATCGTGAAAAACGCGTTGAAATCTTTCAGGAAGACATTGGACATCGATTTTTTCGGGACCCTGTAGGCTATGGATAGAAAACGTAATTTTATAAATGATGCATCTTCCACGAACCGCGAAGAGCCTAACCAGTTATAACCATCCCGGTATAGCGCCCGGGGAATCGTAGTGATGTCGCCCGGCTCCCGCCACCTGCGGTTCACAGAAATGGCCTGGTTGTTTTTGTAATACATATTCTCCAGGTTCATCTTTGCAGCGATTCCGCTTCAAATTATATTTTAATGTTAAAGATCATATTCTTAGGGCACAGACAGTTTTATCCTTCTCTCCAGTCCTGAGCGACTGGTAGAAAGTTGATTCGTACGGTGATTGTTTCTAAGTAGTCCTCCTTT
>JAIPBT010000027.1 GCA_021738565.1 Bacteroidales bacterium
TGATTTGGCTGGTTGGGTAGCGGCGGAAGCAAATCATGCGACAAGCAAGAGGAAAAGTGAACTCCTTAATTCGGCTTGCGATGCAATCGAAGCGAATATCTAAAATTCATTACAGGGAAGTACCCTGGTAAATAGTTACATAGATTTTTCATAGTTAATGATTTTAGTGAATAATAATGGTTATTGTATTTCATATGTTGACACCAGAATGGGAGCTTCCATTTTTACACCAATTCCGTCTTCATTCTCAAACAGGAGACCCGGATTAAGCACGATCAACTCTTCGATATATGCATTTAATTGTTTGTCTGATAATGTCTCATAATTTGAAATGATCTGCCTGAGGGCTACCATGAGGTCATCTGTGTAAAACCGGGTTTTATAAGTTGTTCGCATATACTCCGAAGTCCCTTCCAGGGCCGGATCTTTCGGTTTATGGAATTCAATGATACTATTGTTACGTGCATACTTTGAATAAATTTCATATGCTTTTTTAAGGTCGAAGTTGCCCGATTTGTAAATAATCCCTTCAGCATAAAAACGGGTAATGTACTCGGTGAATTCTTTGTGCAGGTGCAAATCAGTTAATTGATTATTAAATGAATAGACTTCATTGAAGCGGTCTGCAATAAAATTAAAGTCATCGGCTATGATTTCTCCATTCATCTTACCCAGGTAGTCTTCCAGTAGAATCACGATATACTTAAACTCTGTTCTGCTGGTATCTACCCTCGTGTTATTTCCGCGTAGCCATTTCACTAAATGTTGCCCGTATGAGTTATTTTCCAATTTTTCAATACTTGTATTTGAGCTTATATGTGAAATCCATGGCTCCACATCGAAGGATCCAATGAGATCCTGTCTTTTCCGGATCGATTTGTTTTCTAATGCTGACTTCATTTCAGAAATCCAATCTGCCGGTGGAATATTTGCACTTGAATACAGGGATAGGGTATCAGGGATCAGTCCCTCGCTGCTAACGGTTATCCTGATCTCTCCTGCTGTATTTGTCGTTCTGATGATATTGAATACCGGTGTGTCTATATACCCTTCCCCCTCTTCAGCAGAATTCTTATTAATATCTGACTGATACAGATTCGGACCTACCAATGTTCCTTCACCTGTAACGCTCCATTTCAAATCAGGTGCAGCGCCTAATACAATGTGGTTATTATCATCCACGACCTCAACCCAGATAAGAGCCACATCTGCATTATTTGCGAAGAGGGTATTGTATTCAGCACTGATATTGATTCTTGATGCTTTGCCAGCCATATACAAAGTATCTGTACAAACTATCTCGTCATTCAGATAGCCTGTGGCTACCAACGTTTTTTCCTCAACAGGTATATTTTTGAATACAACACTGTGAAAATTCGCTTCTCCGGGATATTGATAACCATAGGATTTTGACCCGGCCTCTAATTTCACTTTCTCACAATTAGAATCCACGGTAAAATCCTGTAATGTCCCTAAATAGCGTTGCCTCCAGAAATGCGGCATAATTTTAACCATGGGATAGGGAGCATAGTTGGCCTGCCAGAGATAATACATATATTTCGGAACCCTGTAATTGTCCACCCAGCCTTTATAGTTAACATGCTTTAATGGAGCATTCTGATAAACCCTGTCACAGCCATGGTCTTCATATAACCATGCAACAATATTCTGATCAATTCTTCCCCTGATACTTCCTCCGTCAACGCGGGCCATTTTATGTTGCCATTCTTCTGTTCCTGCTAGCTGGCCACTCTTTGGTGTTTCCTTACTATTGGCCGGCTCAAGGTTTTTTACATCCTTGTTATACCATCCCCGTACCGTCACCCTCAAAAGGTTTTCCATGTCAAGATTGGTATGATTATGGGTAACAAAATCCCCAAACCCCTCAGTTTTTCTTTCATGCAGGATTCTTGTTGTATCTTCCTCCCATGCCCATTTGCTGTCTGCAGCATCATTGGTTTCATTGCCCATGCTCCAGAAAAAAATAGAAGGATGATTTCTGTCCCTGCGGATCATTGCCTTCAGATTCTGCCGCTGTATCTCTTCCCCGAAATCAAGGGGTTTAATATTAGGCACCTCTTCAACTGCAATCAGTCCGAGTGAATCGGTCAGGTGATATAGATACGGATCATTGGGATAATGAGCCGCTCGCATAAAATTATGCCCCAGGTTATTTTTAATATCCAACATGTCCCTTAATGTCAGCCATTTAGGAATTGCATCCCCAAGCCACGGATATTCCTGGTGCCGGTTGGTTCCATGTATATGAACAGGAGCACCATTTAACCATAAACGATCCGTCTGAAAGTCCCAATAGAACCACCTGATCCCAAATGTGGAATAATATGCATCCAACTTCTTCTTTCCTTTATAGATCTCAGTTTTCAGGCTGTAAACTGCAGGGTTACCCGGACTCCACAAATCCGGATTGCTGATTGTATAATTCCTGGGCTTTACATCAATAATCTGTCCCGGGGGAAGGGTCACTTGGGTATCAAAAGAGGCAATCTTTTTTCCATCCGGGTCGAATATAGTATTCACTACCCTGGTTTTAACAACATCAGAACGGTCATTTTTCAGATAGTTTGTTATATGAATAATGGCGCGGGAACTGTCAGAAACAGTTGATGTAATGAATGTACCTCCCTCGTGGGAATGGTTACCCTGGTAAGGAATATAAACATCAGAAGTTTTTATTAATCTGGCATCCCTGTAAATGCCTCCATAAACATTAAAGTTGCCGGCGGACATGGGGGGAATACCTCCGAACGGATCATTGCGCAGGTTGGATACAGCCACCCGGATGCTGTTTGTCCCCTTTTCTATGGCTTGAGAAATATCAAAGGAAAAACTGTTATACCCGCCTTTATGTTCTCCAATGTACACGCCGTTTACAAATAGCCGGCAATATTTTTGCACACCATCAAATTCAAGAAAGTACCTCTCATTCTTTTTTATTTCCGGCAATACAAAATCCTTTTTGTAATATCCCAATCCTTTCCACCAATATGGATCCAGACGTTCAGAGGCATTTTTAATGTAGGGATGGCGTTCACCGGTTGTTTGGAATGTAAACCAGGTGTGCGGGAGAGAGATGCTGATCCAATCTTCCAGTTCCGGGTCGCTTGAAAAATATGAGGTGTCCAGCTCAGAACCGGGAAGATAATTAAATAACCAGTGATGGTTAATCGTTATATTTTCTCTCTGGGCACATACTTCTGCAGAAACAGCCCAGGAAAAAAGTAAGCTTAATCCGTATATGATGACTTTTCTATTCATTGACTTCAGGTTAGATTCAGAGTGTCGTTAATACATTCCTGCCAGTGGAATATTTTATCAGACAATAATTTAATAGCGTTTTATCTTCATCTTATTTTTTCTTAGCTTCCTTTTGAATTTGCAGTGGGAAATCCGGGTTTTCGTTGCGTTGCTTTTTGAGCTGCATCTCCAGTTCTTCAACGAGCTCAGGATAAACTTCGGCCAGGTTCGTTGCTTCAGAAGGATCAGTTTCAAGGTTGTACAATTCAGATTTTTTATTCAAACCGTATCTCACCAGTTTCCAGTCGCCATCTCTGATGGCCTGTCTCGCCTGGTCCTTATGAACAAATTCCCAATAGAGATTGTCGTGCGTTTTCTGTGGTTTCCCAAACAATGCATTCGCTAAAGAAATACCATCTATATCTGTGGGCGCCGGGGCACCAGATATTTCAGCAATGGTAGGAAGGATATCCCAAAATGCAGAGACATGGTCTGAACGTGATCCTGCTTCTATTTTGCCAGGCCAGCTGACATAAAACGGTGTTCGAATTCCTCCTTCGTACAGGTCTCTTTTGATGCCCCGAAAAGGTCCGTTACTGTTAAAAAATTGAGGATCAGCACCCCCTGACGAATGTGGACCGTTATCTGAGGCAAACATAACGATGGTATTCTCGTAAAGACCGTTTTCCTTAAGTAAATCTATTAGTTTACCTACATCAACATCCAGTTTGGTAACCATTGCTGCATAGGTTGCAAAAGGTTCTTCCTGAGAACTGATATTTTCTGGGTCATTACTTATAAATGGTTTTTCGGGATATTTCCCGCGGAAAGGTTGCATATATTCCTCCGGAATAAGGAGCTCTGAGTGAGGAAGGGTAATGGCCAGATAGATAAAAAAAGCCTGATCCTTGTTTTGAATGATAAAATCAAATGCCTTATCCATGATAAGATCATGGGAATATTGCTCCTTTTTGCCGTCCATGTTTCCAGTCAGCATTATTTTCTTGTCATTCTCGTAAAGGAAAGGAGGAAAATAGAAATGTGCATTCTTTTGATTTATATATCCATACCAATTATCAAATCCCTCATTCCAGGGAACCCCTTCGGTGCCGATTTCGCCCAGGCCCCATTTACCGAAAGCCCCATTCACATATCCCAGGGGTTTCAAAATTTCTGCAATGGTAGTGTCTGAAGCATCCAACGATACTCTTTCACCGGTCAGAACCGAAAAATTCTGCCGAATAGTGGCATGACCGGTGTGTTTACCGGTTAGAAGACAGCAACGGGAGGGTGCACAAACAGTTGAACCGGAATAGTGATTTGTAAATGACATTCCACTCTTCGCAAGGCTGTCAATATTGGGTGTTAAAAATTTAGTTTGTCCGTTAATACTCAAATCACCATATCCCAGGTCATCGGCAAGGATGTAGATAATATTTGGCCTTTTCAGGTTCGTTTCGGCTGTCCTGTTGCCATGGCAACCTGTAAGAAAACTGTAACTTACCGATATCATCAGCAAAATGCAGGTGGTGATTGAAACTTTTCTAATAACCATATTTTTGTATTCTTTCGATCATTATTTTTTCCATGATTGTATCATGCTCGGGAAAAGCTCCATAATCCGGATAATCATTCAGCCACTGTTCCAACATGCCCCTGTGTTCATTGAGAATTCCTTCCATTTCTGAATTACCGGCCAGGTTATTCAATTCATGAGGGTCCTGATCAAGAAAGTAAAGCTCCTCTACAGGTTTGGATTCACTCATGAACAGACTACAGGCTTCGGGTAAATTTCCTTCCGATTTCATATCACGCATTAATTGAAGAATCGGGTAATTGGTATCCTTGTACCTGTTCTGTGCTGCATATGGCCTTTCAGGGTAATAATTCCTGATGTATTTATAGGCTTGGGTACGGACTGCCCTGATTCGAAATACGGTTTCGTCACACCGGTCCCTGGCAGCTACAATATATGATCTTTCGAATGTAGAATCATGAATAAAATCATGACCCTGAATACTGTTAACAGAATCAATATCAGCTATTTCAAGCAAAGAAGCAACAAGATCGAGACTGCTCAGCAGTCTGTCGTCAATTTTCCCTTTTTCAATGCCCGGACCACTGATGATCAGGGGAACATGTATGCCCTGCTCATAGCAGAATTGTTTTCCTCTCGGAAATGGACGACCGTGATCCGCTGTGAAGATGACTATGGTATTATCTCTGATGCCAAGGCTGTCGAGATTGCTCAGAATAATCCCTACCTGTTTGTCAAGAATATTGATGGCATCATAGTAAGCCGCAAAAGACTCCCTGCTTACAGGATGGTCGGGATAATAGGGCGGTATATCAATTAATGATTTATCAACAGTAGGATTCCTGGGTTTGCCCATATCCCACCAATCACCACGGTGGGTCTGTTTAAGAGTCAGCTGTGCGAAAAAAGGCATTCCCTTTGGTGTGTCCTCGATGCTTGTTCCGGCAAAAAAATCCTTCTTTGGATAACTAAAATTATAGTCAGTTTTTCCTGAACCCCAGGGCCCCGGGGTCTTTCGTTTCTCCTTCATTTTGGGCCCCTCGAGAACCGTATAATATCCATGTTCATTAAAATAGCGGGTAATCAGATGAACAGAGTCTGGCAGGGGCTGTTTTGCCTCTTCCAGGGTTCTGTGGTTATGGGCACCAATACTTGTTTGGTAGCATCCCGTAATCATGGCTGACCGGCTTGCCGAGCAAACAGGACCTGTTACGTAAACATTCTGGAAAAGAGTTCCTTCTACTGCCAGTTGATCCAGATTGGGCGTACTCACGACAGTGTTTCCATAACAGCCCAAATCTGGTGAAAGGTCTTCTGCAATGATCCAGAGAATATTAGGTGGTACTTCGGTTTTGTTACAGGAGAATATCAGTAAAAGAAATAATCCCGATATCCAATAAACTGATTTTTTCATAGCTATATATAATTTAATTACCAACCTGTGTTATTTGGAGCCAGGTTTGGGTTAATTTCTATCTCCAGGGCGGGGACCGGAAACAACAGGTGTTTGGGTAGTTCCACAGATGGATAAAAATCTGCATTTACACCAGCTGGAACAGCTTCCACAACTTCTACCAGACGATTGGTCCTTACAAGATCGAACCAGCGTTGACCTTCAAAATAAAGTTCCTTTTGTCGCTCTTTGTACAACGAATCCCTGAATGAATCTTTGTTCAGGCCCGGGATCAGATCTTCAAGTTTCGCACGATTTCTAATGAGATTGATTGCATCATATGCTTTTTCTGTGGGCCCGTTTATTTCATTTTCTGCTTCTGCATATGTAAGCAGTACCTCTGCAAACCGTATGACGTGAAAACTGCACCCCATCAGTTTTTCACTCTCTGCATCCGGATCAAGATATTTAGTGGTATAGGGTAATTCTTTCCCGGCACTCTGATTGGTAGCAATTACAAAAGATTGTTTGCGGTCATCATTATCACCAAACATATTGTACAGCGCAAAGCTGGCTGTGTATTGATCGAATCCCAAAAGCCCGTATATGTTTGTTCTGGGAGACCATGCCCGACCCATAAGTGAATTGAGGTTGTTGTAATTTGTCAGGGCCTGGATTTGGAAGACTGATTCACTGCTGGTATTACCTTCCGGTCTGAACAGGGAAACATAATCATTATGCAGCGTATAAACTTCCGAGTCGATCACATCACGGGCATTTATTTCTGCAAGTTCATAGTTTTTCCGGGTAAGATATACGAATGAAAGCAGGGAACCAGCTGCTCCACTGGTAACCCTTCCGGCATCTTCATCTGCCGGATAATCCCCAGGCAGGTGGTCCCTGGAATATTCCAGGTCTGTGATAATCTGTGTATAAACATCTTCTGCAGGATCCCTGTGTATAAAAAAGTCATCTTCAGAATCAACTTCTTCTGTAACAAGGGGAACATCTCCCCATAGTCTGACCATCATAAAATAACAGTATGCCCTGATGAATCTGGCCTCGGCTATAACCCTGGCTTTCAGAACCTGATTTTGAACATCAGAATTTCCTGCATTTATAATAAAGGAGTTGGCCACCCCAAGCACTTTATAATAACCGACCCATTGTTCCACAATGGCGTCATTTGATGCAGTGAAGTGATATTTATCAAGATTTTGACGGTACTCCTTATTGCTATGCGTAAGCATATTATCGGTTGTCACTTCAGTTAGCAACCAGTGATTCCACGAATTGATCATCGTAACATCACGAAGCGCCCTGTAAACTTCATTGACCCCATATTCAAGCCCTTTCTCATTGCTGTACAGGTTTTCAGGAGAAAGCTGGGTTTTCGGAACAACGTCCAGATACATTTCGCACCCGCTTGCAATTACCAGGCTCGTAATAATTATAAATAATCGTTTCATTTTCATTAGGTTTACAGTTTTATTCTGATACCTCCTGTAATTGATTTCGTTGTTGGATACGAATTATAGTCAGCATTCATAATCGTATTGGAGTCCCCGAAAAAGTTGACTTCCGGATTAATTCCGGTATAATTGGTAAAGGTTAGGATGTCTGTTGCAGTAAGGAAAACACTGCAGCTACTGATTTTGATATTTTTTAAGAATCTGCCAGGGAACTGATAATTCAGTGAAAGAAGTTTAAGTCTGATATAACTGGCATCCTCAATGTAATTATCCGTAACAAGTCCGCTGAACCCAGGAGAGGGAAGCGCTGCATCGGTATTATCGGGTGTCCAGTAATCAGACAGTGCAACTGGAATATTGGACTGGTCAATTGTAAACAGGTAGTTATTATAATTCAGAATTTCACCTCCGACAGCACCTTGCCAGAACATTGTCAGATAGATATTCTTCAGAAGTCTGAATTCATTGTTGATACCAAAAATGAAATCCGGTTGAGCATATCCGGTAATCGTTTTATCGGCTTCACTTATTACACCATTTTCATCTCTGTCAAGAATTTTCATTGCCCCCGGAAGCGTGCCTGATAAAGAGGGATATGCCTCAATTTCCTCCCAATCCTTAAAAATACCATCATACACATAGGTGTAAAATGTACCTACTGGCTCCCCTACCTGAAGGATATTCGTATTGTCTGTTTTGGCATTTTTTACTTTACTGTCATCGGGGAAAATATAATCAACATCTCCTAAATCGAGGATTTTATTTTCGTTCCTGCTATAGGACAATGCTCCTTTCCATGAAAAGTTTTCTTTTTCAAAAAGATATGCGTTGACTTCTAATTCTATCCCCTTGTTCTCAATACTACCTATGTTGTCGATAATGGATGTAAAACCTGTGGTACTGGGAATGGATTTTGCCAGAAGCAGGTCCTCCGTTATTTTATGGTAGTAATCGACATTGAAGTATAGTTTATTCCTGAAAAATCCAAAATCAAGTCCGGTATTGAATTGCCTGGTGGTTTCCCATTTTAAGTTTCTGTTGGCCAGACTTACCGGCATAAACGTTAGCACCGGATTATTACCAAGAACAGTTGTCTTAGGCTTCAATAACTGATGGGTCTGGTAGGGAGAAATTGACTGGTTTCCTGTATGACCATATGAAATTCTGAACTTCAGGTTGTCAAAAATATTGAGGTTTCTGATAAACTCTTCCTGGGATAATCTCCATGCAAACGCGGCTGAGGGAAAGAAGGCAAATCTGTTGTTTTCACCGAAATTGGAAGATCCATCATACCTGCCGGAAATTGTTACCAGGTATTTTTCCAATACATTATAATTGAACCGCCCGAGAAATGAAAGTTGCCGTAATTCGGTAAACTCAGAATCGACACTGTTCTGCAATGGGTTTCCCGTTCCAAGATTATAATACATCAATACATCTGAGGTAATATCCTTGGCAACAGCTTTGAATGAATTAAAGTTTTCCGAAATAGTTGATGTTCCCACTACAAAGCCCACCTTCTGATTCTTAAATTCTTTAAGATAGGTCAGTGTATTGACAGTCTCTATCGATATCTTTTCTGCATCACTAAGTGCAGCTGTAGATTGATTCTGTCTGCCTGAAAGAGTATGTGATGGAATAAATTTATTGTCTCTTTTATTGGATCCTGAGAGGCTGATTTCTGATCTGAAAACAAAGTTTTTACTGAGTTCAAGATCCAGATACCCTTGTAAGCCAATAATATTTCGATGCGATAAATTGGTATACTCATTCAGGACTTCTATTGGATTTTCTATTTCTATCCCGGGAGTGTCATAGCTTAAAAGATAATTGTAACTTCCATCTTCATTATAAACTGGTTTTGTGGGAGAAATCCCCAAAGCATCAAAAAATATGTTGCTTACATCGTTGTTATTCGTTTGCAGGTAGGAGAATTTAAATCCTGTTTTTAATTTATCGCTCAGGTCAATATCCAAATTTAGCCTGGTACTGATTCTTTGATAGTCGGAATGAATTACAATGCCTTCCTGGTCAAAATAATCGATGCTTACAAAATAACTGGTCCGGTCAGTTGATCCGTCAATTGAGATATAATGATTCTGAAGCGTTCCATTTCTCAACATAGCATCCTGCCAGTCTTCCTCCACTGAAACTTCAACGGGTTCAGGAAATCTTAACGGGAAGTCGTAATATCTTCGGTAATCATTCAAATAGTTCATGTGGCCTTCAGCATCCAGCATGTCTAGTTTTTTAATTATGGATTGTGTACCAAAAACAGATTTATAATTGATATTTATATCTTCACCCGGTTTGCCACTTTTCGTTGTGATGAGAACTACACCATTGGCACCCCTCGATCCGTAAATCGCAGTTGCAGATGCATCTTTCAGTATCTCGATTGACTCAATATCTTCAGGATTGATGCTCTGTGCACCATATGCTGAAATAAACCCGTCAATTACAAATAGCGGGGCGTTGTTTCCATTGATGGAATTACCACCACGGATTCGAATCGAAGGGGATTCACCTGGTCTGCCGCTTGTCTGCTGTATGTGCACACCTGCGACCCGACCTGAAAGTGCCTGACTTAATTGAGCGACAGGTGCCTGGCTTATCTCATCTACATCCACAGAGGCTACTGTACCTGTGAGATCACTTTTTCTTACAAAGCCATAGCCAATTACAACAACATCATCCAACCCCATGATATCCTGGTACAGTGTTACGGGAAAATAAGTCTTTCCTTCCACGGATAATTCTTTACTTTTCATTCCGACGAAGGAAATGATAAGCATACTTTTTTCATCCTCTATGGTTAACTGAAAATCGCCATTTTTATCAGTTATTGTCCCTGTATTCGTACCCTTGATTCGAATGGAGGCACCCGGAACCGGGTTTCCCTGATCATCGATAACTCTTCCAGATATAGTCCTTGGAAATTGAAGTGATTCACTATTGCCGGATACATTGGATTTCGAAATTACAATATGCTTTCCATCAATATTGTATTGAAGATCCGAATCCTTCAACAGATTATTAAGAATTGTTTCAATAGTTTCGTTTTCAAAAGTTCCCGAAACGATTGCTGAAGGATCAAGTGTATTACTCTGATAAAAGAAATAGTAATTCGAATTTGCTTCGATTTCTTTAAGAGCCTTTTCCAGGACCATGTCATCAAAGGTCACTGAAATTCTTTGTGCGGAAAGATTATAAAAAGACGAGAGAAACAACAGCGCGAAAAAAAACATGAAATGACCTCTTTTCATAGCCTCATAGTTTAGTTGTAGTTATAATTCTTGCCGTTACAGGTGTATCTATTGTTGATAAAACTCAATTATATATTTGTTTTCCTGCTTACTTTTACGGTACCGCAGGTTTGATGATGACCTGATCAGTTTCAGAGCCTGGCCCAACCCTTCTTCTTTCAAAAGCGTACCGGTGAAAGGTATTTCACCTATCTCAGGATCGTCAAGAGAAAATTCCGCCGAATACCATGTTTCCAATAATTCCAGAATGGATGTAAGGCGGATGTTGTCAAATTGAAGGTTCCCTGATCTCCACGACGAATAAAAATCCGTATTCTCGAGCCATTCCCTCTCTATGCTCTGATCATCATATCTGAAGAGAAGCTTCTCTCCCGGCATTAATTCCGAGACTTGTTGTTGTTTTGAATATAATTGTATCCTGCCATCAACTAAAGTTAGTTCAAGGTAATCCGGATGATATGCATTGACATTAAACTTGGTTCCAAGAACCCTTACCCGTTCATCATCGATTTGAACAACAAATGGATTTAAGTCATTATGAAAGATCTCGAAATAGCCTTGTCCCTCAAGATGAACCTGTCGGTTTTCTTCGCTGAAATTCGAAGGTATTCTCAAAACTGATCCTGGGTTCAGCCAAATTTTAGATCCATCACTCAACGTAATAAAGTTAATTTGGTTGCCCTCTGCTGCTACATAATGATAAATGATAGCCGTCTCCTTGGTATTCAGATCCAATTGCATATAACCGATAAAGGAAAGGATAAGAATAGCTGCGTATTTAAGTATGGAAATGCCCAGCTTTTTTAACTGCCTGCTCCGGAATGACCGTTTCTTTATTTTTCTCCACGCCTTTGATTCATCGGCATCATCCATCACGCTCGTGAGGGCATAAACTTTTTTCAACCTGATGAATTGCTTCTCATTTTCCTGATCCTGTGCGATCCAACTGAAAAGCTTCTCCCTTTCGGCCTGATTGGTTTTCTTAAGCAGATATTTGATAATTAAATCCTCCATTCCAGTGTTCTTTATAGTAAGTACACCGGGGAGTTGTTTTACCCTATACCGGATCAGAATATTTTAAAAATAGCATGAAGTACAACAGCAGGAAGATAATCGACAAGATGAATACGAAGTTTTTTTATTGCACGGGTTATATTGGCCTCGACAGCCTGAATGGATATGTTCAGCTCTTCCGCGACTTCAGCGTTTTTCTTTCCTTCAAAACGGCTTTTCATATACACCTCCCTGCAACGTTCCGGCAGTTCTTCAATTGCTTCCTTGATCATTGACTCCAACTCGATAAAATCGTATTCATTGAAGTTGAAGGATTCAAGAATCTTAACATTCATTTCTAATTCCCTGATATCTGTCTCATTTGTCACATGTAAACTATGACGTTTCTTCTCCCTGAGGTAATTAAGGCTTCTGCTTTTGGCGATCGTATACAAAAATGCCTTGATACCGGCAGGCTTTTCTACCTTTCTGCGATTGATCCAGAGATTAATGAATGATTCCTGGGAAACATTTTCAGAAATATATTTGTCATCAACAAAACTATAGCTGAAGGCCACAATCTGATTGTAATACTGCCGGAAGATCAACTCAAAGACCTTTTCATCCCCCGCCTTAAAGCGCTGAAAATTTTGCTGATCATATTCAATTTGATGCGTCATCTTAATTGGTCGCAGGTAGTTTCGTCAAATTTGCGACTTAATTTTACAAAAACAATATTTGTGTCTTTCCAAATTTAACCATCCAACTTTAGGTGATATTTTGAATTATGCGAAGAAGAGAAAAATGACCTCTGGCAACTGGTTGAACAAGGCAAAAGCTTCCTGGAAGAAAATTTCAAGCCGGACGGCTTCAACAGTCATCGACCCTGGAAATTTACCAGGTTTGGAATAACTGTGTAACTTTACGATCAAATATGCACCATGATACGTGTCAGGGATCTGAATTTCACCTATAGCAAAACCAAAAAAAAGGCGGTTCATGACATGAATTTTGATATTCATGAAGGAGAGATCTTTGGCTTTTTGGGCCCCAACGGCGCGGGTAAAACGACTACGCAACGACTTATTATCGGGTTGCTCAGAAATTACAGCGGAAATATTGAGGTGCTTGGAAAAGAGCGCAACCAATGGGGAAAAGACTTCTATGAGCAAATTGGCGTTGCATTCGATTTCCCCAACCTGTACGCTAAATTAACTGCAAAAGAGAATCTGCAGCTCATCGGGGCCTATTATAAAAACTTCATTGGGAATCCGGATGCATTGCTCGACCAGGTCGGGTTACTGGCCGACAAGGATGTGCGTGTGGAAAACTTTTCCAAGGGGATGAAAATGCGGTTGAACTTCATTCGTTCCATCATGCACAACCCTGACCTGTTGTTTTTCGATGAACCTACTTCAGGACTTGACCCGGTGAATTCCCATATCATTAAAGAAATTATTCTTCAGCAGAAGAAAAACAACAAAACGATTTTTCTGACAACGCACAATATGACCGTCGCGGAACAGCTCTGCGACAGGGTTGCTTTTATTGTTGAGGGCAAGATCGTGGTGACAGGCTCCCCGAAAGATCTAATGATTGAACACGGGAAACGGATTGTGAAGGTTGAGTTTCAGAAAAACGGCAAACTGGTTGGCCAGGACTTTGATTTACAGAGCATCGGCAGCAATCGTGCTTTTATGGATGTTCTGAAATCCGGTAACGTAAAGACCATACATAGTTGTGAAGCTTCCCTGGAAGATATTTTCATAAAATTAACCGGGAGGAACCTGGTATGAGGCTACTGCACGCGATATGGGCCGATATCCGTTTTCAGATCAAGCAAGGGTTTTATTTAGTGTATGTGATCATTACGCTGATGTACCTGGTAATACTGTCATTTATACCCCAGGACCTGTTGCCCGTTGTGCTTCCGGTGGTTGTATTCACAGATCCCTCAGTGTTAGGGTTGTTTTTTATTGGCGGGATAATCCTCCTGGAAAAGGTGCAGGGAGTATTAATGGTTGTGGTGGTATCTCCCCTGAGAACGGTTGAATATATACTCTCAAAGGTTGTCTCATTGGGTATTCTCTCGCTCCTGGCTGCTTTTGTTATTTCTTTCTTCAGCAGCCACGAAGCGATCAACTGGTTGCTGCTGTTGCTGGCAACGATTTTAACTTCCGGAATTTTCACGATGAGCGGCATCATGATTAACGCCGGATGTGAAACTGTCAACCAGTATATGTTGAAAACCATTCCCTATATGCTGCTCTTCGTTTTACCATGTTTCTCACTTATTGGATTTCCCTATTCCTGGTTGTTTACCGTGGTTCCCAGCGTTGCCGCACTGAGACTCATGATGGGTGCATACCAGGCGATTCCCTGGTATGAAGCAGTGTCATTGGTGGTGTACCTGGCAGGAACAAACTATTTGTTTTTCCGGTTAACGGTGCGTGTTTTTGAAAATAAAATTGTCTACAAGGATTAAAAATGTTGCAGCTCATTCATTTTAAAAACGACGCCAGGCAGATAATGCGTGATCCCATCATGACAATGCTGTTGTTTGCCCCGCTGCTTTTGCTCATTGTATTTAAGCTGCTTGTGTTGTTGTTGCCTCCTTTTCTGAATGCAAAATTCGGATTTGATGTGGCCCCTTACAATCCTTATATCCTGTCTTTTGTATTGATTGTGAATTCAGGAATGCTCGGGATCGTTACCGGCTTTATGATGCTTGACGAACGGGATGGTAAGATTGCCGAGCTGATGGAGATAACGCCACTCGGCAAAAGCGGATACCTCGTCAACAGGCTATCATTCACATCAATTTTGTCCTTCATTTATGCCTTCACAGGCATATATTTCTTAAACCTGCTTGAACTGCCCCTGTTTTCGATAGCATTATTGTCCCTTTTAGCGGCTGTTTACACAGCAATAATGGGATTGCTCCTGGTTACCTGGGCCGATGACAAAGTAAAGGGGTTAACACTTGCAAAAGGATTGAATGTATTGGTTTTATTCGCCTTTACCGATCTGTTTTCACTCAACTGGCTCACCTGCCTATCATGGTTTTTCCCGCCTCACTGGATTACCGCGATGATTAAATCGCCCTGGCATCTTCCTGGCATCGCCGCAGCACTCCTTGTTCATCTTGGGTGGTTATCGATGCTGATCATTGGCTACTGGAGGAGAGCAGCCTGATATTCCTGAATCATCTCAAAATTGGAATAAAATGTTAAGTGAGAAACATGATTATTTATTCAATCATGTTGACATATGGTGTTTTTTTTGTATATTTGTCAACAATTAAACACATATAAGCACAAATGGAAAACACCTTCGCTATAAGACTATTATCTGCCCGTAAAATGGCGGGTATGTCGCTTCAGAAACTTGCTGATGCTTTAGGGAATGTTGTGACCAAACAATCTCTGAACAAGTATGAGCAGGGAGTAATGAAGCCAGATAGCACTTTACTGGTAAAGTTGTCAAGCGTATTAAATGTTCCGGTGGATTTTTTTTACGCTGAATCAACCGTGACTGTGGAACTCACCAATCCTGATTATCGAAAACATTCCTCCAGAATTTCGGCAACCCAAAAAGCAGCAATCGAAGAAAAATCCAGAACACTGCTTGAGAGATACCTGGAACTTGAAAACCTGCTCAATTTGAATGAGAAAACTTCCTACTTCGAATTCAATGAGGAAATTATTACCCCTGATGACGCTGAGAAAGCTGCCAGAAAATTACGTGAAGATTGGGATTTGGGCTATGACCCTATTCCGGATGTTGTCGCCATGTTGGAAGACAAGGGTTATAAGGTTATTGAGATTGACGCCCAGGAAAAATTCGATGGATTATCAGCTGAGGTGAATGGATTAAAAGTAATTGTTCTTAATGGCAACTTATACGAAGGGAACAATTGCCGGAAAAGATTTACTGCACTTCATGAACTTGCACATCATTCTCTAAAATTTCCAGAAGGCATGGAGCACAAGATTGAAGAAAAATTATGTCATGTTTTTGCCAGTACTGTTTTGTATCCATCGGAAATGGCAAAAAAGGAGCTGCACTCTGAACGCTTTCATTTCTATGAGAACGAATTAATTCTTATTAAGGAGAGATGGGGAATTTCAATATCAGCAATTTTCCATACTGCACTCAGGTTAAGCATCATCAATGATTATGTCTTCAGAAATTTAAACATCAATTATCGTTCACGTGGATATCACAAAGACAATAATGAACCTGGAAAGTATTTGAGTCAGGAAAAGCCTGTACGTTTCTTACGCCTGGTCTACTTTGCACTTGGTAAGGGATTAATATCTGTCAATGAAGCAGCTTATTACACCGGGGACAGTGTTTGGGAATTTCGAAAATCGATGAAACAACTGGCATGAAACTGATCATAACAGATACGAATATATTTTTCGATATTATCAGCATCGGAGTATTGCCAGAGTTCTTTAGTTTGGATTATGAAATATGTACAACAATATTTGTTATTGAAGAGATAAAAAGATCGGATCAGAGAAATGCAATAGAAATTTTCATCAGGGCAAAGGAGATAAATGTTATAGACTTTTCTGCTGAAGAAATTAGTAAAGTTGATGAGTTTAAAACGGAAAAGAATTTCAAAGGAATTACGGATAAATCAGTCCTATGGAAATCTCTTCAGCTTGGATGTCCGCTTTTAACTGGCGATCGGAAACTAAGATTAGAAGCAGAGAATCAAGGGGTAGAGGTACACGGATCAATATGGGTTATTACAAGCCTTGTTAAAAATGGCTTGATCGATAAAGAGAAAGGAATTAAGCTACTGGAATCATTAAAAGAAGTGAATTCCAGTTTGCCATTTGACGAAATTGATAAGCTGATTCGGTCATATAAAAAAGGAATCGCAGACGAAGGTCGGGCTCACCAACGAACGTAATACTATATCCAGTGGAAAAATCCCAGTGTATGATACTATTGATTTTAGGACCACGCATCCGATAACTCAAAATGAATTGTTATTTTAGAGGGAAAAAGTGAATGACTGAAATCGAAGAGATCGTGCTGGAGAAGATCCGCAAGAATGCCGAAAAATACCCGGTTGCAAAATCCAAAGGCAACGCCACGAAATATACTGAATTTTAATACATTTAACTTTTAAGTTTTAACAAGGGTTATAACCGTACCCACCTATGGGTAAAAAACGGTACCATCTAAATATTCCCTTCTTTAGGGATTTGAAAAAGAAGATTCATGCCCCAGCCATTCAACTGTTATCATTGTGGCAAAACCTTCCTAAGAAATCCACGAGTAAAAACAAAAGCATTATACTGCCTTATCTTGTCAGAACCCACGTAAGCGAAAATCAGAAAGGAAAACCTCTCGTACAAGTATAGGTAAGCTAATGGTTTAAAGCGAAACAAGTGCTTGCGAGTTTCTTATCCTGCCCATAAATACCATATTGGATGCGGGAAAAATCATCCGGAGCATGTAAAACGCAATCGTGAGTTTCACCGAAAAAGAATAAAAAGCGTAAAAAGGATCTGTCTTCAATGATTGTAAAGACGGACGCGTTACTTCTGCAGCCTTTATGTAAAGGGGCTTACATGGGTTTTAAGATAAAAAAAGGAAAAGATTGTAAAAACAGACGCGTTCATACTTCAAATGCAGGTGCAGCAAAGGATAGAGGCATATACACCTCAAAAACCGGATCGATTGTTGAGACGGATACGTTTGTTTAAAAAGCCCAGCTTCAACGTTGACTTAGTTTCACGGGAGGCGAAGTTGAGTGAAAAAATGAGCACCAGGCTATAGTGGCCTTATTTTGAAATCACAGTCTTTTGCCGATCCATAAAAATACCATTCCTGTGAATCACAATGGTATATACACCTGATGCAACTTCCTGCAGATGAATTTCCAGGACACATTGGCAATCCTGGCAATAGGTATTCCCTTCTGCAATCAGAATTCCTATGCTATTAAAAATCTGATAACTGAAATTGGCAGGACCTGAAGGGATTTTAACCTTGAACTGTCCCTGGTTCGGATTAGGGGTGACAGATACTCCCTGTTTACCCAGTTCAAATTCCTTATCGTTTGTAAAGACCGATACCCAAAGGCTATCTGAGTAGGTACAGCCCCTTGTTGTCACAAATAAGTAAAACATACTATTTTCTGAAACTTGTGATATTCTGCTGCATTCACTTAAACCGGTTTCATTCATTATATACCAGGAATGGGAATATTGAGCATTTCCACTGACTGTAAAACATGTATCAAGATCAATAAATTGACCGCTTTTTATTAGAACATCATTCCTGGTTTCCAGAGAGAGGGTATCTGGCAACATTATTGGAACCATCACAACCCTGATTCTCCTGTCAATGTCGTCCGCCAGCTTTTCATTCGTCAGATATCTGAATATCACACCATCATCATTAGAACCGCCTTTATCGGTTATTCCAAAAATAGTATCCCTTGCGACTACCAGATCAACCGGGTTTGTACCATCCTTCCCTATAAAATTATAAATATTCTGAAATTCAGATCCATCCAGCTTACATTTAAAGAGCGTACCAAACGATCCATTATATATACCGCCTTTATAAGCTGCCCCATACAATGAATTGCCGGAAAGAACCAATTTACTTCTCACATCATACCCGTCCTGAACTGAGAAATGATGCAATATCCCGAAATCAGTTCCATCAGTTTTGATTCTGAATAGTACACCGCCATTATATATTCCACCTGATGTGGTAGTCCCATATAGTGTCGATCCAACCAGGGTAAGGGGCGCAAAGGGGGCGTCACCAGTTTCCGCATTTGTAAATTGATGAATTTTCTTAAAACCCGTCCCGTCGGTTTTAATTTTAAAAACCGTGCCCAGGTCAGTGCTTGAACCGGGAGGACCGGTTGTGGTACCGTATAAAAAGTCATCGATAAGCAGTAATTTGCCATGTGGAACTTCCCCCACGGTCCCTAATGTTGTGAAATCCTGACCGTCTTCCTTAATTTTAAATAAGTAGCTTGATCCACTGATACGCGGATACTTTATACCATATATGGTCCCTTCGGCAGCCATGATATCGTAGCGGGAAGATTCGGTATCACCAAAAGTATGAAGCTTTTTATATCCGCTGCCCTTTGCATTGACTCTGAAAAGGTAGGAGTCCGTGACATAGTCCGAATTCGAAATACCGTAGAGAATAGAATCCGACATTGTCAATGAATGTGGATTCATGAAGCTTAGATCAAATTTTTTAAATCCTGTTCCATCGGTATAAATTTGATATAGGATTCCGTTTATCGCGATAGAACCACCATAAATTGTAAGACCATAAAGGATATTTCCCTTTTTAATCAACTGCACGGGGTGACCACCGTTTTCAGGTTGATTGAATTCGAATAATACCTCAAACACAGCTGAATCCGGATCAAGGTCAGGATATGCCATATCGGAGAAATGAGCGCTTGCCCGGGTTTGTGCACAAGCGACCAGCAAAACTATAATAATCAAATTTGAAAAACACTTAGCAGTAGGACAATGAGAAGGAGCAGAAGGCCAGAATAATTCATCCACAGGATCACTCTCACTTTGATATTTCCTGTGTCTTGTCGAATATTTCTGGTATGGTAATTTGTATTTTATCATAAACTATGGACCCTATTTTAAAATTGTTGACGCTGGATCTGCAAATCCAGAGCAGAAATGTGGCATATAATAGCCCAGGGAAACCAGTATCGAAGTACCAACCAATTTACAATGGGTAAAAGGCAGTTCAATATAATCAGTGTTCTCGTAAGCTGATTTATATCTGTACACAATCATAAATTCAGAGCCAAAAAGTATTTCCAGATCGGTCTTGCCTGTTGTAAAATATCCTCCATCGAAGCTTTCGACATTTTCTGTCACAGTTGATGACGAGCAATAACTGAGCGGATCAGTTATAATGTATTTATAAGTCAGTGACCCTGTCATTTCACTCCATGGCGGGTATGTTAAACTGCCACTAAACCAGAAGTATAATTGAAAATCTCCCGTAGTGAACACATCCCAGGGAGTATGAAAATTAACCTCCTGGTTTGCAGTATCCTTGTCACACTCACAACGATCCCAGGCTCTTCCTTCAATATGCAAATCTCCTTCATAGGCTACTGAAAAAGCCAGATAATTTTCTGACACAACACCGGAAGCTATGGCCTCAACACCGGAAACCCCTGGAAAATTCCCAGTAACAATACCACTTGAAGGGTCAACTGAAATTGAACCTTCATAGGGATAAGAGGTTCCCGGTTTGATCGAATATACTACCTCACCACAATCTATGTAATCATTGTATTGATCCCTGCATTCACAATATACTCTTGCATGTTGATTCCTTGTAAGATAAAACTCTGAATCTGAGTCTTTCAGGATACTTACACTATTTACCCTTGGACAAACGATAAAATTATTTTTATTTACAATCATGCCGGTTTTTTGAAATTTCGGGTTGTTTTCATTTTCCGTTCCACTGGAGGCTGAAACTATCTGGAGATAATAGCTGTATTGTACATTATATTCAATCTCCCCGCTGAATTTATCAATGTCACACTTGACCAGAAATTCAGCTTTGCCCATTTGATCCGTCTTATCTGATTTTTTTTGCATTGTTAGCCCATAGGGCACAAATGAAAATACAACCTGCTGGTTTTCAAGCGGCATCCCTCCAATTGTAACAGAAATAGTTATGGTAGCTTCTTCTCCTTTTTTAAGGCATTTGATAGCTTTTATATTATCTTCAACCTTGGGCTTACAACCTTTCCCAATCTCCTGTATTTTCACTGAGTCAACTGGTTGGCCAGGACATTCGAGGTACCTTACACTAGTATTGTCGCTACTCACGTAACACTCTTCCGTTCCAATCTGCCCTGAATAATCATAGGCTTTTGAAATTATATCGATAAAACCTTCCTTGCAATCCTTTGCAGCATTCTTTTTACCAACTTCAGGATGAAGCAATGACAAAATATCTTTCAGGAGGTGAATTCTTACAGAACCAAGATTGTCTAAAGAGAATTCTATAAGATTCTGATTTTCATTACAAATTATATGCCCAGAGTATTTCTCCCATTCCTCAAAAGTTTGATCGTATAAATAAACAGATGGTAAGTCATCTCGATGGTATTTTGGTGAAGGGATTTTAATCTTTATCGGCTTAAGAAAATTTAATCCCGTTGGTTCTGTATATATCCCCGCACAAAATACTTTCCCGGTGTCACCTGTAAAGGGTATCATAATATCTGCCCCCAAACTATCAAGAAGTTCAAGGGTAACACTAACTTTTTCTTTGACTGCTCCCGGAGGAACAATCACTTTTATTCCTGAGACTAAAATAAAAACACCTCCTGTTGAATCAATAGTAAATTGGTTTCCATTTACCGGGCTCGCTTTAAAGCCTGCATACATTGTATCAGAGAATACCGGAAGGCAATTGCTTTGGAAATAGGTAGCCCTGTAATATGCCCCATGATCAATTCTTATTTTTATGGAGTCATTCGTCATACCGAGAGATTCCCAGTTTTCAGCATCCTGACTTTTCTCCCAATTAATTGTTCCGGGAAGACTTTCGACAGCCAAAATGACAGAATCAATTTCGAAAGGAATGGAGTCCAGGCTGGATTTGACAAAATACTGGGAAAAGGAACTAATTTCTATCATAGTTCCAATGAAAATCAGAATAAGAATTTTAGCCGACCTTTCCATAACTAAAATTCTAATATTGACCAAAACTAAAGTAAGAAAATTACCATCTAAATAATTAAATGTCAATTTTATAGTCATACTGTACAGCATACAAAAAATTTATGCCTGACACAGAGTTTCAAAATGCTGCGGGGGTATTCCATCTCCACATACAAATCATTCCCAGGTACTCCGGCGATGTGGAGGACCCCACCGGCAGGGTGAGGAATGTAATTCCGGGGAAAGGGAAGTATTGATTTTAAGACCAGTCATCCGATAACTCAAAATGAATTGTTATTTTAGAGGGAAAAAGTGAATTATGTTCCGGTATTTCAAACATGCCCTAACCAGATTTTTTGTATATGTAGCCATCGCCCTGTTATTTGTGCAATGCAACAATGCCAACCAGGCAGATGTGTACCTGAAAGCAAGTACGCTTGTGAATGAAAAACACACCTGGTACCAGGCGCTTGACTATTTCAGTAACATTCTATATGAAAGATCGGACGGGAGAATTAAGCTCGATGTATATCACTCTGAGCAACTGGCAAAAGAGGTTGAGTCCATTCGCTTAATTCAGGCAGGAATCATTGATATTACCACTACAAGTTCTACATTAAACAATTGGATAGAGATAGCTGCGTTTTGCGAGCTTCCTTTTTTTCTAAGGGATTCCACCGACATGCAAAATTTCCTTGAAGGACCTGTGGGGAAAAGAATAGAAAAAGAAATGCTGGAGGTGATTGGGCTGCGTTCCCTGTTGGCCCAATCATCCCCCCGAGCGTCCCTATGATTATTGCTGCTACCCTAAGTGGGCTTTCAGTGGGAAAAATATTTCTTGCCGGCGCTTTGCCCGGACTGATGCTTGGTGTTGGATTAATGGTAGTTGCATATTATATATCACGTAAGAATAATTACCCGAAACATCCAAGAAGTTCAATCGGAAAAATCATGCGAAGCTTTGTAGATACTTTTTGGGCCCTTGTAATGACCGCACTTATCTTATTCGGAATTATAGGGGGAATTTTTACACCCACAGAAGCATCGATTATTGCAGTAATTTATGCTTTAATCATCGGTTTTTTTGTTTATAGAAGATTAAACCTGCGAAATGTTTACCAGGTAATCATGGATTCGATGAAAACTTCGGCATCATTGATGGTATTAGTGGGTTTTGCAAATTTATTTGGATGGATACTGATTACAGAAAGATTTCCGCAAATCATTTCAGAAAGCATTAGCAGTTTTTCTTCTAACAAATATGTGGTATTGTTGCTGATTAACCTGCTGCTCATTTTTGTAGGGACATTCATGGAAACCATTGCTGCCCTTTTGGTCCTGTTTCCCATTTTACTCAAAGTAGCTATAACAGTTGGTGTAGATCCCATACATTTTGCAGTTATTGCCGTGTTAAATCTTATAATAGGATTAACAACGCCACCGGTCGGTGTATGTCTTTTCGTTGCATCCAGCATCGGAAAAGAATCTATTGGTAAAGTCAGTAAGGCCAGTTTGCCGTTCTTAGGCGTAAGTTTTTTAGTATTAATTTTTGTAACCTTGTTTCCGCAAATTTCGTTGTTTCTCCCAAACTGGCTGATGTAAGAGCGCTTTTTTAAAATCTATTCAGAAACACTTTTTGAAACACTATCAGATCGACCAGATGAAGCTTTCCATTTTGAAATACTTAACCGCCGGTGTGCTTGCCCTGGTGTTGCAGCGTGCAGCGGCACAGGAATCCGGAAGCCAGGCTTCGACCGATATGCGGGAAACAGCCATCCCGGCCGGCCCCCACTCCTTTCATGTTGAGATCGCCGGGCGGACATTTATCTTCGGATCGGTGAATTATGAATATGCCCTGAACCGCAAATTCTCTGTGGGCGCCGGGCTGGGGGTGATCAGTATCCTCTCCGGGGAGATCATGCGTGACAATAATGGCAGTACTGAAACAGGTAATTACCTCGATGTTTCCACCACTCAATTGATCTATGGAAACTATTTCATAGGACAAAACAGGAACCAGCTGGTGCTCACAGCAGGCGTAAGCAATTTCCTGGCGACGAACCGGAACAGGTATCCTTCAGAGACCGTACGCTCCGCACAGGCCCAACTGGAATGGAACGCCGGGATTGGTTACCAGTATTCAGCCAACCGGTTCTTCTTCAGGGTAACAGGATACATCTTAAGCATGCCCGGACCCTCCGATTGGTTCCCGGATTATATACCATGGGGAGGCATCACAACCGGCTGGAAGCTGAGGTGATTTGTAATTTTAGAGGAAAAAACCAATGACTGAAATCGAAGAGATCATTGAGGCCGTCTTACTTTTTAATCATCAGAACCCAATTTGAACCAATGGATTCCGGCTGAGAATTTTTAGTTTCAAGGTTCAGTAGAAAAAACCTGCGATGACTCAAAAGAGGGTACCTCAATTAAAGTAGTTCCCAGGACAGATTCAATTCTTGATATCGTTTCAAGCGTTAGATTCTCTTTCCCCTTAATTACTTTATTTATGTATTGCGGTGAAACGCCCATATCTTCAGCGAGTTTTTTTTGACTCATGCCATTAATAGGCTTCTGTCTCCTAATTTCACGCAAAATTCTCACTGCAATTTGAAATGATCGCTTAGACGCGTCCTTACTTATTTTCCGATTATTAGCATCTTCAATCCAACCTGATTTCTCTTTTAACGCAATTTGATTTATTCTATCTATTGCTTTCATCATGCTTCAAATTTCTATTTCTTCAATAATTCCTTCAATATCAATGATACCTCTTTCAGTAAGATAAGTTCTGCATTTATTCAATTTTGATAGTTCATCCATAGTATGCTGTCGTTCTTGCATCGTTCTTGTAAGCTTTATTACTCCGCCCGTAACAATGTAAACGTTACGTTCGATCCTTAGTGCGTAGATACGTAGCCAGCGATTTCTTGCTTTGCTTTGCTTTAAATGAACTGTTCTGTTATCTGATGTATGCAAAGGCTTGAAAATTTCTTCCAAACCTTTTTTAATATTGGTTTTACTGTTTTCAGCAAGTGCTAAAATTCTACTTTCAAGTTCTTCGGCATATTCATATGTTTCGAATATTGCCCCTTCAACAGTAAATGTCCCATAATAACCATTAGTTATGTCCGCTTTGTTATTTTCAAAAAACTCTTCTAAATATTCAGGATCAGCCCAGGAATTAAATAGACGCTTAAATGCATCCTCTGTTTCACACGGATATTGAACAGCAAATAATATTTCTCCAAATATAGGTACTATTTTCATAAAATCAACCCACAGGTTTATTTTTAACACGTTTGCAATCTATTCCCCTAAGATTTTCTTACTCTCCCTATTCACTCAATCAATAATCTTGGAAATCATATTCACCGGATTATTGTTATACACCCCACCGGTTTCTTTATGTCACGAGAAGATGAAATATCGTATACCCCACCGATTTCTTTATCTCCCTTCACTCTCACAAACCTGGCTAAGATCATGGAGCACGACAGCACAGACTCGACGTATTAGTTTGATCTGCTAATGACTATTCAATGTTCATATTAAATATATTCCCAGGTATTCCGGCGATGTGGAAGACCCCACCGGCGGGGTGAGGAATGTGATTCCGGGAAAGGGAAAGTATTGATTTTGGAAACTCGCATCCGAAAACTCCAAATGAATTGTTATTTTAGAGGGAAAAAGCGAATGACTGAAATCGAAGAGATCATCGAAGCCCTGGAAAATTTCCGTGATGAACGCAACTGGCAGCAGTTCCACAACACCAAGGACCTGGCACTTGCCTTGTCCATCGAAGCCGCGGAGCTGAATGAATTGTTCCTCTGGAAAACGGTCGATGAGAGCGAAACTGCAGACCGCGAAAAACTCCGGGAAGAACTGGCCGATGTCTTCGCCTTTGCATTCCTGCTGGCCAGCAAGCACGGACTGGATGTGAAAGAAATCGTACTGGAAAAGATCCGGAAGAACGCCGAAAAATACCCGGTTGAAAAAGCCAAAGGCAATGCCACGAAATATACCGATCTGTGAGCCAGAAAGGTACCAATGCTTCATTTTAGGATAAGACGTTTCTGCAGATTCTAAAATGTGCGCAAAGCCTCATACATTTTACCTGAAAAACAGAAAACATTCAAGATATCATATCCATTTATCTACATTACCTTTATCCTATGTCCTCCTTCTCCCTCACCGACCTGGCAAAGATCATCGAGCGCGACAGCAAAGACTCGACGTATAAGTTCGCGTTGCTGCGGGGGACCATTGACATCATCCAGAATTTTCCGCATTACAGGGCAACGGATGGGAAAGATATCTCCTACCCCATGGGACTCATGATCCTCAAGTGGATCGAGTATTATTATCCTTTGATGGCCAGCGAGGTGTTCATACCACAAAAATATGGCGATGATGGCCAGCGGACCATTGCTTTCAGAAGGGAGTTCAAGGAGGTGATCGATCTCTATAAAAACGCCACCAGCTACCACGAACTATATTATGATCTGAAAAAAGGGATGACCGACAAAGAGCGCATGGCGGCGGTCATGAGGCTGCTGAGAAAATTAAGGGATACCATCGTGAAACAACCGATGCATTATATCGGGAGTGCAGTCGGTATGGGCGGAATGTTGTATCATTACTCCGGTAACAGGGCCCGGAACCCTGAAAGCCTTGATCTCAACTGGATCATTGAGCAGATGGGAAATTTTTCCATCTCCATTGATTTTCACACGGTGCTTCGGGATGTGGGCACTTTTGTGGCCGGTACAAACTCCATTATCTTCAAATGGGCTGACTTCACATCGAACATTGTGCCGGGATCAGAGATCAGGGCAAGCAATATCATTACCCTGCTCAGTGACCTTGATGTGGAACGGGATGTCCTCCAGGCGAAAAACTTTTACAGGGATATCCTTATAAAAAACCAGGTGGAATGTGTCTGGACGGGAAAAAAACTGAAGACGAACATGCACATCGATCATCTCCTCCCCTTTTCGGCACTTCACAACAATGACCTCTGGAACCTGTTGCCCAGTTCGGATGCTATAAATATTAAGAAGAAAGATGCCATCCCCACAAAGGCCCTGTTATCTGAACGGAAGATCCGGGACCGGATTATCGGTTACTGGGAGCAACTGCATGCCAGATTTGAAGGACAGTTCATCCGGGAGCTCAACATCTCATTGCTCGGCCACAAACTGACAGAACCCGGTAACTGGAAGATTCAGGGCTACGATGGACTGATTGACATGTCGGAACACCTGATCCACAACCGGGGACTCACACCGTGGAATTACAACATAAACTGAATATGAAAGATTGTCCCTTTTGTCATCCGGAACGCGAGATACTGCTCTCCTCTGAACGATCCATCTGTTTCTATGACAAATTCCCCGTCTCGAATGGTCACCTGCTCGCTGTCCCCAAACGGCATGCATCCGGTTATTTTGAATTAAGCGAAGTAGAGAAAAACGATATCTGGCAATTGGTGGAGCAGGCCAAAATACTCCTTGAAGAAAACTTCAAACCGGATGGCTTCAATATCGGTTTCAATTCAGGAACCGCCGCAGGCCAGACAGTATTCCATGGCCATATACACATCATTCCCAGGTATTCTGGCGATGTGGAAGACCCCACCGGTGGGGTGAGGAATGTAATACCGGGAAAGGGGAAGTATTGAGTATTGTTTCAAACATATCTTGATTCCCGAGTCATTTTTTATATGAAAAACTCGATTTACAACCTACTTTTTCTGATATACTTATTTTCCTGACCGTCTGGTTGTTTAATAAAAGACTGAATGATTACATTATTGGCCAAGTGAAACTCATTCTTTAAATAAATGAAAAATATTATTAACCTTGCAAGAAAGCTACTTGCTTTGAAAAATATCATTGGTATGGTTTTCCAGTAAAAGAAACTTATTGGGCAATAACACAAAATTAAGGGAACCTGTATCAAATATAATGAAGAGTGATAGAAATATAGAGGAGTCAACTTTAATCAAGGAACTCAAATCAGGAAATAAAAAAGTTTTCGAGTATATCTTTAAAAAATACTATCGGGGACTTTGTCTTGCTGCTCAAAAATATGTAAAAGACACGTACACAGCAGAAGAAATTGTCTCCTCATTATTCTTTAAAATCTGGGAAAAGAGAGAGTCAATTATCATAACCAGCAGTTTATCAGCCTATCTTTACAAAGCCGTATGCAATGAATCCCTTAACTATCTGAACAGCTTTCATTACCGGCAAAAGCCCTCTGATTCAATTCATATCTACCTGGAGCATCCTGCGTCCGAACCCAGTATACTTCAGGAATTGTATTCCGAAGAACTACAAAACAAGATCCAAAAAGCTGTTCAAAGTTTACCCGACCGCTGCCAGTATATTTTCTACCTAAGCCGTAACCAGGGTTTATCGCATAAAGAAATTGCAGAGAAACTGAAAATATCTGTAAGTACTGTCGAGAACCAGATTGGCATTGCTCTTCATAAACTCAGGGATATACTGAAATCATACGAATAAAAAAAATATCTAGTTGTTTTGGGGGTTAATCAAATCTGTTTTGTCTAACTAACAATGGAAAGGAACATCCAATGATTAATAAGATCATTCAATACCTGAAAGGGGAGTTAAATGAGAGCCAAAGACTGGAGCTTGCTGACTGGGTCAATGCCAGTGAGGAAAACAGGGAGTATTTTACCGAGATTGAAGATTCCTGGTATGCAGCAGCAATCAATCAACAGGGCATCTTCGATGCTGAAAGAGCCTTCAGCAAACAAAAGAAATACCTGAATAGAAGTACGCCTGTTTCCAGAATCATCAAAGTACTCAGATATGCTGCTGCCATCATTATGTTGGTCTCCTTTGGATGGATGGCCAATTACATATTATCTACTGGCCGTTATGCAGTATCTCAAGGGCCGGTTACTTTTACGGCACCGTATGGTGAAACTGCCAGTCTGGAGTTATCCGATAAAACAGTGGTGCAACTGAATGCAGGAAGTACCATCCGGTTTCCACAATCATTCGGAAAAGACACCCGGGAGGTATTCCTTTCGGGAGAAGCATATTTTGAAGTCACAAAAGACCAGGAACTTCCGTTTATTGTGCACCTCGATCACCTGGATGTACAGGTGCTGGGAACTTCATTCAATGTAAAATCCTATCCTGATGACAACACCGTGGAAACCACGCTGGATGAAGGGTCGGTGCGGGTATCAAAGAAGAGTTCAGCGACCAGCGAAGGGGTAAACTATGTTCTGGTTCCGGGTCAGCACCTGTGCTATAATAGTGAAACAAGCACTTTTAATCTGAAGGAAGATGACACGGAACTGCATACATCATGGAAACATGGATATTACAAATTCGAGAGGGCCAGGCTTGACATCCTGGTGAGAACAATTGAAAGGTTGTACGCGATTGATGTATCCATTGCACAAGAGAAACTGGAAAGCCTGACTTTTACTGGCAGTTTTTATAAAGATGAACCTGTCGATGATGTATTAAAAATGGTGGAAAAAAGTACGCTTGATGCGAAGGTAACCAAGCTTGACAACCACAGGTATATGATTAAATCAAAAAAGTAACGAACAAAAAGTACGATGAACCTATGAGATAACCATCACCAAACGTATCGTAAAAATCATTAGCTGCCCGATTTTCTTAAGTAACTAAAGCTAACTAAACTATGAAAAGACTAAAACGAAATAATGGGCCTGGGCTTTATAATTGCTGCCAGCGAAAACTGTCGGTAATGGTCCAGTTGTTCGCGCTCCTTATACTGCTTCTGCCACTTCAAGTAACTGCCTCATCCGATTACGCCAAAACACAGAGAATTTCCATCCACATGAAGGATACT
The DNA here is from genome assembly GCA_021738565.1 of Bacteroidales bacterium. Lineage (GTDB taxonomy): Bacteria > Bacteroidota > Bacteroidia > Bacteroidales > M55B112. The sequence goes on from JAIPBT010000027.1 coordinate 29,502, forward strand.
TCCATCCTGGATGTCATAAAGGAAATTGAAAAAAAGAGTGATTTTGATTTCTTCTACAACCATGAACTGCTTGACAAGTGCAAGACCAAAGTAACCCTCAATATAGAAAACGGAACCATTTACGAAATCCTGGATTTGCTTTTTGCTTCACAGCCAGTAACATATACGGTCAATGACAGGCACATTATTATCACTCCCAGGGAGGAAAAAAAAACACCAACTGCAACGGAAAGGATTCTCCAGCAACAAATCCAGGTTTCCGGAGTCGTGACTGACGGACAAAACGGAGAGCCCCTTCCCGGTGTCAATGTCATCATCCTGGGCACCAACATAGGTACAGCAACCGATATTTCGGGCAACTACTCTATCAAGACCGACCCCCTGGCATCCCTGGTATTCTCATTCATTGGTTACGAGGTTGATACCATTCAGATAAATGGCAGAAGCAAAATTGATGTCGTCCTGAAGCAATCATACACCGCTCTTGAAGAGATCATTACCATCGGTTATGGCAGTCAGAGAAAAGAAACGGTAACCGGTGCCATCTCATCGATATCTTCTGATGATATCGTAAAACAACCAGCCAGCAATGTAACACAGACGTTGGCAGGACAGCTCCCTGGGCTGCTGGCAAATCAGCCTGGTAACCGTCCTGGAAAAGACATATCCACACTAAAAATCAGGGGTATAGCAACCCTTGATGCCGGTGCAGGTTCAGATCCTCTGATCATGATTGACGGCATCGCACATAGTATGACCGATCTGTTTTTTTTGGATCCCAATGAAATTGAAACTATTTCTATACTCAAAGATGCCTCTGCAACTGCTGTTTATGGTGTGCGTGGTGCCAATGGTGTCATATTGGTTACAACGAAAAGAGGAAAAACAGGTCCGGTAAAGATAACCTACTCAGCCAATGTTGCCTTCATTCAGCCTACCATAGATATGGACCTTCTCGACAGTTATGTTCAAACAGGAATGGCCAACGAATACAAAGGATTCAGCGCCAATACAACCGATCCGGCCGCTCCCTTCACCCAGGACGTAAGGGAAAGATTCAAAGGTGTTATCGAAGGCAACCCGCTGGAGAGCACTGATCCTTATTTCTATCCCAGCACCGACTATGAAGAGGTGATGATGAAGGACCTAACGATGCAGCAACAGCACAACTTCAACATAAGCGGAGGATCTGAAAGACTCAGGTATTTTGCCTCGCTGGGCTATTATGACCAGGGCGGGCTTTTTAAAAACATAAATCCAAATCTGGATAAAACTACAGATTACAAGCGATTTAATTATCGCGCGAATATGGATATCGATCTTACCAAAACAACCCTGGTAGAAATAAATATTGGCGGAACGGATAACCAGAATGTGAACCTGGGTGACTATTCCTATGAACCATCATTCAAATATTACACCTCCCTGTTTGCTTTCTCACCACCATGGAGCAGTTATATCCATGAAGGGAAACCTGTTGTACTCACCGACCCAAGTGCAAATCCCATTTTGATCCAGAGCGGAATGAGGGGATACAGCGAAGAACTTCAAAACACAGCAGATTATACCATTGTGCTGAACCAGGATCTGGGCATTATCACCAATGGTCTTTCTTTAAAAGGGAAAGCTTCAATGTCAACCTATTACAGGAATTTGATTATCAGGGACAAGGACCAGCGCAACACTCCCACCTGGGTTCCGCAACTGAATGAAGACAATACGGTCAGCTTTTTCCAGATCAGGGAAGATATTCTGCCCAGAAATACTACGAGCCAGAACAAGAATAAAAGAGAATATTATGAATTTTCCCTGAATTATCAGAGGAAATTCAGCAATGCACATAACATTGGCGCACTTGCACTTGCATATGCCGAAAAATCACATTTTTCAGAAAGCTACTTTAACGCAATACCCCGCTCCTACATGGGTGTGGTTGGTCGCATCACCTATAATTTCATGAATCGTTACCTGGCCGAATACAACGCCGGTTTCAACGGTTCGGAAAATTTTGCTGAAGGCAACCGCTTTGGCTTCTTCCCTGCGTATTCGTTGGGGTGGTCCTTCACCGAAGAACCCTGGTTCAGGAACTTGGTCAATGAGCAGATCCTACCCTACGGCAAGCTGCGGTTTTCATACGGTAAAGTGGGCAATGACAGGATTGGAAGACGATTTCTATACCTTCCCGATGTGTATTACATGAATACCACTATACTTCACCCCTATTTTGAAAACCGTGTACAGTTCGGACTGCCTGGATCCACCGCTACCTATCCCATCGCCCAGCAGGGAGCAGCAGGCAACCCCAGGGTGACATGGGAAAAATCAACCAAGATCAATTATGGTATTGAATTATCATTTCTGAAGGGTAACCTGAAGGCTGCATTCGATTACTTCACCGAAGACCGTGTGGATATTCTGATCGATCAACGTGTCGTTCCTGTATACCAGCAAACTGGCCAGGTTGCACTGAACCTGGGACACGTTACCAACCAAGGCTATGAAACCGAGATCAGTTGGAATAGCAAAACAGGTGAAGATTCACGGTTGATGGCTAAGGTAAACTATTCATTTGCCAGAAATAAAATCCTGGAAATGGACGAACCGGAGCAGCTGTACGAATACCGTATGCAAACCGGAAGGCGCGTAGGCGAAATGTGGGGATATATCCAGGATGGGTTTTTCAATACAGAAGAAGAGGCCGCAGCTTACAGGGATGAATTATGGGAGGTATACCTTGAAAAGAACCCCGGAGCCGACAAAAGCACCTACCAGGCATACCAGGTTTTCGCCAGCGGTCATGAAGTAGGTGCCGGCGATCTGAAATTCATTGATAGAAATGAGGATGGACTGATCAACAGCCTTGATGAAGGTTATATTGATAAAGTGAATTTTCCCGAGTCTATGTTTGCCTTCACATTAAACTATCAATACAAGGCCTTTTCATGCTCTTTTCTACTGCAGGGAGCTACCAATTTTGCCACCAATATCCACGTCTCCAACAACTTCGAACCAAATACCAGTTCGCTTATGCAATATGTAAGTGAACGCTATACACCCGAAAGATATGCCGAAAGATTGCCCGTTAACTACCCCCGCTTCCTGGAAACCAACAATAACTGGCAGTATTACTATGGCACGTTCTGGATTAGGGATGCCAGTTACCTGCGAGTCAAGAATGTCCAGTTCAGCTATACTTTCGACCGGAAGACAGGTTTGCTCGAAGCCATGGGCCTGGACCAGATCGAAGTTTTTCTCAGTGGTTATGACCTGTACGCTTTTTCCAGGTTAAAGAATATCGATCCCGAGACGAAAAACGGGGAACTGCTTTATCCAAGAACGCGGACTTTCAATGTGGGTGTCAAAGCACAATTCTAAAAGTCAAAAAATCCTGAAATGAAAAAATCACGCATATACCATCTGTTCATACCAGGAATGATCATTTGCCTGGTCCTGTTTTTAGGATCATGTGAGTTTGACGAATTCCTTGAAAAACCGGCTGGCGCAGATATAACGATCGATACATTATTTTCAAATACTGAAAATGCACAGCAACTGATCTTTTCGCTTTATCATGATTCCTATTTCGGTGCAAACAACATCGTATTGCACTGGTGGGACGAACCCCAAAATTGGGGCAGTTGGAGCGAAATCGGCGAGGATCTCTATTTTCCCGAATTCTTTACAACAAAAGCATATGTCGATGGAACATTCAACCCTACCAGTGGCCATCTTTATCCCATCAATTACCTGTTCGATGCTGTACGTAAATGCAACATCTTTATCGAACGGGCCGAAACCATCCCTACCCAGTCAGCAATAGAGGATGAATACATCCGGCGCATGACAGGTGAAGCCCATGCGCACATGGCCTACCAGTATTTCAAGGGATTCAGACTCTGGGGAAGCCTGCCCTGGATCAACAAGGTACTCGAGGGTGGTGAAGAGCCCTATCCGCGTATTGCATTTTCAACACTGATCGACAGCATGGTTGCAAGACTGGACCTCGCAGCAGAAATGCTGCCCGAGCAATGGGATGGTCAATGGACAGGTCGGTTCACGGTGGCAGCAGCTAAAGCCCTCAAAGCAAAAATCCTCGTTTATGCTGCAAGTCCGCTTTACAATGGCCCGCTGCCTTCCTATGCATCAGGTTACGATTATCCCGAAGTTCTCGGGTATGGTGATGATGATCCAGAAAGGTGGAAAAGAGCGGCCGATGCCTGCAAGGAAGCCATCGATGCAGCAACAGATGCCGGTCATGAAATCTATACGGGATCGGTACCTAAAGAGAACCTCTATCACTTGGCCATTAACCTTACCAAGGAGCATATCATATACCAGCGGTTCCGCCCCTCAACAAATGTGGAAGGAGGATGGGCCTATTGTTATAACATGATGAACTGGCCATTTGGCATAGGATGGCACCTGCGGACCGATGTTACCTATCAGCCCACCATTCAGCATGTGGATGGCTACCAGATGATCAATGGAAAATTCCCGATCGAAGGTTATGTCGATAACGACGGGACAAATCCCATTATCTCATCCGCCGGAACCGATGCCGGGTATGATGACCAGACCTACTGGAAGGACCGCGATCCAAGGTTCTACAATAACATTATTTACCATGGCTCCACCTTCGGGGAAACATACAATACCAAGCTCGTGAATTTTGATTCAAATCCCGATGTACCTAATCGTACACACGGTGACTGGCCAGCCTTCAAAACAAGCCTGATGGTGCACAAATTTGTAAACGAAGCGCTGGGGGCAGATCCCTCTGTAACCTATCAGCCGGTACATCCCATCATCAGGCTCGCCGACCTCTACTTGCTGTATGCCGAGGCACTCAACGGATATAACGACGGTCCAAATGGCGAAGCAATTACCTATTTCAACCTTATCAGGAGCCGTTCAGGGATGCCCGGTTATGATGCAGAAAACTACCGGGGTGAATCAGACAAAGAAAAATTTGAGAACGCCATTAAGTATGAAAGAAAGGTTGAGTTCTTTATGGAAGGACAGCGGTATTTTGATTTGCGCAGATGGAAAGACGGAGATGAACTGAATCTTGAAATGGCGGGTCTTCAGATTTACAATGACGTTGTTTCGAGGATAAATATAAATTGGACCAATGTATTTCCTGAGAGAATGTATTTCCATCCATTCCATGCAGATTGGGTAAATAATACGCCCGGTCTCTATCAAAATCCTGGTTACTAAAATTTTATAACAGAAAAGGATGATGAAAAATATCACAATATCGTGTGTCACGCTCCTGTTTATATGCAGCTTTTCCATATATGGTCAGGCACAGTCAGTTGTGCCTGAAAAAGAAGACAGTATATCCATACAAGAGATTGAGATTGCCTATGGGGCCGTGGAGAAGGACCTGCTGGTTTCATCTGCCTATTCAATCACTGGTGAATTGTTGACAAAATCCGGGTCCATGAATTTCGAAAACACCCTGTTTGGCAGGTTTCCCGGATTATTTGTAAACCAGAGAGCCGGTCATCCCGGAGACGATTCACCCACACTACGCGTCAGAGGTGCTTTGAACAGCCCATTAACAATAGTCGATGGCTATGAACGAGATATTACCTACCTGTCTCCCGAGGAAATCGAGTCCATTACCCTGCTTAAGGATGCTTCCGCTGTTGGTTTATACGGCATGAAGGCTGCCAATGGTGTCCTGGTAATTATCACAAAAAGAGGGATGCAGCAAAAGAACAGGATCCATTTCACTGTCCAGACGGGATTACAAAGTCCGGTAAACACAATGAACGTTCTGAATGCCCAAAACTACATGACCCTTTATAACCAGGCCGCTGTAAATGATGAATTGCCCGAAAAATATTCACCATCTGAAATATCCGCTGCCGGGACATCGCCGCAATATCCCGACGTGGACTGGCAGGGTGAAGCATTGAGAAAAACTTCGGGCCTGTCCCGGGCCAATCTCACTGTCAATGGTGGTTCACAGTTTATCCGGTACCTCGTGGATTTTGGCTTTCTTTATAACAAAGGAATATACAAACCGTCCAATCCGGTGCTGAATTCCGATGCGCAGATGAACAGGCTGAATCTGAGGTCCAACTTTGACCTGCAGGTCACTAAAAGCACTGTTTTTTCCATGGACCTTTATGGCGCAGTGGACGACAGGAACCAGCCGGCACAGTATGCCGAAAATATCTGGCATGCCATGTACACGCTTCCCCCTAATGCATTCAATGTTGTCAATCCAGACGGAACATACGGCGGAACTTCCATCTACACCAATAACCCGGTGGCAATGATTGAAGCATCAGGAAATTCCCATTCCAATACACGTTTCCTCAATGCAGGCTTCCACCTCAGGCAGGACCTGGGCGTGATACTGAAAGGACTTTCGGTCAGCATCGGTTATTTCGTCGATAACAGTACCAGTATATATGATGGGAAATGGAGAAACTTCCTGATGCGTCAGTTATTGTCCGACGGAACCGGCTACTACTCCTACGGTGAAAACACGGAGTACTATGACTGGAGCAGTTCGGATGGATCCCGTTTTACAGGTATTGATGCCGAACTGGTATATAAAATGCCTGAGCGCAACGGCCACAGCCTCCAGGCGCTGGCCCGCTTTCAGTCGGATCAGGAATGGCGCACGAATGCGGACCTGACACCATACCTCACACGTAACCTTGGTGCCAGAATGATCTACGCCTACAAGAAACGTTACATCATTCAGCTCGCTTCCAGTTATTACGGGTCGGAGCAATATGCCGACAAGTACCGGTACGGGTTCTTCCCTTCGGTAGCCGGAGGCTGGGTGTTCTCGAACGAAGATTTTCTGACCGAAAATACAACGATCAGCTATGGTAAAGTGAAGGCATCCTACGGATCAATAGGACGGAATCCCTATGTAAACGGACGGTACCCCTATTACCAGTATTATGTCAATGGGGGAACTTACCAGGTAGGGGCCGACTGGAGCATCATTTATGGCTACCAGCCCGGTATGCTGGCCAATCCGGATATTAAATGGGAAACTTCAACCATGCTGAACGCCGGACTGGAGCTCGAACTGTTCGAACAGCTTTCCTTTGAAACCGATTTTTTCATTGATCAACGATCCGATGTACTTTATATCAATTACAGGCATCCGTCCGTACTTGGCGTCAATCTGCCTTATGAGAATATTGGAAAGATATCCAATGTCGGTATCGATGGTCGACTGGGTTATAAAAACACAGGCGACAATTTCAACTGGTTTTCCGACGTACTTTGGACCTTCAGCAAAAACACCATTAAAGAAATGGGGGAGGCACTTCATGAAGGAGAATTGTCATACCTGAACAGAACAGGGAACCCTGTGAATGCCATCTACGGATATGAGGTTGAAGGGTATTTCGATGGAGGAGACGAATCCGCACCTTCTCAGAGCTTTGGCCCCACACGTGAAGGTGATCTCAAATACACCGATCAGAACAATGATCATATCATCGATACGAGGGACATGACAATGATCGGCGACGGGCAACCCAAACTGGACCTGGGCGTCCGGGCAGGGATGGTTGTAAAGGGATTCGACCTGGAACTTCTTCTCCAGGGACAGTTCGGCCGTGACCAATTGCTTTCGGGCAATCCGCTTTACCAGCCAATTATATATGGAAATGCCGCAACAGAATATGCGTTAAGGGAAGATTTCCCAAGACTCACACTGAGCAATATGAATAACTACCAACCATCAACATACTGGGTTCAGCCGATTCACTTTTTGAAGCTCAGGAACCTGGAAATGGGGTATTCGTTCAACAGCCGGCTGATACAAAAGCTTTCAATGGAGTCATTCAGGATCTTTGTAAGGGGTATCAACCTGTTTACACTGAGTAACTGGAAATATTCTGATCCCGAGTTTTTTGAGATAGGCTACATGCCCATGAAAGTTTATTATTTAGGTGTCAACATCTCCTTTTGACCAAAAATGCTAAAAAAAACAGAGATGAAATCAAAAAAGATAACACCCATTATTATTCCTTTCCTTTTGATGATCGCAAACCTCTCCTGTCAGAAAATGGAAATGGAACAGGACCTGGGTGTAGATGACAATTTGCTGTGGAATAATCCAGGCTATATCAACTCCTACGTTATCGACCTGATCAGTATGATGCCGAACGGTTTCAGTCCCGATGAACTTGAACAAGGCATTTTCTTCGCAAATACGACAGATGAGGCTGAAAACTCAAATCCCTCTGCCTGGGTTCAGAATTATAATACCGGTAACCTGAGCCCTTCATCCGAAGTTGTAAGCCGTGTCTGGAATAAGTATTACAACGGCATTTATAAAGCAAACCTGCTGCTACAAAAAACCGAAACCCTTGACCTGGAGCATTTTGCGCCTGACCAGCAAGCCCTATATTTAAAAAATATAGAAAAATACCGGTATGAAGCCCGTTTCCTCAGGAGCTTGTTCTATTACGAACTTATCAAGCGATTCGGAGGAATCGTACTGGTCGGTGATAGCTATATCGAAAACTACGGGGACCTCATGCAGACGGATATAATCACATCCAGGTCGTCGTTCGAAGCATGTGCCGACTATATCATCGATGAGTGTGATGATCTGATCAGAAGCACATTGCCACTCAGCGAAATGGAGGCACAGGGCAGGCCCAACCTCATTGCAGTACTTTCACTAAAACTGAAGACCCTCAGCTTCAAAGCCAGTCCTTTTTACAACACAGCTATTAAGCAGGATTCACCAGAACAAGCTGCCATCTGGAGGCAGGTGGTCTCACTTGCCAAGGAAATAGTGAGCATAAAACCAGTTTCCATTGCCCCGTATGACACATACAACGGCACCACCAGTGAAGTCATCCTGGGTTACAGGCTGCAATACATCAATTTCCTGGAAAGGATCAATTACCCTGTGGGATCCGAGGGGGTATACACAAACGGCAGCACCAATCCCACACAGAATCTTGTGGATGCCTTCCGCATGCAAAACGGGATGCGCATCGACGAACCAGGTTCAGGATATGATCCGGATAATCCCTACCTGGACAGGGACAGGAGATTTTACCTCACCGTCATTCCCAATGGAACCACCTGGTATGAAAGAAGCATAGTACCCCGCGAAATCGAAGTCTTCCCGGGTGGAAGGGACGGAACCGACAGGTATTGCGGAACGAAAACGGGTTACTACCTGAAGAAATTTATCAATCCATGGCTGGACCTCAGGCAAAATCATGGCGAAAACCGGGTATGGCCCATCTTTCGGTACACCGATATCCTGTTGCTCTGGGCAGAAGGTCTGAACGAACTTTACGGACCTGCCGATGCCGGCGGAACAGGGAACACCGCCACCGCCATTCTTAATCGCGTAGTTACCGGTTCAGGCGGACTACCTGCATTAACAGCTTCAGATTTCACTAAAGAGAGCATGCGGGAACGTATCAGGGAGGAAAGTTTTGTCGAGCTGGCATTCGAAAACCAGCGCGCCTGGAATCTCAGGCGATGGGGTACAGCCATGGAAGTACTGAACAGTCCGGTATACAAAATGAGCGTAACAAAAAACCAGGATGGCACCATTCAATATGAAAAAATAAAATTGGAGGATCGGCTCTTTGATGAAAGAATGATGTTATACCCGATCCCCCAGCGGGCAGTGAATAATGGTTTGGAACAAAATCCATACTGGTAAATCAATAACTAAAACAGGCAGTAAACAAACCGATCCAGGTATCCTGTTTCAACCAGGACCGGAAATAAAAAAAAGATAGATAATTAAATTTTAACATGTTTATTTACAATAACTTAATAAAGTTATAATGGAATTGTATTGACTAAATTCTAAATCTATCAAATGAAAAAAACACAAAAAATGATCAGCAGGAAGATCATCGCACGGGCCCTCCCGGTTATCATGACCCTGCTTTATAGTTGCAGTGAAGGTAAATCGAACGAAACGACTGAATTGGTCAATACACCTGGCGAGCCAACCATCGTCATAACAGATCTCTATTTCCCCCCCCAGGATGATGATGACAATTTCGACATGATCATGGGATACGGATTGCCCGGAATTGACGTCAAGGCAATCATCCTGGATATCACCGATGCATTCAGGAAACCAGTGGCCGATCATCCGGAACTCTGGAACGATCCCACAGGTCCGAGGGATGCCGGTGTCATTCCCATCATGCAATTGAACTATATCTTTAACAGGGACATACCCTTTGCGGTAAGTCCGTTCCATACGATGAGATCCATTACCGATAAAATGCTTGACATCCCGGGATTCCAGCAGCAAGGGGTTGAATTATTGATCAAAACGCTCAGGGAAAGTGAGGAACCCGTGCAAATCCTTTCATTTGGTTCATCCAGGGTGCTCGCGCTGGCCTATAATCGCGAACCTGAACTCATGAAGGAGAAAACCAAAATGATCCATCTGAATATGGGGTTTGCACACCCTGAAGGCATCCAACTGGGAGAGATCAAAGTAAAAAAGTCGATCGTGGCGGAATGGAATGTGAAGCTCGATGTTCATTCCTTTGTAAGGCTGATGCAAAGTGACCTGCCCATTGCACTCTACCCGTGTGGATCGTACGAAGGGATGGGTAAAAACAACACCTACTGGGAATTACATAGGCTCACCTTCATTGCAGAAATGGACGAAAAACTGCAACGCTACATGGATTATTTCTTCAGAAGAAAGAACCAATATGACTTCCTGAGGGCGATGGACATGAACGAACTTCCCGACACCAGCATCATTAGAACGCAATACCCTGACGAATTTCACATGTGGACAACCGATTCATGGCTGCAGGCTGCCAACCTGGTCATGGTTCGTGAGGGTGACCAGTCCTTCGCTTTGAAACAAAGAAACGAGGTTAACGACAATGAGGCCATTGTTTCGGGACACCTGTTACCATGCACGATCGAAGTGGGTAATGACGGAAAGTTTGTTTTCTCGAAAATCAGTGACCACAGTTCCACCAATTTCTATATATACGAAAGAAGCGATCCTGCCCTGAATGAGAAAGCTTTCAACCAGGTTATCCCTGCATTGTATAAGGGCTTCGAACCTGGAAATTAAACAAGAACGACAATTAGCATCATCAGTCATTCACCAAAACAACACAATCATGTACATCGTAGAGTATTATTTTACAGCCGTCTTGCTTTCCCTTGTCACCATGATATGCTGGGGATCCTGGGCCAATACACAAAAACTTGCAAGTAAAACATGGCCGTTTCAGCTGTTTTACTGGGATTATGCCATCGGAGTATTCCTTTTTTCGCTGGTCTTTGCATTTACGCTGGGAAGTATCGGGGAAGAAGGACGCACATTTATCCCCGACCTGCTTCAGGCCGATATGAATCCTATCCTTCTTGCCTTGCTTGGAGGGATCATCTTTAACCTGTCCAATATTCTGCTTGTGGCTGCAGTAGATATTGCCGGGCTTGCCGTTGCATTTCCGATTGCAATCGGCTTCTCCTGCTCCATCGGTGTTGTGGTAAACTATGTCGCCGTACCTATCGGGAACCCGGTCTTTCTGTTTGTAGGAATTGCACTGCTGATCCTCGCCGTGGTGATGGATGCATTTGCCTACAAGCGGTTGTCAAGTACAAGAAATGCCAATATTGGAAAAGGTCTGTTCATCTCCATTCTATCCGGCGTATTGATGGGATTCTTTTACCGGTTCGTTGCAGCTTCAGTGACAAGCGATTTTGCTGTCCCCGAAGCCGGAAAACTAACACCTTACACTGCTGTGGTCATATTCTCCCTGGGTGTTTTGCTCTCCAACTTTGTTTGGAACACCAATTTGTTTGCAAAGCTCTCATTGTGGAAAGCTGTTAATTATCGTGATTACTTCACCAAAGGCACCGTCAGGCTCCATACCATCGGACTGGTTGGAGGCATTATCTGGAGCATCGGCATGGCCTTTAGCATCATTGCATCAGGCAAGGCCGGATACGCCATCACATTTGGGCTCGGGCAGGGCGGCACCATGGTGGCTGCCTTTTGGGGGGTCTTTATATGGAAAGAATTCAAAGGGGCACCAAAGGGAACCAACCGGATGCTTGCAGCCATGTTCCTGCTGTATATCCTGGCCATACTGCTGATCATTTATTCAAGGAACGCATAGTCAAAAAAACAACATTGAATTATTTACAATCTGACAGAAGAACAAACAACAATGGAAACAGAAAAAAAGATCATCACAATTATCGGAAGTTATAATGTCGGCTTCTTCTTCAAGGGAAAAACGCTGCCGGTACTGGGGGAGACCATCATAGGGAACCAGTTCATTGAAGGAGGCGGTGGAAAGGGATCCAACCAGGCCCTGGCAGCCGCAACATTCGGAGCCGACACCAGGTTCATCTGCACACTGGGCGGAGACAAATACGGAGTCGATGCCCTGAGAATGTACCGGGGAAAGGGGATCAATATCGATCGTATCAGGCTCGAGCCCTGCATACATTCAGGGATGAGCGTGGTGATCATTGACGAGAAAGGAAACAACATTATCTCGGTAGTACCTGGTGCAAACCTGCTCCTGAATGAGCAGGATATCGATAACGCCGGGGAACTGATCAGCAAGTCCTTCATCGTTGGATTTCAGCTTGAAAACAGGCACGAAACAGTCTTCTATGGAATCAGGAAGGCAAAAAGCCTGGGGACTGTCACTTTCCTGGATCCCGCCCCTGCCTCTAAACTACCGGATGAACTGTACCCATCCATCGACATTATCAAACCCAATGAAACCGAGGCGAGTATTCTTACAGACATCCAGGTGAAGGATGTTGAGAGCGCGACTGCTGCCGGAAAATGGTTTGTTGAAAAAGGGGTAAAAACAGCCATTGTCACATTGGGCCATAATGGTTCTGTACTGGTTACCGGGAATGAGGTAAGGCACTTTCCGGCACTGAAAGTAGAACCCGTGGATACTACCGGCGCCGGAGACATCTTCAGCGGCGGCCTGTTGGCCTCTCTTGTGCGGAACAAATCCATGGCCGATTCCATTGAATATGCCACTTGTGCCGCAGGGATCGCAACAACAAAACTGGGTGTGATCGAATCAATTCCTCCCCATGAGGAAGTATTGAAAATGCTGGAAAAATTAAAGAACTGACAAACAAACCGATGATTTGATGCTTGATGTTGAATCAAATAATGATGAATAAATGACTATTAAAGAAAGAATACTGTCTGTTTACAACAACCAGACACCCGATCAGATTCCTGTATCCATTTATAACCGGTATCACCGGTATGGCGAGATAGAAAGAGCAGCCCGAAACAACGGACTGGGCATACTGGACTTCTTTCCTGTCGTATCCCTGCTCGCCCCTCCCTGGCATGTAAAGCCAGGATATGTTTCTGAAGTCAGGAATTCCTCCTTCGATGTAAAGATCGTATGGAACAAGGGGCAGAAAACAGAGGTGCGAACCATCGAAACACCCGTTGGCAGCATCTCCCAGCATGTAATCCAGGACCCAAGCTACGGAAGCGACTGGATAAAAAAGCAATACCTCGAAAAACCGGAGGATTACAAAACCATGCAGTACATCATGGAAAACACCATTTTTGTTCGACAGGAGAACAGCATCAGGCAAAGAATCCAGGACATGGGTGAGGATGGTGTGGTGCTCGGCAGGGTAGACAGATCACCATACCAGAAACTGATCATTGAGCTGGCAAATCCCGAGGAGTTCATCCTGGAACTATATACAAACCCTGCACCGATTGAGGAGCTCATGGAGGTGATCGATCTGAAGTGCGACGAGCAGTTTAAATTGGCCATGGAATCTGAAGTGGAGGTTATCTGGCAGCCCGATAATGTATCAGCTGACATGACTCCGCCTGAAATATACGAAAAGTATGTACTTCCCTTCTATACCAAGCATGGAGAAGCCTGCCGGAAGGCCGGGAAACCATACCTGGTCCATATCGATGGGAGAGCAGCCGGAATAAAAGAGCTGATTGCCCGGTCACCTTTTAATGTTATTGAATCCTTTTCCTTTTCCGAAATGGCGGGGGACGTGTCCGTTGAAGAAGGATTGAAAATTTGGCCCGACAAGGTGTTATGTCCCAATTTCCCGGCCAGCATGGTATATGAGAATGAGAAAACGATCCTGGACTACCTTGAGCGACGAAAAAGTGAATTCGGCGGCAAACCCTTTATGATACAGATAAGTGAAGATATACCCCTCGACAAATACCTTCACCTGCTGCCCATTATCACACAATTCAAATAGCACATGCCGATGAAGGATCCATTTGAACATATTAAATCTAAAGGGATGAAGGGGTTGTACACTATTTGGATACTACTGTTGTCAGGAATGACGACGGTGTTTGGACAGCCTGTGCCTGACTGGGAAAATCCCGGTATCTTTGAGCGTAACCAGGTGGCTCCCCATGCCACGCTGATCCCATTCAACAACCTGGAACAGGCACTTGAGAACAACCGCAGGGAGTCCCCAAATTATCTGTCGCTAAATGGCATATGGGATTTTTCCTGGGCCATCAATCCCGGGGAGGTTCAGCCTGGTGTTTATCCCGATATAATCAGGGTCCCCTCAAACTGGCAGATGGAGGGATTTGGCTATCCGATTTTCAGGAATATCGGGTACAATTTCAAACCCGATCCGCCCTTTGTTCCTGAGGATTTTAACCCGGTCGGTACTTATTACCGCACATTTGAGATTCCTGCTGACTGGTCGGGTAAAAGGATTTTCCTTCACTTTGAGGGTGTACAGTCTGCTTCCTATGTGTGGATCAACGGAATTGAAACCGGTTATAACCAGGGAGCGAATGAGCCGGCAGAATACGATATCACTGAATACCTTGTACCGGATGTCAATAACATTACTGTGAAGGTGCTTCGGTTTTGCGACGGATCTTACCTCGAAGATCAGGATACCTGGCGGTTATCGGGAATATACAGGGATGTATACCTGATGGCCACTCCCCAGGTTCATATCAGGGATTATTATGTCACAACAGACCTGGACAAAGATTACCTTGGTGCTGATCTCAAATTCGAAGTGAATATTCATAATCACCAGAAAGAGAAAGCAGTCAATCATAGCGTTCAAATCGAACTGTATGACCGGAAGAACATCCTCGTGGCTGGTCCGCTGAACATCCCGGTTGGTGTGCTGGAAGCTGATGCTGATCAAACACTGGATTCAACCATCCATATAACAAATCCTGATCTGTGGTCGGCTGAACACCCAAACCTCTATACCCTTTTATTCAAACACTATAACGACAAGGGAAACCTGGTTGAAATAATCAGTAACAAGACTGGGTTCAGGGAAATTGAAATCAGGAACCGGGCCATCTTGGTAAACGGAGTCCCTGTCAAATTCAACGGCGTAAATTCCCACATGCTTCATCCGGAAACCGGGCATTGCATCGACCGCGAAACCCTGCGAAAAGACCTGGTGCTGATGAAAAAATTTAATATCAATTGTGTGCGGACCAGTCACTACCCACCCAATGTCGATTACCTGGATATTGCAGACAGCCTGGGCATGTATATCTTCGATGAAACTGGAGACGAGGCTCACTGGTCGGAACATCTCTCCGGGAATCCCCATTGGAAGGATCAATACCTGGATCGCATGAAGAAGATGGTTTACCGCGACAGGAACCACCCCGCCGTGATTGTTTGGAGTGCCGGCAATGAAAGTGGCTGGGGTGAGAATCTATGCGATTTAATCGCGGAAGGCAAAAAAATTGATCCCAGCCGGCCAGGCTGGATGTACGGGGGCAATTTTGATACCGATCCGCATACCAATCCCATCGCCTGTGAGGATATCGTTGGCCCCAGGTACCTGAAGCCCGACATGCTCCGGGAACGCTTTGCAAAATCAGGAGATACAAGGCCTTCCTTCATGGATGAGTATATCTCCGCTGCCGGTAACAGTCTGGGCGGACTGGACGACTACTGGGAACTCATCCACCAGTACCCGGGGCTAACCGGCGGGGCCATCTGGGACTGGGTGAGCCCGGGACTGACCATGACCTGGCGAACGATTGAAGATGAATCACCGCATCAGATTGAATCGGCCCTGATGAGCAAAGCACACCTGGTGGAAGGAAAATTCGGAAATGCAGTTTATCTGAGCGGTTACGATGACTGGGTGGAAATATACAGGGACCCTGCATTGGATATGACCGGGGACAGCCTGACGATCTCCTTCTGGATAAAACCGGAAAAGTATAACGGAAATGGCTACTTCCTCACAAAGGGAGACTATGAATATGGCATCATACAGGCAGATGAGGAACACATTGACTTTTATATTCAGACCCACCAGAAACGGACCCTCAGGGTAAAAGTACCGGCAGGTTGGGAGCAGCAGTGGCATCATGTTATGGGTACATACGATGGTTCGTCTCTCAGGCTATACATCAATAATGAACTAACCGGGCAAACCACTTGTAATGGCAACATAAAGGCCGGCCCCTACCCTGTCAATATCGGCCGCAGTGCAAACCTTTGGGACATCCATATGTCTACCCTGTGCCATGCCACGATTGACAGGGTAAGGATTTTCGACAGCGTAGTTTCAGTGGATGAATTAGAGAATGAAACACCTGCGCTGAAGTCCCGCTCAAAATTGTGGCTGGATTTTGAAAAGTGTCGTGATGAAAGCTCGTTTTACGCACTTGGAATGGGAGGGCGACCCTACGGGCTCGTTTGGCCAGACAGGCAGGTTCAACCTGAACTCTGGCAACTGAAAAAAGCGGGACAACCAGTTGCCATTGGGGCCGTTGATCTGCAAAATGGTGAATTCGAATTCATTAACCGCTTTGCATTTACCAATCTCAAAGACCTGGATATAACCTGGGAACTGACTGAAGACCACCGGCTACTGCAAACTGGAAAACTTAGTATCGACCTTCCTCCCCGGGACACCAGTCTGATCAAGATCCCCTTCTCCAAACCAAAAATCAAACCAGGTGCACACTACCAGGTTCTTTTTTCTGCAAAGTTAGCCAGATCAAGCAACTGGACTGAAACAGGACATGAAGTAGCATGGGAGCAGTTTGAAATGCCCTTTTACAGAGAACCGCGGGCAATAAAAGAACGCCGCACATCCATTACCGTGAAGAAAGAAATTGAAGAACTCATTATTGAAGGTGAATCATTCAGGTACAGGATAAGCAGGACTGACGGTTCGGTTACTTCCATGCAATATTTGGGAAGGGAATTATTGGAAAAGGGACCTGCTTTCAATGTCTGGCGGGCACCCCTGTCAAACGAAATGGATTACTGGACCACCTTTTCAACAAATATCGGTCAGACCAGTGACGGTATGGGAAACCAGATCGCCAACGGCTGGTACACTACCGGGTTGAACAGACTCGTCCATGAATTATACCATTTGTCCTTTGAAACAACTGACAATTCTGTGAAAATTATCAGCGAGGCCGTGATCTCATCTAATAACTACACAACCAGTTTTGATGTTGTTTACACCTATACCATCGACAACCGTGGAAATATCAAGGTACATACCAGGGTGGAACCGGAAGGTCATATGACACATTGGTTACCGAAAGTCGGGCTACAGTTGAAACTCAAGGCTGATTTGCGAAATATTTCCTGGTATGGCAGGGGACCTTTCGAAACATACCCCGATCGCAAAACCGGGGCAAAAACAGGGCGCTATCAGACTACCGTTGACGAAGATGAGGTCCCATACCTTGTTCCACAGGATTATGGCAACAAAACCGATGTCCATTGGGTAACCATAACTGACGAAGAAGGCGTGGGCCTGAAGTTTCACAGCGATCAACCCTTCAATACCAGCATTCAGAAGTATTCAACAGACCGCCTTACCAGGGCCGGATTCAGGAACCAGTTAAAAGAGGACAGTGCGGTTACCCTGAACCTTGACTACAGGGTAAGCGGTGTTGGTGGCACGGCAATCTCTGTGATAAACAAATACAGGGTCCTGCCGGCCGATTATGCTTTTACTTTTTTTATCAAACCCTTTAAGCTGAATGATGATGACAGATAACAATATGCCTGTAACAAGTATAAAATTTCCAATTAATTACTTATCTTAAAATTACCGTTATGAAAAAGAAAAATTACTACACAATGATGCTGGCTATCATAGCATTGGCTATGATGCACACTTCGAACCTCAACGCACAGGAAAGCCTGTACGCAGGAGGTAGCGGAACCTATGCCGATCCTTATCTGATCGAGACCCCGGAACATTTTGACAATATCCGCGATAACCGGTCGGCTTTCTTTAAACTGATTGCAGACCTTGATTTTACAGGTTTTACAACCAAAGTAGATACCTCTACATGGGTGCCAATTGGCGTAGTGGGAGTTGAAGACTGGGCCCTTCAGACAAATCCCCTTACCTTTACCGGCAACCTGGATGGTAATTACCATACCATCAGGAATCTACACATAGCCAACGGAGACCATGTAAACAGTTTGTTAGGCGCTTGTGCCTTTGCTACGGTCAAAAACCTGATCATGGAAGACTGTTCAAGCACGGCTGGCAATTCAAATACGGCAATGGTGGCTTCCTATACCGCCGACTGCATTTTTGATCAGATTGCGGCCATCAACTGCGAAGTAAATGGCTCAACAGGATGGTATGTGGGAGGACTTATTGCCAGGCCATGGAGAACGACATTCACAAACATGTATGTCCTTGGGGGTAAAGTCAGTGCTGACGCAGCAGTGGGAGGTGTCTTTGGGTACCTTGAAGCCGGTGCTTCAGCATACTATATCTATTGCTCTGCCAGTGTATCTGCCACAAGGGCTGTAGGAGGTATCACCGGAGGATACTGGGATGCTACAATACAAAACAGCGTTGCATTGTGTGATTCGGTGAACAGTCAGGAGGTTTCCGCTGGTCGCATCATCGGAGAACAATGGGGTGTTGGTGTTCATGCAAATAATTACGCGATTGAAACGCTGACCATCAACGATACAACAGTCAGCGCTACAGGGGTTGGAACCATCAACGGTGAGAGTATTACCCTTGATCAAGCTGAATCAGTTTCGTTCTGGCTCGACAATGCCGGGTTTTCTATCGATGCTGAAAATGAACCTGTTTGGGCGTTCGTGGAATCAATTTCCAACTTCCCGGTTTTCGCCGGACAGATTCCAGCAACAGGGATTCAGCAAGCCAACCGAAACATAATTCATTACAAAGCCTATGCTGTGCCTGAAGGCATCTTCGTGGAAGGTACCAGCGCAGGTGACAATATCGAGGTTTTTGACCTTTCAGGCGCACTGATCGGTCGATACGATGTGAATTCAACTGTAAAGATGATACCTGTCTCCCGTTCAGGAATCTACCTGTTGAAGATCCGTTCCGGCCAACAAGCAACAGGTTTGAAGGTAATGGCCCTCTAATACCGCTGAGAAGAGGATGCCGGGAACCCTGTGCATCCTCTTTTCTTTTTAATTTTAGAAAACCTTAATCTAAAAGTGGGTGTGAAAAATATTCTTGTTATAGGCAGTTCCAACATGGATCTCATAGCTGTGGTTGACCGGTTTCCAAAACCCGGCGAAACTATTGGCAAAGCAGTATTCAAGGAAATGTATGGGGGAAAAGAGGCCAAAACCAGGCCATTGCGGCCGGAAGGTCCGAAGGACATGTAACTTTTACTATTATTAGCTTTAGTTTTAGGAATCCTGTTGAAATTTATTTTCTGCTCATAGAAAAAATCCTTCCTGGTAGATCTCAGTAGTGGAGAACCGCGTTTCCCTCCTTATTTGGGCCTCATTATTTGTTCGAAATACTTCTTGAAAGAAGTCCTAATTGGTGGGATCTGCTGTTTTAGGTTATAACCGGGATATAAAACGGTACCAGTAAACAGAACAAAATGATACCACCCTCCTGAGTTGTTGATGTACTGTGAGGTTCAGGATCTCGTTTTTTTTGTATACTCCGGTGGTAACTCAATGGCTCTTATTTTGATTTGGAACGGGCAACAATTCCGGAGTAATATGTACAACTAATTCCGGAGCAAATTATACCGGCTATTAACCACAAAAACAATCATTTAAGTCTATTCCTGTTCATTCCGGACAGTGATTTCTGCACAAAACGGACACTTTATTCACCAATAAAAAAGGTGCCAACCATTTGGTCAACACCTTACAGATTGAATGAGGTCTCACTACCCTGGGTTCTTTTCATCTTTTCTCTTTGCACCATATTTTTTCTGCAATAGTTCACTCTGGTATTTACGGTAGCTGGGGCCACGTATTTCCACAATAATTGAGTGATGAAAGATCCTATCCAGTATGGCTGAGGTCGATATCGGATCACCCAGGAACTCTGCCCAGTCCTCCTCGTTGATATTGGTTGTAAAGATCAGAGACTTGTCATTATTGTACCGCTGATCAATAACTTTAAAGAGCAAATGGGCCTCTTTGACCGCTTCCAGCTCGAGTCGATCATGGCCCATCTCATCGATCAAAAGCAGATCAGGGTTAATGTATTTTTTAATCCTCTTTTTCAGTGTATTATCATATGCGCCGTCTTTCAGATCATTAATCAAATCGCTACATGTGGTATAATAGGTTCTGTATCCATTCTGACAAGCCATCATGCCAAGACTTTGTGCCAGGTGAGATTTGCCGGTTCCAACATCACCTATATAAAGTACTGATTCCCTTCTGGCAAGGAACTCAAGTGTGGCCAGATCCATCACCAACCTGCGGTCCAGCCTTGGCTGAAAGTCAAAGTCATAGCCTGCGATCATCTTTAATGGTTTGGGCAATCGACTTTTTTTGATGAGATAATCGGTGCGTCTTTTTCGTTTTACTGCCGCCTCTGCCTGAACGATTTCACGGATAAACTCGTAATATCCGACAGTGTCCCTTCCGGCTTTATCCACGATCTTCTGGTATTCCTGAGCCAGATTTTTTAATCCGAGATAGTCGCAGTTATCAATGAACTGCTCGATCTGTTTCTGCGACTGATTCGGTGTGTTACTTGCCATAATCACTGCTGTTGCGAGGTTTGAAAGAGAGTTTGATACTGTAGCGGGGTTCTGAGTTGTTTTCCAGGAAGCTTTCAACGGTCCCTGCATCGAAGACCTTATACTTCATTGCCCTGCGAACGGCCACCATGATATCCTCGGTACGGAAGTTTACCTTAAGGGCCAGCAACCTCCTCAGTTGATGCCCCCAGGATTTTCCTTTATACTGTTTTATAAGTTCGATATACTGGGCCATTTCAGGACCAAAGCTTACCAGACGGGATATCACATCACCAATGTCCATAGTGGGCTTATTCCGGGGTTTTTCAGGTAGCCCCACATACCTTTCCTTCTGACCCGGTTTGGCCAGTGGATGAACCACCAGTTGCTCTCCCGATGGGGAGTAGACGATCAACTGATCCTCTGTGACACGCACCGTGCATACCTCGAACATGTATTTCTTCGGCACCGTATAAAGATATTCCTTCCACTGCACGCATGACTCCTGATTAACTACCCGCTGGACCACATCAGAGGTATCGAAGTGGATGGCCGGAAGGGGCTGCAGAAAGGGCTGCTCCTCGATGTACATATCAATGGGCCTTCTTTTTGTCGTGCCGTGGATACGGACATCGTTTACTTCAATCAGCCACCGGCGAAGCTGCTCCTTGAGATCCTCCAGGTCCCTGAACTGACGGCCCTTCAGGAAGCTGCGCTCCAGGTAATAGAAAGGCCTTTCTATTTTCAGATTCTCGTGAGGTTTGTATGGTGTAATCGTACGGGGACGAAAACGGTAGTGGGATGCAAAACGAAGATAGGTGGGATTGAATATGGGTTGACCACCTTCCCAGTGATCCACGCATGGCTTCTGGTTATCACCACGGACCTCCAGGGTGACTCCGTCCATGTAGATAAAAGCCGAGTTAAGCTCCCGGAAAAGAGTCTTCTGCTTCTTGTCTTCCACCACAGAGACGTATTGCCGGCGGGAGTAACAAAGAATGAAGCTGAAAAAAGTGACCTTTCGCTTCTCTCCTGTTGTAAAGGTGATATTGTAATCACTCCAGTCATGAGAGGCCAGCTGGCCCGGGTCCGTTTCTACCATCTTTAGCGGCGTTTTTGATACCACCTGCCGGATTGTTTTCAGGTAATCGCGAAGAATGGTAATCTTTCCGTCATAACCCTTTTCCATAAGCAGTTCGTAGATGCGCTGTCCCGTAATATCACTGTATTTATCGAGCAACTCACCAATGTATGATTTGTATGGATCCAGCTTGCTCAGTCGTTTGTTTTTGGGCTTAACCACCTGTTTTGGGGTGGTATCACGATAAACCGTGTTTGATACCAGTATCCGGCGGATTCTGACCCGGGATATATTCATCAGCCGGGAGATTTGCCGGATACTACAGCCCCGGGCATAGAGGTTGATTACGATGTTTTCCAGATTCTCATCTTTCATGCTTGTTCCTGTTTATTTGATTTTTCAAAAGGGATTTCTCTGAAGAGCCCCAGAAGCTCCTTTACCACATCCGATATCATATTAAAACCCGGATAGATGATCTTCTTTTCCATCTCATTTAACTTTACCAGTCGATGATCCTTTAAATGAGAGAACAGTCTTTTCACAGACCGGATCAGATCGGTCATCGATTCTAGCAAGTCATTCGCATTGTCACTGAGCCAGGGGTCATGGTAGCATCCTTCTTCGATCGCTGTGAGGGGCCTTTTAAACACCCTCTCCGGATGGGCAAGAACCTGCTTTTGATCATCCTCATCTTCCGCCTCCAGGTAGGTATCCACCAGGGAGTCACTCTGGCGGCTGGTAAGCCCCCATGATTGGATCACCCGGGCAACCTCTGCCTGGTTGCCGCGCGGCAACCGCATTAAGGCGCGGGCATGGCTGCCGGATAATACTCCCATTCTGATCTGTGATGCGACCTCCTCATCAATCTTGCTTACCAGACCCAGACGCCGAGATACCCACGAACGGCTGTAACCGGTCATTTTAGATAATTCACGCTGGCTCACATCATACCGCTCCACAAGGTCCTTCAACACCAGGGCCTCCTCCCAGGACTCCATCGTCTGGGGCGTACGGTTATAGCTCAGCATCAGGACCCTGGCCTGGGCCTGGTCAACATCCAATACCAGGCATTGCAGGGTTGTCATGCCAAGATCAGTCGCTATATAGCAGCGCTTAAAGCCATCAATGATTTGGTAGCCCTGCTCACAGACCCGGGCAATAACAGGCTGTAACTGGCCATGTAAATGCATGGATCGCTCCACCTGCTCGATTCGGGCCAGGTTCATCACCCGCATTCTGGAGAGCGACAGGTCAAATTCACATAACGGGATCTCTTCGATTACTGGTTTCACCGGCTTAGATTTTTGTGCCGGTAAATGTAGAGTGCAGGATTTTTCTCTGCAATCGAGTTCCCATTTACAATCAAGGCCTAATAATGGGGTAAATCTTCCCTGGCCCTTATTATACCTGCATTATATCCATGAACGAGTTCCCATTTACAATCTTTTAGTTTTTTTACCTGAATAACCGCGTATGTCACATCACTACTGGGCTGCAGAGATAACGAGTTCCCATTTACAATCATTGGTGCTTGAGCTCTTTGACGCTTTTTATTCCTTGTTCTCTGAAGCTCACGATTGCGGTTTACATACTCCGGGTGCGACTCCCGGTACTGCTGCTGATACGCATGGGCCGGGCGCTGTTCGCGCCAGATTGCTTGCCGATCAAGATGCTTTTTGCGATAGGATTTGTTTTTCGCGTACGCTTTCTTTTTCCAGGACCTTCTCATTGCTTTCTGACACGCTTTTGCGGAACAGTATTTCTGTTTCTTTAATCGAGGATTCCTGGGTACGACAGCACCACAACTGATGCAGGTAATTGTTGGGGTCATTACAGTTATCTTTCAAAAACCGAAAGATGACCGTTTTATTCAAATAATAATATATCGCGCTTCTCGATGGTGTGTAGCATCCATGTAGTGCAATACCGAAAACTCATGAAATGCATATTTCATAAGAGATACAGAAGTAACGTGTACGTCTTTACAATCACGAGCCAATCTTAATTTTAATGGCGCAGTAAGAAAATCTATGTGGTATTACTTTCAATCTTCCATGCCCAACCAGCAATCACTGAAAAAAATTGGGCATAATTTAGAAATGAAAAAGGGTGAGAAGACTGGTGGTATCATTTTTCACCGGTGGGTGGTATCAGTATAGTC